>JABSSD010000026.1 GCA_013214575.1 Paracoccaceae bacterium | reverse complement strand
GTTTTCATTGATGTTCTCGATTATGTCGCACATGGATCACTCGTTATTCCCCAAGTGGAACGTCATGTGCCGCAAGTTGAAACTGATGTGCAGTCGGATCAAGCCATTTTGGGGCGATGTTTTGCCGCTTTTGCACCCGTTGTGCATGCCTGACGCGGTTTCTAGGCTCATCTTCAGGTTTCAGGATTGTGTCCTGCCATTCACCAAACTGCTGCAATGTCCTGCACTTCGGCCTTTAGTGTTCGACGCAGCAGACGGCGACATGGTTTTTTTGCTGTCATCGCTCCTGTTCCACACGAGAGAGGACACACCAAAGAAAAGCCTCGGCGAATGCCGGGACTTGGGAAGTGATATTTTGTGAGGGGAAACCCCTCCTTTGTTGGATTTAGTAATCCAAGTTGTTCAAAATACTAGGATCCCGTTTGGTGAGGATGTCCCGAAAACTGGATCGCAACACATCAAGGCGGCTCTCAACCACTTCACGATGGACAGCAGCACCAATCACCACAAGCAAGTTGGCAACGATTTGGATCTCGCCCGTGCCGGAACTCGGCCAACGGGATCAATGCAGAGCAGGACATACAAAACCAGAGAACCCGCAAGGCACGATATCTTCGACAACATCGAGATGTTCTATAATTTGAGGCGCAAACACGCTAGCAACGGGATGCTGTCGCCAGCAGACTTGGAAAGACAGCAGGCGCGGAAGCTGCAAGGCGTTTCGGAAACTCGGGGCTATTCAAACTTCATGACAGAAAAATCACACTCAGACAGCATGTTACTCGACGAAATTCTGGCGCTGGAAACTCAGGTCTGGCGGGCGCTGGTGGCGGGGGATCCCGAGGCTGACGCAAGCCTGCTTACGGCTGATTTCCTCGGCGTATACCCGTCAGGCTTTGCCACCAAGGCGGAGCATTGTGGTCAATTGACCGACGGCCCGGTGATGCAGGTATTTTCGCTTGATCACACACAATTGCGGGTGATTTCTCCGGACTCCGTCCTGTTGAGTTACCGGGCGCAGTATCAGCGAACCGGGCGCCCACACCAAGAGGTGATGTATATCACATCCCTGTGGCAGCGTCGCGCAGATGGCTGGTTGAACAGCTTCAGCCAGGACACCCCTGCAGCCTGACCGCGACAGGCTGCACAGACGATGGGCTCCCGCCCGGGCCTCAATCCTTGAGGATCGGCCCCGTTGGGCTTGGCAGCGTGCCTGCGGCCCGCTGCGGCTGCATCCCGCCTTCAATCGAAGTCACTTGTGGCTGACGTCACTTCGGCAGACGTCACTGTGGTGTCAATGTGGCGCCAGGGCCCTGGAGACATCCCCAGAGACATCAAGGCGAGTCACACTGCTATGAATTTGGGGAAAGTGGCGCGGTTGACGGGGCTCGAACCCGCGACCTCCGGCGTGACAGGCCGGCACTCTAACCAGCTGAGCTACAACCGCGCATTTTCTTCTCACCGGATCTTGCGACCCAGTCCCCTCCGGGGCGGACCTTGATTTCCCCAAGGCGGGTAAGACAGCAGTGGCGCGGTTGACGGGGCTCGAACCCGCGACCTCCGGCGTGACAGGCCGGCACTCTAACCAACTGAGCTACAACCGCTTGCTATCCATCCAACATCGCTGCTGAATGTTGGGCTGTAATATTCCCAGCGCTCGGGCATCGTCAAGCGGTGTTTCGGCTTTTTCGCAGCTTTCCGGAAAAAAAATGCACTTCCCCGAACAAGTCGCTGAAAATAAGCACTTACTCTCGCCGGGGATGATCTCCGAAAGCCGCCAATTCTTCCAGATATACCGCTGTGCCGGACAGAAGCGATCCGAATGGCATCTGCAGGTCCCTGCGGGCGCCCCAGGTTCTCTGAAACCGCGACAGATCAGGCGCCGTCAGGCTTTGATTCTGCCGCCGTCGGCGTTCGTTCAATGGGGTCCTTGTCCATTATTGCATGGATTTTCAGTCACCACGCGCCCCAAGGGGGCCCTGCACCCTGCCTTAACTAGGCCTGCAACGAGCCGGACAGGCTGATTGCCCAGGTCCGCCAAATATCACCAATTTAGAGAAAATTCTACCTATGCAATTTCTGCCATTAGCACTCCTTTAGCACCTGTTGCGCCAATGTTTGCCTGCATATCGGACCGGGTCAGCACGACTGCCTCCGGCCGACCACACCTGTCAGAAACGACATGAGAAGCCATGCCCGTCAGGGCCGAATACGCTGGGTAAAATCCTGGCAGATCAAGGAACAGAATATGACCAGCATTTTGACCAACAGTGGCGCAATGGTTGCCCTGCAAACTCTGCAATCCGTGAACAACAACCTGACCGATGCGCAAAACGAGATTTCGACCGGGAAACGGGTTGGGGCCGCCAAAGACAACGCCGCCGTCTGGGCCATTTCCAAAACCATGGAATCTGACATTGCAGGCTTCAACGCGATCTCGGAAAGCCTGGCCGTTGGCGAAGCGACTGTCGCCGTGGCCTCTGCCGGCGCCGAACAGATCGTGGCTACACTGATCGAAATCAAAGAGCTGATTGTTTCCGCTCAGTCCGAGAACGTCGATCACGGCAAGATCCAGAACGACATCGACAAGAAATCCGCTCAGATTGCTGGGATTATTTCTGCGGCCCAGTTCAACGGCGCCAACCTGCTGGCATCCGACATCGACGGCAATACCACCACTCAGCTGGGTGTTCTGGCCTCGCTTGACCGTATCGGCGCAACCGGAACGCCCACAGCCTCTAAAATTCTCATTGATACTGTTGATTTTGAAGCCGACATTGCCCTTGGCGGCATGCAGACAATTTCCGATTCCACCGAAGCGGCCTCTGCACTGATCGAGATCGAAGCCTTCCTCGCATTGGCCATCGACGGCGCCGCCTCACTGGGCTCCGACAGCGCCCGCCTGAAGGACCAGGGCGACTTTGTCTCCAAGCTGACCGATTCCATGAGAATGGGTGTCAGCTCGATGACCGATACCGACATGGAAGAAGCCTCGGCGCGATTGAAAGCCCTGCAAACCCAGCAGCAACTGGCGGTGCAATCGCTGTCGATTGCCAATAGCGCGCCAGAAACACTGATGACACTGTTCCGCTAAGACCTCTGAGCCGGGGCGTCACCGCGCCCCGGCTTGCCATCTCAG
>JABSSD010000025.1 GCA_013214575.1 Paracoccaceae bacterium | reverse complement strand
CTGAGATGGCAAGCCGGGGCGCGGTGACGCCCCGGCTCAGAGGTCTTAGCGGAACAGTGTCATCAGTGTTTCTGGCGCGCTATTGGCAATCGACAGCGATTGCACCGCCAGTTGCTGCTGGGTTTGCAGGGCTTTCAATCGGGCCGAGGCTTCTTCCATGTCGGTATCGGTCATCGAGCTGACACCCATTTTCATGGAATCGGTCAGCTTGGAGACAAATTCGCCCTGGTCCTTCAGGCGGGCGCTGTCGGACCCAAGTTGCGCCGCACCGGTAATGGCCAATGCGAGGAAGACCTCGATGTCAATCAAGGCTTGGACCGCGTCGGTAGAGTCTCCGATTGTCTGCATGGTGCTCAGATCCAAAGTGTTCGTGAAATCAAGAGCATCAATCTCAATCTTAGTTCCCACTGGTGTTCCGGTTGGGCCAACCCGGTCAAGCGAGGCAAGAACACCCAGCTTGGTTTCGGTGCCGTCAACGGTGTCCAGCAGCAGATTGACGCCATTGAACTGAGCCGCAGCCATAATTGCAGCAACCTGGTCGGATTTCTTGTCGATGTCGAGCTGGATTTTGGTGTGATCGACATTCTCGGACTGAGCGGAAACAATCAGCTCTTTGATTTCGATCAGTTTATCCACGATCTGTTCGGCACCGGCAGAGGCCACGGCGACGGTCGCTTCGCCAATGGCCAGGCTTTCCGAAATCGCGTTGAAGCCTGCAATGTCAGATTCCATGGTTTTGGAAATGGCCCAAACAGCAGCGTTGTCACTGGCCGACCCAACACGTTTCCCGGTTGAAATCTCGTTTTGCGCATCGGTCAGGCTGTTGTTCACGGATTGCAGAGTCTGCAGGGCAACCATTGCGCCGTTGTTTGTCAGAATGCTGGTCATAGCATATATCCTTTAACTGTGAGGCGCTTTGGCCCCATCTAATGCTGCCCCAATCGGGGCATTTTTGACGTCGTTCTGACTAGTGCGTTTGGCCGTTAGGCGTTCGCGCCACCTCGTATTTGAGATGCAAGGTGACATTGCCCCAACAGGTGCTAAAGGAATGCTAATTCCAAAATTCACATATTTAGAATTTTCTCAAAATTGCGAAGATCATGCGCGTTTCTCCAGGCTCATGCTTCCGCGTGTGTTGAAACGTGTCTTGCGCCCGGATTGATCATATACGTCCAGGCCTTTGCGAACCCGGCGCAGTTCGGCCATGCGGGCCGATACCGCACGGATGCCCTCCATAGCGCTGTCCAGCAGCACTTGGTTGCGCGATACCTTGTCTTGAACCTGGGACAGCGCCTCGCGTTCCAGGTCTGTAACGGCGTTCAGATCACTGATCAGCGATTCTTTCCTGGTCATCAATCCGCCCAACTTGGTCAGATCACCTTTGACCAGGGCCTGGCGCTCTTGGTCGAGGATAGAATCGAGATCGTCGATCAGGGCTTGTGGGTTCAGGTTGGTCATTTTTGAGACTCCTTCAAAGAGTGGTACAGTGATTCGGCCAGGCCGATTCCACCTGCCTTGGCCATCTGTTCCGCCTGTGCGCGGATTAGAAATGTGGAAAACTGGTCTTCACCGGAGCCACCGCCAAAAGTTTCACGGCTTTCGCCCAAGCCGGCGGATTTCAACATTTCCGCAAGAAACGTTGCCTCCAACTGCATTGCAGCCTTGCGTAGCGGGTCTTGCTGACTGGCGGATACCTGATGCGATCTGGGCATGGAGAGCGGCATTGATGGCGTCAGGTCGGTCATTGGATTCTCCAGATGAATAATTTCGAATTGCTTCGATTTTTATGAGACTGCGCCATAACCGGTTAAAATTACCGTAACCGGTTGTCTGTACTAAGGAGGTGACGAGATAGAATGTCCGGAACAAAATGATAAAAAATATTCATTCAGAATCGGCTTTTGGCGTGGTCAAAAGTTCGAGCATGCCAAAGCCTGTTTCGACCGAGTCGGGCAGCAAAGGCGCGACTTTTCAGAGTTACTATTCCGCCTCTGATGCGCATCAGGGCGCTGTCCGTGATCCAGTTCAACCGGACAAGCCCGAGGCCACAGATGACACACAGGCAACGGTATCTATAGATGTTGCCGATCCAAGTGGACCGGAAATGGATCAGGATCGCGCCGCCAGTGGCCATGAGGATGCGGTGGCATTGGAGGCCGCCGGTGCTGAAGTTTTGGCCAGGCAGCAAACCCGATCTGATGCCGTCACATTCTCCCAAGGGGGGGGCGTAAATGGCGACGTGGCGAATGATTCTGCCATCAATGTGACTGCAAATGTGGTGGCGTCACAGCCAGAGCCTGGTTCTGCTGAGGCCCAGTCAGGGCAACCTGTCCTGAATAAGGGGGGCGAACAGCCGACGCATCGCAGTATTGCCGAATTGCGCATGATAGCAGCGCAACCTGGCGCTGGGGCGGACCGTCAAGCAACGCAAGTTCCGGGTCAAATTCCGGATTCAGTGCCACCAGAACACCCTCTCATCGCAAAGGGGACGGCGGATGCTGGGCAGAAGGGCGCGGCTGTGGGAGCCGCAGCTGGCGCCGGACAGAGTGCACCTGTGTTGCAGGCGACGCAGCAGGTAATAAGGAAAGCCGATCAGCCCCGGGCACAGGTTTCGCAACCCGGCATCAGGTCAAATCCGCAAGGCATTGTGGCGATGGCGGCAGATCAGGGAAAGGCCGCGGGTCTCGCCGGTGGGGTGCAGCCTTTGATGACATCCTCGCAAGAGGAGCAGGCAACATGGGTCGCGGCAGTTGCATCCGATGAGGTGCAGACCAGCACCAACCGGCAACCGAATCACCAGGTAGCGGCCCCAACGCCGCAACCGCCGGTTCCGGTGAATTCGGCATCGCAAACTGCCGCTGCAGGGCAGATTGCTGTCACGGGTGCAGAGTCCCTGGCAGATACTTTGGGCGCCAGCCTGATATTGGACCCGATGGGATCCGAGCCCGCCGGTCTGTCACAATTGCTGACCGAAGCGGTGATGAGCCCTGGGACCACGTACCGGCCTGAAACCCCGCGTTTGGTGGCGGTGCAACTGGCCGAGGCGCTGGCAATCAAGGGAGAACGCAACATTGATATCGCGCTCAGCCCTGAGGAGCTGGGCCGGGTGAGAATGCGGGTGAGCACCACTGAAACTTCGGTCGTTGTCATGATCACCACAGAACGTCCTGAAACCGGCGATCTGATGCGCCGCCACATCAATGAGCTGTCTGAAGAGTTCCGCCGCATGGGATTCGAAGACATCTCCTTTGAGTTCAGCGGCGAGGGCCTGTCCGGCGAGGAGAGCGAGCAGGGAGAGTCACTTGAAAACGGATCATCCGGATCACGTGACGGCGGCCCAATTGCCGAAAATATGCAGCAACCTGAAAAACAGAACCTTCGCCTGGGAGAATCCGGGCTGGATATGAGGATTTAAGTCGATGACCACAGCCGTTAGTACAGCCACTGCAGTGGCAACCACGACAAGCGCAGCAACCACAACTGCCACTCAAAAATCTGATTATGAAACATTTCTCATAATGCTGACCGCACAGGCGAAGTATCAAGATCCGCTGGAGCCGATGGATTCGTCGGAATACGCATCGCAGCTGGCACAGTTTTCGATGGTTGAAAAGCAAACTCAAAACAACGACATTTTGCAGTCAATTGCCCAACAAATTGGTTTGGCGAACATGGCTGCGATGTCGGGCTGGGTTGGCATGGAGGCGCGGGCTGCCGCGCCAGCATATTTTGATGGATCAAGCCCGATTACGATTGCGCCAAATCCAGCGGCCGCCTCGGACACTGTTCAACTGGTGGTCAGTGATTCTGATGGGACAGAGGTGCAGCGCATCACCTTGCCGGTTTCTGCGGACGCCTATGAATGGGCCGGCCTGGATGATGCGGGCACGGCTTTTGCCAGCGGAAACTATACTTTTGTGGTCGAAAGTATCGCAAATAACGAAGTGTTATTGTCCGAAATGGCCGAAGTCTATGCCAATGTGTCTGAAACCCAGATGCAGGGCACTGATGTGGTCTTGATTCTTGAAGGTGGGTCGGCGATTTTGGCCTCATCGGTGACCGCACTACGTGATTCAGGCACATAGGATAGAATTCGGCGCGTTCCGTGAATTGTTGCCCCTCGTTGATCGAGGGGCTGTTGAACGGAGACGATCCTGTGGCCCATGACTTTTGAATTTGAGGCCGATCTGTTTGCCCATATCGCGGTGCGGGGATTGGCCGTGGAAAACCCCGAACGATTGGCCGGTGGGCGATCGAACCTGGTCTGGCGCGCCGGCTCTGTGGTTATTAAGCTTTATCAGCGGCCGGGCGAGAACCCATTATTTGCCAATGATGCCTTGCGGGAGGGGGCCAGCCTAAAGGCATTGGCCGGAACTGGGCTGGCGCCTGAATTTCTGGCCGCAGGCCAGTTCAATGGCTGCAAGTGGTTGGCATACAATCATATTGAAGGCACTGTTTGGCAGCAAGACACGGCCCTTGTGGCGCAGCTGCTGGGGCGTTTGCACGATCAGCCTGGCTTTTTTCGCTTGCCGAAGGGACGCAATGGCAGCGCCGAGCTAACTGAACAAACATTGGCGATACTGGCGCGATGTCACAGTTCAAATCCGCTGCGCGGGCTGGCACCCTCGGGGCAGGTCGCCGCTTGTGAAAATCCGGTGGTGATCCACGGCGACCCGGTTCCCGGTAATCTGGTGGACCATGCCGGCACCCTGACGCTGATTGACTGGCAATGCCCACAGCAAGGGGACCCGGCTGAGGATCTGGCGCTTTTTCTGTCTCCAGCGATGCAATTGCTGTACCGGGGGACTCCGCTGACGCGTCTTGAGGAAGACGCTTTTCTGGGCGCTTATCCGGATCGAAGGGTGGTGGCGCGATTGCTGGCATTGAAACCCTGGTTTCATTGGCGCATGGCAGCCTATTGCCTGTGGAGGTCAGGCCAGGGCAACCAGGGCCGTCACCGCGATCACGATGCGATGGTGCTGGAACTGGAGGCTCTTCAGTCCATCATCCCAAGCGCGGCATAGGCCGGCGGCATCAGCAAACGCCGAAAGCGGCCAAGCGGAAAGCGCGGCATCGACTGGATCGCCGGGGAATAGGGCAGGTCGGATGTCTGGCCCAGCACCAGATCGCTTAACAAACGCCCGGCATAGGTTCCCATTGCAACGCCGTTTCCGTGGTAGCACAGGCCTGCGAACATGCCTTTTACCTCTGGTACGGGGCCGACAAAAGGCACCAGATTGCGTGCCAGGCAGACCATGCCGGACCAGCAATGGGTTGTTTCGACGTCCTTCCATGCGGCGAACATATGGTCAAAATCGCGCCGCAGTTTGTGGCGGATCGCTTGTTCAGACCGGGCCGAGGACAAAAGTCCGCCACGCATGCCAAACAGGAACCGGCGGTCGGGCATCAGGCGAAAATAATGCAGCAGGTTTCGGCTGTCATAGGCCATCTGATCGCTGAACCAGCCTTGCTTTTGCAGCTCATCTTCGCTGAGAACCCGCGTCACCATGACGGTGGACTGGGTTGGCAAATAGCGGCCCGCCAGCCAGGATGGCAGGTCTTCGGACGAATACCCATTGGTTGCGATGATCACCTGGCTGACACGCAATATCCCGTTGGGAGTGGCAATCACATGTTTTCCGTCGCGCTGCGATATGCGGCCGGCGCCACTGCGTTGAAACAGTTGGGCGCCCGCTGTCTGCGCTGAACGGCACAAGCCGAATAAATACTTGCGAGGGTTCAGGCCAAAGCCGACCGGCGTGGTCAAACCCCCGTGGAACGGACCATTCAACCCCTGTTCTGCCAGCTGATCTGCTTCCAGCAGGTCGACCTTCTGGCCGTTTCGGGCCATATCTTCGGCTTCGACGCGGAGGCGTTGCATGGCGCGTGGTGAATGCGCCAGTTGGGTTTCGCCGCGCGAATGGCTGTCGGCGTTGATGCCATATTTATCGAGCAATTCACGCACCAAAGAGACTGCGGCGACTTCTGAGGCCTCATAGGTTTTGGTGGCCTGATCGCCGAATCGTCGTTGCATCGCCGCGCTGCTCAGCTTTGATCCCCCCAAACAGCAAAATCCGCCATTGCGACCTGAGGCACCCCAGCCAGGGGATTCGGCCTCCAGTACCACAACGCTGGCGCCAGCTTGTGCCAGATGCAGAGCGGCGGAAATACCTGTAAAACCGCCACCGATTATTGCCACATCGGCATCCATGGTACCGGTCAGGACCGGCCAATCGGGTTCTGCAATGGTCTGGTCCCACCAGCAATTGTCGCGCGGACCAGGACCATAGGCATAGTCCGAGTAAAGGCGCCGCATCAGCTGCGCACCGCTTCTTGCTCTTCGCGTTTTTGCCGGACCATTTGATGTTTGGTGACCAGAGATGTGGTGATCACTCCAAATGTGACAATGGCAATCATGATCGTGGATAGTGCGTTGATTTCGGGGCTGACCCCCAGCCTGACTGCCGAGAAAATCTTGATTGGCAGGGTGGTTGCAGAGGGGCCGGTGGTAAAGGATGCGATCACCAGATCATCCAGCGACAGGGTAAAGGCCAGCAACCAGCCGGAAATCACCGCCGGGGCAATGATCGGCAGGGTCACCAATCGGAACGCTTGCGCCGGGGAACATCCCAGATCCAGCGCGGCCTCTTCCAGTGAACGGTCAAAGGTGACCAGCCGCGAAGACACCACAACCGAGACATAGCACATCGAAAAAGTGGTATGGGCCAACACAATGGTCAGCACGCCACGGTCCAGTCCGATGCCGATGAACAGCAACAGCAGCGACAGGCCGGTGATCACCTCGGGCATCACCAGTGGCGCATAGATCATGCCGGAAAACAGGGTGCGGCCGCGGAAGCGGCCTCCGCGTACCATCACATAGGCTGCCATCGTTCCCAAAACCGTGGCAAGGGTTGACGAGAACACCGCCACCCTGATGGTCACCCATGCGGCATTGAGAAAGGCCTCGTTCTGCATCAGTTCGCCATACCACTTGGTCGAAAATCCGGCCCAGACAGTGACCAGTTTGCTTTCGTTGAAGCTGAAAATAATCAGGATGATCATCGGAATATAGAGAAAGGCAAACCCCAGTGTCAGGGATACCACATTGAACCAGCTGGTTTTGTTCATTGCGCTCTCCTCCAGTCCGAATTCTTCAAAGAATTCGGGTCGGAAAATTCGAATTTTCCGGAGACAATACGAAAACTCATTGATCTGCCTCTTGTTGGTTTTGCTGATTGCGTTGGAACAGCACGATTGGGATCACCAGGAGGAGCAGCAGGATCACCGCCACCGCGCTGGCCACCGGCCAGTCCCGGTTAGAGAAAAACTCCTCCCACAGCACTTTTCCGATCATCAGCGAGTTCGAGCCACCCAAGAGAGATGGGATCACAAATTCGCCAAGTGCCGGGATGAAGACCAGAAAACAACCGGCGATGATGCCTGTTTTGGAGAGGGGAATGGTCACCAGCCAGAAAGCAGTAAGCCGCGAACAGCCCAGGTCTTCGGCGGCCTCGATCAGCGAATCGTCCAGACGTTCCAGTGCGGAATAGATCGGTAGGATCATGAAGGGCAGGTAGGTGTAGACAATGCCGATATAGACGGCAGTATTGGTGTTGAGGATGGTCAGCGGTGTGTCGATGATGCCGGTCCACAACAACAACTGGTTCAAATAGCCTTCGTTGCTGAGAATACCCATCCAGGCGTAGACCCGGATCAGGAACGAGGTCCAGAAGGGCAGGATCACCAACATCATCAGGGTTGGTCGCCATTCCGAGGGCACCCGCGTCATGCCATAAGCGATCGGATAGCCGACCAGCAGCGTCAATGCGGTTGAGATCGCGGCGATTTTGAAGGAACTCAGGTAGGCCTTCCAGTATAGATTGTCCTGGGTCAGGAAGATGAAGTTCTCAAAATCAAGCTGGTTGAGATAGGCCCAGATCCCTTCATCCCAGCTGAATTTCGGAACATAGGGTGGAATCGCCAGCGCGATATCCGACAGCGAGATTTTCACCACGATAGCAAAGGGTGTCAGGAACAGCAGCAGCAGCCAGGCATAGGGGGGGGCGATCAGGAGGAAACGGCGCATCAGTTGGCCAGTAACACGCCGGCCGTGGCGGTCCAGGACAGCCAGACAGTGTCTTCCCAAGTGTAACTGCGTCGCGAGATTCGCCGGGTATTTGCGGCCTGCGCCTTGATCACCACGCCGGTTGGCAGCTCGACATGATAGGTGGAAATATTGCCGAGATAGGCAATGTCCAGGATCTTGCCCTGCACCGCATTTGCCACCTCTCCGGGCCTGTCAGCCGTGATTGCAACTTTTTCCGGACGAATGGCCAGATGGCATTTTTGGCCGTCCGAGAAGGGCTGGTTTGAATTGGCGGTCAATGGCGCCTGTGCATCCGCCCAGGCGATCGAGTAACTGTCTTTGCCATTGGCTGTGGTGGTGCCTTGGATAATATTCACATCGCCAATAAAATCAGCAACATAGACAGAATTTGGAGTTTCATATATCCGGTCTGGCGTGGCCACCTGGATGATCTGGCCGTGGTCCATCACCGCCACCCGGCTGGCCACTGTCATCGCCTCTTCCTGGTCGTGAGTCACGATCATAAAGGTGGTGCCGGTTTTTTCCTGGATATCCATCAGTTCAAACTGGGTTTCCTGGCGCAGCTTCTTGTCGAGCGCCCCCATGGGTTCGTCCAGCAGCAGCAGTTTTGGCGCCTTGGCCAGGGATCGCGCCAGCGCCACCCGTTGCCGCTGCCCGCCCGAGATCTGATGCGGCTTGCGCCTGGCGAATTGCTCCAGCCGGGTCAGCCGCAGCATTTCTTCGACACGGTCATTGATGTCCGCTTTGGCCATGGCTTGGCGTTTCAGGCCAAAGGCAATATTCTCCCAGATTGAGAGATGTGGGAACAGCGCGTAGGATTGGAACATCATGTTGGTTGCGCGCTTGTTCGGCGGCACCGAGACGATGTCCTGACCGGCCAGCAGAATGGTGCCTTCGGTTGGTGTCTCAAACCCGGCCAGCATGCGCATCAGGGTGGTTTTGCCACAACCAGACGGACCCAGAAGTGCGTAAAATTCGCGCTCGTAGATATCGATGGTCAGATTGTCGATGGCGACAAAAGAGCCAAACCGTTTGGTGATGTTCTGGAAATGGATCAGCGGTTTTTCCTGCGGATCATTCCAGGGTTCGAATTTAAGAGTGGTCAAGCCGGGCTCCCCTGCGTGTTTTCAAACATGCGAATGTCAGGTGGCTGCATCGCCAGAGGCGGCAGCGCATGGGGTGGGGCGCATGCCGCGTCCCACCCAATCTGGCAGAGATTAGATGCCGGATTTGATCTTGGTCCACATACGAGTGACCTTGCGCTGTGTTTTTATCGAGTAGGGGCGGGTGGTATACAGGTTTTGCAGGGTTGCCGCGTCCGGGTAGATGGCCGGGTCGCCGATCACGTCTTCTGCCAGCATTGGCTGGCTCGCCTTGTTGCCATTGGCGTAATAGACGTAGTTCGATGCGGCCGCCATATTGCCCGCGTCCATGATGAAATTCAGGAACTTGTGGGCGGCGTCGGGGTTGGGGGCGTCAATGGGAATGGCCATTTGGTCAAACCACATCAGCGCACCTTCGCTGGGGGCGTTATAGGCAATCACCACACCATTGTCGGCCTCAGCAGCGCGGTCACGAGCCTGCAGGATGTCGCCGGACCAGCCGATCGCCACGCAGATGTCGCCGTTGGCCAGCGCGTTGATGTATTCCGAGCTGTGGAATTTTTGCACATAGGGGCGAATGGCCGACAAAACGGGTTCGGCCTTGGCGATGATATCCGGGTCCTGGCTGTCGGGATCTTCCCCGATGTAGGCCAGGGCTGCCGGAATGATCTCAGCCGGAGCATCCAGAAAATGCACGCCACAGGCGGCCAATTTTTCCATGTTGGCGGGATCAAACACCAGTGCCAGCGATCCCACTGGAGCGTCGTCACCCAGGGCTTCGGCAACTTTGGCAGTGTTGATGCCAATGCCGGTGGTGCCCCACATGTAGTTGATCGAATGGGTATTGCCGGGATCATACTGCGCGGTGCGCGCCTCGATCACGTCCCACATGTTGCTGGCATTGGGCAATTTGGACATATCCAGTGGCTGGAACGCGCCCGCAGTTATCTGCCGCTGCAGGAATGTCCCCGAAGGCACCACAACATCATAGCCCGAGCCACCCGCCAGCATTTTGGTTTCCAGAACCTCGTTGCTGTCAAAAACGTCGTAGATCAGCTTGATGCCGGTTTCGTCTTCGAACTTGGTCAGCAGCTCTTCGTCGATATAGTCGGACCAGTTGTAGACGCGAACTTCTTCGGCCATGGCAGCGGCACTGTTCAGCGCAATGATGGCGGTGAGTGTCATCGTTTTAAATGTCATGAATATCTCCCTGTGCGTGCCGGTGTCAGCCCCGGCTGAAAATGATTTGATCAAGTTTTGCCTCTTTCGGCAATAGTGTTTATGTTTAGACCAGCGGCGGCGTTACAAAAGCTGTGCCAAAAACAAGAGGAATGGGTGACGTGACTACCACCAACAATGCAAGCCTACCGGTGCCGGATGGCGGCGCCAAAGCCCCGGCGCATGAGACCGTTTATCAAACGTTGCGAGGGCAGATTCTGTTTGGCGAACTGGCGCCTGGGCAGGCGGTGACAATCCAGGGTTTGACCGAGGCGTTGAACGTCGGCATGACACCGGTGCGCGAAGCGATCCGCCGGCTGATTTCTGACGGCGCTCTGGTCTTTCAGGGCAATCGCCGGGTCTCTGTGCCGGTGCTGCGCCTTGAGGATCTTGATGAGCTGAGTTATGCAAGGAAAACAATAGAGTGCGAGCTAGCACGGCGGGCAACTCTGCGGGTCAATGTTGAACATATCGCAGCACTTGAACGCATAGATGACGCTTTGGATCGGGCTATTTCTGCCGGTGATGTGGCCGGTTACCTCGCCCAGAACTATGCTTTCCACACGGCGCTGTACCAGCATGCCAAGGCGCCGATACTGACCGATCTGGCGGACAGATTATGGCTGCGGTTTGGCCCGTCTCTGCGGGTGGTCTGTGGACGTCTCGGCACCCAGAGCTTCCCGGATCGTCACAAGGACATCCTAGAGGCCTTGCGAAAGGCCGATCCGGAACTGGCAGCACTGGCGATGGAACGGGACGTCATGCAGGGCATGGAACAGGTGGGCCAGGGATTGGCCGCCACTAGCTGATTCGATTGACACCGCAGAATTTGATCATATTCTTGGAGTAACCCTCTGAATTAGGAATCTTCCCATGAGCGCGATCACCAATCATTTGCCCACAGCCGAGCTACAGGCGCTGGATGCGGCGCATCACATGCACCCATTTACCACCAACGACGAGTTGGCGGAAAAAGGTGTCCGCATTATCACGCGGGCCAGTGGTATCTACCTGACCGACAGCGAAGGCAACGAAATCCTCGACGCCATGGCGGGTCTGTGGTGCGTCAACATTGGCTATGGGCGTGATGAGCTGGCCGAGGTGGCCGCCCGCCAAATGCGCGAGCTGCCCTATTACAACACCTTCTTCATGACCACCCATGTGCCGGTCATCGCGCTGGCCAAAAAGATCGCTGAACTGGCGCCGGGGGATCTGAACCATGTATTCTTTGCGGGTTCTGGCTCCGAGGCGAATGACACCAACATCCGCATGGTGCGCCATTACTGGTCGGAAAAGGGCAAGCCAACCAAGTCGATAATCATCAGTCGCAACAACGCCTATCATGGCTCCTCGGTGGGCAGTGGATCGCTGGGCGGGATGAGCGCAATGCATGCCCAGGGCGGCTTGCCAATCCCAGACATCCACCACATTGAGCAGCCGTATTGGTGGGCCGAAGGCGGCGATATGGACCCAGAGGAATTTGGTCTGCAGCGGGCCCAAGAGCTGGAAAAGGCGATTTTGGAGCTGGGTGAAGATCGCGTTGCAGCCTTTATCGCCGAACCTGTTCAGGGCGCCGGTGGGGTCATTATACCGCCAGCCAGCTATTGGCCGGAAATTCAGCGCATCTGCGATAAGTATGAAATCCTGCTGATCGCGGATGAGGTGATCTGCGGCTTTGGCCGCACCGGCAATTGGTTTGGCAGTGAGACCATGGGCATCCGCCCTGACATCATGACCATCGCCAAGGGGCTTAGCTCGGGCTATGCGCCGATCGGCGGATCAATTGTCAGCGATGAAATCGCCGCGGTCATTGGCGCCAGTGAATTCAACCACGGCTATACATATTCAGGCCATCCAGTGGCCGCCGCAGTGGCGCTGGAAAACCTGCGCATCCTGGAAGAAGAGGGCGTTGTCGCGCATGTGCGCGACGTCGCCGGACCTTATCTTAAGGAAAAGTGGGAAGCGCTGGGCGACCATCCCCTGGTGGGTGAGGCCAGGATTGTTGGCATGATGGGGTCGATTGCGCTGGTGCCCAATAAGAACAGCCGGGCGCCATTTGCAGAGGCCGGCACCGCCGGGTTTGTGTGCCGGGAACGGTGTTTTGCCAACAACCTGGTGATGCGCCATGTGGGCGACCGGATGATTATCTCACCGCCGCTGGTGATCACCATAGAGGAAATAGATGTGATGATCGCGCGCGCACGCAAGGCACTGGATGAATGCTATGCCGAGTTGCAAAAGCGGAATCTGCTGAGCGTCGACTGAATATTATCCGAGCATTGGCCGCCAAATAGGTCGTTTTTGGAACATTTCATCTCGGCCCCACTCGTTTTTTGAGTGGGGCCGTTTTTCTGATTTTTGTACAGTGGAAGCCAAAAGTTGGATTAACGCGCAAAAACAGACGTATTGTGTCCGATATCTGTCGCGAAACGTCCGATGCAACAACCAAAAGCGGCTAGAATAATATTCTGATCAAACGGTTGCATACTGTCGCATAGGTATGTTTACATGAACCGGTTACAAGTGCAGAGCCAATCTGCCGCACCGAAAAAACCAGGGAGCTTGTTTTGGCTGATGTGTCAAACCTTGACGCGTTCGTAGAATTCGAACGTGTTCAAAAAAGTTACGACGGCGAAAACCTCGTTGTCAAAGACCTTAACCTTTCCATGCCCAAGGGCGAGTTCCTTACGATGCTCGGCCCCTCAGGATCCGGGAAGACCACCTGTTTGATGATGCTCGCCGGTTTTGAAACGGCAACCCACGGCGATATTCGTCTTGGCGGCACTTCTATCAACAACATTCCCCCGCACAAACGCGGCATCGGTATGGTGTTCCAGAACTACGCGCTATTTCCACATATGACGATTGCTGAAAACCTCAGCTTTCCGTTGGAAGTGCGTAAAATGGGCAAAACCGATCGCGAAGTGAAAGTGATGCGGGCGCTGGATATGGTGGAAATGGGGGCCTTTGGTGGTCGCCGTCCGTCGCAACTGTCCGGTGGTCAGCAACAGCGGATCGCCTTGGCGCGCGCCTTGGTGTTTGAACCCGAATTGGTGCTGATGGACGAACCGCTGGGCGCGCTGGATAAGCAGCTGCGCGAGAAGATGCAGTTCGAGATCACCCATCTGGCGCACCGTCTGGGCATTACCGTGGTCTATGTCACCCACGACCAGACCGAAGCCCTGACCATGTCAGACCGGGTTGCGGTGTTCGAGGATGGCCGCATTCAGCAGTTGGATCCACCAGATAAGCTGTACGAAGAGCCACAGAACAGTTTCGTCGCCCAGTTCATCGGTGAGAACAATACGCTGGAAGGCGTGGTCAAAGAGATCAAGGGCGGCACGGCGCTGGTTCAGTTGGACAACGGTGATCTGATCGACGCCAAGCCGGTCAACGTGTCAAAGGCCGGCGAGCGCACCCGTGTTTCGATCCGCCCTGAGCGGGTCGAGTTTAATAAAGACCGGATGCCAGAGGGCGCCCATACGCTGAAAGCGGAAGTGATGGAGTTCATTTACATGGGCGATATCTTCCGCACCCGCTTGCGGGTTGCCGGTAAAGACGACTTCTTTGTCAAAACCCGTAATGCGCCCGATCAGGAGCGTCTGGTACCCGGCCAGGAGATCGAAATCGGCTGGCTGGCAGACGACTGCCGCGCGCTGGACGCCTGATCCGGTCACGACCTTTACCCCCGGCGAACAACGACCGGGGGAATTGAAAATTCCAAGAAGATTTAACAAGGAGAGCCTAAATGAAACTCACCAAACTGTCTGCTCTGGTGGCCTCGACTGCGCTGTGCGCACCGATGGCAATGGCCCAGGACATGGCCGATGAATTGACGATCGTTTCCTGGGGTGGTTCGTATTCGGCGTCGCAGAAGAACGCCTATCATGACCCCTATACCGCCATGACTGGCGTCAAGATCATCAACGACGAAAGCTCGGCCGAAGCGGTTGCAAAACTGCGTGCGATGAACGAAGCCGGCAACGTAACCTGGGATGTTGTCGACGTTGTTGCCTCTGACGCAATGCGCCTGTGCGACGAAGGTCTGGCTGAAGAAATCGATCACGATGCGGATCTGGCTCCTGCTCCTGATGGAACGCCTGCCTCCGAAGACTTCGGCGACCTGCTGGTCTCCGAGTGTTTTGTGCCGCAGATCGTCTATTCGACCACCTTTGGCTATCGCACCGATCTGGTTGGTGACACCCCACCAACATCGGTTTGTGCCATTTTTGATCTGGACGCTTATCCTGGCAAGCGGTCGCTGCAGAAGCGTCCGATCGACAACATGGAATGGGCTCTGTACTGCGACGGCGTTGCCAAAGACGAAATCTATGATGTCTTGAGCACCCCTGAAGGTGTGAAACGTGGCTTGGACAAACTGGGCACCATTAAAGACAATGTTGTTTGGTGGTCTGCTGGTGCCGAAACTCCACAACTGCTGGCTGACGGTGAAGTTGTGATGGGTTCGACCTATAACGGTCGTCTGTTCTCGGCCATCGCCGAGCAAAACCAACCAATTGCGATGCTGTGGGATATGCAGTCTTTTGATCTGGATGGCTGGATCATTCCAACAGGCCTGAGCCCTGAGCGCAAAGCCCGCGCAATGGACTACCTGCGTTTTGCCACTGACACTCAGCGTCTGGCTGATCAGGCTAAGTACATCTCCTACGGTCCGGCTCGTGCCTCCTCGGCACCTCTGGTTGGTAAGCACGCAGAATTGGGCATCGATATGGCACCACACATGCCAACAGATCCTGCCAACGCCACCAACGTCCACATCTATGACTACGAATGGTGGGCAGACAACCGTGACGATCTGAATGCCAAATTCCAGGCTTGGTTGGCCAAGTAATTCCGACCTGAGTTGAAAATGGGAAAAGGCCCGCGCACTCAGTAGTCGGGCCTTTTCTCCACAAAAAGATTTCACGGGGACTCCTAACATGAGCGACACAACCCAGTCCGGCCCAGTGCTGGCCGCTGACGGCACGCCGCTAAAGCGCAGCTTAAGCCGCGCGCTCCGGAGGCAAAAGATCCGGGCACTGATGTTGATTGCACCGCTGCTGCTGTTTGTTTTAGTGACCTTCATTCTTCCGATTGGCGACATGTTGTTCCGCTCGGTTGAGAACCAGATCGTTTCTGAGACGCTGCCACGCACCGTTGTTGCTCTGAAGTCCTGGGACGCCACCAGCGGCGAAACGCCCGATGAGGCGGTCTATGCGGCTTTGGCCATCGATCTGAAAATGGCCGCCGAAGCCAAGCTACACACCCGTGTTGGCTCGCGTCTGAACTACGAAAAGCCGGGGATTTCTTCGCTATTTCGCAAGGCGGGCCGCCAGGTTAAGAAATGGGATGTGGAAAACGATGGGCCCTATAAGGCGCGTTTCCTTGATCTCCACAAAGGGTGGGGCGACCCTGATGTCTGGAGCACCATTCAAACCTATTCACCAAAATTCACCAATGGTTACTTTCTCAATTCGGCGGACATGAAAAAAGGCGCCGATGGGCCCGAATGGCGCCCAGAGGACGAGCAAATCTATTGGCTGCTGCTCAAACGCACCATGTTCATGTCGATGGCGATCACCCTCAGCTGTATTGCTCTGGCCTATCCGGTGGCCTGGATCCTGGCCAATCTGCCAGCCCGCACCTCCAACATGCTGATGATCCTGGTGCTGTTACCCTTCTGGACCTCGCTGCTGGTGCGCACCTCCGCCTGGAAGGTGATGCTGCAGCAACAGGGGGTGATCAATGACACCCTGGTCTGGCTGGGCCTGGTTGGTGATGATGCCCGCTTGGCGATGATCAACAACCAGTTCGGTACCATTGTGACGATGACCCATATTCTGCTGCCCTTCATGATCCTGCCAATGTATTCGGTGATGAAGACCATCCAGCCGACCTATCTGCGCGCCGCAAAATCACTGGGGGCGACCAACTGGACCGCGTTCTGGCGAGTCTACTTCCCGCAGTCGGTCCCGGGTATTGGCGCGGGCTCAATCCTCGTGTTCATCCTGTCGATTGGCTACTATATCACCCCGGAGCTGGTTGGCGGCACCAAGGGCGTGTTCATCTCCAACAGGATTGCCTACCATATTTCCACCTCGCTGAATTGGGGGCTGGCCGCTGCGCTGGGTGCCATTCTGTTGGCTCTGGTTCTGATTCTGTACTGGGCTTATGATAAAATTGTCGGCATCGACAACGTGAAGCTGGGATAAGACAGATGACAATAACACCTGTAGAAAACCAAACGCCCGGATTTGTTGCTGCGGCTGCCGCGGCCTCCGGCGCCTTTTTCGGCCTCTTTATCGGCACCTCTCAAGGATCCGGTTTGCTAGGCATATTGATCGGGGCTGCCATAATGGCTGCCTTGGGCTTTGCTTTGACGGCGATGCTGAGCAAGGAGAAACCAATCCGTTGGTTGCTGATTGCAGCCTTTGCTGTGGCTGGATATGGAACCGGAGGCCTGCCTGCGGCACTGCTTGGCGGCGCGGCTGGCTGGTTTGCCGGATGGTTCATCTTCTGGCTGGCCACCTCACGGTACCGCGCCCATCTGGCGCCTTACCTGACCTCGGGCCAGGTGCTGTGGCACTATGCATTCCGGGTCATTTGCGGCGCGATCTTCACCTTCCTGATCACTCCGATCCTGGTGGTGATGCCGCTCAGCTTCAATGCCCAGGATTTCTTTACCTTCACGCCCGAGATGCTGCGGTTTGATCCGGCCGGCTATTCGCTGAAACACTACAGGGACTTCTTCGGCAATCAGGCTTGGCAGGACGCCCTGTGGAACTCTATTCGGATCGCGCCAATGGCAACGGTCTTGTCGGTTACTTTTGGCACCCTGGCAGCCATTGGCCTCAGCCAGCCGCATGTGCCGTTCCGCCGCGCCATCATGGCGATCCTGATTTCGCCAATGATCGTACCGCTGATCATCTCGGCGGCTGGCATGTATTTCTTCTACAGCCGCATAGGATTGCAAGGCACCTATATGGGCGTGGTTATGGCGCATGCCGCATTGGGTATTCCCTTTGTCATCATCACGGTGACGGCCACATTGGTGGGCTTTGACCGCTCCTTGACCCGGGCCGCCGCCAATATGGGCGCGGATCCGGTCACCACCTTCTTCCGGGTGCAAATGCCGCTGATTCTGCCGGGCGTGGTTTCCGGCGGGCTGTTTGCCTTTATCACCTCATTCGACGAGGTGGTGGTGGTGATGTTTGTCGGCTCCGCCGGTCAGAAAACCCTGCCATGGCAGATGTTCATCGGCCTGCGAGAGCAACTGTCTCCGACGATTTTGGCGGTGGCAACGATCCTGGTGGGTATTTCCGTGCTGTTGCTGGCAACGCTTGAATTGCTGCGGCGCCGCTCCGAACGCCTGCGCGGTATGTCCCCTGGCTAAGACTGAAACGCTTTAACAGACAAAGGCCCCGGCAAACACCGGGGCCTTTTCTATTCTGGATCCTTCATCTGGCGACAAATATCCCGGGGGTGAATTGGCCAAAGGCCAAGAGGGGGCTGGCCCCTTTTCTACCGCAATGCCTTCAACAGGTTAAGCGAGGCATGCCCGTCCGGAACCAGACCATTGGCAAGCTGATAAGCGCGCACCGCTGCGCTGGTGTTGGGCCCGACTTTTCCATCAACTCCGCCGGTATCAAAGCCCTGACGGGTCAGTCGCTTTTGCATCTCCTGCCGCTCCACAAAGCTCAGGTCCCGATCACCGCGCGGCCAGGGCTGTTGGATCGGGCCGCCGCCTTTGATCCTGTCACTCAGGTGGCCGACACCAATCACATAGGCATCGGCGGCATTGTAGCGTTCAATCACCTGAAAGTTCTTGAACACCATAAAGGCCGCACCCTTGCTTCCGGCCGGAAGCAAGATCGAACCGGACCCGTGATTGGGCACCGGGCGGCCATTGATACCCCTGACCCCCAATGCAGCCCATTGCGCCGGGCTCTTTTTAATCCTGCGATGGGCCAGACCATAGTCGAAGCCGCGCGGCAGCCTGACCTCAACCCCCCAGGGCTGTCCCTTGATCCAGCCAAATCGCGCCAGATAGGCCGCGGTTGAGGCCAGTGCATCGCTGGGATTGTCAGACCAGATATCGCGCTTCCCGTCGCCGGTGAAATCCACCGCATAGGCCAAATAGGAGGTCGGGATAAACTGGGTGTGGCCCATGGCTCCGGCCCAGCTTCCGGTCATTTTGCGGGCCGGCACATCGCCTGCCTGCAAGATCTCCAGGGCGGCAATCAACTGGCTTTCAAAGAAGCGACCGCGGCGGCCGTCAAAAGCCAGCGTCGACAGCGAGCGGATGACATCCATGTCGCCGCGGTAGCTCCCATAGGAGCTCTCCATCCCCCAGACGGCCAGCACGATTTCTTTGTCGACGCCATATGTTGCCTCGATCTGTTGCAGCCGCCGCCGCTGGGCCCGCAGGGCCTTTTTACCATTTTTGATCCTTTTGTCGGACACCGCGCTATCAAGATAGTCCCAGATCGATTTGGTGAATTCCGACTGATTTTGATCACGGCGGATGACCTCGGGGTCGTAGGTCACTGATTTAAAGGCACGGTTCAGGGTGGTTTTGGTAATGCCCTGGGCCAATGCACGCTGGCGAAACCGCTTGATCCAGCTCTGAAAGTCACGATTTGCGGTTACCTTCTGCGGCGCCAGAACCGCCCCGACAACAGGCCGTGAACTGGGCCGCAATACCGCCACAGCGGCTGTTTGATAATCGCCTTGGTCCAAAGCAATCGCCTCCGGTCGCGCCTCAGGTCGTAAGGGTGACAGCGGAGCGGCACCGGATAGCGGTGCCATCAAAACAGCCACAACCGTGGCAATAACCAAAACACGCATTCTGCACCTCATTTAACTCTGCTCAGAGCCAATGTAACCGGTAAGCAACACTGGCAAAAGTGCTCAGTCAACTGGCCTGCGGGGATCCGCCGTTCCGAGCCGCCGCTCGCTGATCCACCGCCCGAATGCGGGGCAGTCCGGCGCTGATCCGCCGCCCGGTGGCTCTCGTGCCAAGGGATAATCCCTTTCTGTTGAAGGGCCAGATCACCCGCGCGCCGATTGCGGGCTGAACTGGCAAGCAGAGGTGCGTGCAAGCACGCACCCTACACTGTCAGTGCCGTTTGCGCACCAACTTGCGCTTGATCTTGTCGATCTTGCGCTTGGCCTTGACCTGTTTACGCTTGCCGCCGGATCGACCTGCCGGGCTGCGGCTGCCGCCACGGGGCAGCGGTTTGTCGTCGATGGTCAGTAACTCCAGCTGGAGCCCGCCGGTGACCGGTGTTGCCTCGGTCAGGCGCACCGTTACCTGTTGGCCAATGGCAATGATCAGGCCGGTGTCTGAGCCCTTGAGGGTGCTTGAATCGGCGTCGAAGTGGAAGAATTCACGCCCCAGGCTGCGCACCGGCACCAAGCCGTCGGCGCCGGTCTCATCCAGTTTCACAAAGGCGCCAAAGCGCGCGATACCGTTGATACGGCCAGTGAATTCATTGCCCACCCGCTCCGACAGAAAGGCCGCCAGATAGCGATCGGTGGTGTCGCGCTCGGCCATCATCGAGCGCCGCTCGGTTTCGGAAATATGGGTGGCGGTTTGCTCCAGCTGATCGACCTCAGCCGGGTCCAGCCCGTCCTTGCCCCAACCGTGTGAGGTGACCAGCGCCCGGTGCACGATCAGATCGGCATAGCGGCGGATCGGCGAGGTGAAATGGGCATAGTTGCGCAGCGCCAGGCCAAAGTGGCCAAAGTTCTCAATGCCGTAATAGGCCTGAGTCATCGAGCGCAGGGTTGAGATGTTGATCAACTCGGCATCGTCGGTGCCAGCCGCAGCATTCAGCAGGGCGTTCAGATGCCGGGTTTGCAGCACCTGCCCCTTGGCCAGTGTCAGCCCCGCGGCGGACGCCGTTTCGCGCAGGGCATCCAGTTTCTCGGGCGCGGGCTCTTCGTGGACCCGGAACAGTTGCGGTGCGCGTTTGGCGATCAGTGTTTCGGCGGCGGCGACATTGGCCAGCACCATGAACTCTTCGATCAGCCGGTGCGCGTCCAGCCGGTCCCGGAAGTTGATCGAGCGCACCTTGCCATTGTCATCCAGAATGATCTTGCGCTCGGGCAGGTCCAGCTCTAGCGGCTGGCGGGCGGCGCGGGCCGTCTTTAGCGCGGCGTAGGCGGCATAGAGCGGCTTGATCACCGTGTCGAGCAGCGGACCGGTGCGATCATTTGGCGCGCCATCAATGGCCTCCTGGACTTCGGCGTAATGCAGCGAGGCGGCGGAGCGCATCAGGGCGCGTTCAAAGTGATGCGCGATCTTGTTGCCCTCAGTATCCAGTTGCATGCGCACGGCGATACAGGGGCGCGGCACCCCTTCGTGTAGCGAGCACAGGTCACCGGACAGGCTATCCGGCAGCATTGGCACCACCCGGTCGGGGAAATAGCTGGAGTTGCCGCGCTTGCGGGCCTCGCGGTCCAGCGCGGTGCCGGGGCGCACATAGGCGGCGACATCGGCGATGGCGACCCAGACGATGTGGCCACCGGGGTTACTGGGGTCGTCATCGGCGTGGGCATAACAGGCGTCATCGTGGTCGCGCGCATCCGAAGGGTCGATGGTGACCAATGGCATGTCACGCAGGTCTGTGCGGCCCTTTAGCTCCATCGGCTGGGCCTTGTCGGCCTCGGCCACCACCGCATCCGGGAAATTGTCGGGAATGCCGTGTTGGTGGATGGCAATCAGCGACACTGCCTTGGGCGCGGAGGGATCGCCCAGACGGTCAACGATGCGGGCGCGGGGCAGGCCCATGCGGCCCTTGGGGCCGGCCTGTTCTGCCTCAACCAATTCGCCGTCGCGGGCGTCAAGGGTGGCATCATCGGCGACGATCCATTCACTGGAGCCCGATTTGTCGATCGGCACAATACGGCCGCCTTCCGAGCGCTTGCGGAATATGCCCAGCACCCGTTTTGGATTGGAGCCGATGCGGCGGATCAGCCGGGCCTCGTAATTGTAGTCCTGATCCTGCACCAGGGTCAGCCGGGCCAGAATCTTGTCACCGGCCCCCAGCGCCGGATCCTTGGCGCCTGTCATGATCAGAACAATGGGTTCAACCCCGTCGCCGTGCCATTCCAGTGGCTGCGCGAACAGATCGCCATCGCCGTCCGGCGCCCTGACCAGCAGCACCGATACCGGCGGCAACCGTTCCGGGTCGCCATAGCTTTTCTTGCGCTTTTCCAGATGGCCTTCGGTCTCTAGCTCTTTCAGCATCCGCTTCAGGTCAATGCGGTCAGATCCTTTGATACCAAAGGCCTTGGCAATGTCGCGTTTCGAGGTGAGGGTCGGGTTAGCTGAAATCCAGTCGAGGATCTCCGCCTTGGAGGGTATACGGCTCATAGGCCCCGCCTAACATGGTCCGCAGCTAAGGTCATTGGGAAATATGAGGAGCTCGTTTTACAGGTCAGCGATTGTGTCCACGTCGCGCAGGCTGTCCGTCAGAGCAATGCGGTATCCGGGCAAACTGGCCAGGCTGTCGCTTAGCGCATGTTCACTGGACCAGCGGACATCGGTGAAGATGCAGTGCGGCTGGCGATGCGGGTGTTTCAGCCCCACCAGCCAATAGCCGCCATCCAGCGCCGGGCCAAACGCGGCGTCGTGATTACCCAGCGCGGTAAAGGCGCGGATGATGTGTCTGCGGGAAATGTCGGGAATGTCCGCCCCAATCAGACAGGTCGGGCCCCTTGGCATCGCCGCCAGCAGCCGCGCCATCCGTTGGCCCAGATCGCCGCGCCCTTGTGGTATCCGGGGCAGGTCAGCAGGCCAGAGGCGCGCCGACAGGGCGCGATCCGGGGTCACCGCCAGTACAATCTGCCAGCGTGGATCACGCAGGCGGCGGATCAGCCGCGTCGCGTGGTGACGCGACCACCAGGCCGCCGCAACCATACCCAGATCCCGTCCCAATCTGGTTTTCACCCGACCCGGTTGCGGCAGCTTCAGCATGATGATCAGCGTCGGCTTCACTGAAAATCCAACACCATGTCGCGATGTTCGATCCCGGCATCCAGATAGACCGGCCCAAAGGCAGCGAAGCCGAGTTTTTCATAAAACCCCAGGGCGTGGGTTTGTGCGCCCAGCTTGGCCTTGGTGACACCGGGCTGGTCTTCAGCGATTTGCACCGCGGCCTTGATCAGGTCAGCCCCTAAACCGGTGCCACGAGCTGATTTCAGCACACAAACCCGGCCAATTTTGGCGGTGTCGCCTTGATACACCACTCGGGCAGTGCCGGTCGGCACGCCGTCACCCGTTGCCAGCAGGTGGGTCGCGAGTTTGTCCAGATCGTCAATTTCCTCATCGATCGGAACGTCCTGCTCGACAACAAAAACCTGATGCCGCAATGCAAAACAGGCGCCGTGATCACTGGTGACCGAGATCGAATAGCTCATCCAAAATAATCCGTCAGAATACGGCTGTAGATTGCCTTTAACTGGTGGATCTGTGCGACTTCTACCCGTTCGTCCACCTGGTGCATGGTGCGGCCAACAAGACCAAATTCCACCACCGGGCAGTGGTTCTTTACAAAGCGCGCGTCCGAGGTGCCGCCAGTGGTCGACAGTTCGGGTTTGACGCCGCACTCTGCTTCGACCGATGCGGAAACCAGATCTGACAGTGGCCCGGGGGCGGTGATGAAGCTCTCGCCGGAGATCGATATTCTGACCCCGATTTCAAGGCCAAACTCAGCGGCGATTTTGGAGGATTCGTCGCGCAGCCATTGGCTCAGGCTGGCGCCGGAATGGGAGTCGTTAAAGCGGATGTTCACCGTCGCATTTGCCTGCGCGGGGATGACGTTGGTGGCGTTGTTGCCGGTGTCGATGGTCACCACCGCCAGCGTTGAGGCATCAAAATGCGCGGTGCCCTGATCCAGCTGATGACTGGCCAGATGATCCATCAGCCGCACCATGGCGTTCAGCGGGTTGTTGGCGCGGTGCGGATAGGCCGAGTGCCCCTGCACGCCGGTAACCGTAAACCAGGCGGTCATCGACCCGCGCCGACCGATCTTGATCATCTCACCCATGCTGTCGGGGCAGGTAGGCTCGCCAACCAGACAGACTGACATCGCCTCATCCTCAGCCGCCATATAGTCCAGCAGCGCGGTGGTGCCATCAATGGCATCGCCTTCTTCGTCGCCGGTGATGGTCAGGATCACGGCCCCGTCGGGAGGGGTGTCGCCGACAAAATCAATCGCCGCCGCCACAAAGGCGGCAACCCCGGATTTCATGTCTGTGGCGCCACGGCCATACATGAACCCGTCTTTCTCCTCGGCGCCAAACGGCGGCATGGTCCAGGCGGCCTCATCCCCCAGCGGCACCACATCGGTATGGCCGTTAAAGCCAAATGTGCGGGCGTGCCCCTTGTCACCCCAGCGGGCAAACAGATTGCTGACACCGCCGCGATCAACGCGGCAACAGGTGAAACCGCCCTCGGTCAGTTGCTTTTCCAGCAGCACCAATGCGCCGCCCTCAACCGGGGTAACCGAGGCGCAGCGGATTAGATCGGCGGTGAGGCGGGCAGGGTCAATTGGGGACATCAGAGGGCTCCGGCAAATGTGGGTTGCCTTGGATTAGCGCGAATTTGGAGGTGACGCAATTCGTGCAGTGGCAAGCCTGTCTTGG
The DNA here is from genome assembly GCA_013214575.1 of Paracoccaceae bacterium. Lineage (GTDB taxonomy): Bacteria > Pseudomonadota > Alphaproteobacteria > Rhodobacterales > Rhodobacteraceae > Parasedimentitalea. Next base: position 44,868 of record JABSSD010000025.1, on the reverse strand, counting down.
AAATGTGGCGTAAAAGCAGCGACATGACGTGAATTTTTCTGGTCGGATGACAGCGGGCGGTAATACATGTTAAAGAATTGTTAATAAATAACCCGAGGCAGGGCATCCGAGCACAGCGGTCACCGTAATAGCGGGACCACATTTTCAGCCACCGTCAACAGGCGGGGTCCGTGTAACGTGACGGGGGGAGAACCCTCGCGCCGGATGTTTTGTCTCATTGAGGAATGAGGCAGAGACATGGTTGCAGCGTCAGAGCTTACTTATCAGACCAATGCCAGTGCCATGCAGATGGCAGAGGCCATTTTTGGCGATGGTGTCACCGTTGTCAGCGCCGACTATACAGGGGATAGCAGGTCCTCGGCGATCTATTCCAATGGCGATAGCATTGCTCCCGGGGCCACCCCCGGAGACACCGGCGTCATCTTGTCTACCGGCCGGGCGAAGGAATATACCAATTCATCTGGTGAGGCGAACCAAGACGCCAACCAATCCCGAAATACCAGCGGTGAAAACAACAATGCCGATTTCAACGCCGCCGCCGGGTCCAACACCTATGATGCCTCATATCTAGACGTCACCTTTATCCCCGACTCAGGGGTAATGACGATGCAATTCATCTTTTCATCCGAGGAATACCCCGAGTTCGAAAACTCGGTTTATCAGGATTTCGTGGGTGTCTGGATCAATGGAGTGCAGGTCGATCTGGTGATCGGAAACGGTGATGCTGATCCGGGCAACCTGAATTCTACCACCAATGAAAACCTGTTTCTCGACAACTCGAATGATGCCTATAACACCGAGATGGACGGGCTGACGGTCACCCTGACGCTGACCATGAATGTCATTCCGGGGGTGGAAAACACCATCCGTATCGGCATAGCAGATGTGTCCGACAGCAGTTACGACAGTAATCTCCTGATCGCCGGAGATTCGGTGCAGGTTGATTTTGTCGCGATCGAAGATTCTACCAACCTCTATCCAAACGGCAGCAAGACCATCGACGTGTTGGCCAATGACATTGATAATTCCGGCGGCACGCTGACCATCACCCATGTGAATGGTGTCGCGGTGTCCGCGGGGTCAATTGTGACGCTGAACACCGGCCAGACGGTTCTTCTGAACGCGGATGGCACCCTGACATTGACCGGTGACGGTGACACCGAGAACTTCAATTTCACCTACACGGCGTCGAACGGTGGCAATAGTGATACCGGTTTTGTCAACGTCAGCTCGATCCCTTGTTTTGTGGCCGGAACACTGATCCGCACCCCTTACGGTGAATTGGCGGTGGAAGATCTGCAGCCCGGTGATCTGGTGGTGACCCGTGACGATGGCGCCCAGCCGATCCGCTGGATTGGTGCCCGGCTGGTCGAGGCCGAAGGCGATTTTGCCCCCATTCACATTCGCAAAGGGACCTTTGGGTCCCACCGTGATTTGCGGGTTTCACCTCAGCACCGGGTTCTGGTGCGCGACAGTCTGGCCGAGTTGCTGTTCGGAGAGGCCGAGGTGCTGGTGGCCGCCAAGGACTTGCTCAATGACCGCTCGGTGACCCGCAGCCCCGGCGGCGAGGTAACTTATGTGCATCTGATGTTTGACCGCCATCAGGTGATTTTCTCCGAAGGGCTGGAGACTGAAAGTTTCCTGCCGGGTCCGCTGACCACAAATCTGTTGGAACAGCCGGTTGTCGATGAGATCTGCGCGTTGTTCCCTGAACTGGATCCGGCCACCGGAGAAGGATACGGTGGTGCCGCCCGGCCGACCTTGAAATCATACGAAGCGCGGCTGTTGTCCGCAACCGAGGCTGCTTGATCTGATGGTTTGGCTGGCGGTGTCATCCTCGAATTTCGATCAATTTGACGCGGGCGGAATTGAACCCGGTGCTTCCGCTGAACAAGGGGACTGCAACCCGGATGCCCTGTTGGTCCGGGGCTCGCTGGTGGTCGAGATGCGGCTGCCAGACAGCCAGCGCCCGGAGCCATTGCTGTTGTTTGCGCAGGATGGAGATTGGCCGGTGAAATTGGCGCTGCGGGCGGTCCCGGGCGGTGGTTTGAACTTGGTTCTGGAGCAGTCCGGAACCGTTGAGCATCGGACCCTGAACCCAACCGATTCGGGCCGGGCTGACCTGTTGCGGCTGACCTACTCGTGGGATTCGCCGCGGCGTTGGGGGCGGTTGGCGTTGGAGCGGGTGGACGGCGGTCAGGCGCAGATCGTCGAGCTGAAGGCGCCGCGACCCTGGCGCCTGGCGGATCTGAGGGCGCTGTTACAGCCTGGCCCGTTTCGGTTTGTCTCGACGGATGTTCAATATCTGGCGCTGTCAGATCAGATCGAACCGGTTGGCCCAATGCCATCGCTGGCGGCGCATACGCCGATTGCCACACCGCAGGGCTACCGGGCTTTGTCGACACTGCAGCGGGGCGATCTGGTGCTGACAGGTGATGGCACCACGGTTCCGGTGCTGCATGTGGTGAGACGGTCCGTGCCGGCCGCTGGCTCGTTCCAGCCTATCCGGTTGCGTGCGCCCTATTTTGGCCTGTTACAGGACATCGACGTCGCCCCGTCGCAACGGCTGGTGCTGTCAGGATCCGAAGTGGAATACCTATTTGGCCAGCAGTCGGTGTTGGTGCCGGCGCGGCATCTTCTGGCCACTCATACAGCCTTTCAGCCCAAGATCGACAAGCCGACGACCCGCTATATGCAAGTGTTGTTGCCCGATCATGCCGCCCTGCTGGCCGCCGGCGCGGTGGTGGAGAGCCTGTTTATTGGACGCCTGCGCCGAGACCGAAACCGGTTCGCTGCAAGTCTCCTGGCTGAATTGGACCGATCAGGCCTACCGGAACACGGACGCTCAAAATACCCGGTTTTGCGGTCTTTTGATGCCACCGTATTGGCCGAACGCCGGATCGCCTGAATTCAGCGCACTTGCGCGGCGGCTGCGTTCCGCCTAAAAACAGAAGTTACGTGTTTTTATGATCTGAATGGTCCCTTTATTGCGAATTTTTGCTGCTCTTTTTATTCTGCTGTTGAACTGGGGTCAGTCCCTGGCCGCGCAGACACTGACTGTTGCCACGGTCACTCGGCCGCCGTTTTCATTTGTTGAAAATGGCCAAGATGCGGGATTCTCCATCGACCTGTTGGCGGAACTGGCCGACCGGTTGGGCTGGGATTATGAGATCAACCGGGCTGTCGCGTTTTCCGACATGCTTGGGCTGGTGCGTGGCGGCGAGGCTGATTTGGCAATTGCCAATATATCCATTACCGCCGCCCGTGAAATCGAAATGGACTTTAGTCAGCCGATTTTTGAGAGCGGTTTGCAGATGATGGTTCGGGTTGAAGACCTGCGGACGCCGTCCTTGCTGAACGCTGTGTTGTCCTGGGATCTGGCGGCGGCCATTGGCATAGCTTTTGTGCTGTTGGTCGGTGGCGGTATGTTGATGTGGGCATTAGAGCGCCGGGCCCAGCCCTATTTCGACCGACCGTTGAAAGAGGCCTGGTTTCCTTCGTTCTGGTGGGCGCTGAACCTGGTGGTGAACGGTGGCTTTGAGGAACGGGTGCCGCGCACGCCAATTGGCCGAATGTTTGGTGTGGTTTTGGTGGTCTCATCGCTGTTTGTGGTTTCGGTGTTTGTGGCCAAGATCACTGCGGTCATGACCGTCAATGCGATTACCGGATCGGTGAATTCCGTCAATGATCTGTATGGCAAACGCGTTGGCACCATCAAAGGCTCGACCGCAGCTGGATTTCTTGACCGGCGCGAGATTGCCTATCGCGGGCATGATGGGCTGTCTGCGCTGAAAGAGGCCTTTGAGGTGGGCAACATTCAGGTTGTGGTCTTTGATGCGCCGATCCTGAGTTATTATACCACCCACAAAGGCTACCGATATGGCCGCACTGTTGGATCTGTGTTTCTCAAGGAAAACTACGGCATCATTTTCCCCGCCGGCTCACCACTGGTGGAAGATGTCAATCGCGCCTTGCTGGCCCTGCGCGAGGATGGAACCTATGATGTGATCTACCGCCGCTGGTTTGGGACGCGCGACTAGGCCGTCTGTATGATGTTCAGTGAACCGTGAGCCTGGGCTCGTCATCGCCAAAAAACGGCGTCATCTGGGCCACAATCACCGAGTTTTCTTCCAGCGCGCGCTGCATCAGAGCACGTTCCTCAGCCTCGATTTCGTGACCTTCGGTTTCACGCTCGGCCAGGGTGCCATATCCGGTGACATCCAGCGGAGCCGTGTCCGCCTGTTTCAGGATCGCCACTGTTTCGCGCACCGCTTCGGCCTCATCTATGCCCGAGGCAAAAATCATCAGCGCGGCGCCGGTGGCGCCTTTGGGCAGGCCATCGCCCTCTTTGCGGCCAATCTGGACGACAAGCGTGTAAACCTGCTGGCGGGATATTTTCTTCTTTTCCATGTCGATGCCATAGACCCGCGCGGGGGCAGCGGTCAACCAGAGTCAGGAAGCAGGGTCGAAGAACTGATAAAAAGTCCTGCCAATTTCCAAAATTTCGTCATTTATAAACTCATATTGAATAAGGATGGCCAATAGCATTTAACGAGGAAGCAAACATGCCCGCCGCGTCTGAATTGCCAATTGATATCAGTGCCAGTGCGATGGATATGGCAAATGCCATGTTTGGAAATGGCATTTCCATTGTTAGTGCCAGCTATTCTGGCGCCGCCTCCGCCTCGGGAATTTATACCGATGGGGATCTGGTGGCCGGGGATATTACCCCCTCCGACACCGGTGTTATTCTCTCCACCGGTCGGGCTGAGGACATCACCAACAGCAGTGGTGATGTGAATGCCCAGGCCGGGACCTCTACAAACCACCATTTGGCTGGCACCAGCGAGCTGACCGATATTGCCGGTGTGCGAACCTATGACGCCGCAGTGTTTGAGGCAACATTTGTGCCCGAAGGCACGACCCTGACCATGCAGATAACCTTTTCCTCCGAGGAGTATCTGGAATACGTAAATGAGGGATTTAATGACGCAGTTGGTATTTGGGTCAACGGGGTGCAGGCTGAACTGACCATTGGGGAAGGCGATATTTCGATCGACAACATCAATGATGGATCAAACCAGAACCTCTATGTCGACAATGCGCCAACCGATGATACCTACAACACCGAGATGGATGGCTTTACGGTAACCTTGACGCTCAAGGCGACAGTGATCCCAGGCCAGGAAAACACCATCAAGATCGGAATCGCTGACGCTGGCGACGGTATCTACGATTCCAATCTCCTGATCGCCGGCGATTCCATTCAGACTGAATTGATAGCAATTGATGACGAGGTGACGATTTCTGGCGATGGGTCCGAGGATCTGGATGTTCTGGATAACGACATTCACACTGCAGGGGCCAGCCTGACGATTACCCACATTAATGGCCAGCCGGTTACGGCCGGCGATTCGGTTACCCTGGCCACCGGCGAAGTGGTGACGCTGAATGCTGACGGAACGTTTTCGATCACCAATGACAGCGATGTGGATGAAACCAACACGTTTTCCTATACGGTTGAGGATGACTTGGGGAATACTGACGTTGGATTTGTGGATGTCACAACCGAAGTGTCCTCCCCGCCTTGTTTTGTGGCCGGAACATTGATCAATACAGAAAATGGCCCAATGGCCGTTGAAGAACTGGAAATAGGCGCTCTGATTAAAACCCGAGACCATGGTCCACAGCCTCTGCGATGGGTTGGACGCAGTTCACGCTGTGCCGAAGGGTGCAATGCGCCGGTGGTCTTTTCGGCTGGGGCACTTGGCAATCACGACTGCATTGCGGTCTCTCCCAATCATCGGGTGCTGATCACTTCGGAACGCGCTGATCTTCTATTTGGCCAGTCCGAGGTATTGGTCAAGGCGAAGCATCTGATCAACGACAGTACGATTCGGGTGCAGGCGGATGGCCGCCAAGTGACGTATGTGCATTTGCTTTTTGATCAGCATGAAATTGTCTGTGGCAACGGGCTCGAGAGTGAAAGCTACCATCCCGGTGCCGAAACCCTGGATGCTTTTGATGCAGAGACCCGAGCCGAAATTCTTGAGTTGATAGACGGCCAGAACGGATATGGCCCGACTGCGCGCCCAGAATTACAGTCACACGAAACTCGGCTGCTGTCGTTACCGTAACTCTCTGTGTGACCATCAGCCCATGGTGCTGAAACGGGTCATCTGTTGAACCGTTCCGGGTAAACAATAGCGAACGGATTGCGGGTAGCACCCCTCTCCCTGACGCAAATTTCCGTCTTTTCGAAATTGCGGATCGCCAGGTAAATCAGCTTGGTCGCCGCGTAAATCCTCGGGTCGTTCAACGCCGCCAAGCCGCTGATGCAATAGCTCATTGGAGATCGTCATTGCCGTCATGCTCCTGTAGATTGCAAACAGGGGTCAATTTTCTCATACTCAGAAGATCGGACACTCTCCAGGTGCAGGACCTGGGCGTGGCGGTGGGTGCTCTAGCAGCCGCAACTCTTCCGGCAGTGAGATCCGCACGCTGGAAACCGAATCGATGTCAAAGGCGCCATCATGGGCCCGGTATTCGGCACTCATAAAGGGCCCGTCGCCCAGCTTTGCCCCGGCGATCGGGCAGGGCCCTGCCACCGCGATCGGGCGCGGGTCTCGGCATGGGGCATGTGGGTGGCATGGATCAGGCAGCAGCTGTCATTGGCCGGAGCATTTTACCGCCGCCATTCAACCGGGCAGGCACCCATCCAAGCCTGAACATCCGTCACTTCTCTGGGCTGTTCAGCGATATGGAAATGGACCGGGTTGTGGCGCTGGAGCGCCAATACAGTGGCTAGATCGTCGGGGTCTCTGGGCAATGCCGCCGATTTTTTTCAGACCTGTACCGCCGCGCCAAGGCGGGTGGCCGGTGCCCCAATATAGTGGCCGACCAAACCTCGGCCGATGATCCAATCAATGGCCATCTACCGCAGGGTTGGAGCATTGGAGAGCGGGACGACAAACGTAAAGCCGACCCCAAAGCAGTGGAGAAAGTAGCCCGGGCCTCGATGACCCTGCAGGTCGAGGCCAAGTGCCAGTTTTACGCGATGGGCGTTGCAACCGTGGATTACGGCACCAATACCCGCTAGATGGCACTGGAAGAGGGGCTGAATATGCGCTTGATTTTCCTGGCTTTGTGCCCGCCTATATTCGATCTCTGTTCTGCCGTGGCATCGGCCCGTTTCGCTGGGTGGCACTGTCCGGTGATCGCGAGGATATCTACAAAATCGGTGCCAAGATGAAACAGCTGTTTCCGGACATCGTGGTCCTACATAACGGGCTCGACATGGCGCACCACCGGATCGACTTTCAGGGATTGTTGGATCGGACTTGGAGATCGCCAAAAAGCAGGGCTGGCTTTTAACGAAATGGTGCGCAATGGGGAATTGATCGCACCGGTGGTGATTGGTAGCGGTCATCTCGAGTAGGGGCTTTGCCCCCGCCGCCATGCTGGCGGCTCCCCCAGGATATTTATTGGCCAGATGAAAACGGGATCCTTTATTCATCTGGCTTTAAATATCCTGGGGTCTGGGGCAAAGCCCCAGCCACCGGAGGTGAATCAGTCGCGCAGAAGCTCGTTGATGGCAGTCTTGGAGCGTGTTTTAGCATCAACGCGTTTCACAATCACCGCGCAGTACAGGCTGACACCATTTTTCGATGGCATTGAGCCGGACACAACCACCGAGTAAGGCGGCACTTCTCCGTACATGACTTCACCAGTTTCGCGGTCAACAATTTTGGTGGACTGGCCGATGTAGACTCCCATGCCAAGCACTGCACCTTCGCGGATGATGCAGCCTTCGACGACTTCTGAACGGGCGCCGATAAAGCAGTTGTCTTCGATGATGGTTGGGCCGGCCTGCATCGGTTCCAGCACGCCGCCAATACCAACGCCACCGGACAGGTGAACGTTCTTACCAATCTGAGCGCAGGACCCAACCGTGGCCCAGGTGTCAACCATGGTGCCTTCGTCGACATAGGCGCCTAGGTTAATAAAGGACGGCATCAGCACCACACCGGGGGCGACAAAGGCGGATTTGCGAACGATGGCGTTGGGAACGGCGCGGAACCCTGCTGCTTTCCATTGCTCTTCGCCCCAGCCCTTAAATTTGCTGTCGACCTTGTCCCACCAGCCGCTGCCCTGTGGGCCGCCAGATTGCATTTCCATATCTTTGATGCGAAAGCCCAGAAGAACGGCTTTTTTGGCCCATTGGTTGACCTTCCAATCGCCATTTTCCTGCTTTTCTGCGACCCGCAGGCTGCCGGAATCCAACGCATTCAGCGTGTCTTGTATGGCCTCACGGGCCTCTCCGGTAGCGGCGGGAGTGATGCTATCGCGGACCTCCCAGGCAGCTTCGATGGCGGTTTCCAGCTGGGCGTTGGACATATGTTAAGCTCCGAAAACGTAATGGTTCGGGCTTTCATAGCGGCAATTTCTGCTCAGGTCATCGCCGGATTTCAACGAATGTGCCATTCTCGACCTCAATTCCCCCGAAACTCTGAGATTCTTGCAGGTCGGAGACATCCGGCAGTGCCCTGATCATCTCGCGAAGCGTTTTCTCGATGTAGTTCTGCGGCGCCATTTTGTTCAGCCCGAGCAGTTTTTCCGGAAGGCTTCGTTTATGTTGCACAAAGACCATCACCCTGCAGGCGTTTGCCGCAGTATTGAACTGACCCCCGATATGGTAGGTGGTGCCGTTTTTCCGGGCCCTAAATTGAGGGATCTGGTTTTCTGGTTTGACGGAACTGCAAGTGAATGCCGCTGCCGTCAGGCCGGTTTGCAGGGTGCTTATCAGCGTTGTCTCGCAGGTTTGCTGAACTGTTTCAGCACCTGTGACCTGTGAGGTAGAAAAGTTAGGGATCGTGAAATTAAAGTAATACATGTTGAACGCCTCGAATTGACATGCATTTACAGTGGCTAATGCTATTGTCAAAATTAAGGCAGCGCAAAATCAGCGCACCCGTCGGAGGTGACGACGCAGAATCTCACAGGCCGCTGCGGCATCGCGGCGCAGCATTGCTTGAACGATTGCGGCGTGATCCTTGTCTGTGCGGCGGCTCCACCGGTGCTGCCAGTTGGCGAACAGATGACGGGCAGAGGCAATGTGAAGATCGTCGATCGCGGCCAGGAGCCGTGGCATCGCACAGGGGGTTAGAATCACCCGGTGAAACCCGCGGTTCAGCTTTTCCCAGGCCGCCATGTCATCGGCAGCGTCACAGGCAATGCGGGCTGCTTCGGCTGCATCCAGATCCTGCTGGCTTAGGTTTGCGATGGCATGGGTAAGGGCGAGGATCTCGAGAGAGATTCGCATTTCGATGACTTCTCGGATTTCGCCTGGGTCCTGGGCGGTGACCCGTGTGCCGCGCCTTGGAATGGACTGCGCCAGCCCATGTGCCTCGAGCCGCAGCAGGGCCTCACGCACTGGCACGTGGCTGGTGTCGAACTCCCGTGCGATATGATCCTGACGGAGTTTTTCTCCGGCGGGAAGATCCCCTGCAACGATGCGTTCGCTGAGGCTGTGATAGATGAAATCGGCGATTGTGGCTGTCATAGATAATAGATAAAATTCTAACCAGCGGCCTGCAAGAGCTATCCCAGCGGATCAGGCGCTATATTGCCGCCACAAATCAGTACGGCAACGCGTTCATCCGCTGCGGGGCGGTAGGCGCCGGACATCAGCGCTGCCAGTGCGGTGGCCCCTGCCGGTTCGACCAGAATCCGATGCTGCATCCACAGGGCTTTCTGGGCCGTAGTGATCGCCCTGTCTGTGACCGTGACAGATGTGGTGTTTTGCGATGTGGCCAGGTTGAAACAGATATTGCCGACCCGTTTGGCCCCCAGCGCATTGGCGGCAACGCCCGAGACCTCGACATCAACCGGGTGTTGGCTCCGCAGGGCGGCGTTCAGGGCACAGGAGGTTTCCGGTTCCACTGCGACGATCTTTTTGGCGCCGTCAAACCAGGCCATGGCGCCGGCGATCAAGCCCCCGCCACCAACCGCAATCAGCAGAGTATCAGCCTGTAATCCCTGCGCCTGCCATTCGGCGAAACATGTGCCCTGGCCGCTGACGGTGGCGGCGGCGTCATAGGCGTGTACCTGCATGGCTCCGGTCTCGGCTTCGTAGAGCTGTGCCAGTTCAAGGGCATTGGAATAGGCCCCGGAAACCACTTGCAGATCTGCGCCCGAGTTGCGGATCAGGGCGATTTTGGCAGGACCGGCCATTTCGGGGACGTAGATCCGCGCCCGGTGCCCCAGCTTATGGGCCGCATATCCCACCGCAGCACCGTGGTTGCCGCCGGATGCCGCCACCAGCCCCGCCGCCGGCACCTGCTGGCTGAGCAGGGTGTTGAATGCTCCGCGCGCCTTGAAGCTGCCGGTGTGCTGCATGTGCTCCAGTTTCAGTTCAACCGGGGCGTTTGTTCCGAATCCATCGACCTGCATCACCGGCGTGAGCTGGATATGGCCCTTAATCCGCTCCGCAGCGGCCTCAATGTCGCTTTTCCAACCCATCTCACGTGCCTTTGCCTAGTGTTGCGGCGGTTGACCTTATAGGCTGAAATAAAACACGCAAGCAGGATCCCAAAATGAGTGATGACCGCCACAGCCGATTTCGCGACGCCCATTCTGACCGGGATCAGGCTGAACATGTGCCTTCGACACCTCAGAGTGATTCGTCGGCTTATCGCCTGGCCTTTGCCGATGAAGATTTCCTCTGCCGGGAAGAGCTGCGCCCGGTACGGCTACAGCTGGAACTGCTGAAACCGCAATTGTTGCTGGACGAACGCGGCATCAAAAGCACTATTGTGTTGTTTGGCGGCGCCCGTATTCCGGATCCTGAGCATAAGGATCAGGCGCGCACTCAAACCCTGGCGGATCTGTCGGATTATTATGATGAGGCGCGTGAGTTCGCCCGTTTGATGACGCTGAAGTCGATCGAGACCGGCGGCCATGAGCATGTGATTGTCACCGGCGGTGGTCCCGGCGTGATGGAGGCCGGCAATCGTGGGGCGATGGATGCGGGCGGGGTCTCGATTGGGTTGAGCATTGTGTTGCCGCATGAACAGGCACCGAACCAGTATGTGACCCCGGATCTCAGCTTTAACTTCCATTATTTTGCCATCCGCAAAATGCATTTCCTGATGCGGGCGCGGGCGATCTGCGTGTTCCCCGGTGGTTTTGGCACCATGGACGAAATGTTTGAGAGCCTGACCCTGATCCAGACGGGCCGGATGGAGCGGGTGCCGTTCCTGCTGTTTGGCAAGGCGTTCTGGGAAAAGGTCATCAACTGGGATGCGCTGGCCGATGCCGGCACAATTTCCGATCAGGATCTTGACCTGTTTCGCTTTGTCGATACCGCGCAAGAGGCGATGGAGCTCATTGAAAACTGGGAGCCCGCACCGCCGCGCGATAATCTTCCCGGGCGGGATAAATGATCCGCCGCTGCAGTCTGGAATAATCAAAGATATCTGCTGGGTGGGTTAGGCCATGTCAGTTGGCAGCACGCCCAGCACAACGCCCTGGGGCAGGCTGGTCAAAACCTGTGCGCCGCGCACATCTTTGATTGCATATCCGTAGCCCCTCAGGCGGAATTTCCATTCCCGCGCGCTCAGTGCTTTTTCCCGCTCATCGCGGACCAAAGCCAAAACGCCATCCTCGATCATGCTGCCGCCAATATCTGCCTGTGCCATTTTTCTGGTCTCCTAAATTGATTGTCCTCAGAATAGAAACTGATTGTTCAGGATGGCGAAACTGTACCGGAATTGAGGTAAAGTTGAGGCAACATGTGGCGGGCTGCCCCATGCGTGAAGAAAGTGTTTGGAGTGGTGCTGGCCTAATTTGCAACGACGCCCATTCGAGTAGAGGGCAGCGCCCGCCCATGGGGGCGGTCGGGCGCTGTCCGGCGTAAACGCCGGATCGCAAATAGGGGTGAACCAGAGCGTTTTAAGTATTCTGGACGCCGCCAGGAGTCAGGAGTTCATTCCCGCCTCGGCTTCGATCTGCTTGCGGCTTTTGCGGGCGCGTTCGGTGGCGGATTTCAACTGACCACAGGCCGCCATGATGTCCTCGCCGCGCGGACGACGGATCGGCGAGGCATAGCCCGCCTCGTGGATGATATCGGCAAAGGCGTGGATGCGGTTGCCCGAGCTGCGCTTGTAGGGGGCACCGGGCCATTCGTTGAACGGGATCAAGTTGATCTTGGCCGGGATGCCCTTGATCAGTTCGACCAGACGATGGGCGTCTTCCTTGCTGTCATTGACGTGGTCCAGCATCACATATTCAAAGGTGATACGTTCGGAGTTGGCAACCCGGGGATAGTCCCGCAGCGCCTGCAGTAATTTCTCCAGGTTCCAGCGTTTGTTGATCGGCACCAGCTTGTCGCGCACCTCATCGGTGGTGGCGTGGAACGAGATCGCCAGCATGCAGCCGATCTCTTGCGCGGTGCGGGCAATCTCGGGGACGACGCCGGATGTCGACAGGGTAATGCGGCGGCGGCTGAGTTGAATGCCTTCGGGGTCCATTGCGATCTTCATCGCGTCGCGGACGTTGTCAAAGTTATACAGTGGCTCACCCATGCCCATCAGCACGATATTGGACAGCCGCCGGGTGCGGTCATCCGAGCGGGTGCCGGGCACCGGCCATTCGTCCAGATCGTCGCGTGCCATCATCACCTGACCGATGATCTCGGCAGATGTCAGGTTGCGGACCAGTTTCTGGGTGCCGGTGTGACAGAACGAACAGGTCAGGGTGCAGCCCACCTGAGACGAGATGCACAGGGTGCCGCGATCGGTTTCGGGGATATAAACCACCTCGACCTCGTGACCGCCGGCGATGCGAACCAGATATTTGCGGGTGCCGTCAGTCGACACTTGTTTGGTGATCACTTCTGGGATTTCAATGACACAGTGCTGGGCCAGGTCGGCGCGCAGGTCCTTGGACAGGTTGGTCATCTCGGCAAAGTCGCGTTTGCCCCACTGATAGATCCATTGCCAGATCTGGCCGACCCGCATTTTGGCCTTCTTCTCTGGGGTGCCAAGGTCGATCAGCGTCGCCCGCAATTGGTCACGCGTCTGGCCGACAAGATTGATCTTGCCGCCCTCGGGAAGCTTGCGGGGCAAGGTTAAAACGTCTTGGGTGATCGGTGTGTCGGCTGTCATGGCTTTGGACTCGGAGCTAAGAGAGTGGATGCAGCTCTATATAGGAGTTTTCGCCAAAATCAAAAGTATTCGGTCTTAATTGTTGCTGGCCGTCGCGGATTGGTAAGGCCAACGGCTGCCCGCAGCGGCAAAACCCCCCGCGTCTATGCGATGCAGGAGGGTACCCGGGTTTTTAAAAAGGCTGGATTATTTGGCGCAGCGCTTGTCAGCGTCTTCGACGGCAGCGGTGAAGCCAAGCAGCGAGAAACTGTCCTGGGTCTGGGTGCCACGGGCGGATCGTGCGGTCAGAACCGCCTGCGAGCCGCGCTTCATCGCGGTGATGATTTTGGTATCGTCGGCTGCAGTTGCGGGCCAGGCCCATTCCCCCTCGGTGAACAGCTCGAACTCGGATTCGCCAATTTTCATGTTCACAGTGGACCCGGGGGCAAATGGATAGCCGCCGGTAAAGGTTAGCTGGCCGCTTTCAGCCCCGTCGGGGCGGTAGAAAACAAACAGCTGAATTTGGCTGCGGCGCACGGCAACAACGCGGCCATCGCGGGTGTTGACCGATTCCTTGGGGGCTGAGACGCCCCAGCATTCAGTGGGTTCATTTCCCTGAAACACACTCCAGTCCACGTTGGCGGCAACGCGGTTGGTGCTTTGGGCTTGTTGTGCATTTGCTGTGGTGGCGATGATACCGGCCAGACACAGGCTCCCGATTGCATGGGCAAATTTCGATGCCATTTGTCCCGACTCCAAGACTGTCATAACCTCAATAACGCCAGAGGACCTGCAGTGTTCGCCACCGTCTAGGCCAATTCCTCTCGCAGGTTGACACAACCACACAAACGACATTAGCACCACTGGAGAAAGTGCGATTGGCAGGAAATCGCCAAGAAAAAGGGCTAATAGCATGACAAATCCGGTTCCGATGGCTGAAATCTGGCGTGGGCAGTTGCTCGAGAGCCTTCATCTGGGTCATGCGGTTGTCTGTGACGACAGCGGCCAGGTGGTCCGCAGCTGGGGGGATCCGGACGCGGTGATCTATCCGCGCAGTTCCTCTAAGATGATCCAGGCGCTGCCGTTGATCACCTCGGGGGCGGCTGAAAAGTTTGGCCTGACCAGTGAACAGCTGGCCTTGGCCTGTGCGTCGCACAATGGGGCTGCAATCCACACCAGCCGGGTCAACGCATGGCTGTCGCAACTGGGGCTGAGCGATGGTGATTTCCGCTGTGGCCCGCAAATGCCCAGTGATATCCCGGCGCGCAACGCGCTGATCAAAACGGATGCCAGCCCCTGTCAGGTGCATAACAATTGTTCTGGCAAGCACGCCGGCTTTCTGACGCTGGCCAAGCACATGGGGGCTGGTCCGGAGTATGTCGAGGTGGACCACCCGGTGCAGCAGGCCGGTTTGGCGGCGTTTGAAGAGACCACAGGTCAGGATAGTCCCTGTTATGGCATTGATGGATGTTCGGCGCCGAACTTTGCCACCACGGTCACCGGCATGGCGCGGTCGATGGCCTGGTTTGCATCAGCAGCGGACCGTTCGGACCGGGCGTCGGTTGCGGGTCAGCAATTGGTGGCGGCAATGACCCAGCACCCTGATCTGGTGGCCGGCGAGGGCAGGGCCTGTACCAACCTGATGCGCGCCATGGGTGGCAAGGTGGCGATCAAGACCGGGGCCGAGGCGGTCTTTGTGGCGATCATTCCAGAGAAACGTATGGGCATCGCCCTGAAAATTGCAGATGGTGCGACCCGCGCCAGCGAATGTGCGATTGCTGCCATTCTGGTGTCACTGGGGGTTTTGGATGCCAATCATCCTGAGACGGTGAAGTACATGAATGCGCCGCTGTTGAACCGTCGCGGTATCAACTGTGGCACGGTGCGGCCTGCTGCTGAATTGCTATTCTGAGTGTCTGTTCTGCCCGGCCAATAGGCCGGGCAAGTTACTACATTTCCAGGATTTCGGCCACTTCAACCGAACCATCGCCATCGACGACCATGGGGCACCCCTTGGCCATTTCGCTGGCGGCATCGATACTGACGGCCTCGACCACCGAATAACCAGACAGTGGGTTGGCGCCGCCATCATCCGCAAGACCACTGGCACTGACGGTTTTGGACATGCCAACCGGTGCGCCCGGAACGATCAGGGCGTCTCCCATCGATCCCATCCAGTCTTTCCAGGCCTGCATGACCTTGGCGCCGTCTTCGGGAGTGTCGGGCTTCTTGCCACCATGATAGGCGAAAATGAACTGAGCCATTGCGAGTATCCTTGTGTTAAAAAATAACGGGTTAAAGTAGTAACGGGTTAAAGTACTGGGGTGATCAGGTGATATTTGCCGCCAGTTTGCGCAGGGAGGATGTCCAGCCTGCTTCGTGCCGGGCGCTTTGCGCGCTGTCGTCCAGCGCGCGGTGATCAATCAAAAGCCGGGCTCCGGCCTCGGTGGCGACCACGGTAAAGGTCACATGGCTTTCGGTGCCGCGTTGGTCATCGTCGTCATGCCAGCCCCAGGTAAAGCCAACCGATTTTGGCGCCTCCACATGGGTGACCTGGCCTGAGACTTTGAAGTTCTGACCCTCATCATTGCGCATGATCGAAAACCACGGCCCGGTGCGGCTGAGGTCAAGATCATGTTCGGGCACATGCATGCCCTCGGGGCCCCACCATTTCAGCAGTTTTTCCGGCGTTGTCAGCCAATGGAACAAGTGTTCGGGGGTCACTGAGAAATCGCGTTCCAGCCGTAGGTCGGTCATATTTCGTCCTCCATCAGCGCCGTCTCTAGCCGGTGCAGGCTGGTTTCCCAAAATTCGCGCTTTGATTTGGTCCAGGTGGCGATCAATTGCAGCCCTTCGGGGCGGGCGGAATACAGCCGCCGGGTGCCCTCGGCGCGCTGCTGTATCAAACCGGCCTCGCGCAGGACCTTTAGATGTCGCGAAATGGCCGGCGCAGTGAGCCCCGAGCCGCGCACCAGATCCCCCGCCGGTAATTCGCCGTGGTCCATCAGCTGGTCCACAATCGACATGCGGACCTCGTCAGCCAGTGCGGAAAATGATTTTAGAAGCGGTGTCATGATGTCATTATTAACTTATGTGTTAATTAAGGCAAGTGTTAAGTGTTTTGGGGAGGGGGGGGCGGTCGCCCGAACGGGTCAGATCATGTCCCACAGCAGTTTCAGCGCCAGGATAACCGAAGTGACCACCAGCAGCGGCTTGATCAATCGTGCCCCCTGTTTTTGGGCCATTTTCGCGCCTGCATAGGCGCCGGCAATTTGCGCCACTCCCATCGCCAACCCGGTGATCCACCAGGGCGTTGCCACAAAGGCAAAGGCCAGCAGGGCGCCGGCATTTGAGGCAAGGTTGAGCAATTTGGTGTGGGCGGTGGCCTTTAGAATGCCGTAACCCGCCATCGTGATAAAGGCGATCATGTAGAAACTGCCGGCGCCCGGCCCCAGCAGCCCGTCATAGGCGCCGCACAGGGGCACCATGGTTGCAGCAAACAGAACCGGGGTCATCCGCCGATGCCGGTCGGTGTCCCCCAGCCCCTTTTTGGTGGCAAAGAACACCGCGATGCCAATCAGCAGCACAGGCAAGATCATTCGGATCCAACCGGTGGGTAGCATCGAAACCAGCAGCGCCCCGGCGATGGAGGCGGCAAAGGCAATCAGTGCCGAGCCGCCTTGCTGGCGCAGATTGACATGACCGCCACGCGCATAGGTCAGTGTCGCGGTGGCCGCGCCGAACAGGCCCTGGATCTTATTGGTGGCCAGTGCCGTCAGCGGATTGGCCCCCGCCAACATCAGTATTGGCACCGTGATCAGGCCTCCACCACCGGCAACGGCATCCATGAACCCCGCAACAAATCCCACCGCCAATAACAGCAGCAGGGTCTCAAAACCCACTTCCAGCATTAATTATCCTTTGAATTCGTCGCGGCTGTAGCCCTGCACATACAGCAGGGCGGTCAGGTCTCCATGATTGATGCGAATGTCACATTCGGCTGCAACCGAGGGCTTGGCATGCAGCGCAACCCCGGCGCCGGCGCGCTTTAACATGCCCAGATCATTGGCCCCGTCACCCACCGCAAGCACATCCGCCTCGGTGATGCCCAGCCTGGCGGTGATCTGTTCCAGCGCCTCGACCTTGGCCTGGCGTCCCAGTATGGGGCGTCCCGCCTCACCGGTCAGTTTGCCGTCAGCCACATGCAGCGTATTGGCGCGGTTTTCGTCAAAGCCCAGCTCAGCCGCAACTTTGGTGGTGAAGGCGGTAAAGCCACCCGACACCAGCGCCGCATAGGCGCCGTTGGCCTTCATCGTCGCCAACAGAGTCGGGCCGCCGGGCATCAGGGTGATGCGCTCGTCGAGAACCTTGGCGATGACGCTTTCGGGCAGGCCTTTCAGCAGGCCAACCCGTTCGATCAGCGCGCCGTCAAAATCCAGCTCGCCATTCATGGCGCGGGCGGTGATGTCCTTGACGCGGGCGCCCACACCGGCCTCTTCGGCCAGCTCATCAATGCATTCTTGCTGGATCATGGTGCTGTCCATATCAGCCAGCAGCATCTTCTTGCGGCGACCTGCGGTCTGTTGGATTGCCAGATCCACGCCCATGCCCTGCAGGTCGGCCCAAACGCCCCATTGATTGTCGGGTCGGGTGTCGACCACAAACTCGGCCGCCTCGTCCGGGGCAAGCCAGATGGCATCGCCGCCGCCCCAGGCGTTGCGCAGCGAATCAACCAGCGCCGGGTCCAGTGAAGGGGCGGCAGGACTGCAAAGAAGGGTGACAGTAAACATCTGTTGGCTCCAAATGGGCGCGGGCGCGATTACGCCCCTAATAGCCACGCCAGCCGGTGGGAGCCAGCCCCAAGCGCGCCGTTACAGATCGCCCGATTCAGACATCATCACGGCGATAAAGCGGGTATTGGGGATCTCGGCGAGGATGATCATCACCATTGCGGTCAGTGGAATTGCCAATATCGCCCCCATCAACCCCCATAGCGCGGTCCAGATTGCCAGTGACAACAGCACCGTAAATGGGCTGAGGTTGACCGACCGGCCAAGGAATTTCGGCTCGATGTAATAGCCCACCAAAAGCTGCGGTATCATCAGCGTCACCAGCGCTATGGCAGCATGTGAGAACGAGGCGAATTGAACCAGGCTCATGGTGACCGGGAACATCACCGCAATGATCGAGCCGATATAGGGAATGTAGTTCAGCAAGCCGATCAGGATGGCCCAGAAGGCCGCCTGTTCGATGCCGAGCAACAGCAGGATCGCATAAGATACAAAGGCTAGGATCACATTGACCAGCGTCTTGGCCGCCAGATAGCCACCGATTTTTTCGTTGATCTGGCGCGCCATCTCCAATGTGTGCTCGGCCTGCTTGTGGTCGCCCATCGCGCGGCGTGTCTTGTTTGGCAGGTTGTCCAGCTCGGCGAGGATGAAAACGGCGTACAAGGCCGCCGCCACGACGACCGTGCCACCGTTGCTGATGGTGGCGATCGCCGCTGGCATCAGGGTTGTGGCATCAATAAGATCCAGCACTCGCTCGCCCAGATTGGCCCAGCTGGGTAACTCATGTACCCCGATCAGGGTCACAAACTTTGCCTGCAACACATCAAAGTTTTCAGCATATCCCGGGATTGCACCAGAAATTGCGGCGGCGTTTGAGGTGATAAAGGCCGCCAGCACCAGCACTGCTGCGGTAAAGGCCAGTAGGACCAGAAGCCGACGCCAGCGGCGTGGCAACGCGCCCAGCACCGGCACCCGCACCAGTGCCTCGGCAGCTGTGGTCAGGATGTAGACCGCGATGACCCCCACCAGAACAGGCAGGAGAATCGACTGACCCACTGTCAGTAGCCAGCCCATCATCAGCATCAGCGCAACCGAGTAGGTCACCATTGCCAGTCTGCTCATCCCAAAACACCCGCTTGCAAATCCCTTACCCACACAGACCACGCCGCAGTGGCTGTTTGCAATGCCGTTGGCCGCAGTCTCGCTAGGGATATGGCACCGGCGTCACAGCTGACTTCGCCGACAAAGGGGGCATCATGTTTCCTCGCCGGATGGGACCGGGGCTGAAGCCCGAGATGGGTAGCCACAAGGGGATCGCCGGAGGTCTGTCGGTGGCATCATGTTTCCGATCGTGGTCTTTCTGCGTCGCAATTGATCCAAGGATGGCCGCATTCCGTCGTTTTCCCTATTGCACGCCTCGCCGCGCCCTAGCTCTGTCGGTGGGACACCCTTCCCCAACGAAGGGTGTGGGTCATGCTTGTTTTCCTGTTTGTTTACGGGTAGTTATCGAACTATCATTGCCCTCTTGTGTCGGTTTTGTGCCAAAAAGAGCGTCTGTCACGGTCGGATCATCGAGCGCGTGAGCGTAGTATTTCAAGACGGTCACGGAGTCTTTCCAGCCACCCAGCTTGGCAACTGTCTTTACGTCATATCCTTCCCGCAACATCATAGTTGCAAAGCCGTGGCGGCAGGAATGGGCGCTCAATGGTTTGATCCCGGCCCGTTCCACTACGTTGCGCCAGACTTTGCTGACCGAACCCGTTCCGGCGTATCCGAACACTTTTTCCTCGGGGTCGCGATTGCCGCCGATATTGGCTAGCGCCACCACAACTGCACTTTGCATGTGGGAAGTGCGGACAGAGTCCGTCTTGCCTTGATTGATTGTGACTGTCTCGTTCATCAGGTCCATGTCACACCAAACAAGTCCTGTGGCTTCACCTACCCGCGCACCGGTTCCAAACATGAACACACAAAGCGCCGCAAGATGGGGCAGGACGTCAGCAAGTGCCTGGTTCACGAACGCTTCCACCCATTCTAGGTCCACCGGATTTTTGCGCTTCGGATCACCTTCCTTGAATTTCTTCGCCTTGATGGGGTTACACTAATCAAGTTCAGCTACATGGTTAATAATAGCTACAGTCGGAGTTATGACCTGGCGATTTCGGGTGGCAGGCTTGCCGTCCGGGTACAGCTTGAACGCCGATTGCTTAATTGCACCTGCCGAGATTTCGCGGATCGGGGTATCTTTCCAATAGTCCAAGATAGGCAGAACGAACCGCATCGACTTTTCTGCTTCCATGTATTCTCTGGTTGCTTGGGAGAATGTCACGTTCGCCCCCGGCCCATCGAGATGACTTTGCCATTGTTTTGCTTCGGCTTCCGCTGCAATCCTTTGCGCGATTGCTTTGTCACTTGTGCCCGTACTTGCTCGTAATCGCCTTTTGGCGACTGTGCCCTGGTAGTGCCAGATCATGCCGCGCTTGTAGAGTTTAACTGGCATGGCTGAAGTTCCTCCAGGAGCATTTCGACATGGTGCCGCAGATGAATCATCTTTTTGCCCATGATACAGCAGGCACCGATTTCCCGCGCTTTGCTCCGAACCCACCGATCACTCGTGCCGAAATGTGCCGCCAACTCTTCTGACGTTGCATATTCTGGCAAGAGGGGGGCGATTTCAGTCATGATCAGCTACCATGCTTCATCATATACTCAGACGCGCGTCTGATATAGTCGTCACGAATTAAATCCGTCGGATAGACCTGCCGCGGAGGCGCATGGCAATCTTTTCGAGCTCATCATCCTCAGCGAGCCTGGCATAGAACTCCAGCGTCGATGCCTTGTCTGACCAGGCGTTGCGCTCGTCGGCCTGCTGACATTCAGCTAAAGCCGGTTTCGCAGCCTCATATGTGGCCGGGAGGTGAGCGAACGATATATTCATCGGCAGGTTCATGACCGGCCTGCCTCGGCTGGATTACCTTCCATTTCGAGAGCGATCTTCAACAACTTACGGATTGTATCAACTCGGGATTTCATCCCAGCCGGAACACCCCATGCGTCCACTTCTGCCACTAGGTCAGATTTCAGATCAGCCCAACGCGGGTCATATCGGACTGACGCGCGCTGTTCTGAGTGTAAGGGCTCATCTTGTGTATCCTTTGTTGATGCGCTCCAATGTGACACAAATGTATACACCAGTTTCGCCTTATCAACACGACATGTAACAATATATCTGACAGGGGAGGGTAATCAGAGGGTGCCATGGACGACGACAAGCAGGACGAAACACCAACTACAAAGCGTCGTGTTTACGACCTCCCAACAGAGCTTGTTGAGAGAATTGTTGAATTTCAAAAAGATAAAGGTCTTCCTTCTGAAGTAGAGGCTGCTCGTCGTTTGTTGGATCAAGCCCTAAAGAGCCGCGACTCCCGCGAGACTCTGGTTGGTCGATTCCTGTCAAAGCTCGTACCGGGTTCCGAACCCAGTGACTCTGCTGCCACGGTGCTCGTCGGTCATCCTTTGGTCTAAGGACTTGATTTCCAAGATGATGACACAGTTCGCTTTCGCTATCAGCGACCTAACGGCGTTGAACAGATCATTTGGCCTTTTTCATACGACAAGATCCTAATCAAAGATGGGCATCCAAATAACTTTGAAGACACCTTCGACCATTACATCTACCGGCAAGAAGAGAAGCCTGGGTCAAGGCTTATGCTGAAATCGGACAATAAGGACAGCGGTGGCAATGGTGAAAAGCCAGTCAGCATCTACGAAGATGAAACCACATTTGAGACCAACGCCAGCCAGATCTTCGCATCCGTTGACATAGGGATCATGCCGCCAGTCCCCGCGTCGGCTCCAGAACAAAGCCCGCATCAACGCCATTACTGATGGACAGCTTGCGCCCATTCTCAATCGTGATCTCAATCCGTGCCTCGGACAGCAGGTGATCATTGTCGTTAAGCTTGGGCGCGTCGAGCACCTCAATAGGCGTGAAGCCAAGCGTCTCAACTTCGCTTGGCTGAAACCGCGCATCACCTCGCCAAGAATATTTTCGGCTGGTTGGCACCCCATGCTGTATTGATACCAACGGAACGGTTGCTCCAGCGGCATCGCTCTCGGCAACCATCTGTCTATTAATCAGTAGGTCTCCGGTTCGAACCTGGAACGGCTCACCACTTTTTCAATGGCTTAGATAAAATTTTTAAATTGGTGCTTTTGATTGGCTTCCACATAGCTACCACTGGACAAGATTTCGTGCGCTCTTCAAACTTACCACCATAGCGTTGGCATCTATCCAACGAGATCAGTGAAAATCATTAGCCGAATCAGAATGAAAGTATGCGAAGTGGTGACACAGTGAATTGCAAATCCGTGTGCACGAGATTGATTCACGTACTAGTCTTAAATATTTTCAATCAATTAGATGGCTCATAGGCCATATGCGATGCCCTAGGCAGGTTTGCACACGAATCCAGTTTGAAGCCTTTCTGTGCCCCGATTTGGTGGAATATTTCCATGAGAAATAGGCGCTGATTACCCGTGGCCAAAATATCCCTGCGATTGACACGCACGACCAAGCGAAATCGTCGGGCTCCAGCAGCGATATCTCGATGGTGACATTCCATTGATGCACATCAAGCCCGACGGCAGGATACTCAAAAACGGCCTCTCAGCTCGATTTATTCCGTTGACGGGTAGTTCGCTATCGGTTGTTCGAGATGCACTGCAATCGGCTGAAAGACGGGGCGCAGGGCGGTCTGACTAGGTATTCCCCAGATATACCGGCAAGGACGTCCTAAGCGCTGCAGTGAGCAAGTATATTCACGAGAATAAGCTGCTAGCGGATCATTGCTCTCCTTCCATCTTTACAGCCGTACCAGAGGGTGCGCCCGATGAGCCATCCACTGCCCGGCAGTGCATGTTTACATGCATGAGAGGGGTCAGCGTGACGACATGGTGATTTTGGCCCACATCCGTGAACAACACCGCCTTAGTCTGCAAAGTTACGGCCGACCACGCACGCCCGGTCAAACCATCCTGGACATGAGCCCCTCACAACTTCAAATACGATTCCACGGTAAATATCCACACGCCCTGCTGAAATCCAAGGGGGCAAAAGTTCCGAGCATTTTGCCGCCCGCGACTGCACCGCTCAACAGGTTTCGTGGCCGACTATAGCTCCGTCGCTACAGGAAAAAAACGCCCATCGCCAAATCCTCTCTCAAAATATATATATAAAACAATTGATTAGTTGATTTATAATAAAAAACAAAAAATTATCTTGCAAGATTTGTCTGAAGTTGAATACTGGGCTCATCACGATATTCATCATGATCACTTGGAGGAGGCCCCATGACTTTGAATTTCAAGATCACTTGCGCCAGCTTGGCTGCTGCGATCACACTGGTTTCAGCACCCCTGTCGGCGGAAACGCTGAGAATCGGAGGGAATTTCCCTGCTGAGCATTCCAGTTCCAAAGCTATTGATATGTTTGCTGAACTGGTGGCGCAGAAAACCGGCGGGAATATCGAAGTCGCCACATTCCCGGCAATGCAATTGGGAGGAGCCAAGGAAAATGTCGACCAGGTCCGCTCGGGCGTGATTTTCGGCACCTGGATTGGAACGGCATATCTGTCCCGCACGGTTCCCGAGCTGGAAGCGGTTTCTCTTCCTTTTGCCTATCCGGACCGCGAAACGGCCTTTCGGGTCATCGACGGCACAGTGGGCGACCTGCTGAGCGAAAAACTGGCAGCTAAGGGCTTTGAGACTTTGGGCTGGATGGAGCTTGGATCGCGCAATGTGACCAACAACACCCGCCCGATTGCAACAATTGAGGACTTTGAAGGTCTGAAAATTCGCCTGCAGCCGAATGAAACCCATATCGGAACCTTCCGAGCCATCGGCGGCAACCCAGTGTCGATGGGCATTTCCGAAGTATACTCGGCACTGCAGCAGGGTGTACTGGACGGGCAGGAAAACCCATATGCAATCATTGCAAGCCGCCAGTTCAACGAAGTTCAGACCTACCTGTCCGACAGTAGTCACTTTTTCGACTACATCACGCTAGTTGTGAATAAGCGCAAGTTTGAGCGCCTGTCCGATGAAAACAAGGCGGCTCTTCGCGAGGCTGCAGCCGAGGCAGTGGCCTGGCAGCGGACTAAAGCGGCGGAAGAAGATGCCTCTGCCAAGGGTGCTCTGATCGCGTCGGGGATGGTGTTCACCCCGATTTCGGACGAATTGCGTGCCGAATTGCGCGCGCGTTCCAGCGTTGTCATTGAGGACCTGAAAGGCCGCATTGGTGCTGATATTATTGATGCCGTCCTGTTAGAAGCAGGCCAGTAATGACTACCCAACAGAATAAAGGGCCCGCTTCGGCGGGCCCCATGTTTGACAGATGTAAAACGTTGCTGAAACATGTTGATACAGCGTCCAAGGGTCTAGTTATCTGCGCCATGGCCGTAATGACAGTGCTTGTCGTGACACAAGTTGTCTTTCGCTACGCTTTCGCCAGTGCCATCGATTGGTCGGACGAAGTCGCTCGGCTGGCCTTTGTCTGGGCGATGTTCCTGGCAATCCCTCATGGTATTCGCGCCGGTGTTCATGTGGGCATTGATGCGTTGGTCATCCGGTTTTCCGCCGCGTTGCAAGAGCGGCTTTTCCGCCTTTCGGCTGCGCTCGGCTGTATCTTGATGTTGGTACTGTTCTATTTCAGTGCCCAGGTCACGGTCTATTCCTGGCCTGAACTGATGCCCACGATCAACTTGACTGCTGCGGTTTACTATATCGCTGTTCTGATCGCCGCAGCCCATAGCACGCTGCATTTGCTATTGTTGGTTTGGGGTGGCTCCGAGACCTGGTCAGAGGAGACCATGTCATGACTTTGACAGTTATTCTGATTTTCTTCGCCCTGGCACTGATGGGCACACCGCTGGCCTTCGCCCTTGGTCTGGCCTCGCTTGGCGGGCTTCTGGTCGGCGATATC
Organism: Paracoccaceae bacterium; assembly: GCA_013214575.1. Classification (GTDB taxonomy): domain Bacteria; phylum Pseudomonadota; class Alphaproteobacteria; order Rhodobacterales; family Rhodobacteraceae; genus Parasedimentitalea. The sequence continues at coordinate 19,951 of JABSSD010000025.1, read as the reverse complement.
GAGCTAACGGTGCTGCCGCAACGTATGATGCATTCGGTGAACAAGTTTCCGCTGATGGCGATCCCTCTGTTCATGCTCGCAGGCGAGCTTATGGTCCTTGGCGGCATTATGCAGCGGTTGATCGACTTCGCCAATGCTATTGTCGGGCGCCTGCATGGCGGCCTGGCGCATGTTTCCATTGTTGCCGGTATGATGTTGGCCGCGGTATCCGGTGCCGCTGTGGCTTCCGCATCGGCCTTGGGTTCGACCTTGGTGCCCGCCATGCGGAAGAACTATGACGACGGTTACTCCGCCGCCGTGGTCGCTTCGGCTTCCAACCTGGGTGCGATCATTCCGCCCTCAAATGCGATGATTGTTTACGCGCTGATGGCCGGATCTTCGGTGTCCGTTGGTGGCTTGTTCATGGCGGGTGTCGTGCCGGGCATCATGCTGACACTGGCATTCATGGCGCTGGCATCGTGGCTGTCGTATCGCAAAGGCTTTAAGCTCACCGGTGACGCGTTCGACCTGCGCAATGCTCTGCGCGAAACTTGGCGGGCATTGCCTGTTCTGCTGATGCCGATTGTTGTTGTCGGTGGTATTGTCGGCGGCGTGTTCACGGCCACAGAAGGCGCCGGAATTGCGGTGGCATATGCCGTCATCATTGGCTTTTTTGTCACCAAAAAGCTGAAGGTCTCGGATCTGTTTCCGGCACTTTTCAAGGCCGCTGTCGGGGCCGCCATGGTTGGCGCACTGATCGCCTTTGCGGCCGGAGTGACCTTCCTGTTCACCATCGACATGGTGCCTGCCGCAATCGCCGACTTCCTGGTCAACGTCACCTCCAGCCCGATGATTTTCCTGCTGCTGGTCATGGGGATCCTGATTGTTGTTGGCATGTTCATTGAATCCAATGCTGCCTACATCATGCTGGTTCCACTGTTTGCGCCGGTTGCACTGACCTTTGGAGTGGACCCGCTGTTCTTTGGCTTCCTCTTCGTCTTCAACCTGGTGATCGGTATGATGACGCCGCCTGTCGGGGTTGTTCTGTTTGTCATGAGCGGTGTGACGCGAGTGCCAATGACTGAACTGATCCGGGCTGTCTGGCCATTTGTCGCCGTCCAATATGCGGTTCTGGTTCTCTGTCTGATTTTCCCATCGATCGTGACGTGGCTGCCAAGAACACTTGGCTACTGAAATTGCCCAATAAATCCAGCCCGGCAAGGGCATCTGTATCAAAATTCAAGGAAGACTAATGCGTATTTTGATGATCAACCCAAACACATCCGAGGGAATCACTCAGCGCCTGGCGAATGCAGCCCGGGCGACTATGTCAGCGGACACGGTTTTGGAAACGGCCACCGCGTCATACGGCGTTCCCTATATTTCAACCCGGACCGAAGCCATTATTGGGGGCATGGCGGCGCTAGAAATTTTGGCCGAGCGTCATATGGAGTTTGACGCAGCCATCATTGCTGCATTCGGAGACCCCGGTTTGGGGGCCGCACGAGAGCTTTTTGACATTCCTGTCGTCGGACTGGCAGAGGCTGGGATGCTGACAGCCTGCATGCTGGGCGGAAAGTTTGCAGTTGTGACTTTCGCGGCAGCCTTGGGTCCTTGGTACAACGAATGTGTCGCCTGGCATGGTTTGGAGGCACGCTGTGCCGGTGTCCACATGCTCAACGGGTCATTCAGTTCTATTGATGACGTACAGGAAGAGAAATCGGAACAGCTTATCAAATTGTGCAATTCGGTTGTGGCCGATGGCGGCGCCGACACCATTGTTTTGGCCGGGGCGCCCCTTGCCGGACTTGCCGAGATTGTCCGCGACCGGGTTTCCGTCCCTCTTGTTGATTGCGCCCAGGCGGCCATTGGGCAGGCGGAAACTTTGGCGAGACTTCGACCGGCCTCTGCCAGCGCCGGCAGTTTCCGGCGGCCTGCGGCGAAACCTTCAAAAGGTCTTTCCACGGCTCTCGCGGCAAGAATTGCGCACAAAACCACGCTGTCTCATTCATCATAAACCCAAACCCGCCTTGGAAACACCGCCAGATCGGAAACTCGATGCCACAGTCAGAACGCAAGTCTTTAACACTGGTTCAGGGGCTACAGCGTGGCAAGATTGCCATTCAACGTTTGGCTCTGCATGAGCAAGTCGCGCTGCGCCTGCGCGATCTGATTGTAAAAGGACAGCTGGAGCCTGGCGAGCGACTGCACATTTCCGAACTGGCGGAGCGGTTGAATGTTTCCCTGACGCCAATGCGCGAGGCACTAAAAGTCCTGGCCGAAGAGCAGTTGGTTGAGCTGACCCCAAATCGACCAACTCGCATTGCCCCCATTACGGTCGAGGGAACCCGTGCTCTGTTCGAAGTTACAGCCGAGATCGAAAGTCTGGGTGCTGAACTGGCGGCGGCACGTATGTCCAGAGACAATCTGAATTCGCTTGAGGGACTGCACGCAAAAATGCGCGATTGCCACAACGCAACTGCCATTGACGATTACTTTGAGCTCAACAATGGCATTCACGATCTGATCGCGGAGTTTGCTGGAAATCCCATCCTCACCCATATGCGCTCTAAATTGGAACTTCGTGCGCGGCGCGTTCGGTTTCATGCATTGCAGCAAGGTAACCGTCGTGAGGAAGCCATGCAGGAACACGAGAATGTCATGGCGGCTTTTCGCGACAAGTCCCCCCAAGCGGCGCGTCAAGCTTGGCGCATTCATTTCTTAAATTCAGGCGCTGAAGCCTGCCGGATTTTGCAATCCGGGGCATTGCCGGAAACCCGTGGAGAAAGCTCTCCACCCTCCAAATCGGACTAATAGTATGACTCCACTTGATCTCGCAATCCGGGGCGGCACAATTGTCACCGCATCCGACTCCTTTATCGCTGACATTGGCGTGCGTGGCGGGAAAATCGTTCAGATTTCCGAGACCATCGAAAACGCGCTGGAAACGGTGGATGCCACAGGTCTTATGGTTTTGCCGGGCGGTGTTGATGGGCATGTTCATCTGTCGCAACCCACCAGCGACGGGACCGTGATGGCTGATGATTTTGAAAGCGGCACCCGCTCCGCGGCAGCCGGTGGTAACACCACGATCCTGCCTTTTGCGTTGCAGGAAAAGGGCAAGTCGCTGCGTCAGTGCGTCACCGAGTACCACGAAAAGGCGGAGGGCAACTGCCTGGTGGATGTGTCGTTTCATCTGATTGTGACCGACCCGACACCGCAAGTTCTGGGCCAGGAGCTTCCCGCTCTGGTTAAGGATGGGTACACATCGTTCAAAGTCTTTATGACCTATGACGATCTTATGCTGACCGACAGCCAGCTGCTGGAGGTGTTCGAAGTTGCGCGCAGGGAAAAAGCCTTGGTCATGGTGCATGCCGAGGGCCATGATGCCATCAAGCACATGACCCGAAAACTTGAAGAAAGTGGCAAGACCGCACCGTATTACCATGCCTTGGCGCATTCGGAGATTGCCGAACGCGAAGCCACCCATCGTGCGATCAGCCATGCCCAGCTGACCGATATTCCCATTGTGATCGTACATGTTTCGGGGCGTGATCCCATGGAGCAAATTCAATGGGCCCGCAAACGCGGACTAAGGGTCTTTGCCGAAACTTGTCCGCAGTACATTGCCCTTACCAAGGATGACCTGCAGGGGTTGAACATGGATTTCGAAGGCGCGAAATACGTGTGCTCTCCGCCGCCGCGTGATCAGGCCGGTCAGGACGCCATCTGGGAAGGATTGCGGGACGGGACCTTTGATATCTTTTCGTCCGATCACGCGCCGTTCCAGTTTCAAGGTCCCAACAATACCGGCAAGGACAATCCAAATGCCCGGACGTCCTTTAAATGGGTTCCCAATGGCATACCCGGCGTCGAAACCAGATTGCCAATTCTGTTCTCAGAAGGCGTCAGTAAGGGGCGGATTTCCATTGAACGGTTTGTCGCCCTGACCTCGACCAATCCGGCACGACTGTACGGGTTGTACCCGCGCAAGGGCTCCTTAGTTGTCGGAGCCGATGCCGATATGGTTCTTTGGGACCGCGAGAAAACGGCCACAATCCGCCAGCAAGATCTGCACCACGGCGCAGATTACACCCCATATGAGGGGATGGAAATCACCGGTTGGCCAGTCCGGACTATCCTGCGTGGAAAGACGATCATGGTCGATGGCGAGGTAACCGGATCCAAGGGGGACGGCGCGTATTGTTCACGCGAAATCTCCGATTTCATCTGATGAAATCCCCTTCGCGATGACCTTGCGAAGGGATGATGCCGCGCTACGTTGCCTAGCCCCGAGCGCTAGGTAGCGGGTGCATGCCTTTTTGGCAACGGACAGAGCCGTCAGCCAGCGCGAAAGACAGGAAAATCGTTTCAGTTCAATGGATCTGGCATCGTGTTACCCTGCTCAGAAATTTATTGATATAATATTTTATTTCTGTATCGTGTTATTAATAGCCAACAAATACAGAAATAAGGCAATGAAATGCACAAACCTGGCCGACATTTTCTTCAAATTCCGGGCCCGTCAAATGTACCGGATGATGTGCTGCGAGCGATCGATCAGCCAACCATGGATCACAGAAGTCCGGAATTCGGAGAGCTGGGACTGAGGGCGCTTTCCGGGATAAAGACGATCTTCAAAACAAAAGAGGACGTGGTCATTTATCCGGCATCGGGAACTGGCGCCTGGGAGGCTGCACTGGTGAACACCCTGTCGCCCGGCGACACAGTTCTGATGTGCCAGACCGGCCATTTTGCTTCGCTGTGGGAAACACTTGCCAAACGTTTGGGGCTGGTGCCTAAAGTCATCGGTACCGACTGGCGGACCGGCGCGGATTTGACCGCCATCGAAGACCATCTGGAGCGTGATTTCGAACATATCATCAAGGCGGTTTGCGTTGTTCACAACGAAACCTCAACCGGTTGCACCTCGCAGATTGATAAGCTGCGCGCAGTGATGGATGCCACCGGTCACCCCGCCTTGTTGATGGTGGATACGATCTCGTCACTGGGGTCCATCGACTACCGACATGATGAATGGGGCGTGGATGTCACCATTGGTGGCTCGCAAAAGGGTCTGATGCTGCCGCCTGGGCTGTCTTTCAACGCCATCAGCCCCAAGGCCAGGGACGCGTCCCGTACGGCTGGTTTGACTCGGGCGTTCTGGAGCTGGGACGAAATGATTGCGGCCAATGCGACCGGATTTTTCCCCTATACCCCTTCAACAAATCTGCTTTATGGATTGGTGGCTGCACTTGATCGGTTGCACGCAGAAGGGCTGGACAATGTCTTCAAACGGCATCAGCGCCACGCCGAAGCCACGCGTCGCGCCGTGCGCGGCTGGGGTCTGGAAGTTCTGTGCAAAGTACCCGAGCATTCCTCCGGCGCATTGACGGCTGTTCTGATGCCGCAGGGGCATTCTGCGGATGCCTTCCGCAAAGTGGTCCACACGCGTCTCAACATGTCTCTGGGCAATGGTCTTGGCCGTCTCGCCGACAAGGTATTCCGCATCGGGCACCTTGGTGATTTCAACGATCTAATGCTGGCAGGTACGTTGTCAGGCGTCGAGATGGGGTTGAAACTGGCCGATGTTCCGCATCAGGCTGGTGGCGTCCAAACCGCCTTGGAATATCTGGCGGAAACAAATCCGCCACTGGATCTGTCCCACGCGGCCTGAGCCAAAATTTCTGAAACACAATAGATGACCGGTCTGCGCCGGTCATCTTCCAGCTAGAGCCTTAGCCTGTGGAATTCAGTTCAGATTTCCCTGGGATATGATCGTCCCCCGCAGGTTCGTTTTCCCACAATCTGAGAATGCGGCAGGTTTCTTCGCCAGAGCTAATCAGATGTTGCCGCCAGATCTCATGCGCTTTTTTGGAGTCACGGGCGTGGAACGCATCCATCAAATCTTCATGATCCTTCATGGCCTCCATTCGATGCGTTCCCGACGCTACCGACAGGAAGCGAGCGCGTTCAGCCTGAATGCTCAGTTGGGCCCGGATCTGAGTAAGCGTTTCGTTTCCGGCAAAGGTGACGATCATGTCGTGAATTTTGCGGTTCAGATTGAAGTACTCGTCCCTTTCGCCGCGTTGATGATGCAACGCCATCTTAGCGTGCTCGGCTTGGATCTCCGCCATTTCCTCCTCGGTAATCCGCTCGGCTGCCAGTTCGGCCGCCAGGGCTTCGATCCCTGCAATGACCGTGAATAGTTCCTGAACACCTTCGACCGTCATCGCAGCCACGCGCGCGCCTCTGTTGGGCATCAATTCAACCAGCTTTTCACCGGCAAGAACTTTCAGGGCTTCGCGAAGCGGTGTCAGCGAGACATCCAGTTCTTGTGCCAATTCGCCCACTCTGATCTTTTCGCCGACAGGAAGCGCCCCGGAAACTATCATTTGCCTGACAAGACCGACAACTTGTTCATGCAGCGACACGCGGGTAATGATTAGTTTCCCACGGGTGTCATATTTGCGTCGTGATCTTGGTTTGGCTTTATCTTTCATGTGGCTCTCCCTACGCCAAAATATTCCCTTCTCCCCTGATGAAGTAGAGGGATATTTCGATCTTTCATGTTTGTTTCAGAGGGATTGTAGCGTATAAAATATAAAATCAACAGGGCAGCTGCTGACGCAGCTTTTCAGCGCAAACGGGGCCAAAATGCAGATGAGAAACAGTGAAATCAACCGGGTAGATGCGCTTGCAGAAAAGCTGGACCACGCACGTGGCGACGGCGCCAAGCCGGGGTCGGAACTTGAGCGGGACGGGCAGTTCAGCTGGGAGGAGGCGTATCAAGTTCAGTCGATCCTGGCGAAAAAATATGCGCCTGTCGCGGGGTTCAAAGTGGCCAGGAAACCAGGGCAGCCAAACATCATGGCCCCGATTTACAGCAAAGACACCTATTCGACTCCTGTGGCCGTTCAGACGCCTCCGGGTGAGCTCATAGGGATCGAGCTGGAGATCGGATTCAAAATTCTCTCGCCGCTTCCCGCTCCGAATACCGAGAACTATCTGGAAAACCTGCGCGCCTGTGTGGCGATGGTGCCGGTGATTGAAATTGTCCTGACCCGTCTGTCAGACGATCCGGACTGCTCACCCCAATTACGGCTTGCCGACAACCAACTGAATGGTGGTCTGGTCGTGGGGCAGGAATTGCGCGACTGGGCCGCCTTTGACCAGCCTGAAGTCGACGCATACCTGTCGTTCGGGGATGAGGTTGTTCTGGACGGGATGGCATCTATTCCGGCGGGTAACGCTTTTGAAAGCTTCCGGGCGCTGGCAGAAATGGTTGGCGATCATTGCGGCGGGTTGAAACCCGGCCATGTCGTTATCACCGGATCGCTGAACGGATTGCCTTACATCGAGCGTGGCACCCCAGTGCGCGGTGAGATCAGGGGATTGGGGGAAATCGCAATCGACTTCCCCCTCTGATCTGTCAGGACGCAAACGGCGGAAAGGTCCAGCCCGGACCTTCCGCCTCGATCTGAGATGCAAGGTCGAGCAGCATCTCCTCAGAAAATCGGTCACCGATCAACTGCATACCAATAGGCATTCCTGCAGCATCCGGGCGAACCGGCACGGTAACGCCGGGATGCCCGCTTGCGTTAACCCAGCCGGTATAGATAGCGTGACCTCGTGGTCCAACCGACTGGCCGTTGATTTCATCCGGAAAACTGATTTCCGCCGGCCAAGGCTGGGCTGCTGCGGACGGTGTCATGATGACGTCCCACTCAGCAAACCCAAGCGACACCTCCGAACGCAGATCGCGCACTGCCTCAAGCGCGGCAAACAACGCGTGCGCCGGAATGCCTTCGCCCTGCCGCGCCATGTCCAGATAGAGGGTCGAGGCCCGATCGGCCATGTCCGGCACAGTTGCTGCGATATGGGCCAAACCGATCTGAGCGAATTTGCCCCAAAACGCATCCAGCGCCGTCAAGTTAAACGGCAATGCGCCGCGAATGATCTGATGACCCATTCCCTCAAGTTGTTTTGCCAGCGCTCGGGTCGATGCCACGATCTGCGGATCACAAGGGTTCTCAGCGAACTGTTCAACATAGAGGATTTTTAGTGCGGCACTTGGGTTGCGCCGCGGTTCAATGGCACGGGATGTTGCATCCAGCAAATCCGGCCCTGCAATCGTTGAGTATAGCAGCCGCAGATCCCGCACAGTCCGGGCGATCGGACCAACCACCTCAAAATCCATCAGAATCTGAGGCAGGCCACCGTGGCGTGGAACCGATCCTGATGTGGGTTTGAGACCATAGAGACCTGTATGGCCGCAGGGCCGTCTGATTGATCCACCTCCGTCAGTGCCCAATGCCACTGGTGCTAGACCGGCAGCGACAGCGGCCACCGAGCCGCCCGATGAACCGCCGGGGGTCAAGGTCAGATCCCAGGGGTTGCGTGTGACGCCGAATGTGTTGTTAGCCGTATATCCTTCGACCGCGAATTCCGGGCAGTTGGTTTTGCCTACCAGAATGGCACCTGCCTCGCGCAGGCGCCGCACTGGAAGTTCGTCATTTTCGCGGGTCTCGGAAAACAAGGCGCCGCCCCAGGCTGCGGGCAATCCAGCCATCGACAGATTGTCCTTGAGTGCAACCGGAACCCCTTCCAGAGCTGACCGGGCAGCACCGCCTTCTAGGCGCTTTTGACTGTCTCTGGCCTGTTCCAGCAGATCGTCGGCAATACTGACATAGGCGTTCACCTGCGGGTTCAGCCGTTCAATGCGCGTGGCCAATTCAGTGACAACCCCAATAGGGGTTGCTGCTCCAGTGCTGTAGGCGGCCGATAACCCGGCCGCCCCCAGTTTCCAGTAATCATGTGCCATAGTCAGTGCCCACTCATCGAATCTGGCAGCCACAACACAATGTCCGGCATCATGATCAGCAGCATTGTGAACAAGATCATGATCAGGGCATAGGGCATGGCGCCCAGAACGACGTCCCGGAACGGGCCGCCATCGCTTCTGACGCCCTGCACAACATAAAGGTTCATGCCGACCGGCGGTGTGATCATACCCAGTTCGCACATCAGCACGATGAAAATGCCAAACCAGATCGGATCCACGCCGACGGCCGCAACGATCGGCAAAGCCACCGGAATGGTCAGGACCTGCATTGACAGAACATCCATGAACATGCCCAGGAACAGATAGAACACAATCAGCACCAACAAGAGCCCCGTCGAAGAAAGCCCAAAGGATGCGACCCACGCCGTCATCGTCTGCGCGATACCACCCAGGGCCAAGGTGACGTTCAGCATAAAGGCCGCGGTGATGATCAACAGGATCATGCCGGTTGTCTTGGCGGTCTGGCGGAAGCAAGTGTCGAAAAACTCGAGGCTCAACTTACCTTCGCGCGCGGCAAAGGCCAAAGCGGTCACAACCCCCAAGGCCGCGGATTCCGTGGGGGTGGCGATGCCCATGTAGATCGAGCCCATGACAACCCCAAAAATGATCATCGGTGGCACCAGGTGGACCAGCGAACGAAGGCGTACATCCAGCGGTGCCAGCTCTTCTTTTTGTACAGATCCGGCACTGGAGCCAAATTTGGATTCAAACGCGATATAGAGCATGAAGAGGAAGGTCAGGGTCAGTCCGGGAATGATGCCGGCGAGAAACAGCTGCCCGATCGATACATTGGCCAGAGAGCCATAGATCAGCAGGTTCACACTTGGCGGGATCAGAATGCCCAAGGTGCCACCCGCCGCAAGCGAGCCCAAAGACTGACGGGCGCTATATCCCCGGCTATCCAAAGCTGGAAGCGCAACGGTGCCAACCGTGGCAGCCGTGGCCACAGACGATCCGGACGTCGCGGCAAAAAGCGCACAGCAGCCAATGTTGGTGTGCAGTAATCCACCGGGCAGACGGCCCAGCCAAAGGGCCAGGGTTCCGTACATCCTGTCGGCAATACCGCTTCTCAGCAGAAGCTCACCCAGCAGGATGAACAACGGAATGGCGGTCAGGATGTTCTCGTTCTGAACCCCCCAGATCACCGGGCCCATCGAATTCAACAAAGGCATGCCATATAGCATCACCCCGCCAATAACACCGAGCACGACCATAATGACCGCGATCGGGAAGCTCATCAGCAGCAATCCCATCATGCTGAAGAAGCCTACAAATACAGATCCAATTCCCATCTTATTTCCTCGTTTGCGGCTGTTGCACCAATATTTTGTATTTATCCGAAAACACTTTAGCGGCGTTCCAGATCACCTAATTCTTCTTCGAGCTCTTCTTTTGTGCCCTTGGGGTGGAAGTGCTCTGACAGTTCATCCAGACGCCCGGTGGCAACCATATAGGTGGCTTTGACCGCAAGAAGGGTGGCGCAGAATGAAAACAGGCACAGCGCCGCAAACCACACGGCCTGCGGATAGATCAGCGGTGTCGCCCAGGGGGTCGGTGCCGTGCTGCCGTAGCTGATGGTGTCAATCACGACGATCCGCCCGACATAGATCATAAAGGCACCCAGCGTGGCGAGCGACAGGATCGACAACCAATCCATGATCGCTTGCAATCTGGGAGGGAAGCGTGCGTGGAACACGTCGATCCTGATATGGGCGCGATCAACCAGCGCGACGACAAAGGCCAGACTTGACCCGACAGCCAGAACATAGCCGCCCAACTCGTCCGCACCTCCAAAGGAAAAGTTGAACAATTTTCGGGAGAGGGTCTCGATTGAGACAAATATCGACAGCCCAATCAGGGACGCGCCGAATAGCCGACTGGCCAAATTGGCTAAAAAATTCATTCGTTGTTCGCCTTGTAGGTTTGTATGACCGATGCAGTTGACGGGGCCGAAGCGGCCCCGTCGTTGTCATTTCGGATCAGTGGTTCAGCGCAACACCGACCGATGCTTTCCAGTCTGCGGAACACTCTGAATTCTGCGCATCGCAGATTTCAGCCCAGGTCGGGAACGAGATTTCCTGAACAGCGTTGCCGATGATGTCGCGATCCTTATCTGTGATCGGAACCAGTTTCAGGTCATAGGACTTACCGGTCTCACAGGGTTGGGCACCGACGTTGCAGCGCACCGCATCGTCAAACAGTTCTTCCGAATAGGTCCAGATTTCGTCGACCAATGCGTCAAAACCAGCCTCCAGCTTTTTCTGGTCCTCGGGGGTCATCGAATTGAAGGCATCCAGGTTCATCCCGTAGCCATTCATCGCCAGCTGGAATGCGATCGGCAGCATATAGTTGGTCACTTCGGGCCAACCGGCCGAGTTTGCCGAACTGGGTCCGGTGATGGCGCAATCAACCACACCGCGGGCGAGCGACTGATGCACGTCGGGGAAACCGATGGGAACCGGGGTGCCCCCGACTGACGACACGAAGTTGGCTAGGTTTTGGTCATAAACCCGCACCTTCTTACCCTTCAGGTCGCTCAGTTGGCCAATTTCAGGCTCGCAGAACAGCACCTGTGGACCAAACGGCCACACACCCAGAAGCTTGGTGTTGAATTTGGCCTGAAGCTGCGCGTCCACCTTATCCTTGTAGGCGGCAGAGGTAATCCGGCCGGTGGCGTAGTCGGGGTTCAGACCAACTAGGTCCAGACCCAGAATGGTCGGCTCGTCCCGTGACACCTGCGACAGCCGCAGCGAAACGATGTCCACAAGACGTGATTTCAGAATACGCAGCTCTTCGGTGTCTTTGATGCCTGTGACGTCGAGGGGCTTGTAATCCATCGTCGCGTCAATACCGGTCCGTTCCGCAAAATTCTCAAAGAACGGCTGTTCCACGTTTTTCTGGATCAGTCCGGTCGCGACGGGTTGCCCGATCGCCTTGAACGCATATGTCTGCGCCATGGTGACGCTAGCGCTTACCGTCAACGCGGCCGCTGCGGCCAATGATAATGTTTTTCTCATGTATTCCTCCACTATGGTAGCTTAAATGACCGGCGGGTTGTAAAGGTGCACAACACCACCGGTTGATCCGAGCGAGAGACGCCAGTTACAGAGTTTCCTGAAACAGACACCCCCAGCCCCGAACCCGGCTTGCGTCGCACCCAGCCAAAAGCATGGCATGCCAAATCGTGAATGAGACGCTGTCCAAGACCGGTATCCCCAGCTCCTCCTCGAGCAGGGGGGCGATCCGTGTTCCGTTGAAATTGGTGCAATAGATGGCAATGGCTTCGGGTTTGTCCTGCGCAACCTCGCGCACCATCCTTTCAATGGTCGCTTCGTCGTACTCCGAGAACGAGTAATTGCCCTTGTCTTCCAGGTGGCGTTCCGAAACGCACTGAAACCCCTGGGCTGCGAAGTTCGTCTCGATGGCGGACTGCACGTCTGACAAATACGGAGTCACCAATGCATATTTTCTCACCCCCAACGCCTTGAACGCCTCCAGCAAAGCCAGCGTCGATGTTGTTGCCGGCGTGCCTGTGCGCTCTGTGATCAATCGGCAAAGCTCGTGGTCGTTGTCAATTCCGACCCAACCCCCAGAAGTTCCGCCCCAGGCGATTACATCAGATTTTGCATCCGCAAGAAGTTCTGCTGCCTGCAGTTGCGGAGCAAATTGGAACTGTCCCAATGCGGATTCACTCAGTGAAATTTCGGTCACTCCAAAGCGGGCAAAATGCACTGAGACGTCAGATAGTTCTGCCACCACATTAGCTGCCTGAGGCTCCATGATTGTGTTTGAGGATGGCGTCAGCAATCCAAGCTTCCAGCGATGGGACATCAGTCTTTCCTTTTCAATGACCAGTTTCTCCAAGGTAGACAAAAAATATTAAATATCAAATTTTTTATTATATTTCACACATCCGTTTGATTTTAAAATATAAAAAAGGAATCTTGAAAGGTAATGCCACCTCAGACAAGTATCAGGGATCGGGAATGAGGCCAGGTTGCCAGATGGCACCCGCGTGAGTTCTCTGTTCGCGGCATAGTCAAGAGCCTGATCGCGCAGTCCTTCAAGGTCATGGTTCTCTCCGAGGTCGGACGCGGCGCCTATGCCAAGTGCTGTTAATCCGTTTAGGATCGCGGCACGGATTTGGATCTCCGCAACCTGCCGATCAAAGTCTCGCGCAGAGAGGCGCAGCCCCAGCAGTTTCACACAGTGCATCCACTGCCCGGCAGGGTATTGCGCAGCAATGTCTCGAGAGGGTTGTTTCGACGCGGCTTCGGCGGTGGCATCCGGTCAGGTGTCGCCACAAAGCAAGGCCGAGATATTTTGAGGATCTGACCGCTTCGTTTCGCGCCCTAGACAAGGGCGTGTCCACCGCCCGACAGTGCATGCTTGCATGCACGAAAGGGGGGCTTCCATATCCTGGCGTTTTTACGGGGCGGGATTACGGGTATGGCATTGCGGGCAACAACCGCATCATAGCATTTGCGCGTGTCATAGGCCCCATCCGAAGTGACGCTTCCGATTTCCTGATCCCGCGAAATTTGATCAAGGTAGTGCCCATGGATCCGGCGAAAATCGCCGCCCTGTATACCGGCTCAACACCCGGCCGGAGAACAAATTACACCACGCCCTGGGGCACTACCGAAATCGGTGGCCGCGCGTCGGACAATCAGGCTGTAGGTTAGTCAGCACACAGCCAGCGATTGAGCTGGCTGCCGATGTTACCCAGACGTCAACCTGGTTTCAGGGCATCTGTTGCTTAGACTTACCGCCTATGGCAGCAGACAATTTGCCTGCTGCGGCCAAGACAGACTGACCCAATCTGGAAACCTGGTCCAATCCAACTCGTGAGGTTGGCCCGGACACAGAAATACCCGCGACGGCCTCACCATGGATATCAAAGACCGGCGCCGCGATACATCGCATGCCCAAGTTGCGCTCTTCGCCGTCAAGGGCATAGCCCCGTTGCCGGGTGACTTGAAGATCCTCCAACAACGCGTCCCTATCGGTCAATGTGAACTCGGTGAAACTTTCAAGCGGTGCGCGGGCTAGAAATTTTTCAAAGCGTTGCATATCCATTTCCGCCAATAGTGCCTTGCCGATGCCAGACGCGTGAAGCCGTGACAACGTACCAGGCGGAAAAAAGGCGCGGATACTAGCACGAGTCTCGACTTGGCTGACAAATAGAACATGGCCGTCTTGCTCTATACCGATATTGGCGGTTTCACCGGATTCTTCCATCAGCGCCCTCAGGAATGGACGGGCGCGTTCCACAAGGCTGGTGCGACGCAGAAAGCGGGATCCTATCACAAACGCGCGCGCCCCTATATTCCAGACCTGATCAACCTGATCAAATTCAACCAACCCCCGCCCCCCCAGAGTTACCAGTATACGATAAACGGTGGCCGGAGATTGGTTAAGGTCACTTGCAAGTGTGGATAAGGACTTGCCCTGCGTGTCACTCAGAAACTCAAACACCTCCATTGCGCGATCCAGAGATTTGATCGTGTTTTGAGCGGTCTTGTCGTGCCAATCCCGTGGTCGACCACGGGGTTTTCGTGTGGGTCGGTGTTCATTATCTTGGGAATCCACAAAATAAATCCTATTCTATGTGAAAGACTTTTTCATCATATGAAAAATGCAAGCCTATAACAATAGTACATTATTTGACACTGCCGGCTTTTGAAAAACTTTTTCAAAAAAATATCACTGCCGGATCCGGAAATGTACTGTGGCGGTAACGAGTAATAGGAGACGACCGTGAGCTTCCAGAACCCAGTTTTCATTCCTGGCCCCACCAATATGCCCGAGGCGATCCGTCAGGCCTGCTATATGCCGACCATTGACCACCGTTCGCCAACCTTTGGTAAAATCTTGCACCCTTGTTTGGATGGCATTCGGCAGGTTCTAAAGTCGGCAGACGCCAAGATTTTCATCTTCCCATCGACCGGCACTGGCGGCTGGGAAACTGCATTGTCCAATACCCTTAGCAAGGGCGACAAAGTCCTGGCTGCGCGCAATGGCATGTTCTCGCACCGGTGGATCGACATGTGTCAGCGCCACGGCCTAGATGTCCAAATTGTTGAAACCCCTTGGGGCGAGGGCATCCCGACGGGCCGTTACGCGGAAATCCTAAAGGCCGACACCAACCACGACATTAAAGCCGTGTTGGCCACCCATAACGAGACCGCGACCGGTGTAAAATCCGACATCGCAGCCGTCCGCAAAGCGCTGGATGCAGCCGGCCACCCCGCCATGTTATATGTTGATGGTGTCAGCTCCATCGCCTCGATGGATTTCCGTTTTGACGAGTGGGGCGTCGATATCGCCATCACCGGCTCGCAAAAGGGTTTTATGTTGCCAGCAGGCCTGGCCATCATCGGCTTTTCCAGCAAGGCAATCGCGGCCACTGCGCACTCGGATCTGCCAACAACCTTCTTTGACATTGGCGACATGCAAAAAGGCTATGACGCCAACGCATTCCCTTACACGCCACCGGTTGGCTTGATGAACGGGCTGAAGCTGTCTTTGGACATGCTGCTCGACGAGGGGCTAGAGACTGTATTTGCACGCCATCACCGCATCGCGGAAGGTGTTCGGGCAGCTGTCTCGGCGTGGGGGCTAAAGCTTTGCGCGGCGTCCCCTGACCTGTATTCTGACACGGTCAGCGCGATCTGCACACCAGAAGGGTTCAACGCCACGGACATTGTGACTCTTGCAGCTGAAAAATATGACGTGGCCTTTGGAGTTGGACTTGGCGACGTTGCGGGCAAAGTGTTTCGTATCGGTCACCTGGGCAGCCTGACAGACGTCATGATGCTCAGCGGTTTGGCCACCGCCGAGATGTGCATGGTTGATCTGGGTCTGGATGTGAAGCTGGGCTCTGGCGTTGCCGCTGCTCAAGACTATTACCGTAACAACCCCGCAGTCGCGCAATAAGACACGGCACCACAGAAGGAACCGGAACTTATGTATATTCCAACCTTTGATGACATGATGGCCGCCCATGAGCGGGTAAAACCTTACATTCATCGCACCCCTGTGTTGACCTCGTCCTTTCTGAACGAGCTGACTGGTGCACAGTTGTTCTTCAAGTGTGAGAACTTTCAGAAGGCGGCGGCCTTCAAGGTGCGCGGGGCGTCCAACGCGGTCTTCGGGCTGTCGGATGAAGAGGCCAAGAAAGGCGTCTGCACCCACAGCTCCGGTAACCATGCTTTGTCTTTGAGTTACGCGGCCGGTCGTCGTGGCATCCCGTGCAACGTGGTCATGCCACGCACGGCGCCGCAGGCAAAAAAGGACGCGGTGATTGGCTATGGAGGGATTATCACTGAATGTGAGCCATCCACGTCTAGCCGCGAAGAGGTGTTCGCTCAGGTCCACGCCAAAACCGGCGGCAACTTCGTGCACCCGTATAATGACCCCCGCGTCATTGCAGGCCAAGGCACATGTTCGCGCGAGCTAATCGAGCAGACAGACGGCTTAGACATGGTTGTCGCCCCCATCGGCGGCGGTGGCATGATATCGGGCACCTGTTTGACCCTGTCGACCCTTGCGCCTGAAACACAGGTTATCGCGGCCGAGCCCGAGCAAGCCGACGATGCATATCGCAGCTTCAAAGCCGGCCACATCATCGCAGATGATGCGCCGGTGACGGTTGCCGATGGGCTGAAGGTTCCGCTCAAAGATCTGACTTGGCACTTTGTGTCCAACCACGTCACCGACATTCTTACCGCAAGCGAAGAAGAAATCATCGCCGCGATGAAGCTGACATGGATACGGATGAAAATCGTTATGGAAGCCAGCTCCGCTGTGCCTCTTGCCACCATCCTCAAAAATAAAGATCGGTTCGCGGGTAAGCGAGTCGGCGTCATCATCACTGGTGGGAATGTCGATCTCGACCTTCTGCCATGGCTCAACTAAAGGGAGCATAAACTATGAACTCGCATGTAAATCTCAACGACCTCGAGGTAGGTTTTGACGTTCCCGCCCTGCCTGGCATGGACGAGGCTGACATCCAAACACCTTGCCTGATTCTTGATCTGGACGCGCTGGAGCGCAATGTCAGGAAAATGGGCGACTACGCAAAAGCGCATGGCATGCGTCACCGCGCCCACGGCAAAATGCACAAATCGGTGGACGTGCTGAAGCTTCAACAAGATATGGGCGCTGCAATTGGTGTGTGCTGCCAGAAGGTCTCCGAGGCGGAAGTCTTCGCCCGGGGCGGCATCAAAGATGTGATGGTGTCCAACCAAGTAACCGACCCAGTCAAAATCGACCGTTTGGCCCGCATGCCTAAGTTGGGCGCACGCATTTTGGTCTGTGTTGACGATCCTGAAAACGTCAAATCCTTGTCAGAAGCCGCTGTTAGGCACGGCACGCAAATTGAAGCTCTGGTCGAGATCGATTGTGGTGCCGGTCGTTGCGGTGTGAACACGACACAAGACGTGGTGAACATTGCAAAACTGATCGACGCAGCGGACGGCCTGAAATTTGCTGGCATCCAAGCCTACCAAGGCGCGATGCAACACATGGATCTGTACACGGATCGCGAAGAAAAGCTGAACGCGGCGATCGCACAGGTTGGCGACGCAGTCACCGGTCTGAAAGCCCAAGGCCTGGACTGTGATATTGTTGGCGGCGGCGGCACAGGCTCATATTACTTTGAGAGCAGCTCGAACGTATATAACGAGCTTCAGTGCGGATCTTATGCCTTTATGGACGCGGATTATGGCCGTATCCTTGATAAGGACGGCAAGCGTATCGATGACGGCGAATGGGAGAACGCGCTGTTCATCCTGACGACCGTGATGAGCCACGCGAAAGCCGACAAAGCCATCGTGGACGCTGGCCTGAAGGCACAATCTGTCGACAGCGGGTTGCCAACTGTTTTTGGCCGTGCCGATGTTGAATACCTGAAATGTTCTGACGAGCACGGGGTCGTCGCCGACCCGGACGGTGTCCTGAAGGTGAATGATAAGCTAAAGTTGGTTCCCGGTCACTGTGACCCGACCTGTAACGTGCACGATTGGTATGTCGGTGTCCGCAACGGCAAAGTCGAAACACTTTGGCCCGTCTCGGCGCGCGGAAAAGCATTCTGAGGCCACTTCTTCCTGGCCCAACCTGAGGTCGGCGGTGCCGGCCTCCTTCTTATTTTTGGAAAGTATTCCACATGATCATCGTTCCAGAGCGTGAAATCCCAGATCTTATGACCCGCACAGCAGCCTTTGACGCAGTCGAAGGTGTCTTTGCAGCCATGGCATCACAAGATGCCTATAACTTCGCAGTCATCCGCGAAGCCATTGGCCACGAGGATGCGCTGTATGGCTTCAAGGGCGGGTTCGATCAGGCGGGCATGGCGCTTGGCCTGAAGGCCGGCGGCTATTGGCCAAATAACATGGAAAAGCATCAACTGATCAATCACCAGTCGACTGTCTTCTTGTTTGATCCCGACACTGGTCGCGTCAAAGCAATGGTCGGCGGCAACCTTCTGACCGCATTGCGGACAGCCGCCGCATCCTCCGTTTCGATCAAGCATCTGGCCCGCAAAGACGCCAAGGTCATCGGTATGATCGGCGCTGGGCACCAGGCAACGTTCCAGCTGCGTGCCGCACTTGAGCAGCGGGAATTCGAAAAAGTCATCGGCTGGAACTTCCACCCTGAGATGCTTCCGAATATTGAAAAAGTTGCAAACGAGGCCGGCCTGCCGTTTGAGGCAGTCGAGCTGGATCAACTGGGCCACGACGCGGATGTGATTATCTCGATCACCTCGGCCTTTGCACCGTCTTTGCTGTCCGAGCATGTTTCAGCGGGCACGCATATTGCCTGTATGGGCACTGATACCAAAGGCAAGCAAGAGGTCGAGTCCGCCCTTTTGGCCCGCGCTACGGTGTTTACGGATGAGGTTGCCCAGTCCATCAGCATCGGCGAGGCCCAGCATGCCGTGGCCGAAGGATTGATCAAAGAAAGTGATGTGAACCAGCTTGGCGCCGTGATCAATGGCACCCATTCCGGTCGCACCTCTGCCGACGAAATCACGCTGTTTGATGGAACCGGTGTTGGTCTGCAAGATTTAGCCGTCGCGGCAAGTGTCGTTGACCTGGCTATTGAAAAAGGCGTGGCAATCGAAGTCGATTTCTAGAGTTTATCGGCATTGTTGCACAAATCAATTGAGAGGATTCATCTCGTGAATCCAGCGTGGTAGTTGGCGGTCATGAGCAACTGGACGCCAACGACCTACAAGACCAAGAACTGGTCGAACTATAACCTTTCCCTGAAGCGGCGTGGCTCGCTGCCGACCCACCAACCTCTCACACATGTTTACATGTGTGAGAGGTTGGTTTGACGCTGGAATGGATTGGGAAGCCAAACCTTCCGGTAGGCGGGGGCGGCAGAAAGCCTATAGCGATGCGGCGATACAAGTCTGCCTGACCGTCAAAGTGCTGTTCGGGTTGCCCTTGAGGCAGACGGCCGGGTTTGTGGAAAGACTGCTGGAATTGGTCAGGCTAGACTGGGCGGTGCCGGACTTCAGCACCTTGTGTCGGCGACAGAAGACGTTGTCGGTTGGCGCTGGGCTGTCGTAGCCTTGCGTTGGCCTTGCCTGTGGCGATGGTGCTGTTGCCTATGGCTGGGCCCTGGTATCACTGTCGCTGGTGAGGTGCTGCCGCTGGCGTGTGCAACGTCCTTTGCCGCGGTCGCATCACCACGTGTGTGTTTCCCCGCACCTAGGCAATTAGCATGCTCACCCCAATCACTCGCAGGATGGATCTCACCCGTCTCAGGATTGCGCCAACGTTGCCCCATGCTCGCAACATGGCCCGCCCGTTCCCATTGGCCCGCTAGGCCCTCATTTCCCTGATCGTGCTCGCGCGCGTTGTTCCTTTCTTTGTTCGTCTGCGCACTGTGCGGGGTCACGCTTGCGCACTGCGCAGTCAGCTTTTTAACCCCCTCATTAGGCAGAAAAACCAATTAAACAGGTTCGAAACTTGTTCTCCGCCCGTTCGATTTCCCTTCCAACTGATCGCGCCGCGATCCCGCAAGCGGTTCAGAAACTTTGCAACGCTGCGCAAGCTGGCACCCGTGACTTTAGCAAGGCTTTCGTGTGACGGATTACAGCGCCGATTTGTGCCG
>JABSSD010000024.1 GCA_013214575.1 Paracoccaceae bacterium | reverse complement strand
CGGCTTGCGCAACAACATTCCGTCCAGCCATGTGCCCGGCCGCGCCAACGGATGGACATGCCGCTTTATGATAACGCTGTTGGCTCCAATGATCAGCAATCGCCGCAGTGATCGCTCTCCCATCTTCGTCGTCGCCCCAAGACGCTGCTTTCCACCTGTCGAATGCTGTCGTGGCACGAGGCCGAGCCAAGCAGCAAAATCGCGTCCTCGCCGGAAGGTCTCAGGGGGCGGAGCGAGGGCAACCAAAGCCGTGGCGATCAACGGTCCAATGCCGGGAATTGTCATCAGCCGACGCGCCACCTCATTCTCCTTGGCGCGTCGACGGATCTCGGCATCCAGCTTGCCGATCTGGTCATCGAGACGGGTCTTTGTCTCGATCAGGACCAGCAATGTTGGGCGAGCGTCGTCGGGCAAGCCACTTGCTGCATCCTCTACGATAGAGGTGGTCGCGGGATTTCGGACCAGTAGCTAAGGTGGATCGACTTGTGAAAGAGATGATCCCAAATGACGAAGAGAAAGAACCACTCAGCGGACTTCAAAGCCAAGGTTGCGCTTGAGGCGATCCGTGAAGAGATGACAGTGGCAGAGCTTGCGAAGAAATACGGCGTCCATCCGACCCAGATTGGCACTTGGAAACGTACGGCGATCAGCAATATGGCCTCAAAGTTTTCCAAGCGAAAAGATGACGCCACACATCCCAATGAAGCTGAGATCGACAAGCTGCATTCCAAGATCGGCCAGCTGGTGGTGGAACGCGATTTTTTGAAACGCGCCTGGGATCGTTAAGCAAGGATCGCAGGCAGATGTGCATTGAAAGAAGTCACCCAAAAATCAGCGTGCGGCGGCAATGCAGGCTGTTGTCACTAACGCGCTCGAATTTGTACTATCAGCCGAAGGGAGAACGCGCCGAGAACTTGTGTTTCATGACCATCATCGACAAACAGTTCCTGGAAACGCCATGGTACGGGTCGCGTCAGATGGCGCGGCACATGCAAAGGCAGGGTCACAAATGCGGCCGCCACCGTGTGCGCCGTTTGATGCGAATTATGCGCTTGGTCCCTATTTACCAGACGCCAAACACCAGTAAAAAGCACCCCCAGCACAAGATTTACCCTTACCTGCTCCGGAGGCTGACGATTGACCGGCCAAATCAGGTTTGGTGCGTGGATATCACCTACATCCCGATGCGGCGGGGGTTCCTGTATCTGGTAGCGGTCATGGACTGGTACAGCCGTAAGGTGCTTTCCTGGCGGTTATCCAACAGCATGGAAGCCGACTTCTGCGTAGAAGCCCTAAACGAGGCCATAGACAAATATGGTGCGCCCGAGATCATGAACAGTGACCAGGGCAGCCAGTTCACCGGCTTCGAATGGACACAGGCGTTGAAAGAAGCCGACGTGAAGATATCCATGGATGGCAAAGGTCGCTGGATCGACAACCGTATGATTGAACGGCTTTGGCGCTCCCTCAAGTATGAGTGCATTTACCTGAACGCATTTGAAACAGGTTCAGAAGCACGTCTCGGGATCGGAAAATGGCTCGCCTATTACAACGTCGAACGCCCCCATTCGACCCATGGGATATTGACGCCGAAGGAGGCTTATGAGACCAAAAAGACACCAATGAGATTGGCAGTCTAAATGAAACCCTGATCCACCTTAAGCAGGCTGCAAACTGGTCGAAAAAGTAGGACCACCTCTTTCAACCATTTTTCCCAATGGGATCGAGGCGCAACAGCCCAGATGTGCCCTTCGAATTCTTGTCCTTCCAATTCTACTCTTTTCTGTATGAGTTTACAGAATCGCGCGTGACGCTCTTGTGTATCTTTGCGCAGCTTGGAAGTCATGCTCTAGGCCCCCACGCGTTGGTTTTCGAGGTAGCGCTCAATATCCAAAGGATGATAACGCACCAACCTTTCGCCAAGGCGAATGTAGGGAATAAGAGGTTTTGTTCCAGCCTGTCGCGCTTTGTATCGATCATTGGCAAGGTGTTCAGCGGTGACGCCTAGAATGCCGGCCACTTCCTTGGAAGTAAGAAGATCAGGGATTTCAAAAGCCATTTACAGCCTCCATGGAGTTCGGTTTCATCTTCCGAACGTGCAGGATCATTCCCGCCCTCCATGGCATCCACGCTCACCCTAGATAATCAAGGCAGTAACACTACAGTTCAATAGGAAATAACATTGCTGGTGCACGCCTTGCACCGGCCAATCTCATCACAGATAGTTGAATGAAGGGGTTAGTTCGTCCCTTTTGTTGCAATAATTGCGATCAACGGAGCGAACAAAACCGCGACAAGTTCAGTGAGTATTTGTATTGTACTGAGTGCTTGTGAGCCTCCCCAAAAAAGTGGTCCGCGCCTATGATTAGGAAATCGGAGGACCATAGATGGCGATTAAGAGACCCAAGCCCGAAGAGATTGTCGCGAAGTTACGGCAGGTTGAAGTACTGATGGGGCAAGGT
Source organism: Paracoccaceae bacterium (assembly GCA_013214575.1). GTDB lineage: Bacteria > Pseudomonadota > Alphaproteobacteria > Rhodobacterales > Rhodobacteraceae > Parasedimentitalea. The sequence continues at coordinate 29,495 of JABSSD010000024.1, read as the reverse complement.
ATGCCCCGGATTGACCCAATCAGACAGATCAGCGTGACTGAACAAACTTATTATCGCTGGAAGAAGAAATACGGTGGAATGGGAACTGAACAACTCAAGGAACTGAAGCGTCTTCAGAAAGAGAATGAGCTCCTACGGCGTGCGGTTTCTGACCTGACACTGGATAAACTGATCTTGAGGGAGGCCGCATCGGGAAACTTCTGAGCCCCTCGCGCCGACGTGCCTGCATTGATCATGTACGCAGCCAGATGAAGGTTTCTGAGCGTCGTGTGTGCAGCGTCCTGGGCCAGCACCGGTCCACGCAACGTCGAGTGCCACAGGGGCGTGCTTCGTCCCGATGGATCAAAGGCCGACAATGCACTAACTTTCAACTTGGACCTATGAGACAGGGCTCAAGCTTGGAGAAGAACGGCAATAGCTGCGCGCGTCTCAAAGGCCTGTTGAAGACGACCTCTTCGTCTTCAGTGATCCCGTGAACTTGAAAAACGTTCTTGGCCAGATCAAGGCCGATTGTGGAAACTTGCATCGGGTGGCTCCTCTCATAAGCAGATATCGACACCTGCATTATGGCGCATTGCGACGCCGGTTGGAGCAGGAGCCATCCACCCCATCAGCAATCCGCCCTTCTAGTCGAAATGTGCATGGTGCAGCAATTGGGTCACTTCACGCGCCCATAAATGTAGCGAACGGCCCTTCGCGCCCATTCGTGACTACTGCGGCGAATGGCCTGTCAGAGCCCGAGGCGACTGATTTCAGTTGTGCGGCGCACAACGGCGCTGCCAAAGAGACTTGGCGAAGTAGCCTATGACACCGTTCCAAAAAAGTTTCAGCGCCGTGTCAATTAGAAGCAAATAGCATAAGCGATATAGCTGTTTCTGATCCAGATTTTCATGAATCCGCCAAACCGATGTTGCCGCGCTTGCGCTCCGCCATCACTGTGGTGATGCACCTGGCCCATTCGGCGTTCTCGACAGAAAGGTTTTTGATCTCCCTGGCGAGATAGGCAAAACCCAGCCCGGCGTCGCCAGCACGGGCGGCTTCGATCCCGACATTTATCGATAATATCGACAGTTGCCGCACAGAACGCACGATATTCTCCGCCAATTCAACGATCTCGGCATTCACTTCTTCGGTGGTTTGCAAAGTGGATTCTAAGGTTTCGCGCAGCTTGACTTCGGCAGATGCGTCAACCACCAGCCCCTCCAGATACACTAATGCACCTTGATCGTCATAGACCGCATTGCCGCGTTCGCGCACCCAAGCCTCGGTTCCGTCGCTACGGCAGAAGCGATAGTCCACATCCCAATTGCGGTGCTGTTCAATGGCGACGTCCACTTCTGCAAATACGCCTTTGGCGTCCTCCTTATGCATCAGGTCGCCAAAGGCTACACGGTTGTTACCAAGGATGTCATCGATGGAATACCCGCAAAGCTTTTCGACTTGGCCGGCCATGAATTCCATCGTAAAAACGTCGTCATTGGCGCAACGGTAAATAAAGGCGTTTCCGGAACTGAATACGCTGTTGAAAATTGTCAGAGCGTCACCTGTCATTGATATCCCCTGCCGCGAAATTCCGCACGTGTTAGAAAAATTACTATTGTGGTATTGCTAGCGGAAGTGGATAAATATTCTCTTAATGAAATATTGTTTCATCATAGGCGTGCTTAAACCCAACTCTGACTTCTGCTTATCCGTGAGAAATACTCGGCGACGGTACTTCTTAGGTTACACTCCATCTTTTGACTAAATACTAAAGTGTTGCGTCGACCCGTTGAAACCGCCCTGCATAGCAGGCATTGGTGCGACGCGCAGCGAAGGTCGGATTTCCGCCCTTCCTGACGAATTTCTGCGGCAGCAGCATTGGATACATTGGGCTCCGTTCCGGCCAATAGCTGCGACCCAAACGAAGGTCGGCTTTGTTTGGATCATAGCAGTATCCAAATATTTCCGTCAGCACTGTCAGCCAACCGGGACGGCGCAGACGAAAAAGCGCCCGACCGCTTGTGCAGTCCTTGCAGTGAGAAACTGATGTGTGACCCTTAGTTGTTGGTCAACTCGATCAACCTCATTCCTGCCTTTCTCTCGCGGCTAAAACCGATGTTTAGCCCCTGACGCCTTAGCAACGGTTGGACCCGGCGCAGGGCCGCACCGAACCGGGCCTCAGAACGTGGAAAGCTGTGGCTGTCTTTTGTCAGGGTGGGAAACCGGTCCCGCAGGGTTTGGCGCAGGTCGGACGCGGTGCAGCTCCAATGCTGACGGCCCTCCATCAGAGACAGGATCGCCAGTGCCACGGGGTTGGCCGCGACAGCGGCTTGGTCGCTTCTGGTGCGGTTTGCCGCGTAGGAGTCCAGAAGCCCGCCCTGTGCGCAGCCAAGAGAAGGTTCGGCGGCTACCGCCCATTTTGCGAAGTCTGCCATTCTGGGGGCTTCTGAGAGCGTCACAGAGTCAATCTGGCCCAAGGCGCAGGACACGGCATCCAGCAAGGCACTCGCGCATCTTTTCCATTCGGTTTGCCGCGATCACATCTCTTGGCAAAACGCCCGAGCGGTTGCGCAACAAGTCATTGCCCCCCTTAGTGTTCAAACGTCAATGACATGAACGTCGCGTGGGAACTGTGTCAGGCACACCGCGTCCTGCGCCCGAACATGGATGGTTTCGCTTAACTCCATGCCCCATCCATCCACATGCCAAGGATGATGTGGACCACCGCGTTTTCCGGCAGCACAGTCCGGTCGTCAGGGCGGAAACTGATGGTGTGTTCGCCCCAGTCAGGCGCATATCCGACACCGATGGAATATCCGATGCGGCTTTTCTTCTTCAATCCGTATTGATCAAGAACCGCTTGCCAAGCGGCATGCACGTCGCAACAGCGCGCCTCTGCCTTCATCGCAGCCAGGACTTCATCTATAGCCCCGGAAAACCCGCTTGGGTCCGCCGAGGGTAACGGGTGGGTCGGGTGGTCGCCGCGACACTTTTGGGTTGGACTGTACCGCGCTATTCTGAGGATCTGGGCTCTGGCTGCGCAAACAGGCCCAGGAGCGCGGGCCAAATGCTTGGGTGCGGAATTCAACCAACCATCATTGCAACATCGCCATTCAAGATCGGATGTCGCGCGAGATCCTGAAACAAGTGATCTGGACACCACCACAACAGGCAACGATCGAAGAGTTACCGTGGTTCCGCTGGAGTATCGGGCGTATCGGTGATCGGGATTGTCAAATCTGCGGCAAAAATCGCCCATCCTGGGCAAGGTCATCGCGTTGGCTCGTGTGGATATCGCCCATTCAGAAATTGGTACCGAACTTGAAATAGGGCAGTTGGATGGGGACCAGAAACGGCTGAGGGCAAAGGTTGTTCGCTTCCCTCATTTTGAGCCAAGCAAGGAAAGGGTGAAAGGAAATTACGGACCCAAATTCCCGTGAGTGATACGTTACCAGTAATTCTTCCCTGACTTCAAAGTTCGGGTCTCATGCGCCGTTCTCCGGAGCGTTCCGAGGCCGAGCTCTGATCTATGCAGACTTAATCTGCCAGCACCATCTGTCAGTACCAGCGGACAAGATTACTGGGGGAGAGTCACCTGTGTCGACAATTTTGTTCTGGGATGTCGCATGTCGGGCAATGATTGACCTAAATCGTTCTGTGTTTTTTGCTTGGCCTCTCTAATTTTGACGAAGAAGCAGACGAGGGCATTATGCGATATTCCGGCCTGAAAGTGATCAAAGAGGCCTTGACCGGCCACAATGGATGGCGACCGAGTTGGCGCAACCCCGAGCCCAAGCCTCAATATGATGTCGTAATCATTGGGGGAGGTGGGCATGGGCTTGCCACGGCCTATTACCTGGCAAAAAACCACGGCATCACCAATATTGCAGTGGTCGAGAAAGGTTGGATCGGCGGCGGTAATGTGGGTCGCAATACCACTATTGTGCGCTCAAACTATCTGCTGGACGGGAACGGGCCGTTTTATGAATTTTCGCTGAAACTGTGGGAGGGGTTGGAACAGGATTTTAACTACAATGCCATGGTGTCGCAGCGGGGGATTCTGAACCTGGTGCATTCGGATGCACAGCGCGATGGGGCGCGGCGGCGCGGCAATGCGATGATCCTGAATGGGTCGGACGCCGAGTTGTTGGATGCCAAGGGTGTTCGGGCCATGTATCCGTTCCTGAATTTTGACAGTGCCCGGTTCCCGATCAAAGGCGGGCTGCTGCATCGGCGCGGCGGCACTGTGCGCCATGACGCGGTGGCCTGGGGCTATGCCCGCGGCGCCGATATGCGCGGCGTTGATATTATCCAGAATTGCGAAGTCACCGGATTTCGTATCGAAAATGGTAAATGCCTGGGTGTTGAGACCTCCAAGGGGTTCATTGGCGCCAGCAAAGTGGCCAGTTGCGTGGCGGGGTCTTCGTCGCGGGTGATGGGACTGGCCGGAATGCGGTTGCCGATCGAGAGCCATGTGCTGCAGGCCTTTGTCACCGAGGGGCTGAAACCAGTGCTGGACGGTGTGATCACCTTTGGCGCTGGGCATTTCTATTGCAGTCAGTCGGACAAGGGCGGCTTGGTTTTTGGCGGCGATATCGACGGCTATAACTCTTATGCGCAACGCGGCAATCTGCCGGTGGTCGAGGATGTGGTCGAAGGCGGTATGGCCTTGATTCCGGCGCTGGGTCGGGTGCGTGTTTTGCGCAGTTGGGGTGGCATCATGGATATGTCGATGGATGGCTCGCCTTTCATCGACAAGACCCACATTGACGGGCTCTATTTCAATGGAGGCTGGTGTTACGGCGGTTTCAAGGCCACGCCGGCCTCGGGCTGGTGTTATGCGCATCTGCTGGCCACCGGGCAACCGCATGATGTCGCCACGGCCTTTCGACTGGACCGATTTCGCCACGGCAGAATGATTGACGAAAAAGGCCAGGGCGCACAGCCCAACCTGCACTGAGCGAGGTTCCACGATGATAATCAACCATCCAATCCTGGGTCCGCGAGACGCGCAGGAATTCACTTATCTGGGCGATGCTGCCTTGATCGACCGGCCTGACTGGCAGGCAGACAATGCTGCCGAGGCCTTTCACGACTATTTATACCTGCGTGACAACCCCGCAGGGGAACACCGCGAGTTGTGGTTTCACGAGCAGGGCGATCGCTCGTGGCTGGTGGTGACGCGCAATACCGTCACCCATGACATCCTGAACGTTGAACTGGCCCGCGATGTGGCCCGCGCACGGGGGCGCAGAAAATGAGCGATACGATGATGAATGCTGGTCACGCGGATTTTCGGGCGGATGGCAGCACAGCCAATGCTGGGGCCAAACGCGGGGCCCAGGTGAACCGTCTGTCTGGCGGACTGGTGAACAGCGCTAAGGTGATGAATTTCACTTTCGACGGTAAAGCATTTCAGGGATATGAGGGCGATACGCTGGCTTCGGCCTTGCTGGCCAACGGTGTGCGGCTGATGGGCCGGTCGTTCAAATACCACCGGCCACGCGGGCCGCTGACGGCGGGTTCCGAGGAACCAAACGCTCTGGTCGAATTGCGTTCGGGGGGACGGCAAGAGCCCAATACCCGTGCCACGGTGGCCGAGCTCTATGAGGGTATGGAGGCCAATTCGCAGAACCGCTGGCCGTCGCTGGAACGCGATTTCATGTCAATCAACGACAGGTTCTCCAACTTCCTGACCGCGGGCTTTTATTACAAAACGTTCATGTGGCCTGCTGCTTTCTGGGAGAAGGTCTATGAACCGATCATCCGCAAGGCCGCCGGACTGGGCCGCCTCAGTATGGAAGATGACCCGGACGCCTATGACAAAGGCTTCTTGCATTGCGATCTGCTGATTATCGGTGCAGGCCCTGCTGGTTTGGCAGCGGCGCTGACCGCTGGACGCGTCGGCGCACAGGTAATCCTGGCCGAGGAAGATTTCCTGCTGGGGGGGCGTCTGAACGCCGAGAGCTTTGGGCTGGGTGATATCTCCGGTGCCGCCTGGATCGCCCAGGTGTGCGATGAGCTTGCAGCTCTGCCAAACGTGCGGGTGATGCCGCGCACCACAGTGGTTGGAGCTTATGACCATGGTGTCTATAGCGCGGTTGAGCGGGTGGCGGATCATGTTCTGGCCCCTGAGGTGGGCAAGCCACGGCAGATCCTGTGGCGGATTTACTCGAAACGCGCGTTGCTGAGCGCAGGTGCTACGGAACGGCCGATTGCCTTTGAAAACAACGACCGCCCTGGCATTATGCTGGCCGGAGCGATGCGCGCCTATGTCAACCGTTGGGCGGTGACACCGGCGCAGACGGTTGCAGTGTTCACTAACAACGATGATGGACACCGCACGGCGGCCGATTTGATAGCCAAGGGTGTAAAAGTCACCGCAGTCGTCGACACCCGCGCCGATGCGCCCAAGGTTGAAGGGGTAGAACTTTTCGCCGGGGCACAGGTGATCGATACCAAGGGCAGGTTGGGGCTGACCTCTGTACGGCTGCGTCTGGCCAGCGGCATCACCCGCGATATTCCCTGTGGGGCGCTGGCGGTTTCGGGCGGCTGGAATCCTAATGTGCATCTGACCTGCCATCAGCGCGGCCGACCAGCCTGGCGCGAGGACATCGCCGCCTTTGTGCCCGCAGGTGAGCTCCCCCCTGGGATGAGCGTGATCGGCGCTGCCAACGGTGATTTCTCTACCGCCGCAGCTCTGCGCACTGGGGCAAAGGGCGCTGTGGCGGCGCTGAGTGATCTGGGCATTGCGGCGACGGTGGCAGAGCTGCCGCAGGCCGAAGATGCACCGGTCAACCTGCAGGCTTTCTGGTACGTCAAGGAAGGTAAGGGCCGGGCTTGGCTGGACCTGCAGAACGACGTTACCGTCAAGGACGTCAAACTGGCGCATCAGGAAAACTTCCGATCAGTCGAGCACCTGAAGCGATACACGACGCTGGGCATGGCAACCGACCAGGGCAAGACCTCAAATATGGGCGGGCTGGCGGTGATGGCTGAACTGGTGGGTAAGCAGATCCCCGAGGTTGGCACCACCATGTTCCGCCCGCCCTATACGCCGGTGGCTATGGGGACACTGGCAGGGCGGTCGGTGGGCGAGGAGTTCCGACCCACCCGGAAAACGCCCAGCCACAAATGGGCCGAAGAGCAAGGCGCCACATTTGTCGAAGTTGGAATGTGGCTTAGGACACAGTGGTTTCCAAGAAAGGGCGAGACCCATTGGCGGCAATCGGTGGATCGTGAAGTGCTGCAAATCCGTAAATCTGTCGGTATTTGCGATGTGACCACGCTGGGGAAAATTGACGTGCAGGGCCCGGATGCGGCTGAATTCCTGAATCACATTTATGCCAATGCCTTTGGCAAACTGGCGGTGGGCAAGGTGCGCTATGGGTTGATGCTGCGCGAGGATGGTATTGCTTATGACGACGGCACCGCCGCACGTTTGGCCGAAGATCATTTTGTGGTGACCACCACCACCGCCAACGCGGTTCTGGTCTATCGCAATATGGAATTTGCCCGCCAATGTCTGTGGCCGGACCTGGATGTGCAGGTGATCTCGACCACCGAGGCTTGGGCGCAGTTTGCAGTTGCCGGACCAAACGCCCGCAAGCTGTTGCAAAAGATCGTGGACCCTGAGTTCGACCTGAGCAATGAAGCCTTTCCGTTTATGGGCTGCGGCGAGGTCACTGTCTGTGGCGGGCTGCGGGCACGATTGTTCCGCATCTCGTTCAGCGGCGAACTGGCATTTGAGATCGCGGTGCCGACCCGCTATGGCGATGGATTGATCCGGGCGCTGATGCAGGCAGGCGAGGAGTTCGATGTCGTGCCTTACGGCACAGAGGCGCTGGGGGTAATGCGGATCGAAAAGGGGCACGCGGCTGGGAATGAGCTGAACGGCACGACTTCGGCGCTGAATCTTGGCATGGCGCGGATGGTCAGCAAAAAGAAGGACTGCATCGGCAATACCAGCAGCGCGCGTGCTGGAATGAACCAGGACGACGCGTTGATGCTGGTGGGATTGAAACCTGTGAACAGTACTGATCCGGTGGCGGCTGGGTCACATCTAATGAATGCCATCGGTGTTGTAAGTGCCGAGGCCGATCAGGGTTATATCACCTCGGCGGCCTATTCGCCGGTCCTGGGGTGTTCTATCGGCCTTGGGCTGCTCAAGAATGGAGGGAACCGCAAGGGTGAGATCCTCCGGGCGGTGAACCCACTGGAGGGCCGCGAGGTTGAGGTCGAAGTTGTTAGCGCCCATTTTGTAGATCCTGAAGGGGAACGTCTCCGTGCATAGTTTGAAAGCCATTACCCCTTTGGGGGGCACATGCCCGCAGATTGACCACTTTGACGGGCTGCTGATTAGTGAAAATTCCGACCGTGCTCTGGCCTCGATTGCAGCGCGTCAGGGGCGGGAGGCGGAGTGTTCTGCTGCCGTTCAGAGTATTTTGGGGCTGAAGCTGCCGCAGCCGGCAAAATGGTCTATCGGTGGGGCCTATATGGCCTGGTGGATGGGGCCGGATCTGTGGATGGTCGACGCCGATCACACCGATCATGAGCTGCTGGCAGTCAATGTAAAACGGGCTGTCGGCAGTGTCGGGTCAGTGGCCGAGCAGACCGATGGTTGGTGTCGTTTTGATGTGTCCGGGGCGCGGGTTCTGGATGTGTTCGAGCGGCTGTGCAATCTCAACCTGCGTGCCGGAGAGGCTGGCGATGCCCATCGTGCCTCGATCGAGCATCTGGGCTGTTTCGTGCTGTGTCTGGAAGCAGGTGCAAAATATGCTGTGATCGGCCCTCGGTCTTCGGCCGGGGCACTGCATCATGCGTTGCTCACAACGGCACAGTCGGTGATCTGAACCGCCCCCGTCAACTAAAACGCCCGGCCGACTGTTGGGCGTTTTACATCCTGACTGGACCTAGCAGAAATAGAATCAGACCGATGGGATCGGGCGGTTGTCTTGCACCCGGAACCGGTTGACCTTGTTGCGTTCTTCCCTGGGCGACAGGCCAAAACTCTCACGATAATACAGCGACAGGGTCGAGGGTGAAACATAGCCCACCGCGTTGGCAATGGATGTGATTGAATCATGTGAGTACATCACCAACTGCCGTGCGGCGTTCATCCTGAGCGTTCGGTAATACACCGCCGGGCTTTGCCCGGTTGCAGCCTTAAAGCTGCGTTCCAATTGCCGCGGCGAGATGCCGACATCGCTGGCAACATCGCGGATCGAAACTGGGTGTTCGAGGTTGTTGGCAAACATTTCCACTGCCCGTCCCACAAATGAGGGTAAGCTATCGGCGGTGCTGTCGGTCTTGAAAGTAGGTATTTTCTGCCGCACCCCTTCGGTCCGCACCATCGGATGTTGGAACCAGCAGGCAACTTCGGTCATGACTGCCTCGCCAAGAGCCTGCTCGATTAGATTGAGCGACAGGTCGAACATGGCTGCAGCACCGCTGGCGGTATAGCGTCGGCTGTCTAGCACCATCACATCATCTACCGTGTCCAACGATGGAAACTCTGCTGCAAAGGCGGCTTTGTAGCACCAGTGGATTGAGCAGGTGTGCCCCTCAAGGAGCCCGGATCTCGCCAGTGGAAAGACTCCCCCGGAAACCGCCCCCAGGATGACCCCGTGACGGGCCAGATGGCGCAGCTTGCCGTAAGAGGCTCTAGGCTCGGAAAATGTCCCTTGCGGGCCGGACAGAAGAAACAGGATGTCAATGTCGCCAACTTTGTCCAAGGCGCAATCGGGCTGGAAGGCGACGTTCGCCGAGGCATTCACGTTAGCGCCATCCTCTGAGATCAGTTTCCAGCGGAATGTTTCGGTGCCAGAGATTTCATTCGCCGCGCGCAGGGGTTCGATGGCCGAAGTCAGACAGGCCATCGGGAAGCCAGGAAAAATGAGAAAGCCGAGGGTCATGTCATTGGTGCGATGCATAATGTAGATACTAGCGTGCAAAGGGGCGGCTGCACAGCGGCAGGCAAGAGGACCATGCGCAGCGTTCCGGCGGCGCATGGTCTGGGTTCAATTCTGGAGATAAGCTTCCAGAGAGTCATCCAGCGCATCTTTCCACGGGGTGTGGTGAACCGGGGCCATGGTGCCGGTGATGACTGATTTGTAGCTGTTGTTGCGGAAGGTCATGATGTCTTTGCTCTTGTGGCCTTTCCACTCATAAAAGGCCTGGCAGGCACCCGCTACGTCAAAGGTTGGGTAATCGGTTTCTTGGATCAGTTCGAGCACATAATCTCCCTGGTATTTGATGGCATACTTGATGTCATCCGAGGCCTCTTCACGCGTGATGCGCTCGTCGACATCAGCCAATAGGATGGCTTTGTCGGTTGGAACTTCGATCTTGCCCATAATGGCATCGCGAACCCACCAGGCTTGGGCATCAAACATGTTGAAGGTGAACCACTGGTCTTGCATGCCGAGGTAGAACATTTTGGGGTTATGCGCATAGACAACACCCTTGTAGAGATCGGCGGAGGCGAGCCGGTTTGCGGTCTTTAGGCGCAGATCGTCCGGCAGGTAGTTGAAGTAATGCTTGTATCCAGTGCAAAGGATGATTGCGTCCACCTGTTTGGTGGTGCCATCGACAAAGGTAGCGGTGTTGCCTTCGACCGTTTCCAGGGCCGGAATTTCGTCCCAGTTTTCAGGCCATTTGTAGCCCATTGGCGCCGAGCGATAAGATGTGGTGATCGACTTGGCGCCGTATTTCCAGCACTGCGACCCGATGTCTTCGGCTGAATAGGAGGCCCCAAGGATCAGAATGTCCTTGCCTGAAAACTCGCGTGCATCGCGGAAATCATGGGCATGCAGCACGCGGCCGTTGAAGGTGTCAAAGCCAGGATAATACGGCACGTTAGGCGTCGAGAAATGGCCCGAAGCACAAATTACGTGGTCGAAATCTTCTTTGTAGGTGCTGTCCTTGGTGTGGTCGTGGACCGTGATGGTGAAGTTTTCTTTGTCTTCGTTGTATTCAACCCAGCGGATCGCCGAGCTGAAACGGATCCACTTGCGCACATCCGCTTTTTCCACCCGGCCTTGGATGTAGTCGAACAATACAGCCCGTGGCGGATATGATGCGATCTGCTTGCCAAAATGTTCCTCAAAGGAATAGTCGGCAAATTCCAGGCCCTCCTTGGGGCCGTTCGACCACAGATAGCGATACATTGAGCAATGCACAGGTTCACCGTTTTCATCCAACCCGGTGCGCCAAGTGTAATTCCACAGTCCGCCCCAATTGTCTTGCTTTTCGAAGCACACGATCTCGGGGATGTCCTCACCCTTTTGCGCTGCAGACTGAAAAGCGCGCAGCTGAGCTAAGCCTGACGGGCCGGCTCCAATGATTGCAACACGTTTAGTGGGCATATTTATCTCCCTATTGGTACGGACCAATACAATTTTTTGGTACTTTTGGTTGAACCAAATAAGTCAAAAGAAGCCACTACAGTCAACTGTTTTTCACTGCAGGAATGAAATATTGTAAAACAAGCTGGCGGGACGGGGGGTTTCTGGTAAGTTCCGGTCATGATTTCATCAAGTTTTGCACATCAGATCGTGGGCCGGGCAGCCCTGCCGAGGTTCTCAGTTGGAATGACGGAAAGCATCAATATCGGTTTTCTAGGCCCGTTATCCGGGGCGGTGGAAAGTTGGGGGCAGCCGGGATTGAATGGGTGCCGGATCTGGCAGGACTGGCTGAATAAAGCAGGTGGAATGTTGATCGGCGGTCGTCGGTATCCGATTAAGATCCATACGTATGATTGTGGCTATGATCCCGATCAGGCCCTGAAAGGCGCGGTGGAATTGGTGCATCATCACAGGGTCAAGATTTTGATGATGCTGGGAGGGGATACATTTACGCCTATCCGCGATTACGTGAAACGTAACAAGGTTCTGACGACGACTTTGCTGCCTTCGGATCTTTCACCGGATACCCCCTATCTGATCGCGCCTTCGGAACTGCACCCGATTTTCAATGTCACTGCGGTTGATTGGCTGGCGCGCATGAAACCGGACCTCAAAACCGTGGCGATATGTTCGCAGACCGACAAAATTGGGCTGCCTTCGCTCGCGACCTATCGCGCCGCGTTCAAGGCTGCGGGGATTGAGATTGTTGAGGAGGTTCAATACGCACCCGACGCCACCGATCCAGTCCCAATAGTGGGGCCCATGCTGGGATCAGGCGCCGATATTCTGTGTTGGGGTACGTCTTATGCACCCATGGTGCATGCCATGACGGAATATGCCTATGCTCAGGGGTTTGGAGGGCAACTGCTGTCTTGTACCTTTGATAATTATCACCAGTTGGTGGCCCGGACTTCGTCCGATTTCATGGACGACGCATTGTTTCAATTCCCGGATTTTGACGACCCGAAGCTGCGCGAGAAGACTTTTTTCTTCAATCAGCCACATGTATTTTTTGAAGAATACAATCGCCGCTTTCCCGGAACGTGGTCCGCCGTAAGCTGGGAATATGCCGCCATCCTAGACATCTGGCACGCCGCTGTCGAAAAGGCCGGATCCGTTCAGTCTTTGTCAGTTCTGGCGGCGATGAAACAGTTGGGGCATGTCACCCATGCCTTTGGATCAGCCGAGTGGTGGGGGGAAGATCTGTTTGGTATTTCCAATGCCTTGATCGGTGATTGGCCGGTGGTGACGATGCAGGACGGAAAGGCGCGGATTGTTGAGTTTGGCTCGATCCCCGCCTGGCTGGAGCGCCATTCCGAGCTGTTGAAACAGGAAATGTCGAACCTGGGTCAACTGTGGCAGCAGCGGTTGGAACTTGACGCGGGGCCGCATCGGTGAGCTGGCCACCGAGAAAATGGCAGGAGGAATTTAGACGTCCTGCAGCAGCAGTTTTTGCTCTTCGATCAGGTGCAACTTGATGAATTCAACGGCGGATTCCACATCCCGCGATGCAATTGCGTTGAACAGGGTATTGTAACCCCTCTGGTAATCCTGGATGCGTTGCGGTGTCAGGTGACGGCGGCGAAGGGCCGTACGATAGGTTTGGCGGCATGCTTCAATGGTCAGCTCATAACAGGAAAACAGCAGAGGATTGCCTGTGCCCTCGGCAATCTTGCGGTAAAGATTTTCTTCGGCTGTGATGAAATTCGCTACATCGGTGCGCACCATCTCAATCTGCGCCAGCAGGTGATCCAGTTCCTCGATTTGGCGGGGATTCATGTTGATGACCGCCAGACGAACCATTTCGGGTTCCAGAATGCCCCGGACCACAAGATGATCCAGAGGTGAAGTCTCTTGTGCGAGAGAGCTGTAAGCAGACGTGGGCTTGGGGCCGGATCGAAATTTGACAAAACTGCCTGAGCCGGGGCGGCGCTGGATGACATCCTGCGCTTCAAGCACGTCCAGCGCTTCGCGTACGGTATTGCGGGAAACGCCCAGCTCGGAGGCAAGGGTACGTTCAGAAGGCAGCCGGGTGTCGACAGGATAGCTGGCCGCCTTGATTCGGGCAAAGAGCGTGTCGATGACCACTTGAACGGTGGCGCCAACCGAATGTGTCGTCAGGATCTGGGTTATGGTGTTGTCCACTGAGTACATCTCGGATCTAGAGGATGAACCTGAAGGCATCCTGGCAAGAATGGCAGATCGGGCATCAGAGACACGTGGCGCCGTCACCATTTGCTACTATAGGCTGTGAGTCTTCTTTGTTCAATATCTCTCAGGATAATTGGTTCTGAAATTGGTTCCTTTTTGGGTGCCCTAGACTGCGGTTTGGTGTCGCATAAGGCATCCTTCGATAATCCCCAGAGAGATAATCCTTGCTATTTACAGGCTTTTCTTTGACCCTGATACTGACAGTGAATTTATTTTCCCGAGGCTTTTTTCTGCAGCTTGTTGCGCTTTATGGAAATCTGACTTACCGCACCGAATGCGCGCTTGTTTGGGGCCAGAAGTAAGGAAATTTGGACGTGGCTAAATCACTGGACGTGGCTAAATCAAAAGTCGATACGGATATGACCGCAAGCAACCTTTTGCAGGATCCGCATCGGGTACGGCATGGGACTGAAAAGGTCCTGGAAGTGGCAATTGGCCGCGAAGTTCGGGCCTTTCGGCGTCAACAGAGTATGACGGTGGCGGACTTGGCCACTTTGACCGGCCTGTCAATTGGTATGTTGTCCAAGATCGAAAATGGAAACACATCGCCATCGTTGACAACTCTGCAATTGCTCGCCAATGCATTGAGTGTTCCGATCACGTCGTTTTTTCGCGGTTTTGAAGAGGCCCGAGAGGCGGTGCACACCAAGGCGGGCGAGGGCGTTGAGACCGAGCGGGCAGGGACCCGCGCGGGCCATCAGTACCAGCTACTGGCACATATTGGAGCCAATGCCTCGGGGGTATTGGTCGAGCCCTATATGATCACACTTAACGAAACATCGGATGTCTTTCCCACCTTTCAGCATGACGGGATCGAGATGCTATACATGCTGGAAGGCGAGGTGGATTATCGGCATGGCAACAAGGTGTTTCCGCTGAAGCCGGGCGATACGTTGTTTTTTGACGCAGATGCACCACATGGCCCAGAAGGTCTGGTGAAGCTGCCCGCTCGCTATCTGTCGATCATCTCTTACCCTCAATCAAACTAAGCCAGCTGGCGGTTCTTATCTGTTTTAAGCGGCTGCAATATCTCCCCCTTGGCGGTAGCCTACACAGAAACAGGCCCTGTCCCAAGGGGAAGAAACTAGGCCTCGTCTGGCCAGATGCCGTCTGACGTGGGGGCGCCATCATCAAAGCGTGACAGATACTCCAGCATCAGGGGTTTGTTGTCGATGAAACCCTTGTAGGTGGCCAGCTCATCGGGAATGTCGCGGAGGACGCGGTGCAGGCGACGACCCCATTTGGGCACGGTCATCAGATCTTCAAAACGGCATAGATAGGCGCGGATCGGAAAGGCGATGGCGTTTGAACGGGGCAGGCGGAACAGAGTTTGCAATTCGACCCGCAGGTACTGCTTGCTGCCGATGTTCTCAATGGTCAGTCCGGTCTTCATCGGACCCCATTTATGATAGTTTTCCGGACTGGTATCCAGCAACGGGTTCACCGTCATGGTCCAATTCAAACGGCGCGCCGGTGCGCCTTGCTGCAGGTTAAGAAGGAATTTCAGTGCCCGCACAAAGATGCCCATTTCATTCGCTTTGGGAACTGGAGCGTGCCATTCGAAGAAGTTCATGCCGACGTTGAAATCCAAAGACCAATCGGCCTGTGAGGTGATCATGCCGGCGTCCAGCCAAAGATTGTCGTCGCGTTGATCCAGCAGGGCAAAATCGCCTTGGGTCTGACGGGTTATGTACTCCATCGGGCCATAGGGCAGAGTGCTTTCGTCCAGAAAGATGAACGTTTGGTCAATCTCCAGTGGTTTGTTCTCCCAATGCCAAATGTTGCCATCCTTGGTCAGGCTAAACAAGTCGGGGTAATCCCGCGCCTTGGCTTCCATGATGTATTCCAACAGGTCCCAGCCAGCCAGCGTCATATGTGGCAGGGATTGGCACCGTAGCGGGTCGTCTGCCAAAGTGACCGCCCGATCCTTCATCTCGGAGACATAGTGTTCGTCCACGTCAAAGGCGAATTCAAAAGGAGAGCCGGGACGGGTTTTGGTATGTGGCTCCAGATTTACCGAATACATATAACTGTCTTCGTGAAACGGGAACGGGAAGCGCTTGATTGCTGCTGGCGAATTCTTGAAGGAGAAATCGTCGCGGAAAGTTTCGTCGTTGAATTGAATGGTCATTGTTTTTTCTTCCCTTACCGGTCCAGCACGAGTGTTTTGCCATCAAAGCGCGACACGCAGGGCATGATTAGTTTGCCTGCGCGGTGTTGTTCATCACTTAGCCAGTGGTCACGGTGGATCAGTTCGCCGTCACATTCGACAACAGCGGTCTCACATTGCCCGCAGGCCCCACCGCGGCAGAGATAGGGGGCGTCGACATCGTTGGCCTCCAGGGCCTCCAGCAGTGATTGATTTTCGCCGACCTGAATGGTTTTGTTGCTGATAGCCAGCCTGACTTCGAAGGGTTTACCCGAAGCCGGGGCAAGGAATTCTTCATAGTGGATGGCTTCACGTGGCCAGCCCAGGGCCGCAGCCTTGCCGCGCACCCAATCGATCATGCCCTTGGGACCACAAATATAGATGTGAGTCCCCAATGGCTGACCTATGAGCAGGTTTTCCAGATCGATGGCCTGGCCCAGATCGTCGTGATAAATATTGACCCTGTTGGGGAACCGCTCGCTCAACTGCTCGGCATACGAACCAAGCGAGGCGGTACGCACCGAGTAGTGTAATTCGAAATGGCCATTGGTGGCCGCCAATTGCTGCATCTGCGCCATAAATGGCGTGATACCGATGCCGCCAGCAATCATCAGGTGTTTCTTTGCGCGCAGGTCCAACGAGAAAAGATTGACCGGGTTGGAGATCACCATCTCCAGACCCTCAGCTACCTTCGAGTGCATGAATTTGGAACCACCACGGCCTTGGTCATCACGACGTACCGAGATCATATATGCGTCGCGGTCGGCTGGATCGGACATCAGCGAGTAAGGATTAAGACGCGTGAACCCGTCATCCTGCATCTCAACCACGGTATGGGCCCCGCCCGAGAAGGTTGGCAGTTCGCCACCATCCGTGCGGATAAATTTGAAACGGGTCACCAGATCATTGATTGGTTTGACCTCGGCAACGGTGACATTCAGTTTTGCGGTTCCAGCACTCATTTGAACAGCCCCACACTTTTGGGCACGTTGCCGGGGTCTTCCGCGTCGATGCAGACGCCCTGAAAAGCGGCCATTCGGCGCGAGTAGTGATCGCGCACAAATAGGTTCAGGCCACAATGCGAGCAGATAAAGGGATCGTGTGTCACGTCCTCGGTTATGCCTTTACAATGAACGCATTGCATCCGCCGCGCGGTCGAGCCGCGATGCTCGGTCTGGATGGCTGTATGCGGAATTCCGGCTGAGGTTGCAGCGTACATTGCCTGCCCCATCAGGCCCTCGGTGCCGGCCAAATAGACTTGCAACCCCATATGGGCCTTGGAGAACGTGTCGGCGATACGCTGTTTTGCTGCCTCGTAAGAGGGGCCAGCATAGAATTGATCAGGCGACAGGGCCTGCAATTTGCCTAGGTATTTTTTGCCAGTGGTCTTTGGGATGTAAATGATATGGGTCTTAGCCCAGAGATCAGCAGGGGCCGCGGTTGCGAGGTCCAACAGGGCCTCAGCGCCTTCGGCGTCTGCGATCATCAGATGATGCTTGCCTGCGCGCATCTCAAATACGCCATAAACCGGGCGGCTATCGATCGAAAGAGGGAAATCAGTTTTCGACATGTGGGGTTAAGGTCCTGCAGTCTGATTATCGAAAGCGGGCACCCCCAGGGGACTGGGAGCGCCAGGAAAGAAGGTCAGCCTTTTGCGGTGCGGCGCTTCTTTTCGGGATCGTGAAACGGCATCTCGGCTGCGACACAGGCAATGTTTCCAGAAGCATTCTGCACAGTGAGCCGCATTCCGGGTTCAGCACAGTCTACCGGCATACGGGCGATTCCAACGTTGTGCTTGTTCAACGGAGAGTACATGCCAACAGTCACAATGCCGACTTGTTTGCCATCGCGCAGCAAGGGCGCGCCTTCATCGGCCGGTTCAGTCCCCTCCAGTTTCACGCCGTATATCTTGAAGCGCTCTTTGCCCTTCAGGCGATAATGCTCTTCGGCGCCAAGGAAACCATGCTTGCCAGGGGAGACGGTGAAGTCGAGGCCAAGCTCCCACAGAGTATCGCCGTGTTTTTCGTTCTCGAAGGGGTACATATTCGAGTTGTCATAGGGGAAAAACAGCAGATAACTTTCAGCGCGCAACAAATCCAACGTGGTAAAGCGGGTGGGGATGATCCCCATCGGCGCGCCCAGTTCCACCAGTTTGTCCCAAATATGAGGGGCATCCTGACCACGACAGAAGATTTCATAGCCGCGTTCACCGGTGTATCCGGTGCGCGAAATGGTGACTGGCTTGTCGAACAACGTGGTGTGGATGTGGCTGAAATAGATGACGTCGCGGATGCCCGGTACGCCTTGTTCTTCAAGGAAGTCCACAGCCATCGGGCCCTGCAGCGAGATATCGTGCAGATTGTCGTCGAAACGGATGTCAACGTCGCGCCCGGTTGCTGCCATGGTCAATTGCTCGTGGCCTTGGCCCGAGCCATGCACGACCATCCAAGAATTTGGCCCCATGCGGTAAATCACGCAGTCGTCGACGAATTTCCCGTCATCGTTCAGCATACAGGCATAGGATGAGCGGCCCGGTTTGATCTTTTCGGCCCGACGGGTGGTGGCGCGATCAATGACGTGGCTGGCGTGAGGCCCGACAATGTGGACTTTCTTCAGGCCCGACACGTCCATAAATCCGGCCTTGGTGCGGATTGCCATGTATTCTTCGGTCTGGTCTTTGTCATATGACCAGGCGGTGCCCATGCCGCTCCAGTCTTCCAGATCAGAGCCCATGGCGCGGTGACGGTCAGCAAGCGTGGAAAATCTCCAGGATGCAGTCATTTTTCTCTCCTGTTTCGTCTTTTGTTGTCGGGCATTGAGCCCGAACCGCAGACAAAAAGCAAGAATGAGGTTAAATAAAATTTCCTACGAGGCAATATTGGGGGCTTTTGGTTGTTTCCAGAGCATCCCACCACATACAAAAGGGGCCGCAAGTGATGCGGCCCCTTTCAATCATTCTTCGATTCGTTATTTGCCTTCGAATTTGGCGAACCGCTTGTGTTCCGAGCGGTTGCCCTCGACCAGCACCCAGAGGCAGATCACTGCTGAGATAGCAGTGGTGATGGCGGGCAGAGAACTGCCCCAGCCGATGAACATGGCACCGTCCACAACAGACCAGCTTACTTCACTATATGGAAAACCCATTGTCTTCTCCTTTTCCTGTTGTGATTATTCGGCAGGTGTCGCGGAGGCTGGGATGCCCTCGGGATAGCCCTGGATAGGCACTTTCACTGTATCCATTCCTGCCAGTTCGGCGCCTTCAGGGATCCGCAGCATATTGACCTTCTTGAGGATCCACGAGCAGGCATAACCAGGCACAAAGCCCAGCAAACCGAACACCACGGCGCCAACGATCTGGCCCCAAAGACTGATGGTCGGAACTTCGCCTGCCGCCCCTTGCAGAGCTGGCCAGCCAGAGGCAAAGACACCCAGCATGATCACACCGTAAAGGCCGATTGTGCCGTGCACCGTGACTGCACCCACTGCATCATCGATGCCGCGGTTCTGCAACCAGTTGGCGCAGGGAGCCAGGATAGCACCGGCGCCAAAGGCAATGATGAAGGTCATGCCTGGGAAGTAGATGTCCAGACCAGATGCGGTCGAGATGATCCCAGCCAAGGCCCCAGACATCATCCAGAACGGATCCTTGGTGAAAATCCAGGTACCGATGATACCGCCGGCAACGCCCATCAGAATGTTGAAGGACAGCGCACTCAGGGTGATTGGAGTGCCATAGATGGTGGCAGGCTTGTCGGCAAACCAAGACCAGGTTTCACCCGGCACAATGACACAGGCCATCAGGAAGCCAAAGAAACCAACGATGATCATCATCAGTCCCACCAATGTCAGTGGCATGTTGTGACCAGCGATATTGTTGGCCGATCCGTCGGCGTTGAACTTGCCAATGCGCGGGCCGAGGTTGATCAGCACGCCTAGGCCAAAGAAACCGGCAACCGCATGTACCAGACCAGCAGCGCCGAAGTCATGTACCCCGAACTTGGTAACCAGCCAGCCATCTGCATGCCAGCCCCAGGCCGCTGCGATCACCCAGGCAAATGTGCCCAGTACGATGGCCAAGATCACAAAACCAACGGTCTGGATTCGTTCGATAACCGCCCCTGACATGATCGAGGCCGTTGTGGCGGCAAACAATGCAAAGGCGCCAAAGAACACGCCAGACGCTTGGTCGCCAATGTTTGGCCCCATGTATTGGGCAGAGTCACCCCAGCCCAGTGCAATCGAGCTGGCATAAGCGGCACCCGAGATGCCGGCGGGACCAGCCGAGAGAGTAAGCCCGGTGGGGAAGGCCCAATAGACCCACCAGCCGACAAAGTAGAACGCCGGGATCATGAAAGCGAAAGCGAGGATGTTTTTTACACCCGACGACAACACGTTCTTGAGACGGGACGAACCCATTTCATAAGCAAGGAACCCCGCGTGGATGAGGACCATCAATGGGATAGTCAGATAGTAAAAGGTTTCGGCAAACATTGAGTTTGTCACCGCGCTGGCCCCTTTCAGCGCAGCGACCTGTGCCGCCAGTTCTGCGAGTTGTTCTTCCACGTTTCCCTCCAAGTTGGTTTTGTCATTTTTTTGTTGGCTTCTGTACGCGCCGCAAATGAAGCACGAGAAAACTGGCATGGCCAGAAATTTTTGCCTAAGAAGAAAAAAAGTTTCTTGATGGTTGAGCGGTGAGATATTTGCTGCTAGCGTTCTGGCAATTGCCGTGATGGCAAATCATGAGGAGATGTTTCACTAATGTGTGGGATTGTAGGGTTGTTTTTGAAGGACAAGGCGCTTGAACCCCAGTTGGGTGCGCTTTTGACCGACATGTTGATCACCATGACGGACCGGGGTCCTGACAGTGCTGGAATTGCGATTTATTCCGATTATTCAGAGGGTAACGGGAAGTTGACTGTCCAGTCAGATAACCCTGAGAGTGCCTACCCTGGATTAGATTCCCAGCTTTCCGAAGCACTGAATGCCGAGGTCTCAATACGGGTCCTCGACACCCATGCTGTGCTGGAAACAGCCGTCGAAAAGACCGCGCAGGCGCGCAGTATTCTGACCACTCTCCGCCCGGGTCTTCGGGTGATGAGTGCAGGCGAATCCATTGAAATTTTCAAAGAAGTGGGGCTGCCTAAAAATGTGGCAGACCGCTTTGAAATTGCCAAAATGAGCGGATCTCATGGCATTGGTCACACCCGGATGGCCACCGAATCAGCAGTCACCACCGAGGGTGCACACCCGTTTTCCACCGGTCCGGATCAATGCTTGGTGCACAATGGATCGCTGAGCAATCACAATTCCCTACGCCGTAAACTGATCCGTGAAGGGGTGCAGATCGAGAGCCTGAACGATACAGAAGTTGGGGCTGCATATCTGACCTGGAAAATGCAGAACGGCGCAACTTTGGGTGAGGCTCTGACCAGTTCGCTGGAAGATCTCGACGGCTTCTTTACCTTTGTTGTCGGCACCAAGGATGGGTTTGGCGTGGTGCGGGATCCCATTGCCTGCAAACCTGCCGTCATGGCGGAGACCGATCAATATGTCGCCTTTGGCTCTGAATACCGGGCGCTGGTTAACCTGCCGGGTATCGAAGACGCCAAAGTCTGGGAGCCCGAGCCCGCAACCGTTTACTTCTGGAACCACTAAAATGCAGACATATGATCTCGAAGCCAATGGCCTGCGCGGGCTGAATGAAACGCTGCATGCCCAAAGTGAAACCACCAACCAGACAGTGTGGGAAGTGGTGAACCCAAAAGGCAGCCACGCAATTGCTGTGGGTCTGGACGCACCGATAGAGGTCACCGTCAAAGGGTCGACCGGCTATTATTGCGCTGGAATGAACCAGCAGGCGACCATCAGGGTCGAGGGCTCGGCCGGACCTGGTGTGGCGGAAAACATGATGTCGGGCACGGTCATCATTGACGGGGATGCCAGCCAATATGCCGGGGCCACCGGCCATGGCGGCCTGTTGGTGATCAAGGGCAATGCCAGCTCGCGCTGTGGTATTTCGATGAAAGGCATCGATATCGTGGTACACGGCAATATCGGCCACATGTCAGCCTTTATGGCGCAAGCGGGCAATCTGGTGGTCTGCGGAGACGCAGGTGATGCGCTGGGGGACTCGCTGTATGAGGCATGTCTCTTTGTGCGTGGATCCGTCAAAAGCCTTGGCGCTGACTGTATCGAGAAAGAGCTGCGCCCCGAACATATAGAAATCCTGAAGGATTTGCTGGACCGCGCCGGTGCAGATGCCAAACCCGAAGAGTTCAAGCGCTATGGCTCGGCTCGTCAGCTTTACAATTTCGACGTCGACAACGCCGCTGCCTACTAAGGATAGAAACATGAGCGATAACAACATCCCGCGCACTGTGCCGATCCAATCGGCAACATTCACCAAAGAAATAAACGCCGAAATTCGTCGTGCTGCCGCCACAGGCATCTATGATATTCGCGGCGGCGGCGCCAAACGCAAAGTGCCGCATTTTGACGACCTTCTGTTTCTGGGCGCATCCGTTTCGCGCTATCCGTTGGAAGGGTACCGCGAAAAATGTGACACCAGCGTGCTGCTGGGCACCCGTTTTGCCAAGAATCCGATCAAGCTGGACATCCCAATCACCATTGCCGGGATGAGCTTTGGCGCCCTGTCGGGACCCGCCAAGGAGGCTTTGGGCCGGGGGGCCTCGATGGCGGGCACCTCAACCACCACCGGTGATGGCGGCATGACTCAGGAAGAGCGCGGTCATTCCACCCAGTTGGTCTATCAATACCTGCCATCGCGCTATGGGATGAATCCCAACGACCTGCGTAAGGCGGATGCGATTGAGATCGTGGTTGGTCAGGGTGCTAAGCCCGGCGGCGGCGGTATGCTGCTGGGCCAAAAGATCTCGGATCGGGTTGCCGAAATGCGCACCCTGCCCAAAGGCATTGATCAGCGGTCCTCTTGTCGTCACCCGGACTGGACTGGCCCGGATGATCTGGAGATCAAGATCCTTGAGCTGCGCGAGATCACCAATGGTCGGATACCGATCTATGTGAAGATTGCCGGCGCACGGCCCTATTTCGACACCACTCTGGCGATCAAAGCGGGTGCGGATGTGGTTGTTCTGGACGGTATGCAGGGCGGCACTGCCGCAACTCAGGACGTGTTCATCGAACATGTCGGCCAACCAACACTGGCCTGTATCCGCCCCGCCGTGCAGGCGTTACAGGATCTGGGTATGCACCGAAAGGTGCAGCTGGTGATCTCGGGCGGTATTCGCACCGGCGCCGATGTGGCCAAGGCGATGGCGCTGGGGGCGGATGCCGTGTCAATCGGCACCGCGGCGATGATTGCGATTGGCGACAATGACCCCAAGTGGGAAAGCGAATACCAAAAACTTGGCTCGACCACCGGTGCTTATGATGACTGGCATGAAGGGATGGATCCAGCTGGCATTACCACCCAGGATCCAGAACTGATGAAGCGCGTCGATCCGGTTGATGCTGGCCGCCGTCTGCGCAACTATCTTAAGGTGATGACCCTGGAAGCGCAGACCATTGCGCGAGCCTGTGGCCACAATCACCTGCACAACCTTGAACCCGAGGATCTGTGCGCCTTGACCATGGAAGCCGCTGCAATGGCGCGGGTGCCGCTGGCTGGCACCGATTGGTACCCGGGCAAGGCCGGTTTCTGAGAGATCAAATAAGGGGCGCGGCCTGCACAGGGACGCGCCTATTTTTATACAAAAACACTAGCAGGGAAAGGAAGTGGAACTATGACGATCGATCTGGCTGCTTTCGCAAAAGAAAATGGCGTCAAATATTTCATGATCTCCTTCACCGATTTATTCGGTGGCCAGCGCGCCAAATTGGTGCCGACTCAGGCGATTGCAGATATGCAGGAAAACGGTGCGGGCTTTGCCGGCTTCGCCACCTGGCTTGACCTGACACCGGCGCACCCGGATATGCTGGCGGTGCCGGACGCTGACGCAGTGATTCAATTGCCTTGGAACCCCGAGATCGCTTGGGTGCCCGGAAATTGTGTGATGGAGGGCGAGGACGTCGCCCAGGCACCGCGCAACGTACTGCGTCGTCTGATCAAGGAGGCTGCCGACGAAGGCCTGCACGTCAAGACCGGCATTGAGGCGGAATTCTTCCTGCTGACCCCGGACGGAGAGCAAATCTCGGATCCTTTTGATAACGCAGAGAAGCCTTGCTACGATCAGCAGGCGATGATGCGTCGTTTGGATGTCATCCGTGAGATTAGCGATTACATGCTAGATTTGGGTTGGGGCGCCTACCAGAACGACCACGAAGACGCCAATGGCCAGTGGGAAATGAACTGGGACTTTGATGATGCGCTTGCCACCGCAGACAAGCACAGTTTCTTTAAATTCATGACCAAAACTGTGGCTGAAAAGCACGGCTTTCGCGCCACCTTTATGCCCAAGCCGATTGAAGGCCTGACCGGCAATGGCTGCCACGCGCATGTCTCGGTCTGGGATGCTCCGGGCAAGGATGCACGGGTCAACGTGTTTGCCGTCGAAAAAGGCGAAGGTCAACTGGCGGAACTGGGGCTGTCTGAACAGGGCGGCTATTTTCTGGGCGGCATTATGAAACACGCCAGCGCGTTGGCAGCGATCACCAACCCGACGGTGAACTCGTACAAACGGATCAATGCGCCGCGCACCATGTCAGGAGCCACCTGGGCACCAAACACCGTGACCTGGACCGGCAACAACCGCACCCACATGGTGCGTGTGCCGGGTCCGGGTCGTTTTGAATTGCGGCTGCCGGATGGGGCGGTGAATCCCTATCTGTTGCAGGCGGTTATCATCGCAGCAGGCCTGTCCGGGGTGCGCTCCAAGGCCGATCCCGGTCCGCGCCATGATATCGACATGTATGCCGAAGGTCATAAAATCACCGATGCTCCGAAGCTGCCGCTGAACATGCTGGATGCATTGCGATTTTATGATCAGGATGCGGGCTTGAAGGCGATGATGGGTGAGGAATTTTCAGCTGCATTCCTGAAGATGAAGCACCAGGAATGGAATTCTTTCGTGTCGCATTTCTCGCGCTGGGAAAAAGACAATACCTTGGATATCTAGCGGGGTTTTAGTGATTACTGCTTAAGTCTGAGTGTTTTGCAGGCTTTTAGAATTGAGTATTTGTGAAAAGATGAAGAAGGGGCGGCTCGCAAGAGGCGCCCCTGATGAATTATAGACCCAGAAACGCGATGCCGCCAAAGGTCACGGCGACGCTGATCCATTGGTTCCGGGTCATCGACTCGCGCAAGATTGCCCAGGCCAGTATCACCGTAATCAATCCGAACAGAGACGAGCTGACAGCGGCAAACTCGGGCCGGGGTAGGCTGCCGGAGAACAGAACCAACCCGAGAGCCAGCGCATCAAGGGCCCCCATGGCGCAGAGCAGCGGCAGGATTTTCAGGGGCGGGCGGGGGTTGGTTTTGTTGGCCACCACCATCACCGCAATGACGACAACAGCGGCGGCGCGGGTCAACATCAGCACCGGCAGTTCTGCCCCGGCCCGGGTGGCGGTCTGACCAACGGCAAACGTCAGCGCAAATCCCGCTGCGGCGGCGATGCCCCAATAGACGGTGGAGGGTTTTATACGCCCGTTGTCTTCCTCGGAGGCGAACAGGGCCACCGCTGCAACCCCGGCCACCACCACAAGAACCGCAGCCCATTGGCCCGGCCCAACCGGCTGACCCTGCACGCTGGCCATGGCAACAGAGAGGATGGGGTAGGCGCCAATGAGCGGTGCCACCAGTTTAACCGGACCCTGAGCGAACGCGCGGTAGAGCGCATAGGAGCCGCCGGCGTAAATCGCGCCGGACAGTGCCGAGAGCCAGAGAGATTGAAACGTCACTTCGCGCCAGTCGCCCCAGATCAGCGCCACCCCAGCGACCAGAATCAATCCGGTGACCAGCACGGTCAGCATGGCAGGCAGAATCCCGGTGCGCTGTGAAACAAACCGAACACAAATGTCATGGAATCCCCAGGCGAGTGCTGCCACCAGCCCCAAAATTAATGCCTGCATCGGTGTGATCCTTTCGTTTGCGGCATGTGATCTCTGGAGAATGCCGCATCTGCCGTCATGGGCTTGTTTTTGGATGAAATACAACAAGTTTGTTGCTTAGATCGAAAGTGCGACTTATTCTTGTCACTAAATAAATATTCCGACGGTGCAATATGCGAAATTCAAGCTACCGGGAGACCGCGCAATGAGTGATATGAGATTCCCTGACGTTCCAACCGGGCCGCCACGGCCCTCGGGGCTGTATCAGCCTTCGGTGTTTTCTCTGCCCAAGGGTAGTGAACGCTATGTGGTTGAAGGTAGCGGGGCTGTATTGATCCCGGTGGAGCAGGGGGACCGGATTACTGTCAGTAATGACGAAGGCGGCCAGGTTTGCGAGATCGTGGCCGCGGATAAAAAAGGCGCGGTTGACGCCGGAATCATCGGTGCAGTGGCCAATAGTGATGCGGCAGGGCTGAAGGCGTTGCTCAGCGGGACAAACCACTCGTTGCGCGGATTGCGCATGGGGGTGCAGGCCCGCGGCATGGACCTGTCATTGGGCGGGGCGTTGCGGTTTTTTGACCGGGCCACTCCGGCCAAAACCGAGCAGGCGTTTACTGCGCAGCGCGATGGTGTGCTGATTATTGCGGCTCCTGGTGGTATAATGGATTTTGACAAGCAGGACACCGCGACGCCGCTGACGGTGATGATCAAACGTGCGGTGATCAAACAAGGTCCGAAGTTCGAGCTGCCGGATCCGCTGGCAGATCCAGTGTTGGATCTGCGGATCAAAAACGCCAGCGCCAGCGCCTATTTTGTGAAGGCGGGCGATTACATCCAGATCCAGGATGTGGACGGGCGTCAGTGCACCGATTTCCAATGTTTCAGTGCGCGCAAGCTGGATCGGGGGATTGAACATGCGTTGGATGTGACCACAACCCGGACATTGCAGGGCCATGCCTATCCGATGCCGGGACTGCATGGAAAGTATTATGATCAGGATATGTTGCCCCTGGTTGAGGTGGTGCAGGATACCTGCGGGCGTCACGATGCCTTTGCTCTGGCCTGTGCTGCAAAGTATTATGACGACATCGGCTATCCGGGGCATGTCAATTGCTCGGATAACTTCAACCGTGAGCTTGCCGATCATGGCGTCACCGGCCGGGCAGGCTGGATGGCGATCAATTTCTTCTTCAACACTGGCATCGATGCGCACGGGGTGATGTACGCGGACGAGCCGTGGTCGCGCCCGGGTGACTATGTTTTGCTGCGCGCCCTGACCGATCTGGTCTGTGTCAGCTCGGCTTGCCCCGATGACACCAGCCCGGCCAATGGCTGGAACCCCACCGACATTCATGTCCGCACCTACAGCGGCGAAGAGAAATTCCAACGTGCGGTGGCGATCCGGGCCACCGCTGAATCGGAGCCAAAGATGACCAAAGAGACCGGTTTTCACGATCGACTGAGCCAGCACACCCGCAATTTTGTTGAGTACAAGGGGTATTGGCTGGCAAATTGCTATGCCGAGGCTGGTCCGATAGAGGAATACTGGGCCTGTCGCGAAAAATGTGTGGTGCTGGACCTGTCGGCATTGCGGAAGTGGGAAATCACTGGACCCGACAGCGAAGCGCTGTGTCAGTATATCTTTACCCGCAACATCAAGAAGCTGGCGGTGGGGCAGGTGGTCTATACTGCGATGTGTTACCCGCATGGCGGCATGATTGACGACGGCACCCTGTTCCGACTGGGCAAGGATAACTTCCGCTGGATCGGCGGTGATGATTACGGTGGCGAGAGGATCCGCGAAAAAGCTGATGAACTGGGATTGAAGGTGCTGGTGCGCAGCTCGACCGATATGCAGCACAATGTGGCAGTTCAGGGCCCTGAAAGCCGTGATCTGATGAAGAAGATTATCTGGACCATGCCGCATAACCCGACGCTAGAAGAGTTGGGATGGTTCCGTTTCACTCCGGCACGGATCGGCGGCGAGCAGGGTATACCTGTTGTGGTGTCGCGCACCGGATATACCGGAGAGCTGGGCTATGAGGTGTTCTGCCACCCAAAACACGCCAGCGAAGTCTTTGATGCGATCTGGCAGACCGGGCAGGACCATGGCATCCGGCCGATGGGACTTGAGGCGCTGGACATGGTGCGGATTGAATCCGGACTGATCTTTGCTGGATCTGACTTCAGTGATCAGACAGACCCGTTTGAGGCTGGCATCGGCTTTACCGTACCCTTGAAATCGAAAGAGGATGATTTCATTGGTCGCGAGGCGTTGATCCGCCGCAAGACCACTCCGGCGCGCAAGCTGGTTGGGATCGACATCGATTCAGCGGTGGATGTGGCACATGGGGATTGTATCCACATTGGCCGGGCCCAAATTGGCGAAGTGACATCCTCCATGCGCTCGCCATTGTTGGGTAAGAATATCGCCTTGGCACGGGTCGACGTGGCACATGCCGACCTGGGAACCGAGGTGGAAATTGGCAAACTTGATGGACATCAAAAACGCCTGCCCGCAAAGATAGTACCCTTTGCTCATTACGACCCTCAAAAAACACGACCCCGATCCTGAGGTCGTCTCAGCGCGAAGCGAGGCCACATGGTAGAAAAGCTAATTGATCAGATTGGTGGTGAGGCCGTTCTGCGGGCGCTCGTGGAACGGTTTTACGATATTGTAGAAGAGACCGACACGGGCGCCCAGATTGTCAAACTGCACAAGCGTGGCCACGGCATGGGCCATGCCCGGACCGAACAGTTCAATTTTCTATCCGGGTTCATGGGGGGACGGAATTACTATCTGGAGAAACATGGTCATATGGATGTGAAGGTGATGCATAAACATGTGCCTATCACCCAGCAGGATGCCGAGAATTGGCTCAAATGTATGGATCAGGCGCTGGCTGAATTGCATTTGACCGGGGCGCATATTGAGCGTTTGCAACGGGTGTTCCGCCGAGTGGCGTTACTGCTGGTCAACAATCTGGAAGGTACTGTCAGAGGGAATTGGTTTGAGACGGGTAGTGCGGGCGCGTAGCTTTTCAGGATGCCAAAATCCAGCCCTTTTTGGTATTTCCGAACTCGCCCCGAGATCATCCGGATTGCGGTGATGAAGTACGTTCGGTTGCCACTTTCCCTCCCAAATGTTTCAGACCTGTTGCACGAACGAGGGATTGATATCAGTCACCAGACTGTCCGTTTCTAGTGGACTAGGTTCGGCCCGTTGTTCGCCGCGGAGATCCGCAGAAAACGTATCCAGTAGATGAGCGCCCACTCCAATTGGCAATGGCACCTGGTCGAGGTTTTTGTGAAGATCAACGGCGAGACGCACTGTCTTTGACGTGCTGCGGATCACCACGGTGAGGTGTTGGAAACCTGCGTCACTCAACGCCGGGATCGCAAGGCGGCGTTGAAATTCCTACGAAAAATTATGAATAACTATGGGGGGCCTCGTCAGAGGAAACTTGGTTGTGAAGGGTTGGATGGCGATTTAGTTTCTCGGCATGCCAAAACACAGCCCATTTCGGTATTTCAAGACCAGTCCCGACATCATCCGCCTTGCGGTGATGTTGTACGTCCGGTTCGGCTCTGTTGCACACCTCAGCCTGAAGGCGTGCTGCCCCTTTCCCCAGATGGACTTATCCTACGGGATGGGTTTGGGGAATGCCAAGCGCGGTGAAGCCGTTGAGCACGGCGGCCCGAACTTGTAGCTCGGTGACCTG
>JABSSD010000023.1 GCA_013214575.1 Paracoccaceae bacterium | reverse complement strand
TCGCCTGTCGGGCAAGGCATGGTGGAAACGTTCTTCAAATCCACTCCTCTCGGCGAATATGAATATTCACCTGCCGGGCAAGGCAAGGCAGAGTTGATCTGGAGAAACCGTTGGGAGACAAGGCGGCAAGCCGAAGGGGCCATATTCCAATATATCAATGGGTTCTATAATCCAAGAGGGCGGCACTCCTCGCTAGGTGGCAAAAGCCCCTTGGCATTCGAACGAAAGGCCGCATAATCAGGGGGAGAGACCGGAACGTAAACGGGACAAGACCATCTGTTTGAACGCGCTCATATATTCCCTCCACTATTAGACGTCATGTAAACGCAAAAAGGGTTGGGGGTGCAAGGTCGGCCGCATCAAGCCCACATAGCCAAGCGTTTCAATGTGAAACCGAAATTCATCTGTGTGCCCATCTTGCATTTTTTGGCGCTGATTTTTGTATAGGATGCGAGAAAAATTGCATCTATAGTTGTCCAGAAATAGCAACAATAGGAGGAAAAGTTGAATTCTCTGAAGAAACTATTTCGTGGATTGCGCGTGGCGCTAAGGGATGGCCGGGTAAAGAGTATTTTGGCCTTTACGATAGCGATAGTACTATGGGCCTCAGTTTTCTATCGCTATGTCGAGGGATGGAGTTGGTTGGATTCCATATATTTTTCCGTCGTAACAATTTCGACTGTTGGGTTCGGTGACTTCTCTCCTGAGACCGCGGCTGGTAAGATCTTCACCATGTTCTACATTGTCATTGGCCTCGGAATTTTCGTGACCGCAGTAACGACAGTAGCGGATTCAATTCTATCTCAAAGTGGCGAAGGTGAAAGCGACGAACAGTGAAAACACGTGCGATTCCGAAGGACCCTGCAGCTCCAACTCATTCACTGGCTTTCTATATCCACAGGGAATTCCGCCCAGTTTCTGGGCAATATGCAGACAGTTACTCCGCGTGATTTGTTCTCGCTTGGTAAGCTGAAGATCGGAAGAAACGCGTATTAACGGGAGTGTTGCGGGGTCAGTCGGAACTGCACAAAGGAAGATATCCGCGAACATTCAAAACCTTTGGATATGCATATCAAGATTTTTGAGGCTACAGTTAAGAAAAATGCGAAAAACCTAATGGTTGGATCCTGCACTAAAAATGGACGCCAGTGATTGAAAGGGACTTGGGATGGAACGCACGAAAAATGCAAAGTTTGTAGACTTGGCAATTCGAATGATATTTTTAGGGCTATTCGTTTACAGCGCCTTCTTAATGGTGGCCCCATTGGCAAGTGCGGTGATCTGGGCCCTCATTCTTTGTGTGGCCTTATACCCGTTGTACGATTGGCTCCAGAGCAAGCTTGGCGGCCGAAAAAAGGTGGCGGCGACTGTGCTGGCCCTTGTTGGTTTGGCGTTCACATTGGGACCTGTGGCTTCGGCTGTGTTTGGAGCTACAGAGCTTTGGTCGGAATTCGCAGACAAAGCCGCCGCCGGGGGACTAAAGGTTCCACCGCCACCTGAAGGTCTAAAGGATATTCCTGTTGTTGGCGCCAAAGCTGCTAGCATCTGGTCGATGTTCGAAAGAAACTTGGATGGGGCACTGGCAAAATACGCCCCCCAGATTCTGGACGTCTCAAAAACAGTCTTTGGCAAAGTCTTGGGGATTGGTCTCGGTCTGCTGGGAATGGCACTTTCTGTGATTATTATGGGTGTACTTTTTGTACCGGGGCCAAATCTCGCGCGGGGCCTGCGAAAATTTGGCAACCGCGTCTTTGCTCCGCGCGGTGGTGAGTTCGTTGATTTGGCGGGCGCCACGGTGCGGAACGTGACAAAAGGAGTCATTGGAGTTGCCGCAATCCAAGCAGTCGTAGTCTGGATCCTACTAAAGATGTTTGGGATTTCGTCGGCCTCTACGCTTGCCTTGATCAGCCTGATCCTGTCGATCATTCAGATCGGCCCTGGTCTCGTTCTTTTGCCTGTGATCATCTACGCGTGGAGCTCTATGTCGGGCGGTGCCGCTCTTGCGCTCACCGGGCTGGCGGTTCCGGTGAGCATTATGGACAGCTTCCTGCGTCCGGTCTTTATTTCCAAAGGCTTAGATACACCGATGCTCGTCATCTTGATTGGCGTTTTGGGCGGGATGATGGCCTATGGGCTGGTCGGAATATTCATTGGCCCGGTGTTGTTGGCTGTATTCTATGAGTTGTTTGTCCTCTGGATAGAAGCTGAGTCCGAAGTCGATGAGGTGGCTCCAGGAGACGCAGGATGAAACGCGCAATCTGGACGACGCTGGCCATTTTGGTGCTGTTCCTTGGCTGGTATATTACGGCTGATCGACGGACTCCATTTACGGGAAATGCCAGGGTCAAGACCGTCGTTACTTACATCGTGCCGCAAGTGTCGGGCACAGTGACTGAGGTTTTGGTCGAGAACGGCCAAGTCGTCTCCGCCGGTACAATTTTGGCGCGCATCGACCGCAGGCCGTATGAGATTGGCAAGGCTCGTGCCCAGGCGGATCTGGAATCCGCAACCCAGGAAGTTGGGGCATCTTCGGCGCAAGTCAGTGCTGCGCAAGCAAGTATGGCCCGGGCACGAAGCGATCTCGACACAACACGTCTGCAGGCAGAACGGGTGTTTGCATTAGAAAAGAAAGGCTTGATTTCGCTTGTACGGGCAGATGATGCACGCGGAGAACTGGCTAAATCCGAGGCCAATCTGGAGAACGCAGCAGCAGATCTGGAACGCGCAAAACAGCAACTCGGTGAAAAAGGTCAGGAAAACCCAAAAATCCAACGGGCCCTCGCTGCATTGGCCGAAGCAGAATTGAACCTGGAGTGGACCGAGCTGAAAGCGCCTGCTGAAGGGGTTATTTCCAACCTATTGATCGCCCCGGGAACGTATGCCCACGCTGGCCGCGAGCTTTTGACTTTTCTCGATGCTACCGATGTTTGGATCGAAGCCTATCTGACGGAAAACAACTTGGGCAACGCCCAAGTCGGTTCCCCAGTTGATGTCGTGCTTGATATGCATCCCGGCAGGGTCGTTCGCGGCGTTGTCGAGAGTTTCAGCAGCGCTGTCTCGATCAGTGGCAGTGACGAAGTCGGCCAATTGGCCAGTGCTCCCACGTCAAAGGGTTTTCTGCGAGAACCCGAACGCTTTCCGGTGCGGATCGTACTGCCAGGCTATGAAGCCGGAAGCCTGGATGATGACCTCCGGTTTCAGCTGAATGGGCAGGCAGATATCATCATGTATCTCAGTGATAATAAGTTGATGAACGCTATCGGACGGGCATATATTCGTGCGGTATCCATCTTGTCTTATGCGTACTGAAGACCAGCGATCTGTTGTTCGCCTGACCCTCGGAACTACGGGGGTGTTTACACTCGGATTGGCTTTGGGCTGGCCGCTGGCATCTATCGGCGCAGTTTTTACCGCGCTCTTTTTGCAAGCCCCTGCCGGACTGACATTGAGAGCGTCAGGAAGCCTGTTTGCTTTTGCACTCGCCGTAATGATGTTTTCCTGGTTACTGTCGTCAATCCTCGTACCATATCCGGTTGTCTATCTGGCCGTGGTCTGCATTGCGATTGTGGCGTCTTTTGCCTGGTCCCTGTCCGGAGCAGGACTGTTGCCCGGTGTTCTTGCGCTGATGGCGGCCATGATGGTGCCTAACCTTGTCCTGCAGTCGAAAGATTTGGCTCTTGTGCTTGCGGGCTGGATCCCAGTGAACCTGTTGATTGCAGGATTCACCTCAGGTTTGATGTTCACGCTCTTTCCCGCAAAGCCACAGGCCGCGTCACAAAAGACCAAACAGTCGGCACCGGAATTCGACACCGGCCGAAGAATGCTGAGAATGTCCCTGGTAACCGTTCCATTTGCTTTTGTGTTCTTTGTTTCCGGCGGCACGGCCCTTTTGGTTTTGTTTTTTGTAGCCTTGCTCAGTCAGCAACTGGCTGCGATGCCCGCAGCAGGAAAGAGCGTTGCCAAGGCCATGCTAACGGCAAACATGTTGGGTGCTGGGGTTGCGATCCTGTGTTTTGAGATCAATGTTCTTGCTCCAAGCCTAGTAACCCCAGCACTTCTTTGCCTCTTGCTCTGCCTATCTCTGGGCAGACTGGGAAAATCCAGCAACCGTCTCGCCCCGGCAGCGGGCTCGGCAATTACAACGGCTTTGATAATCTATGGCGGCTCAATCGCGCCCTTCTCAGACGAAGCAGACGTCAAGAGCGTGACACGGGTCTTGCAGATTGCAAGTGCGGCATTTTTTGTCATTCTCGCATATGTTGTCGTGGATGAATTTTGGCCAGAGAAAGAACGTCAAAAAGCATAGAGGCTGTTTGGGGGGGGGCAACGGGATCGTTAGGGCGCGCGTTTCTGAAAACCCTCTGGCGCGGGCAATGTCGAGCTTGGTTTTTCAGGCAGCCCGGTACAACATAAGGGCGTGCTATTGAGAGGGGGGACTAAAATGCGAGTACTGGTTGCTATACTATGTTCTTTTGGTGTTTCAGTTTCAGCGTCTGATCTGGAAACCTGGGGAGAAATAGGTGCCTGGGAAATCCTGGTTGATGCCGCTGTTGGCAATGGTTGCCTGGCGCAGCGGGTTTTTGAAGACGGAACCCTGGTGCAGATAGGCGCAGAACCGGCGCGAAATGGCGGTTTCTTCGCGGCTTACAATGCCGAGTGGTCCGATATTAAGGACGGGGCGATCGGCATTGTGAATATTGACTTTGGCGATGCTCGGTTTGCTGGTGACGTGGTTGGCAAGATCAACCATGACTTGCCGGGCGGGTACGCATTTTTCGATAATCCGAATTTTGTCTCCGAATTTGGCGAGCGCCAGTCGGTCAAGATATCGGGCGAAACCGGTCGGTTGATCGAGATTGATCTAACCGGATCCAAGCGCGCAATAGAGGCGGTTTTAGACTGCCAAAAAGAACAGCCAGAACCTGTCTCAAATTGATGTGTCAGGTTATTCTAACTGCTGAAGGTCGGGCACACAGGGTTTGCGGTCTGTTGGCATTTGATCCGCTCCATCTGTCCGTTTGCTCCGCGAACCGCCGATATCCAACTTGAAATTTGGTTCTGAGAGTTTACCCGTCACCTCAAATGGCCAGGCGCTGCGGCCCAGTGGCTTGCCAACCCGGCGGGGCTCTGCGCGCAGTGCGATTGTGTCCTTTCTCCAGTTAACCGCCCCTCTGGCGACAAGTTGAACACTGGCGGTCTCGGCAACCACCGAGTCAAATGTCACATTCCCCGCATTGATCCGCACCGGGGCGACCACACAAACAATATCGGTGTACCCTTGGTGTCGCTCCTCCGAGAACAGCCATGGGAAAATCCCAAGACCGGCCAATTCAAGCAGGCTGGTGGCCACATCCCCTTTGCTCATCGAGATCGAGGCCGAGCCATACATGGAATTAATGAAGGTGCTGATCGAACTTCGGTTGCCGGTGACATCAAAACGACCGCGTAGCTTGCCGTGGGCGTCGATGCTCAGTCCTACCGCATCAAGAATTTTTCCGAAATCCCATCCGCTGGTGGCACCAGATACTGGCTTTGTTGCATAAATCGAATGAGGGGATTCATGTTGTGAATCCAGCGTGATAGCTGGCGGTGATGAGCAACTGGACACCAACGACTTACAAGACTAAGAACTGGTCGGACTACAATCGAGCCCTGAAGCAGCGTGGT
>JABSSD010000022.1 GCA_013214575.1 Paracoccaceae bacterium | reverse complement strand
CCCGCGCCACGCGCCTGACGGCGCCAGCCTTCGGCGAGAGTATTTTAGCAAAAAGAAGCTGTGGATGTGTGTGGGGGGGCTATTTTTGCCCGATCCTGGGTTCCGTCCCGGCCCGGATGCGGATGATATTGGCACTGTGGCGCCAGACCACGATCGCGGCAAGCAGCGCCGCCAGAACGGCCGTGTCACTGCGGTTGAGCAGCAGCGCCCAGAGCGGCGTTGATAGTGCAGCCCCCAAGGCCCCAATTGACGAAATCCGGCTGAGCGCCGCAGAGACCAGCCAGCTCAGGCAGCAGGCGATGCCCACCGGCCAGGCCAGCGCCAGCATCAGGCCCAGGAAGGTGGCCACACCTTTGCCGCCTTTGAACCCTAGCCAGATCGGAAAGCAATGGCCGATGAAGGCCATCAACCCGGCCAGTTGCGCTGCGTCTTCGCCGGCCAGAGTGCGGGCCAGCAGCACTGCCACCGCGCCCTTGCCGCCATCCAGCAACAGGGTCAGCGCCGCGGCCTTTTTTGAGCCGGTGCGCAGCACGTTGGTGGTGCCGATACTGCCCGAGCCAATGTCGCGCAGGTTGCCCAGCCCCATTGCGCGGGTCAGCAGCAGGCCAAACGGGACAGATCCCAGACCGTAGCCGATAACGGCCCAGAGGATCAGCAGGGTGGCGGGGGTCTCAAATGCGGGCATCAGGTTCTCCAGTAGACCGGCGTGCCGGCGACATAGGTGGCCAGCACTCTACCCTGCATGCGCTGGCCGTCAAAGGGGGTGTTCTGCGATTTTGATTTCAGCGCAAAGCGATCCATCACAAAGGGTACATCCGGGTCGAACAGCAGCAGGTCAGCGGGGGCTCCGGCGCTTAGTCGGCCCGAGGGTAGTCCCAGACGTTTGGCCGGGTTCAGCGCCATGGCGCTGAACAGGGTGGGCAGGTCCAATTGCTCCGCATGGTACAGGCGCAGGGCGGCGGGCAGCAGGGTTTCCAGCGCCACCGCGCCGGCGGCTGCCTCTTCAAACGGCAGCCGTTTGCTTTCTTCGTCCTGCGGTGTGTGCATCGAGGAGATAATGTCGATCAGCCCGCTGCGCACCGCCTCGACCACCGCCAGACGATCTTCTTCTGATCGCAGCGGCGGTTTGACCTTGAAGAAGGTGCGGTAATTGGCCAGGTCCAGCTCGTTCAGGGTCAGGTGATGGATCGAGGTGCCGGCGGTGATGTCGAGCCCATTGGCCTTGGCGCGTTCCAATGCGGGCAGGGCGCGGGCGGTGGTGATCTGGTCAGCGTGATAACGCGCGCCAGTCATCTCCAGAAGCGCGATGTCGCGGTCCAGCCCCATGCGCTCGGCCATTGGCGACACCGCGGGCAAGCCGCGCAGGGCGGCAAATTTGCCACTGGTGGCCGCGGCACCTTTGGACAGGATCGGTTCCTGCGGGTGGGCGATCACCAATGCACCGCAGGAGCGGGCGTAGGTCAGCGCCCGCGAGAACACCTTGGTGTCCGAGATCACCCGGTCGCAATCGGAAAAGGCCACCGCGCCGGCATCCATCAGAAAGCCGATCTCGGTCATCTCGCGACCCAACCGGCCCTTGGTCAGCGCCGCCATCGGCAGCACGTTCACCGGCGAGTCGGCCTGGGCGCGGCGGGTGACGAATTCCAGAACCTCGGGGCTGTCGATGGTGGGCGAGGTATCGGGGCGGGTGACCATGGTGGTGACGCCGCCAGCCGCCGCCGCAAGACCCGCAGACTTGTAGCTTTCCTTGTGACGTTCACCCGGTTCGCAGACTTTCACCCCGATATCGACAATACCCGGCGCCAGGCAGCGGTTTTTGCAGTCAATGATTTCAACATCTTCTGGCGAAATACCGCGCGCGCGAAAGATCTGCTCAAGTTCGATGTTTTTCGGAAAGACCTCGGTAATCTTGCCATCCTGCACCAGTAGATGGCCCGGCGAGTCTGTGCCTGCCTCGGGGTCGATCAGGCGGGCATTGGTGAAGAATAGGGTCATGGCCGGGTTCTTTCGATTGTGGCAAGGGTTGCCGCCGGATCTGCCTGATACTTGATCAGATGTTTGTCGCCGCTCTTGGTCACCACCTGCACATAGCTGCCCATAGTGCGGACCCGTGCGATCTGGGCCAGCGGTATATTGCGCTCAGCCGGGCCGGTGAGGTGGGTGTCGGTCAGGGTCCAGACCGCTGTCAGGTCCTCGGAGGCCAGATACCAGCCGCGCAGGATGATCGCTGCCAGCCCGCCGATAGCGCCGGTCCAGACATGCGGATTGCCCATCACCCAGAGGATCATCATGCCGGCGCCCATGGCCAGCGCCGCGATCCAGGCATGCGAGCGGATATAGGCGCTGCGGTCGGGGTGGAATGTTGTGAGGACTGTTGTCATGGCCAACCTACCAGTGTGCTTAAAAGGATGAGGAGCAGCAGCATCACCACAGCAAAAATGCTGGCGCCGATACGGCGGGCTTTGCTGCGGTTTGCGCGGGGCGACAGGTGAGACGCCGAATAGGGCTTGGCGCTGTCGCTGTGCAGGGAGGTGCCGGCCCATTGGGTCTGATCTTCGCCGTAAGCCCCGATCAACGTGATTTGCCTGGCCGGTGTCAGGTACGTCTCAACGCCGCCAAAGGCGCGCGAGCGGATCAGCAGCACATGGCCGCTCAGGCTGCTCAACCGGGCGTGGTCACCGCGCAGCTGATCGGCAGGCACGGCGCAGCCCTGGGTCAGGTATCCGGCCAGGCCGAGTTCTTCGAGATCGCTGATCGGGAAGATCTCCACCTGATCCAGATTGATCTCCTCAACGCCCAGCACCTGAGCCAGGGCGCCGGGTTCGCGCAGAAATCGGGTCTGCTCGGGGGGCATGTCGAGGGCAAAGACGCGGATTAGGCCACGCTCGCCCGCAGGAATGTGCAGCACCGCGTCCATTCCGCTCAGCCTGCCTTGGCCAAGCGCTCGGCGCGCAGGTTCTGGGCCAGCAGATCCATCACCGCCATGCGCACCGCGACGCCCATTTCGACCTGCTCCTGGATCACCGAGCGGTTGATGTCATCGGCCAGGGTACCGTCGATTTCCACGCCGCGGTTCATCGGGCCGGGGTGCATGACGATGGCGTCGGGTTTGGCCCGTGCCAGCTTGTCGGCGTCGAGCCCGTAGCGGTGGTAATATTCCCGTTCAGAGGGGATGAAACCGCCGTCCATGCGCTCCTTTTGCAGCCGCAGCATCATGACGACGTCGACGTCCTTCAGGCCCTCATGCATGTCGTCGTAGATCTCGGCGCCAAATTCGGCAAACTGACTGGGCACCAGGGTGGGCGGGCCGATCAGCCGGATGCGGTTCTCCATCTTGCCCAGCAGCATCAGGTTGGAGCGCGCCACGCGGGAATGGGCGACGTCGCCGCAGATGGCGATGTTCAGCCGGTGCAGCCGGCCCTTGGCTCGGCGGATGGTCAGCGCGTCGAGCAGCGCTTGGGTTGGGTGCTCGTGGCGGCCATCGCCGGCATTGAGCACCGCGCAGTTGACCTTTTGTGCCAGCAGATCCACCGCGCCGGAATGCGGATGGCGCACCACCAGCAGATCCGGGTGCATGGCGTTCAGGGTCATCGCAGTGTCGATCAGGGTCTCGCCCTTTTTGATCGAGGAGGCCTGCATCGCCATGTTCATCACGTCGGCGCCCAGTCGCTTGCCGGCGATCTCGAAACTGGCCTGGGTGCGGGTGGAGTTCTCAAAGAACATATTGATCTGGGTCAGCCCGGCCAGGGCGGTGGAGCGTTTTTCGGTGGCGCGGTTCTGATCGACGTATTTATCGGCCAAATCCAGGATCATGGTGATCTCATGCGGGCGCAGGGGTTCGATGCCCAGCAGGTGTTTGTGGCCAAATGGGGTGGGGGTCATGGGCAGGCTCCGCGCTGGGTCGGGGCTGTTATACGGGGGGCGAGGCAGGCGGGCAAGATGCTGTTGTGGCGGGCTACTGGGATGTTGCGGGTGGTGAGAATGCGGGATTTTGAGTATTTTTGGCAACGAGAAGCTGGGGTGTTTCGTCTTGGCGGCAGGCAGGCTAGTTTGGCCACATGGAATCGGCATTGGATTATCACAGCGCGCGGGCGCTATTGCAGTGGCAGGTCGAACTGGGGGTGACCGAGAGTATCGGTGATGTGCCGGTGGACCGCTATGCGTTGCAGGCAGCATTGCCAAAAGCGAAGGCGGAGCAGGCGCCTGCGGTGCTCAAGCCCAAAAAGGTGGACCCGGTTGAGCAGGCGCAAAAGGCAGCGCGATCGGCCACTGGGCTGGCCAGTCTGCGGGCGGCGCTGGAGGGGTTTGAACATTGCAGCCTGAAGAAAGGCGCCCGCAATCTGGTGTTCAGCGATGGTCAGGCCGGGGCGCGGGTGATGATCATTGGCGAGGCGCCGGGGCGCGAAGAAGACCGGGCGGGCACGCCGTTTGCCGGACCGTCGCTTGGCTTGCTCGACAAGATGCTGGCGGCGATTGATCTGTCGCGCGACAAGAATGTTTACCTGAGCTGCGTGTTGCCGTGGCGACCGCCGCAAAACCAGGAATTGCAACCGGCGGATATCGCCATGATGGTGCCGTTCCTGCAGCGTCATGTGGAGCTGGCCGAGCCTGAGTTTTTGCTGCTGATGGGCAATGCTCCCTGTCAGGCGGTGCTGGGCAAGCGCGGCATCAACCGGTTGCGCGGCGAGTGGCAGCAGGTCTGGGGCAAGGCGGTTCTGCCGATGCTGCCGCCGGATCGGCTGTTGGGTCAGCCGCAGGGCAAACGGCAGGCCTGGGCCGATCTGTTGTCGCTCAAGGCGCGACTGGCGGCGGTGACGTGAAAATCCTGGCCTTTTCCGACCTGCATTTGGCGCCGGTGGCGGCGGCGGATCTGGTGGCGGCCAGCGGTGGCGCGGATCTGGTGATTGGCGCCGGTGATTTCTGCAATATGCGGCAGGGCTTGGACCGCGCGATGCAGCTGCTGTCGGGGATAGCGGCGCCGCTGCTGCTGGTGCCGGGCAATGCCGAGAGTGCGGATGAACTGCGCGCGGCAGCGCTGCCAAACATGAGTGTTCTGCATGGCACCGGTGTCGAGATCGATGGGCTGCGGTTTTTTGGGCTTGGCTATGGGGTTCCGGTGACGCCGTTTGGCGGCTGGTCCTGCGACCTGACCGAGGTTTTTGCCGCCCAGATGCTGGAGGCGTGCAACGCGGCGGATGTGTTGATCACTCATTCCCCGCCCAGGGGGGTGGCGGATGTGACCTCGGGCGGGGTCTCGGTTGGGTCTGAGGCGATCCGGGCGGCGATCGAGCGGTTGCAGCCGCAACTGGCGCTCTGCGGCCATATTCATGACAGCTGGGGGCAACGCGGCTTTATCGGGGATTGCGAAGTGGTGAACCTGGGGCCAACCGTGACCTGGCTTGAGCTGGATCATTGAACCGCCGCGCACGGCGCGAACATCCTGTGGCCACCGGCCTAGGATCATAGAGGATTGAACGGCACCATGGCGCGTATTGACGAAAACAAGACTTTCATCCCGGTTCGCATTGCGGTGCTGACCCTGTCCGACAGCCGGACTCTGGCCGAGGATCGCTCGGGGCAGATTCTGGTGGATCGGTTGCAGGCCGCCGGGCATCTGCTGGCGGATCGCCGGATCATGCCGGATGATCGGGCCGATATTGCCGATCAGCTGCGCGCCTGGGTGGCTGACCCTGAGGTCGACGTGGTGATCTCGACCGGCGGCACCGGGCTGACCGGGCGCGATGTCACCATTGAGGCGCACCGTGATGTCTATGAAAAGGAAATTGAGGCCTTTGCCACCGTGTTCACCATTGTCTCGATGAAGAAGATCGGCACCAGTGCAGTGCAGTCGCGTGCCACCGGTGGGGTGGCGGGCGGCACCTATCTGTTTGCGCTGCCCGGCAGTCCGGGGGCCTGCAAGGACGGCTGGGACGAAATCCTGTCGATGCAGCTGGATTACCGGCACATGCCCTGTAACTTTGTTGAAATAATGCCCAGATTAGAGGAATACCAGCGACGGAAGTAATAGGCTGCTGCGTGTAACCTCGCAAACCCTGCCGAAACTTGATAGGTTTTGGTGGGGTGCAGACGGGTAGAACGGGCAATTGATGCCACCTGAAAGGGATGAAAGATGCGTTTTTTGCGTCAGAGTTTGGTCGGACTTTTTCTGGCGGCGGTCAGCGCTGCATTGTTGCTCTATGCGGGCCAGTTGGTGCTGGGGGCTGTGCAGCAGCGGATGAGCGACGAGCGCAAGGCGCCGCCGCACCGTGAGCGTGTCTTTGCGGTCAATCTGATGACCGCAGATTTGCAGGATATTGCGCCCGAGTTGATTGCTTTTGGCAAGGTCGAAAGCCGCCGCCGCCTGGAGCTGCGCACGCCAGTGGCGGGGCGGGTGATTGCGCTGGCAGAGGACTTTGAAGAGGGCGGTGTGGTCACTAAGGGACAGTTGCTTTTGCAGATCGACCCGGCGGATGCGCAGTCGGCGCTGGACCGGGCCGAGGCCGACATGCAGGACGCCCGCGCCGAAGGGCGCGAGACCGGCCGGACGCTGATTTTGGCGCAGGATGAATTATCGGCGACGCAGGATCAGGCGCAGCTGCGCCAGCGTGCCTTTCAGCGTCAGATCGACCTGAAAGAGCGCGGGGTTGGCACCGCGGCCACTGTCGAGGAGGCTGAATTGGCCGCGGTTCAGGCCCGCCAATCGGTGATTTCCCGGCGTCAGGCGGTGTCACAGGCCGAGGCCGGGGTCGATCAGGCTGGCTCGAGCCTGGCACGGGCGCAGATCAGCCTGGCAATCGCACGGCGGGATTTGGCAGATACCACGGTGATGGCTCAGTTTGATGGCACCCTGCAATCGGTCAGTCTGGTGCAGGGGCGTCTGGTCTCGGCCAATGAAAAGCTGGCAGAGCTGGTGGATCCGACCTTGCTGGAGGTGGCGTTTCGGATTTCCACCGTGCAATATGCCCGGCTGCTGGATGCCAGCGGCGGCTTGATTGCGGCACCGGTGCGGGTGTCTCTGGATGCCACCGGCGCGGATCTGAGCGCTGACGGGATGATCAGCCGCGACAGTGGCGGCGCCGGTGCCGGGCAGTCGGGGCGATTGATCTATGCGCGGCTGAGTGCAGCGCCGGGGTTCAAGCCCGGGGATTTTGTGACCGTATCGGTGCGGGAGCCGGAACTGAGTGCGGTGGCGCGTCTGCCGGCCTCGGTGCTGGATGCCAATGGCACGGTTTTGGTGCTGGGCCCCGAAGACCGGCTGGAACAGATGCAGGTCGAACTGGTGCGCCGTCAGGGCGATGAGGTGCTGATTCGGGGGCCGGGTCTGGCTGGCCGCGAGGTTGTGGTCGGGCGCACACCGTTGCTGGGGGCCGGCATCAAGGTGCGGGCGCTGCGGACCGGCGCTGCGTTGCAGCCGCAGCCGCAGGCAGAGCTGATCGAATTGAGCGACGAAAGACGGGCGCGGCTGACCGCCATTGTCGAAGGCAACAGCCGGATGCCCGAGGCCGCCAAGCAACGGGTTTTGCAGCAATTGGCCGAGGCCAAGGTGCCGGCAAAACTGGTGACCCGCATTGAAATG
This sequence comes from Paracoccaceae bacterium, assembly GCA_013214575.1. Taxonomy (GTDB): domain Bacteria; phylum Pseudomonadota; class Alphaproteobacteria; order Rhodobacterales; family Rhodobacteraceae; genus Parasedimentitalea. The sequence goes on along the minus strand of JABSSD010000022.1, from coordinate 616 downwards.
CGGATGGGGGGCTGAAAAATGCTGCTCTTCTTGCCTGACCTTCCTGTTTTGCCCGGCATCGCCGGGCCGCGCCTGACCTTCCCCCCGGGAAGGCGCTTCACGCCTCCCCAAGGTCGGGCGCGGCCCTCTGGTCTGATCTATTGCCACGCTAACTCAGGGACCAGCCAATGATCCGCGATCTTCCCCGCTCAGCCGGCGGGTTGCTGAGCTATTTTACACGTCACCGGACCGCGGCCAATCTGCTGTTGGTGCTTCTGTTGGTGTCGGGCATTGCGGCGATTCCCAATATGCGGGCGCAATTCTTTCCGGATGTTGTGCTGGACCGGGTCTCGGTCACAGTCATCTGGGACGGGGCCGGCCCGGGAGATGTCGACAGTGCCATCGTGCAGGCGCTGGAGCCGACACTGCTGGCGGTGGACGGGGTTGAATCCTCGTCGGCCTCGTCGCGCGAGGGGCGGGCGTCAATCCGGCTGGAGTTTGAGCCGAACTGGGATATGGCGCGGGCAGCGGATGATGTGCAGGCGGCGGTGGATGCGGTGACCACCCTGCCCGAGGCGGCGGAGGAGCCCAAGGTCACCCGTGCGGTGTGGCGTGATCGGGTTACCGATGTGGTGAT
>JABSSD010000218.1 GCA_013214575.1 Paracoccaceae bacterium | reverse complement strand
TGTCGATACATAGTCAAGCAAAGCTGAGTGCTGTCGCGAGACAGCTCAATGAACGACCTCGAAAAACGCTAGGATATGAGACACCAGCCGAGCGTTTCAATGCATGTGTTGCGTCGACCCGTTGAAACCGCCGCTGGAAGCTGCCGTTTGACGGGTTTGGCTCGAATGGCGGCAGTGGGCCATTCTCTACCCTGAATTTACCGGTGTGGCTTCTTGCCCCTGGAAAGATGCCCAACGGTATCAAGCGCGACATGATTGCGACCCTGCTGAAGTTGGTGCAATTGCCCCTCGAGCAGAGCTTTCAGTGCCGCATTTATACGCTCTAGCTGTTCGACCAGGTCATCACGGCCAGATGGTTCATTCAGCGCAGACAAACCTCGTCTGTACGCTCTATCGGCTTTCTTGCCAGCTGTTGCGGATCTGACAGCAAACGTAGCGACTGAGCCCGAACGAATGATGCCCTCGTCGAGCTGCTGCTGTTCGTCATGGAATTCTGTGAATGACTTCATGTGTGGTTTCTCCGTTATGTGTTGGGGCTGAAAAATGGCAGCGGGCTGTTGTCGTCGTCTGATTTCAGACGACGCTTGTTAGCTTCACTTTCGACGAACGCACGCATCATGAAAATCAGCTGCGCTGTCATCGGTAAGTTCAGTGATCGACACGTGCGCTCGAACTCGTTCTTGAGATCGACCGGCACGCGAAAGTTCATTGGTGTTGCTGTCATGGTGTAACTCCCTGTCTTTTATGTATTTATGCGAGCGTTACATTGCGGAGATGACGCCGTACGGGCAGTTGTGCGAAAATGCTCACGAAATGGTACGCGACTTAGATCAGGAGTGATTGTGATATGAAAAGAGTTATTCAAACAGCAGCCGCAATAGCATTGCTCGCGTGTCAAGCAGTTGCGGGGCCAGACGCCACTACTCAGATGTTTTTGGATCAGCCCGTTTCAGTACTGGAATGGGGAATGTTTAAACTTAAATCCAACTTAGAGTTCATTTTGTTCAGCGCCCCCTACACCGACGAGCGCAGCACCTCAGTCAATGTAGTATACACTTGGAATGATGATACGATAAATGTGATTGTACATGATGCCGTCTTCGGGGATGATGATTACTACACCGATGAGCGAACAATGTTGCTCTGCAAGGATCTACTTAATAGAGTTCGCTTTAGTGCAGGAGTATATGAAGATGGCTTGGTGAGCCCTGGGGTTGGTGACTATTCTCTATTTGCCAGAAATTTCATTTTCTACGAACTCCAAACTAGCGGCTCTTCAGAGGCCCTTCAAGAACTAGACGCAAAGTTCGTCATTCTTGCTGGATTTAATAAATCACAATGCCGAGGCCACCTACTTTCAAACGAGATAACTGTCATTGAATGACTGCCAATCGTCTCACCGAGTAAGAAATTACCGTTATTGTAGACAGCAGACACACATTGAATTTCTTTTTCAGTCACCAAATGGAGCGTCAAATCGAATTGAAGTCTCTAGGACGGTCAGCCCGGAGATTTTTTCGTTTCCGGCGCCTGAGTGTCAGTAAACATCAGATAGGTACGAAAAGATCACGCGTCGCTCACGAAAATGTTACCAGATTAGTGAACCATTTTGGTGAATTTGCGAATTCGAACTATGGCGCGCGTATAAATAGATGTGAGTCATACAGAAGTGTATGACGACATAACGTAATCAGCGTAGATTAGACTATCGGAGAAGAGCCAGAGGTGCTCGGATCACAGATATCCCGAACGAATAAAGACGCGGGCAGATAGCTAACTTTTACACAAGCGCTGAGTATCGAACTAGTCACTGAATGTAGCGGGTTGTCCGTGAGATGCTGTTCAGATCGGTTAGAGCTTGATATTCCTCGTCTCGGCAAGACAGAAGACCGAGTAACAAATGATCTGTCACGAAGTAGGATATAACCTGCCTAGTTGCTAAAAGACGTTTTCGATTGTCTATAGCCGCGTTCAATCGCAAACTAGCCGTCAGTTAAGACGTAACGTAGAATGAGACCGGCTGACCGCCATTCGCGCTGAAAAGCAATCGTTGCATTCGAAATGTTAGAAACGTCACTTACGTTTTTTGCACTTTATCCTTTCGGTTAGGATAAGTGTGTCTCCCAGACACTTAAACACATTAAATCTTATCTTTACCTTATCCAAAAAAGGATAGAGCAGCGGTGAAGCCGCTGATCACGGCGCAGCCGTTATTAGAATACTCTAAGAAGTCTTAGAGGCTTCGCCTAGTTCGCTTCGCTCACTAACACATAAATGAATATCAATAAGAATTCTTATATCAACATAGAGTTTTTATTAATATTCACCTTAAAGGTCCTTAGATCAAAAATCTGAATAATATATTAGATCAAGGTTGAATAATGATTTTACGTCTAAGAATATCATATACTTATTCCTAAGAGTATTCTACATTATCCAAAAGAGAGATTCTCGGCGAAGCCGAGAGGGCGAAGCCCTACAATAGATTAGGATTAGAGGCACTTAAGATAAGTTTAGTCTACTAATCCACATTAGAGCCAATGTTCAGTAAATCTGTGTTTTTCAGGTGGCCTGAAGCCCTTGCTTTTATGATCCAAAATGGCCAACTTTTCGCTATATTAGGATAAGGATATTGATCTATATCTTATCCGCCTAGGACTATGCCTCTCTTGGAACCTGCGGTTCGTTTGTTTCCGTTCCGGTTTTGTTAATCAGTTTTCTGTTGCGCCTTGTTTAATCACCGACTAACAAGACCTCAATTGATTAAACAGGAGAAACAACTATGACCGTCGATCTTACAAGCATGTCCACAAAAGAATTGTCAGCACTTGTTGAAGATGCGCAGAGCCGCATTGCAGAACAGCGCGAGACTGAAATCAAAGAACTTAGGGAAAAAGTTCTGGAAATGATCTTCGACGCTGGTTTCGATGTTAAAGACATCTTCCCCTCCACAGCTTATAAGGGTGGTACGAAAGCTTCGAAAGAACCCGTTGAACCTGTCTATCGTAACCCGAACAATCACGACGAAACAGCGGGCGCGCGCGGCGCTAAGCCCAAGTGGTTGAAAGCAATGATTGACTCAGGTGTTGATATCGAGACACTGAAAATCGAAAATCAGTAAATCCAAATAGTAAGTAACGAGTTCGCCCATCTGTTCATTCAGGTGGGCTTTTTCATGCCTTCGCTGGCTCAGCGCATCAGAACTGCTACCCCCGCCTACTCGACCCGCTCAGCGCTTCTCACACCCTATTAGCACTGACGTCCGCGGCCCTTAATAGACTTAGGTGTTGCACGGCTTAAATGAGTCACTTATCAACGTGACAGACATATTGGAGCAGACAATGACTATAGATGTATCGAAACTGACATTTGCAGAGATCACCGCGCTCCAAGAGCAGCTAGAGCAATCAAAGGCCCAGCTTGAGCAGGAAGCGAAAGCCACAGCGCGGACAGAGATCAAACGTGCAGAAGAGACGCACAAAGAAGAGGTTCGCCAGCTAGAGATTGATTTTAGGACGCTGTGTGAGCGCATCGCGGCGTCACATGGCTTCTCCCTAGACGCTCTTACTGGCCATGAACGCACTACTACACGCGCGCCTGCTCGACCGCAGTTCAAGAATCCCAACGGAACGCAGACGTGGACAGGCAAGGGCAAACGTCCGATCTGGTTCAATGACCTGATGGAATCAGAGCGACTCACCGCTGATGAAGCGAAAGATCGCTCTCGAATTCGCTACTAACACGTCCACTCGACTACATTTTGACACTATTAAGGCCCGCTTCGGCGGGTTTTTTCGTGCTTGAAGTCCCTTATTAATATGAACGATTAAGCTCAACTAGCTTAAATATAGTCCATATTGAAACATTTTTCTAATAAGTCCATTGACGTTAATAAGATTTCCGGGCTATACCTTTTCTCGTTCCCAGCGAATAACAACCATTTAAAGCTGATAACGAAGACGGACAGCAGAGCTAATAAGCAAAGCTAACTCACTGAAAACAAACATAATGCACACCTCTGGGTGATCCAGAAAACGTGCGCTAAATTGGAGATTTAAACATGAATACAGCCAACAATCACATCGAAACATTCGATAGTTCAGAGACTACAGTAATCGCGGGAAAGTACACCGTTCAGTACGGTCTCGGTACTCAGAAGTTTCTTGACAGACATGACATTCTTGATGGTCGCAGGCATCTTGTAGCACAATATGCTTCTGAGATTAGTTCTTTGACTATCGCTGTGGTCGAAAACGAACTACCAAACTGCCTGAAAGAAAATGACGACGATCTAGCTAGTGGTTTGTGGACTGTACTAACTTACGTTGGTGTATTCGAAACAGACGAAGATGCAGCAACTATGATTACTGGATTTTTGAAAGACTACGAAGAAGTCTATCATTCGTGTGAGCATTCACTCCCTATTGAATCTTTATGTTGTGGTTATCAAGACGTTTCACGTTCAATTTCAGAGAACGTAAACACAAAACTTGATTTTCACGATGGGTCTACAAAGCCGAACAAAAAGCTATACGTGCTCTACAGCTACTTTCACAGTAGCGATTCCATGTACAAATCGGCTGTTCGTGAAGCTATTCTAGATGCGAGTTTGTATCTCTGTGACGACTCTGATGCTTGTGGGATTTCCGCTGTCGCTATGAGCAACGATGTTCAAGAGCTAGTGATTAAGCACTTCAACAGCGTTCACGCAGACTGTGAACTTTCGCTGCCGATCTAAGATTTCAACACAATCAAACAACTAAGCACGTCTTTGGACGCTCCTAAAGACGTGCTTAAATCAATATAAGAATTTTACACGACACAACGTGTTCGCCCGTCTGATCGCTCAGCCGGGATTTTTCGTGTTTGCTGTTACGCGCCTACTGTCTTCGCCCTCAACGCGGCCAGTTTTTCGGATAGAGTGAGCAGGGATTGCTTCTCAAACGCCCTCACAGTGCGTTCAGTCCCATTTTTGAAGTGTACCCTGAAAAATCGTTGTGAGTGCTTGTAGACCCGCTGTCCGTAGCCAGTTGAGAGGTAATCCTCTATATCCTTGACCGTTGTTAACCCGCGCTCGTCCAGCTTCGCCAGAAACTTGTCTGATATCTCGCCTGTAAGAACTTCCTCGCCATCGTCAGTCGTTTGCATGATGTCCCACGGATCAAGCTGAGCATCATTATAGACTGTGACACGATCAATAGAGCGCTTGATAAGTCCGTGGAGCTGAAATCGTATCGCCTTCAACTCGCTTGCTGGCCGGTCGTCCTCAAGTTTCTTGTACTCAGCTAGAAAATCCTCTTGATCGCGCTCTACGTCGTCATCGCTCACACTGGCTGTGTTGACGTTTAGTTCGGTGATATCGCTTTTCAGTTGCTTTATTGACTCAGCTATTTCTTCGGCTTTCTTGCCCAGACTTTCCAGAACCGTGTCAGACAGGACTGGACTAGTCAGTCGTTCAATCAAAGCGTCGTACTGTGTTTGCGAGTCTGACAACTTAGCGAGTGACGAAGATTTTTGTTTTTCCAGAATAGCGATTTGACTGTCTTTTCCATCATCGCTTAACACATCAGAGAAATTGACCTCTTGAACGAACTGATAGAACAACCCTTCAAATTCTGAATAACGCCAAGCTGGCGACTTACAGCCGTTGTTCTTGATCGCGTTCGCGCATCTCAAATATCTGTAACCTCTGGGTGGTTTTCCCTTGTTGCGATGAAGCATTCCTGCACCGCAGTAGCCACACTTCGATATATTAGAGAATAGATTAGCGAAGTTCTCGCCCTTGCGCCCAGCACCCGTCTTACGCTCTTTCAGCCTGCTTTGAGCCAGAAAGAAAGTCTCTTCGCTTACGACGACTGGAAAGTAATCTTTGGTGGGATCACCTGCTGGAATTTTCTTTCCGTCAACTCGTGTGCTCGGTTGAAAACTTCCGTGAACAGCAGGGGTTTTCAGTATCTTGATTACGTAGCTTTCGTTCCAGCTTTTTTGGCCAGAAATCGTCGGGTATTTTTTGGGGTTTTCGTTCATGTGTCTAGTGATCGAATAGACGCCCATGCCGTTTATACTCAGATCAAAGAGTTCTCGAATTGTTTCAGCCGCCTTCTCTTTCACTGTGAATTCTTTTCGATCATCACTCAGTTCAAGCCAAGCTGGAATATTCTTACTCAGCTTCTTGCCCTCGATGTCATCTCGTTTTTTCTGCCAAGCTGCTTTCAGTCGCTTCGACTTCGTTTCAGATTCCTCGTTCGCCCGCATCATAATGCCGATGCTCATGAACAACTGACCGGGGTTCTTCTCCATGCTGTCTTCTGAATAGACTTGCCCGTCCATCAGAGTGACGATTGTTATCCCTTTGGTGACGATTCCACCAAACTGAGCGAACGCTTTCAGCGCCCCATCGCGAGAGATACGGTCAAGAGACTCGACAATTAGAACGCTACCCGGCGCGACTCGCCCGTCATCAATCGCTGCAAGAAACTGAGCGAACGCGCCCTCTTTTGCGTTTTTACCCTTGAACGCGCTGATCCCTATGTCTTGTATCGTCTCGACAAGCTCGTAATCGTGGTCTTTGGCGTACTTCTGGCTTGCTTCCATCTGACGACGAATGCCATCCCCGACTACCTGCTGATCTGTACTAATACGCAAGTAACTGTAAGCCAACACTTTTTTCATAATACTACCCCTGCTGTGATGAAAGCATAGTGCGTGTGTTAATTACATACAATATCCCCCAGCGGTGCGTGCAAGCACGCACCCTACAGCAACAGGAGAGCGCCCATGAAACTGCAAGACCTCGAGGTGATCGTCACCGCCCCCCCGGCCCCCGGCTGGGGCGGCCGCTATTGGATTCTCGTCAAACTGACCACCGACAGCGGCATCACCGGTTGGGGGGAATGTTATGCGGCCTCGGTCGGGCCAGAGGCGATGACCCATGTTATTCGCGATGTGTTTGAACGCCATATGGCAGATGAAAACCCGGAAAATATCGAGCTGATGTTCCGGCGCGCCTATTCCTCCGGCTTTACTCAGCGACCAGACCTGACGGTCATGGGGGCCTTCTCCGGGCTCGAGATCGCCTGCTGGGATATTCTGGGCAAAGACCGTGACCGGCCGGTGCACGCCTTGATCGGCGGCCGGATGAATGACCGCATTCGCGCTTATACCTATCTCTACCCGCTGCCCCAGCACGATACCGACAGCTTCTGGGCCTCGCCTGACATGGCCGCCGAGAGCGCCGCTCAGATGGTCAGTCAGGGCTACACAGCCGTCAAATTCGACCCCGCAGGCCCCTATACGCTGCGCGGTGGCCACATGCCGGCAATGAATGATATTTCAACCTCCGTGGCATTTTGCCAGGCAATCCGCGAGGCGGTGGGCGACAAGGCCGACCTGCTGTTTGGCACCCACGGACAATTCACCACCGCCGGCGCCATCCGCCTGGGCCAGGCTTTGGAACCCTATGCGCCCCTATGGTTCGAGGAGCCAACGCCGCCGGACAATGCCTCCGAGATGGCCAAAGTTGCGCAGGCCGTGCGCATTCCCATCGCCACCGGTGAACGGCTGACAACAAAAGCCGAGTTTGCCGCCGTTCTGCAATCCGGAGCCGCCACCATCCTGCAACCCGCCCTGGGCCGGGCCGGTGGCATTTGGGAAGTCAAGAAAATCGCCGCAATAGCCGAGGTCTACAACGCGCAGATCGCCCCGCATCTTTACGCCGGACCCATTGAGTGGGCCGCCAATATCCAGCTTGCAGCCTCGATCCCCAACATTCTGATGGCCGAAACCATCGAGACGCCGTTTCATGATGCATTGATCAAGGGAACAATTCGGGTTGAGGATGGGTTTGTCAGCCCCCCCACGACAGCCGGTCTTGGTATTGAGGTGGACGAGGCTCTGGCCCGCGCCCATCCCTTTACCCGCACAGATCTGCACCTCAACATGCAGGAACCGCCTTGCGACTATGCGGCCCCAAACGCCTTTGCCGGAGGATCGCCGCCGCTGGAAATCCCCACATAGCGGCCGGGACCGGGGGCCGCGACAGCCTATCGCTCAGCAGTGGCTGCGCGGCCCATCGACTTGGAGGTCTTGGGACTGGCGGCGCCCCTCTCTGGTCAATTGGACACGTATCCGGCGACCACCTGCAACAGCCTAAAGGCAGTCGCCGCGTCGTTCTCAACCACCGCAAAAAACTCTTCTTCACCGATACGAAGGCAGGTCAGATCGGTTTTTGCAATCATGCTCAGCGACCGCGGCTCCTTGCGTATCAACCCCAATTCGCCCACCAGCCGGCCGGACCCCACACTGGCGATCAGCCGGTCGTCCTGTCCGTCGATGGGCAAGTACAGGCCGGCCTCACCCTCGAGGATCATATAGGCGCCGTCACTGGCATCATCGTCTTTCAGAAACACCACCTCGCCGGCAGCAGCCTGATACCAGCGCGCACCAAAGGCCAGCAGCCGCAATTGACGCCGGTTCAATCCCGAAAACAGTTCAGTCTGCTCCAACGCCCTGAGTTTGCGCGCCAGATCCGCACTGGCGGCGCCGTCCTCAACAGCCACCTTCTGCGCCTCATCACTGACCAGCCGACCCTGTCGCAGCTCGTAATAGACATCGAACACCTCTGGGCTCTCAAAGCTGTCGCTTAGATAAATCACGGTGGTGTCTGGCAGCAGTTTACGCAGGTTCTTATGCACCGAGATGCGGGTTTCCAAATCATAGCTGGACATTGCACTGTCCATGATCAGGATATCGGGCCGCTTGATGGTGGCGCGGGAAAAGGCCAGTGGTTCAGCAAAACTGGCCGCCAGCCCCTGGCCGCCCAGAGCAATCGGCAATTCAAAAATCAACTCGACCACCAAATCGCGCACCCCATTTTGCACCAGTAATTCGGAGACCAGTTTGCGAAGTTCATCCCCCTTGCCGCCGGCCAGGTCTGAAATCTTACCAAACAGGGCGTTTTCCAGAACCGTCAATCCCGGCGCAAAACTATCAATATCCAGCGGCACGAACAGGTCCCCCAGGGTGGCCATCAACCGGGTTGAGTGGCTTTTCCTGAAGGCCAAAATACGGCTCTGCATGTCCTCACTAAAGGCCGGGCCGATTTGTTCCGCCGAGATCCGGAATGGCACGATCAACAGTTGCGCCAGTTCCTTGTGATCCAAAGCGCCCGCGCCCTTGGAGCGGGTCTTTTCAACCAGCGAAAGCGCCACCTCATAGGCTGAAGGCTCTAGCCCTAGCTTGCGAAACAGAGGGTGGTCGGTGCCATCGAGCCCAAAAATCTGCCGCAGCATATCCACCACGTCCTGAGTCAGGGCCACCAGGTCTTCGTCCAGCTTCAGCTCTTTGATCAGGTCGAGAAACTCCGTCTGTTTTGCCAAAACCGTTTCGGTGATTGGCTCATGTGGAGTCGCATACAACAGGTTTTCCGCCACAGGCAGCGCCGGGTTATAGTGATCCGGGTTCAGGAAAAATGCATGCTGGCGCAGCCCAGCGTCGCGCACCGCTTGCTGAACCTGATCCCGCAACTGCACCAGATGGGCGCCCAGAATAGGGTGGGTTTTGGGATCAAACCGCTGCTCCATTCCGCGCCGGAACAGGGCGGTGTCCGAGCCAATGCCTTCGACCAGCTGCAGCCACCAATCGCGCAATTCAGCCTCACTCGAAAACCCGGCTACCGACGGATCAAGCCAGCGGGTATCCTGCGGGTCGGGGCTGTTCCCGGCCTTCTGCGCCTTCTCGAACTGTTCGCTGTCGCCGGCAACCCCGGTGGGGCGTCGCCGCATCGGCATCATGACATTGTCGCCAAACGACCCCTGAAACAGCACTGGGCGCGATGTCGCATGGCCGATACGCGTCGCAATCACCGCCTGATGCAGCTTGGTCAGATCATGTCCCGCAATAAAAACACTGCCCGCCGAGGGCAGCAACTCGCGGGTCAAAAGCTCGGCCATGGCGCGGCGGTCTTCCTCTGACGGTGCCGCGATTCCAACCACCTTGCCAGCCGGCAGGCGGGCGCTGAGATCCTCCAGCACCAAATTACCATCGGCATCCCGGACGCTGACATTGGTCAGAACCACGTCTCCCTTCAGGTGCACCAAATCCTCGGGTTCACCCTCCATCAATGTCTCATCAATCATGCCCGAAGGTGCAAACCGTTCCAAAATCACCTCCCAGCGCAGGGCCATATCCTGGGTCTGGTTGTAATAGGCCAATAGCTCTTTCCACGGCGAGGCAAGGTCCTTGTAGGCCGCCAAGGCTGCCACTAGCGCGCCCAGTGAGACCGAGCCCTGCAGCACCAGGTAGCCGCCAATCGCATAGAATAAAAACGGCGTCAGCTGGGTGATGAAGTTGTTGATAAACTTCATGAAGAACTTTTTCTGGTAGATCTCGAGGCGAATGTCATACAACCGGCCCAAGCGGGTGGTGATAACCGCCATGCGATAGCGCCAGCCGCCGTTGATCCGCAACGTCGAGGCGCCGACGGCGCTCTCTCCGATCTCGGCGGCCAAGGCGCGAACCTGTTTGATACGTTTCTTGTTCAACAGGTTGATGCGCCGCTGCAGCACTGGAATCAACCAGCCCTGCAAGGGGATCAGGGCAACGGCGGCAGCACCAAACCAGACGTTTTGCAGAAACAGGAACGTCAGGATGGTGATCATTTGCCCGGCTTGCAACACAGGCTGGCTGATCGCGTCGCCCATCAGGCCGCCCATCGGCTCGCTTTCGGCGGTGATCATCGACACCAGTTCGCCCTGACTGATCCGCTCAAAGTAGGGCTGTGGAAAGCGCAGCACCCGGGCAATCAACTGGTAGCGAAACCGACGCAACATGCGCTCGGCCAATATCCCCTTCAGGGTGTTGATACGCATTTTCATCAGGCCATGCGCCGTCACCGCCAGCAGAAACCCCGAGCACAGCAACCATAAGAATGTCAGCTGATCCACCGAGCGGCCCAGCACATCAACGGTGGAGCTTTGCGCGCCAATGGCGTCGTTGATTATCCGCTTGGGCAATTCAAGCGTCAGGTACAGCAGCGGGAACAGAGTGGTGGTGATCAGCAGCAGAACCAGCTGGTCACGTTTCGAGTACTTCCAGATAAAACGGAAAAGAGAGCGTTCGATGGAAGGCCTCCAACATGACTAGGACAAATCAGTACATCGTCATGCCTAGCGCGGTTCCACTGTCGCAGGCAATGGTTTAGCGTCAAATGTCCCGTTGCGGAAGAAGCTTAACAGGCGATTGCCTGCAGCGAAAAAATCCTTAAGCTCATCTTACACGTGATAAACAGGAGTTGCCGCTTTGCCGGACTATGTCGGATCTGTTCTGCTGCTGTTGGGCCTGCTGCAGGTCAAGCACATGTTTGCTGATTTCTATTTGCAAACACCCAAAATGCTATGCGGACGCGGCGTGTATTTTCACCTGGGGCGGGCGCAGCACGCCGGCGTGCATGTTTTGGGGTCGATACTGGTCTTTCTGGCTTTCCAGACACCGGTGGCGTTCATACTGATCATTTGCGCGCTGGAGTGGTTTGTTCATTTCAACATTGATTACTGCAAAGCAAGGTATTCCCACTCCAAACAACTGATGCCGAATATGGCGGGGTTCTGGCGCGCGATGGGAACCGATCAGGCGCTGCATCACTTTACCTATCTGGCCATGGTATGGGCCTGGGTGGAATTTACTGCGTCGTGACCGCCTGGGGTCTTTTGACAAGGCCCTGACAGACTGGCACTGACCCAAACCCCGGGATATTATTGGCCAGATGAAGCTGGATCAGCCGCTGGCAGGCAGCGGATTGCCTTGCCTTGAAGAACGCCTGCTGGTTCGGGGTCAGCCTGTCGCCATAAGATCTGATAAATGAGCGGATCATCCTAAATTTGATCACAGACCCGGTAATTTGGCAACACGCCCGCCAATCAGGACTACCTTACCGTTAGCAGTACTGATCACGCAAGGGATGCCAGCCATGACCCAGCAGACAGATGACTCCTATCAGTATCACCTAAATGACCGATATGATCTGACCAAGGGCCGGGTCTTTCTGACTGGCACCCAGGCGCTGGCGCGGATCATGCTGGATCAGGCGCGACGCGATCAACAGGCCGGCCTGAACACCGCGGGTTTTGTGTCGGGCTATCGCGGCTCACCGCTGGGCGGGGTGGATCTGGAGCTGTGGCGGTCGGCGGATAGGATGCGAGACAATGGCATCCGCTTTCTGCCCGCGGTCAATGAAGATCTGGCTGCAACCGCGGTCTTGGGCGCCCAACAGGCGGTGCTGGACCCCCGATGCCAGGTCGAGGGCGTGTTCTCCATGTGGTACGGTAAGGGCCCCGGGGTTGACCGCTCTGGCGATGCATTGAAACATGGCAACGCCTATGGCTCCTCCCCCAAGGGCGGCGTGCTGGTGGTCGCGGGAGATGATCATGGCTGCGTCAGCTCGTCGATGCCGCATCAGTCCGACGCCGCCTTTCTGGCCTGGTTCATGCCGGTCCTGAACCCCGCGTCAGTCAGCGAGTTCCTGAGTTTTGGCGAGTACGGCTTTGCCCTGTCGCGCTACTCCGGCTGCTGGGTCGGGTTCAAGGCGATCTCGGAAACCGTGGAAAGTGGCCGCTCCATCGACTTGAAACCAGGTCGGAACTTTGTGCTGCCTGAACTGCAGCCCTACCCCGGCGGGCTGCACGTGCGCCGCGCCGATTTGCCCAGCCCCGAGATCGAGATACGGATCCGCGCCAAACTGAAAGCCGTGCGCGCCTTTGCCGAGGCCAACCCGATCGATCATCGCATCTATGATCTGCCCGATGCCAGTTTTGGCTTTGTCACCACCGGCAAAGGCCACCTAGATCTGATGGAGGCGCTACGGCTGCTGGGGCTGGACCAGGCGGCCTGTCACCGGTTGGGCATCGATATCTACAAGGTTGGAATGGTCTGGCCGCTGGCCCGCCGCAACGCCCTGCGGTTTGTCCACGGCAAGAAAGAAGTGCTGGTGGTCGAGGAAAAGCGCGGCATTATTGAGAGCCAGTTCAAAGAGTATTTCTATGACTGGCCCGGCAACAAACCGGACAAGATGGTCGGCAAATACGACAGCCACGGCGCGCCGCTGATCCCCTGGACCGGAGAGTTAAGCCCGCTGCAGCTGGTGCCAATCATAGCGCGGCGGCTCGATCCGTTTTTCCCGGACGAAGGATTTACCGCCAGGGCGCGGGCCTTGACGGAGAGGCCGCCCGTTGTGCTAGACATCCCAGGGGCCAGCCGCAGCCCCTATTTCTGCTCGGGCTGCCCGCATAACACGTCAACCAAACTGCCCGATGGCAGCGCCGCCAATTCGGGCATTGGCTGCCATGTGATGGCCAGCTGGATGGACCGCGAGACCGCTGGATATGCGCAGATGGGCGGCGAAGGTGTGACTTGGGTTGCGGCCTCGCTGTTCAACGGCGGCAAGCATGTGTTTCAGAACCTCGGCGAAGGCACCTGGTACCATTCCGGATCCCTGGCGATCCGTCAGGCGGTGGCGGCGCAGACCAATATCACTTACAAAATCCTTTATAATGATGCCGTGGCCATGACCGGTGGGCAGCCGGTGGATGGCCCGATCAGCGTCACCGGAATTGCTCTGACCTGCCGGGCTGAGGGGGTGCAGCGCATTGCTCTGGTGTCCGATGACATCACCAAGTTCAATCGCTCGGGCTTTCCCGGCGGCACCACCTTTCACCACCGGGTGGATCTGGACAGGGTCCAGCGCGAGCTGCGCAAGATCCCCGGTGTCTCGGTGCTGATCTACCAACAGACCTGCGCCGCCGAAAAGCGCCGCCGCCGCAAACGCGGCACTCTGGATGACCCCAAACGGTTTGTTGTCATCAATGATCTGGTCTGCGAGGGATGCGGCGATTGCTCGGTTGAATCGAACTGCCTGAGCGTTGAGCCAAAAGAGACCGCATTTGGCCGCAAACGCAAAATCAACCTGTCCAGCTGCAACAAGGATTTCACCTGCCTGAACGGGTTCTGTCCCAGCTTTGTCACCGTCGAGGGTGGCCGCCGCCGTCAGAAACAAACCCCTGGTCTGGATGCAGCGCAATTGGTGGCAACCCTGCCCACCCCGGATTTTGTCGCACTCGACCAGCCGTATAATTTGCTGATCACCGGCGTCGGTGGCACCGGAGTGGTGACGTTGGGCGCATTGATCACCATGGCGGCGCATCTTGAGGGCAAGGGCGCAACGGTGTTGGATTTCACCGGGTTTGCGCAGAAATTCGGGACCGTCCTCAGCTATATTCGACTGTCGGCCAACCCGGACGACGTGAACCAGGTGCGCATTGATATGGGCGCCGCCGATGCGGTGATTGGCTGCGATATCGTGGCCAGTTCGGCCCCCAAGGCATCGGCACATTACCACCCCAGCACCCGCATTGTCCTCAACCGCGCGGAAATGCCCACCGGGGATCTGGTGCTGCGACGCGATGCGGATCTTATGGCAGGGTCGCGTGAGCAGGCGATTGTAGATGTGATCGGCACCAAGAACCTGAGCGCCATCAATGCCAACGAGATCGCCGAGACAATGCTCGGCGATTCAGTCCTCGCCAATATGATCATGCTTGGGTTTGGCTGGCAAAAAGGCCTGCTGCCGGTCTCGGCCGCGGCGCTGGAGCAGGCCATTGAACTCAACGCGGTGGCCGTCGACAAGAACCGTCTGGCACTGGCCATTGGACGCGCTATCGCCGTTGACCCGGGGCTGCTAAAAGACTGGTACAACGACATCCCAGCGGCGCTGGAAACGCTGGATGATGTCATTGCGCGGCGGGCCAGTTTTCTCACCGGCTATCAAGATATCGCCTATGCCAGGCGATATACCGACGCCCTAACCCGTTTCCGCAACGCGCTGCCCGCCAACACTTCCGAAGACCTGATCCTTGCAGCGGCAAAATCGCTGTTCAAACTGATGGCCTATAAGGACGAATACGAAGTGGCGCGGCTGTTGACCAGTGCGGCCTTCAAACATCAGATCGAAGCGGAATTTGAGGGGAATTACTCAGTTCATCACCACCTGGCGCCGCCGCTGTTGAGCAACAGGAAAGACGCCCGGGGTCGCCCGGTGAAACGCGCCTTTGGCCCCTGGTTACGGCCTGTTCTGGGCCTTCTAGCTAGGGGGAAACCACTCCGCGGCAGCCGTTTTAATATTTTTGGATATCACGCCGAGGCCCGGTTGCACCGCGATCTGTTGGCTTGGTTTGAGGGCGCCCTGAAGCAGGTCGAACAGCGCTATTGCGCGGATCATCATGACCGCTGCCTCGCCATCCTGTCCGCCCCGATGGAGATCCGTGGCTACGGCCCCATCCGGCAGCAGGCCGCCGAAAGGGTGAAATCGGCAACCACCGCAATGCTTTCGACCCTTTAGGGCGTCCAGAACTGGAGAGAATAGGCGGTGAAGTCCTCCAGTTCTCCGGGCTGAGGTTCGCAGCCGGTGAACACTTTCAGATATTCTGGCGTCATCATAAGCCGATAGGCGCCCGTTTCGTTCAGCCCCGCCATATCATAGCCCAACTGCATGTAATAAAGCGCCTTGGCACGAGCCAGCGCCTCAACCTCTGGAAACTCATACCGCTGAAACATCTGCGTCAGCGCTTCAACCCGGCGGGTATCAGATTGATCCAGCAGATGCCGCACAGGCCCGGATCGGCGCGCCCAGTCCCGCACCGCAAAATCCAGTGATGTGTTGAATAAGTCGGGGTTGGCAGTACAGCGCCAGACATTCAACACCGCCGCCGTTATCGTCTCGGCCGCCATTGTCGCCTGGCCAACCAGCCCCGCCGTGTTGGTCTGTTCCCAGGTTTTCAGCAGAGCATCCAGCAGATCCTGGCGCGATTTGAAATACCAGTAGAAGGAGGACCGCGACACCGCCATCCTCTCAGCCAGTGCCAGCACTTTGACCTGTTCAACCCCATCCGAAATCAGCACGTCCATTGCCACATTCAGCCAATCATCGCGGGTCACTCGGACATTGCCGATCAAAGGCTCGGCCTTGGGATCGTCACGTCGCAGGATCGGTTTCTGTGTCATCTGTTTCCCTTGGCATCATGGCACCTCAAACGGTCAAACACCGTTATCGGGGCGCTGTCTATTGCTTATTCATACCTGTGCACTGGGGCGCTGTTTGATGCCAGCCTGCCAGGCCAAAGTGGCTTCGTTCGCAGCCGGGATACGCATTTTTATCACCCGGGCAAACTCAACAAACACAAAGGCGCTGATATCCGCCAGGGTGAACTTATGGGTGGCCAGATAGGGGCTGACCTGCAGGCGTTTCTCCAGAAGCTCAAAGAACTTTTCGGTCCGCTCCAGCCCGCGCGAAACCAGTTCCGGAATTTGGCCATAGTCTGATGGACCGGGGATGGCACGGTCGGCGAAAAACGGATTGCCATTGCGCAGGGCTTCGGCAATCGGCACGCCGCCCTGCTGCTCGGCAATTGCGTTCCACATCAGCACCAGCCCTTTTTCCTCAGCGGTATCCCCCATTAGCGGCGGTTTGGGGTGGATTGCCTCCAGATAGGCGGCAATGCCAAGGTTTTCGGTCAAAGTGGTGCCCGCCTCGGTGATCAGAACCGGCACCGTGGCCTGAGGGTTGACGGCTTTGAACGCCTCACCCAACTGTTCCCCTTTGGCAATCGAGATGTTGTGGCATTCAAGGGTCAGACCCTTTTCCGCAATAAACATCCGCGCTCGGCGGGGATTGGGGGCGGTCGGGCAATCGTAAAAGATCATGGATCATTCCTGTCACAGGCGCGTTTTAGGCAGCCTAGACGGCAAACAGGCAGCCCGGCAAGCTCAGAAAGAGCTTACGAATGCTGGGTTTGAAACCCCAATCCGCGTCCGGCTCACAGATGCTGGATAAAATCACGCTCCGGCTGCTGCTGGCCTGAACGGACAGCGCGTCACACCAGAGGCTCCCGCGGCCACGCGGTGCATCGGCAAACACCGATGGACCTTGCGGTCTTGGGCCCGGCACCGCGCTTCGCGCGGTGCCGGGCCCAACGGGAGGAGAGACTCTGTCAAGAGGCCGAGGACGGGCGGGAGATCTGGTTAGCCTAAGTCGCCGCCCTGACGATAGATAAAGCAACGCCCCTCGACGGCCCCCGCGGGCAGTTTCATCTCTGACAGGTTTTCAAAATACATCCGGTCCGACGACACCATCACCCCTCCCGGTGCCAACAGTGGCTCGATCAGCGGCGAGACAAATCGCGCAAACACATCGTTCTTTTCGCGATTATGACCGCCCAGATCCGCATGAACCAAACTGGCGGTGGGGCCAAACCGCTCCAGGGATGCGGGCAGGGTTTGGCGCACATCCCCCAGGATAACCCGATCTTCGGGAGGGGTGCTGTCCGGATGCGAGGCAACCGCACGCTCAAAAACATAGATGTCACGCCGTTCCACATAATGGCGCATGTGGTGATAGGTTCGGCCATTGCCCAATCCCAGCTCAAACACCGGGCCCTCCATCGCAGCCGTTTCCGCAATCGCAAAGTCCAGGCAAGCCCGCTGGGACACCATTCGGTCGATAAACAAATCAAGACGGGACAGCATAAGTAATCTCCTTTTTGCCCGACAATCTACTTCGGGCTTTTGCAGTGCCGTGTGGCAGAGAATGCAACAAATGGGTAGCGGCACGGAATTCAGCCTGCCCTCTCATATTAACCTGTGGTTTTACTGTGTCTCAACAATGATTTCCGCCATTCCATGTTATGACATCTGGTAATTGGGTTTGACTAGACAGGTCAGGTCACGCGATGGTGTCAAAAAATAAGGGAGAGAAAGATGACAGCGGCTCCAAAGCTGGTTGGGTGGACCTGAATGCGGCCTTTGCTGTTGGTGGACAATCTTAGCATTGCATTTGGCAGTGGCACTCCGGTGGTCCGCAATGTCAGTTTTGAGGTAAAACCCGGCGAGACACTGGCGCTTGTCGGCGAAAGTGGCTCTGGCAAAACCGTGACCTGCCGATCGGTGCTGCGGATCCTGCCACGGGCAGCGCGGCTCCAGTCGGGCACCATCATGCTGAACGGCAGTGGCGGCCCCCAAGAGCTGACCTCTCTGAGCGAGCGGCAAATGCGAAATGTCCGCGGCAATGCGATCTCGATGATTTTTCAGGAGCCGATGCATTCGCTGTCGCCGCTGCACCGGATCGGCAATCAGGTGTCCGAGGTGCTCTGGCTGCATGGCCGCATGCGCGAAGCGGCCGCCCGTAAAATTGTGCTGGAGTGCTTTGAGCGGGTTGGGTTTCCCGACCCTGAACGCGCCTATAGATCCTATCCGTTTGAGCTGTCCGGCGGCATGCGCCAGCGAGCGATGATTGCAATGGCGATGGTGGCCAAACCCGATTTGCTGATTGCCGATGAACCGACCACGGCGCTGGACGTGACCACCCAGGCGCAGGTTCTGGGACTGATGAAAGAGCTGCAGCGCGATACCGGCATGGCGATGATCCTGGTCACCCATGATCTGGGTGTGGTGGCCAATATGGCCGAGCAAGTGGTTGTCATGCACAAGGGAGGGGTGATGGAATCCGGCCCCGCCGAGCCGCTGCTGCGCACGCCAGCCCATCCCTATACCCAGCAATTGTTCGATGCGGCGCCGGCCATTCCCGCACAGCCGCAAATAGCCCCGGAGCTGCCTCAGGATGATTTGATCCTGCAACTGAAATCGGTCTCCAAGACCTATACGATGCGGGCCGGCAAGTCGTGGCAGGCGGGGTCCAAGATCCAGGCCTGCCGGGGCGTCGACTTTGCATTGCAGCGTGGCAAGACGCTTGCCATCGTTGGCGAAAGTGGCTCGGGCAAGACCACAGCCGCACGCATTGCCCTGGGGGCGGAATTGCCCGACAAGGGCGGCGAAGTGCTGTTTCGCGCCACCGCGCAATCCGAGGCCATCGCCGTACACCAGATGACCCGCGCCGCCCGCACCGCGTTCCAGCGCGAGGCACAGATGGTGTTTCAGGACCCCTATTCGTCGCTCTCGCCGCGGATGCGCATTCTGGATGCGCTATGCGAGCCGCTCGAAATTCACGGTATTGGCTCCAAGGCGGAACGGCGCGAGCGCGCCAAGCAGATGTTGCGGCTGGTGGGTCTGGGGCCGGATATGCTGCTACGCTATCCCCATGCGTTCTCTGGCGGTCAGCGCCAGCGGTTGTCGATTGCCCGCGCCCTGATGCTGGGCCCGTCGCTGCTGGTCTGCGACGAGCCGACCTCGGCGCTGGATGTTTCGGTGCAGGAGCAAATCCTGCGGCTGCTGGAAGAGATCCAGGAACGTGAGAACCTGTCTTATCTGTTCATCAGCCATGACCTTGCCGTGGTCGCCCGAATTGCCGACGAAGTGGCGGTGATGCGCGGCGGTCTGGTGGTTGAACAGGCGCCACCGGGCACCCTGTTTCACAACCCCAAACACCCCTATACCAAAGCATTGATCGCTGCCCAGCCCGAGCCGGATATTGACCGACCAATTGATCTGAAACTGGTCGCATCTGGCGCCGGCTCGCCGGACTGCTGGCCCGAGAATTTTCGTTTTTCCGACACCATGATACCGTCACTGGTGCAAGTGGAACCTGGACATAAGGTACGTTGCCATGTTTAAGATACCCAAGGTCATATTAACAGTTTCCATGACGGTGCTGTTGTCACCGCTTGCCGCATTGGCCGCTCCGCCGGTGCAGGAAAGCGACTTCTGGCGGGCCGAGGTTGAGGCAGGCGATTTGCCCCCTGCCACCGAACGCATTCCCGATGTTCCCCTGCAGGTGGATCTGGCCTCCCGTGGCCGCACCGCTGGGGTGCAGGGTGGCACTTTGAACACGATGATCACCCGCTCCAAGGATATCCGGCAGATGGTGGTCTACGGCTACACCCGGCTGATTGGCTATGACAGTGATTATGAACTGCGCCCCGATCTGCTGATGTCATTTGAAAATCAGGACAACCGCCGTTTCACCCTGAACCTACGGCCCGGGCACCGTTGGTCAAATGGCGCCCCCTTTACCTCGGATGATTTTGAATACTGGTGGAAAGATGTCGCCAACAACACCCTGCTCAACCCAACCGGCCCGCCCGACTTTCTGCGTGTCGAAGGGGAATTGCCGGAGGTCAGCTTTCCCGATCTGCAAACCGTCATCTATGAGTGGACCAAACCGAACCCCAATTTCCTGCAAAGCCTGGCCCAGGCGCGGCCTCCGTTTATTTTTCGCCCGGCAGAATTCCTGAAGAAATACCACATCAAATATGCCGACCCGGATGAGCTCGCCTTTGAGGTCAATGACGCCCGCGTCAAAAGCTGGGCGGCGCTGCACAA
Organism: Paracoccaceae bacterium; assembly: GCA_013214575.1. Classification (GTDB taxonomy): domain Bacteria; phylum Pseudomonadota; class Alphaproteobacteria; order Rhodobacterales; family Rhodobacteraceae; genus Parasedimentitalea. The sequence goes on along the minus strand of JABSSD010000218.1, from coordinate 43,531 downwards.
CAAACGCGACAACATGTACAAGTTCGACAATCACGAGCTGCCAACCCTGCAGCCCTGGATCAATGCGACCTCGGGCAAAAAGATCCGCCACATGTTTGTGCGCAATCCCTATTTCCACCGCATCGATGAGAACGGCGTGCAATTGCCCTATATCGACGTTGTCGAAATGGAAATCGTCTCGGGGGGGCTGGTGGCCGCCAAGGCCAATGCCGGCGAGGCCGACCTGCAGGCGCGCGGGCTGGGCTTTCGCGATATTGCAATCCTGCGCAAGGGCGAGGCCGATGGCAGCAATTATGAGACCTATCTCTGGGGCACCGGTACCGCCTCGCAGATCGCCATCTATCCAAACCTGAACGTCAACGACGACATCTGGCGTACTGTGCTGCGAGACGTGCGGGTGCGCCGCGCCCTGTCGCTGGCGATCAACCGTGACTCGATCAACAAGGCGCTGTATTTCAAGCTGGCCAAACCCGGTGCGATGACCGTGCTGGAGCCCAGCCCGTTTTTTGATCCCGAGCTGCGCCGGGCCTGGGCCGATTGGGACCCGGATCAGGCCAATGAGCTGCTGGACGCTGCCGGCCTGAACCAAAAGGACCGCTATGGCATCCGCAAACTGCCCGATGGCCGTCTGATGGAACTGGTGATTGAGACCGCAGGCGAACGCCAGGAGGTCGAAAACGCGTTGCAGATCATCACCGATGACTGGCGCGAAATTGGCGTCAAACTGGTCATGCGGCCACTGGACCGCGACATCCTGCGCAACCGGGTGTTCTCTGGCTCCTCCATGGCCTCGGTCTGGTATGGCTGGGACAACGGCTTGCCGCGTCCCTATACCTCGCCCGCCTATCTGGCACCGACGGATCAGGTGTTTCTGGCCTGGCCCAAATGGGGCCAGTTCCACCAGACCGGTGGCGAGGCCGGCGAGGCCCCCGACATGCCAGAAGCACAGCGCCTGATGCAGCTGGTGAAAAACTGGGAGGTCGCCACCACAGATGCCGAACGCACTGCCGCCTGGACTGAAATGCTGAGAATCCACGCTGATCAGGTCTATGGTATCGGCATCCTGGCCGGCGCCCCACAGCCAGTGGTGGTCAACAAATCCCTGCGCAATGTTCCGGTCAACGGCATCTGGGCCTGGGATCCCGGAGCCCACTTTGGCATCCACCGCATGGACGAGTTCTTCTTTGAAGGTGGTGACGGCTGATGGAGATCCTGCGCTACGCGGTCTATCGATTTGGCACCATGTTGCTGACCTTGCTGGTGGTCTCGGTGATGGTGTTTGCCATCATCAACCTGCCGCCGGGTGATTATCTCAGCAACCAGATCGCCGAGCTGCGCGCCACCGGGCAATCCGCTGGCGTTGCCAAGGCCGAGTTCCTGCGCAGCGAATATTCGCTCGACCGGCCTCTGTATCAACAATATCTGATCTGGGTTGGCTTCATGCCCGGCCCACACGGGTTTTACGGGTTGATACAGGGCAACTACGGCTGGTCGTTTGAGTTTGACCAGCCGGTGGCCGATATCGTCGGCGACACCCTCTGGCTGACCGTATTGGTCAATCTTTCAGCGGTGCTGTTTGTCTATCTGGTGGCCTTGCCGCTGGGGGTGATCGCCGCCGCAAAGTCGCGCACCTGGATCGACTACACCTCGGCCTTTGTTGGCTATCTGGGACTGGCAACGCCCAACTTCCTGCTGGCGCTGATCCTGTTCTACTATGGCCACAAGTATTTCGATCTGCCCATTGGCGGGCTTATGGACCCGGTCTATGAGGGCGAGCCTATGTCCTGGGACAAGGTCAAGTCGATCCTTGTTCACCTGATTGTGCCAACCTTTGTGATCGGCACCTCGGGGGCGGCGGCAATGATGCAGCGGCTGCGCGCCAACCTGCTGGACGAGTTGGGAAAACCCTATGTGGAGACCGCCGTCGCCAAGGGCATGGCCCCGGCCCGAATGCTGACCAAATACCCTCTGCGGATGGCCTTTAACCCCTTTGTCGCCGACATCGGCAACCTGCTGCCCTCGATGATCTCGGGCTCGGTTCTGGTCTCGGTGGTGCTGGGGCTGCAAACCATCGGCCCCACCCTGTTGACCGCGCTGAAAACTCAGGATTTGTTCCTGTCGGCCTTTGTTTTGATGTTCGTGGCGCTGCTGACGCTCATTGGCACCATGGTTTCCGATGTTCTGTTGGTTCTGCTCGATCCCCGCATTCGATATGAGGGGCGTGAAACATGACCCAGTTGCCCGACGGACGTTATGTCAATGACGCACCCTTTGATGCCGATGCCTCTTTGCAGGAGCTTGAAAGACGGGATATGGATGCCGCCAACTGGGTGTTGATCTGGCGCCAGTTCAAGACCCACAAACTGGGGCTGATCTCGGGTGTGTTCCTGCTGATCAGCTATCTGATGCTGCCCTTTGCCGGCTTTATCGCCCCCTACACCCCGAATGAGCGCCACCCCGATCACCTCTTTTCACCACCGCAATCGGTCAACTGGTACCACGAGGGCGCCTTCATTGGCCCCTATGTCTACCCGATGACCTCTGAGGCCAATCTGCAGACATTCCAATGGGAATTTGTCGCCGATACCGACAATCCTGCGCCGCTTGAGTTTTTCTGCACCGGCAAGGAATACCGGCTGTCTGGCCTGATCCCAACCAAGATCCACCTGTTCTGCGCCCCCGGAGACGCCACAGTGTTCCTCTGGGGTTCGGACCGGTTGGGTCGTGACGTGTTCAGCCGCATCCTTTACGGCGCCCAACTGTCGCTGACGGTGGGCATTATCGGCATCACTGTATCGTTCCTGCTGGGCATCACCTTCGGCTCGATCGCCGGTTACTTTGGCGGTCGTATCGACTGGTGCATCAACCGGGTGATTGAGGTCCTGCGGTCGCTGCCTGAACTGCCGCTCTGGCTGGCGCTGTCGGCTGCGGTGCCCTCAAACTGGGGCCCGGTCGCGGTGTTCTTCATCATCTCTGTGATCCTCGGCATCCTGGACTGGCCCGGCCTGGCCCGATCGGTGCGGGCCAAATTCCTATCCCTGCGCGAAGAGGAATATGTCCGCGCCGCCGAAATGATGGGGGCCAGCCCCGGCCGGGTGATCCGCAAACACATGTTGCCCAATTTCATGTCGCACCTGATTGCCTCGGCCACCCTGTCGATCCCGGCGATGATCCTGGGCGAAACCGCACTGTCGTTCCTCGGCCTTGGCCTGCGCGCACCGGCGGTCAGCTGGGGGGTGATGCTGAACGACGCCCAGAACCTCGCCTCGATTGAGATCTACCCCTGGACGGCCATCCCGATGTTGCCGATCATCATCGTGGTACTGGCCTTCAACTTCCTTGGCGATGGGCTGCGCGACAGTCTTGACCCCTACCACCATTGACCCTGTTTGGCGCCCTGCCGGATGCGGCCAGCTACCGGGTAACAGGCTCCGGCCAGCGCCCCAGCGCCTATGCCGTCACCGAGCTGGCCGTGGCCTCTCTTGCGGCGGTGGGGACAGAACTGGCGGCGCTGATACAGGCCCTCAACCTCTCGGCTGACCGCGCTGAGGTCACCCTGGACCAACGCCTGTGCTCGCTTTGGTATGGCTATAGCTTTCGCCCCTCCGGCTGGCATATGCCCAGCCTGTGGGATGCAATCGCCGGGGTGTATGAAACTGCGGATGGATGGATTCGCCTGCATACCAACTTGCCCCACCACCGCGCCGCAGCGCTGCGGGTTTTAGACTGCGCCAACACCCGCGAGGCAGTGGCCGACGCGGTGATTAAATGGTCCGGCAACGCGCTGGAAAGCGCCATTGTGAACAGCGGAGGTGTGGCCGCAGCCCTGCGCTCGCGATCCGACTGGCTGTCGCATCCACAGGGGGCTGCCGTGGCTACCGAGCCGTTGATCGACTGGATCTCTGCCCGCCCGATCACCCTGCGGAAACGCCCGCAAGCCAGCCTTGCCCGCCCCCTGGCAGGGCTGCGCGTTCTCGATCTGACCCGGGTTCTGGCAGGCCCCATCGCCACTCGCACCCTGGCCGGGTTTGGCGCCGAGGTGCTGCGCATTGATCCCCCCGGCTGGGACGAGCCCGGAGTGATCCCCGACATCTCGCTGGGCAAACGCTGCGCCGCCCTCGACCTGCGCAGCCCGGAGGGCCGGGACCGGTTCGAGTCGCTGCTCACACAGGCGGACGTGCTGGTGCATGGCTACCGCCCCGGCGCCCTTGACGGGTTAGGTTATGATCTGAAGTCTCGCCAGAAACTGGCCCCCAACCTGATTGAGGTCACCCTGAATGCCTACGGCTGGACCGGCCCCTGGGCCGGGCGGCGCGGCTTTGACAGCCTGGTGCAGATGAGTTGCGGCATCGCCGATGCCGGCCGCACCTGGGCCGGAACCCGTCAGCCAAGCCCGCTGCCGGTACAGGCCCTCGACCACGCCACCGGTTATCTGATGGCCGCCGCCGTCCTCTCGGCGCTGCCGGCTGCAGCCACAAACAAGTCCGTCCCTCAGGCACGCCTTTCACTGGCCCGCACTGCGGTATTGCTCGACGGGCTGGAAAAAACCGCTTCTGGCCCGGACATAACGGCGGCCACAAACGCAGACTACTCAAGCACAACCGAGCACAGCGGCTGGGGCCCAGGTCGGCGTCTGGCACCGCCATTGCAGCTGTCATCAACCTCGATGAACTGGGATCACCCGGCGACCCAATGCGGCAGCGCGCACGCGGTTTGGCAAGAGTAGCAACCACCACCCGGAAAATTCGAATTTTCCGACCAAAAATCCTACAAGGTTTTTTCACCGCGCCTTGGCGCGGTGCCACGCCCAACCCCAAGCCAGCCGCGCCAGCGGATCCGCGCGGGGACGGGAGAGCCCCGGTGCCGTTAAAACCTAGCGGTCGTCACCGCCACCATTGTCCTCCAGCACATCCTCTTCAATCGCCGCCTGCGCCGCCGCGGCGACCGCTTGCCTTTGCTGCGGGCTCAGATCTTCACTGCGCCCCTCAGCCAGTCGCACGGTCACTTCGCGATGCGCAAAACGGATGCCCTCCCGTTCAAACAACTGGCGGATTTCCTCGTAGACCTTCTTTCGCACCAACCATTGATCCCCCGGTTTGGTCATGAATTTCACCCGGATAATCATCGCCGAATCCTGCATCTCGATAACGCCCTGGGATTTCAGTGGCTGGATGAAGTTCTCGCCGATCACCGGATCATTCAGCAGCTCCTGACCCAGCTTCTTGATCATCTTGCGGACCTTTTCCACATCGGTGTCATAGGTCACCCGCAACGGCAGCTTCATGATCACCCAATCGCGTGAATAATTGGTCAGCACCCGGATCTCCCCAAAGGGGATGGTCTGCAGCGCGCCTAAGTGGTGGCGCAGCTGGAACGACCGCACCGAGATCTTCTCGACGGTGCCCTTAACGTCGCCAATGTCGATGTACTCGCCTTTGCGAAACGCATCATCCACCAGGAAAAACGCCCCCGAAAAAATGTCGCGCACCAATGTCTGCGAGCCAAATCCAATCGCCAGACCAACAACACCAGCGCCGGCGAACAATGGGCTGACGTTGATCCCCAGTTCCAGCAGCACAATCAAACCAATCGACACCACAACCACCGCCAAGATACCGCCGCGAAACAGAGGCAGCAGCGTCGCCAACCGGCTGGCCCCATTGGCGCCGCCCTCGTCCCCCAACTCACCTTCGTCAACATCACCGGTTTCTTCGGCGATCTTGCTGTCGATCCAAATCCGAAACAGGTGGTAAACAACATAGCCAATGAACAGGATCGACGTCACGTCGATTGCCCGCTCCGAGGCCACACTGCCCATCCATTTGGCATCCGGGTTCCAGATTACGATCAGCGCATACGCCCCCACCACAAAGGCCAGAACCCCCGCGACCCGGCGGGCCAGATCCTCAAATGTGGCAATGGGTTGCTGATCCTGCAAAACCCGCTGCGGCTCCCCGTCCGGGTCCATCGCCAAATCAGTTCCGACCGTCTCCTCATTCAGCTGCAGCACCCGGCGTGAGCGATCAAAGAAACGCTCGATGACAAAGTTAATGACCCCGTAAACAATCAGGATTGACGTCAGGGTGATGTAGGTTCCGGCCATCAGCGGAATGGACGCTTGCCGCTCCAGCACCAGATCAAAGGCCAGCTTGAACCAGCCAAACACCATATAGGTCATGATCACCGGTACCCAGAATGTGCTCAGGCCCTGCACCATCCAGCTACACTCATTCCGGCTTCGCGCGCCCCGAATGGCATTGCCGATGGCGCCTGCGTTAAAGATCACCATTGCCAGGTTGCCAAGGGTTCCCGCCAGCGTCAGCACGCCATGGACCATGGCATAGACATTGTAGTTCAGGCCAAAATCGCCAATCCAGGTGGCGAACAATATCGAGGAAATATCATAGGTCGCCAACACCGACGCCCAGATATAGAGCCGCCTGGCATCGCGATCCGAAAAACTCGGAATACGGTATTGACTGAGAAACGGTGACAGCACCATCCGCCAAAGGTCCGAAACGGTGCGAGCCAGGAAGAAGGCGGTATAAACCGCTGTGATCGTGAATTTGACCGAACTATCCTGGGCTGGACCAAAGATCAGAAAGCCCGCCAGCCCGGCAAAGATCATCGCAAAGATGGTGGCGCCAATGCCCATAAAGAAGCGGAACACCAAAAACGGCATTTTCTCGCGATAGCCCTCTGGCGCCGATTTAATGCGCGCCACCACCAGCCGTTTGGCAATGCGTTTGCCGTAGATCTCGATCGACAGCCAGCGGCCAATCAACAACAGTAATACATTCCAGCCCAGGACCTCCAGATAGGTCTGAATACGCCCATCGGGACTGGTCTGCCGCAGGATGTACTTCACTTCGAACACCGAATAGGGCAAGGCCGCCAACCGGCTGCGCAGCTCCTGGCGGAATTTGTCCACTTCGGATTGCGCCTTCATCAGCGCCGACGGTCCCCCCATCGGATCGACTGAGCCCTCGGGTGGTTCTGCACCGCCAGCCTCGCTGATCAGCTGTCCCCGCCCATTCAGCACGATGACGCCAACACCGCTGTCTGCAGCCTGCTCAATGGCTTGGGCCAGCGCCTCTGCACCCGCCCCATCGTCGCTCTGCGCCGCCAGCGGAGAGGCCAAGGGAGCCGCCAGCATCAGTGCCAGCAAGCCGCTCAATAAAAATCGGAAAAACGGATGCGTCATGGGGAAATGATCCTCGGGTGATTTGCGCAAAATTAGCCCAGCCCAAGCCAGAGCGCAAACCCCATCACCACACAGAGTTTTGCGCCCAGGTTAACCTCGGCCGATTGCATGTTATTTTCTCGCAGGCTATACACTTCCTGTTCACGATGCTCCGTGACGGGACAGCTGTCTGCAAACAGTTTGGCAGCCGGAAAGCCCACGGAGAAACGCGGAAAACAACATGGACCGTGCCGGATTCAAATTTTGGAGCTGGCGGCGCAACCTGAGGCGGACAATGGCCGAGCAGATAGGGATTTTCCCGACACCTCTAGTGGCGCCGTTCTTGGCGGCCTATAGCGCTGTGCGCTCTCTCTGTCTGCGCCCATCCCAAACGTTGCAATTGACGTCTTTCTTTACCGCCTGCCCCGCCGCTTCCCGCTTCTTCGACCCATTCTCTCAGGCTCATTCATGACAGTCCACACCCTCTCCAACACCAAAGCGGCCGATAAACCACGCGCGCCGCGGGTGATGCTCTACAGCCACGATACCTTCGGCCTGGGCCATCTGCGCCGGTCGCGCGCATTGGCCGGCGCCATTACCGCAGCCGATCCCACCGCCTCAGCTCTCATCCTGACCGGCTCACCCGTCGCTGGCCGGTTTGCCTTTCCCAGCCGGGTGGACCATGTGCGGCTGCCCGGCGTCATCAAACGCTCGGACGGATCTTATGCCTCGCGCACCATGGGGATGAGCATTGATGAGACCACCAGTCTGCGGGCCGGGCTGATCCGCTCGACCGCCGAGCAATACAATCCCGATGTGCTGATCGTCGACAAAGAGCCCACCGGTTTTCACGGCGAGCTGCTGCCAACGCTGGACCTGTTGAAATCCCGCGGCAAGGCGCGGCTGGTGCTGGGGCTGCGGGACGTGCTGGACGAGCCCGAGGTGCTGGCGGCCGAATGGCGGCGCAAAGGCGCCATCGAAGCCACCGAAAACTTCTATGATGAACTCTGGGTCTATGGGCTGCGCTCGATCTACGACCCCACCGCCGGGCTTGATCTGAGCCCCGCAGTGCAGGCCCGCACCCATTGGACCGGCTATCTGCGCCGTGATCTTGGCTCGGTCGGAGACGCCCCCAAGCCGCCTTATGTGCTGATCACCCCCGGCGGTGGCGGCGACGGCGCTGCAATGGTCGATCTTGTGTTGGCAGCCTATGAGCGCGACCCGGATCTTAACCCGCGTGCTATACTGGTCTATGGGCCGTTTTTGTCCGGCGAGACCCGGGCCGCCTTTGAAACCCGCGTCGGAAAGCTGAACGGCAGGGTCACGACCGTCGGCTTTGAATCCGAGATCGAAACCCTGTTTGCCGGCGCTCAGGGCGTGGTCTGCATGGGCGGCTATAATACCTTCTGCGAAGTTCTGTCATTTAACAAACCGGCGGTGATCGTGCCCCGCACCACCCCTCGTCTGGAGCAATGGATCCGCGCCAGCCGGGCTGAGCAGCTGGGCCTGATCACCATGCTGGACGAAAACCGCGACGGCATGACGCCCGAGACCATGATCTGCGCGATCCGCGCCTTGGCACAGCAGAAACCACCCTCAACGGCCTTTCCTGCGGGGCTGCTGGATGGGCTCGACTACGTCACAGACCGCGTGGCCAAGCTGCTGAGCGGTGCCGCCTATGAGGCCGCCGAATGACCGATACATCGCCGCCGCTGGCGATTCTGGTCAAGGGTTGGCCCCGATTGTCCGAGACCTTTATCGCCCAGGAACTGGTGGCGCTTGAGGCGGCAGGCCATGGCTTTGAGATCTGGTCGCTCAGGCACCCGACCGACGTCAAGCGCCATCCCCTGCATGATCAATTGCAGGCGACTGTGAAATACCTGCCGGAATACCTGTATCAAGAACCAGAGCGGGTTTGGCAGGCGCGGGCCATCGCTCAGTCTCTGCCGGGCTACCCCGAGGCTTACCGGGTTTGGCGCGCCGATTTGAAACGTGACCCCTCGCACAACCGCATCCGCCGATTTGGCCAGGCCTGCGTTCTGGCCGCTGAAATGCCCGCTGCGGTGCTGGGGCTCTATGCTCATTTCCTGCACACGCCCTCCTCGGTTGCACGCTACGGCGCGATCATGCGCGGGCTACCCTGGAGCTTTTCCGCCCATGCCAAAGACATCTGGACCTCGCCCGACTGGGAGATCTCCGAGAAACTGTCCAGCGCCCATCACGGGGCGACCTTTGGCGCCACCTGCACTGGTTTTGGCGCCAGGCACCTGCAACAGATGTCGGATGAGCCCGCCCGGATCGACTTGATCTACCACGGGCTCGATCTCAGCCGCTTTCCCGCCGCACCGGACCGGGTCTGGCGGCATGCCGGTGATCCGCTGCATCTGATGTCTGTCGGCCGGCTGGTGGAGAAAAAGGGATTCGACAATCTGATCGCGGCGCTGGCGCTGCTGCCTGCGGATCTTGACTGGCACTGGACGCAGATAGGCGGCGGCACCCTGCAAGCCAGGCTGTCCAGCATGGCCAAAGAGGCGGGCATTGATCACCGCATCACCTGGCGCGGCGCTTGCGATCAGCCCGAGGTCATCGCCGCCATGCGCGCTGCCGATCTGTTTGTGCTGCCCAGCCGCATAGCCGCCGACGGCGACCGGGACGGGCTACCCAATGTGCTGATGGAGGCCGCCTCGCAGCGCCTTCCAATCCTGTCCACCACAGTCTCGGCGATCCCCGAATTCATCACCAGCGGCACTCATGGCCTGCTGGCAGATGATGCGCCGGAGGCTCTGGCCCGGGCCATCCTGCAAATGGCCAACCATCCGGAGCAATCTGCCCACATGGCCGAGGCGGCGCTGGCACGTCTGAAATCCGACTTCGGCATGCCCCCAGGTATCGCGCGACTGTCGCACCGCCTGACCACGATGCTGGCGGGCAAATGAACCTGGGTCAGGGCAAACGGGTTGCCTTTTACGCGCCGATGAAGTCGCCGCATCACCCGGTGCCTTCGGGGGATCGCGAAATGGCCTGCAACCTGATCACGGTGATGGGCGCCGGTGGCGCCGATGTGGATCTGGTCTCCGAGCAAAAGATCTATGACAAACACGGCGATGTCACTGTGCAGCAGGACCTGCGCGCCCAGGCCCAGGTCGAGGCGGCGCGGCTGATCCGCGACATGCCCGATGCTGATCTCTGGGTCACCTACCACAATTATTACAAAGCACCGGACCTGATTGGCCCCACAGTCACCCGTGCGCGTGGCATTCCCTATGTGCAAATCGAATCCACCCGCGCCAGCAGCCGCCTGACCGGTGCCTGGGCCGGCTTTGCCCGGTCCGCTCATGACGCCTGTGATGCGGCGGATGTGATCTTTTACCTGACCGCCAATGACCGGATTACATTGGAGCGCGAGCGCTATGGTCAACAGGCCCTGGTCCATCTGCCGCCGTTCTTGCCCGCCGAGATCCTGCCCCGACCTTCTTTCCTGACGGGCCCAATGCTGACCGCTGGCATGATGCGCAGGGGCGACAAGCTGGCCTCATACCGCATCATTGCCGAAACCTTGTCGCATCTGTCCGGCGACTGGCAGCTGGACATTGCCGGCGACGGCCCTGCACGCGCCGAAATCGAGACATTGATGGCCCCGTTTGGCCCGCGCGTCAGCTTTCTGGGTCAACTGGACCGCCCTCAAATGGCCAGCGCCTATGGGCAGGCCAGCCTGTTCCTGTGGCCCGGTGTCAACGAGGCCTTTGGCATGGTCTATCTTGAGGCGCAAAGCCACGGGCTGCCGGTGGTGGCGCAGGATCGCCCCGGCCTGCGTGATGTCTTGGCTGGCGGGCAATATCCAGCCCCCGAGCTGGGCCCCCGGGCGCTGGCCGCTCAGATCTCGCAGCTGCTGGGCAATCCTGACCTACGTGCCAAGCAGGGTGCCGACGCGCGGGCCTTCATTGCCGCGACCCATCTTGCACTTGCCGCCACCCAACGGTTCTGGCGCGCCGTATCCCCCATACTGGAGATCTCCACATGATCCGTCTTGCTCTGCTGCGCCATGGCCACACCCACTGGAACCGCGCCGGCCGCATTCAGGGCCGCAGCGACATCCCCCTGGACGATGGCGCCCGCGCTGATCTGGCAGGTTTTGCGCTGCCGGCGCCCTGGGATCAGGCCGACCTGTGGTCCAGCCCACTGAAACGCGCCACCGAGACCGCGCAGATCGTCGCCAACCGCGACCCCCAAACAGCCGCCGAACTGACCGAGATGTTCTGGGGCGATTGGGAGGGAAAGCATGGCCTGGACCTAAAGGCCGACCCCAACAGCGGCTTTCGCGATATTGAAAGCTGGGGCTGGGACTATCAGCCCCCCGGCGGCGAGACCCCGGCGCAGGTCTGGGCCCGGATTGAACCCTGGCTGAAAACCCTGCAGCGAGACAGTGTTGCGGTCTGCCATATCGGCATCATGCGGATGATCCTTGCCCGCGCCTATGACTGGGATTTTGACGGCCCGGTGCCGTTCCGCATCAAACGCAACCGGCTGTTTGTGGTTGAAGTGGACGGCGACCGGCTGACCCCTCAGCCAGATCCCGTCCGGCTTATCAAACGCACCGGCACCTCATGAAAGTCCTGATCGCAGTCACCCATCTGCTGGGAACTGGGCATCTGAGCCGGGCGCTCACCCTGGGCCGCGCCTTTAGCGCCGCCGGTCATCAGGTCTGTGTTGCCTCGGGCGGCTTTGCCGCACCGCAACTGAACGCAGAGGACATAGAGCTGCGGCAACTGCCACCGCTCCGCTCGGACGGGGTCGATTTCACCCGGCTGCTCACCGCCACCGGCGAGGTTGCGGAGGCGGGTTATTATGACCAGAGACAGGCTGCACTTTGCGCCGCGCTGACCGATCTTGGCCCAGACATCCTGATTACCGAACTCTACCCCTTTGGCCGCCGCAGTCTGGCAGCAGAATTCCAAGCGCTGCTCACAGCGGCCCAGACATTGCCGCAACGCCCGGTGGTTCTGGCCTCGATCCGCGATATCCTTGCGCCACCGTCGAAGCCAAAGAAGGCCACCCAGGCGGATACCATGATTGCCAAGTTCTACGACGCGGTGCTGGTGCATTCCGACCCCGCAGCCACCCGGCTTGAGATCAGCTGGCCGGTCTCCGAGATGCTGCAAAGCAAACTGCGCTACACTGGCTATGTCGCCCCTCCCGCCCCCCAGCCACAGCCTCAGGGCGCAGGTCTGGGCGAGATCCTTGTCAGCGCCGGAGGCGGCAGCGTCGGTGATGCGCTGTTCGAGGCCGCCCTGAAAGCCGCTGAACTGATGCCCAACACCCGCTGGCGTTTGCTGGTCGGCGGCAGCGACAGGGCGGACCGGATCGCCCGCCTTCAGGCCAAAGGATCGCCCGCCAAAATCGAGCCCACCCGCGCCGATTTCCGCCACATGCTGCCGCGCGCCGCTGCCTCGGGCAGCATGTGTGGCTACAATACCGCGCTGGACCTGCTGCAATGCGGCACGCCCTCGGTGCTGATCCCCTTTGACGCCGGCAACGAGGTCGAACAAGGCCTGCGCGCCACTAGTATTGCTCCACTGAACGGAATCGAAGTTGTCATCAGTGCCAACCTGACCCCTGAGAGCCTGCGCGCTGCCGTTCAGGCTGCAATGGCAGCGCCGCGCCGCGCGACCAAGGGGCTGCAATTCGACGGCGCCGCCCATTCGGTTGAGATTGCCGTGAACATGGCCAATCAACGATGACGAGCCCCGATTGGACCGCACTGGAGCAAGAGCTGCAAGCCTGGCAGGATCAGGGCCTGACCCTGCCGCTGTGGTGGCGCGACGATGATGCCATTGAACCAACGCCGCATCTGGACCGGCTCACCAGCCTCTCAGAAACGCTGAACCTTCCGGTGCATCTGGCGGTGATCCCCCGCGATGCCACACCGGCGCTTGCCAGCTATATCATCAGCGCCTCGCAGCTTATCCCAATTGTGCACGGCTGGGCGCATCAGAACCATGCGCCACAGGGGCAGAAGAAGGCTGAATTTGGCGCCCATCGCCCAGTCGAGCAGGCGCTGGCGGATGCAGGCCGCGGTCTGGACACCCTGCGCGATTTGCTCGGCGATGCGGTGATCCCGATGTTTGTGCCGCCGTGGAACCGGATCACCGATGACATCACCCAAGGACTGACAAGGCTCGGCTACACCAGTCTTTCGACCTTCAAGCCGCGCAGCACGGCCGAAGCAGCCCCCGGCCTGGCGCAGATCAACAGCCACCTCGACCCGATCCACTGGAAGGGCAGCCGCTCACTGGTGCCACCCCAACAATTGCTGGATCAGGTCACCCTCCAGCTGAACAGCCGCCGCCACGGCTCGGCGGACAGCGCCGAGCCCTATGGCATCCTGACCCATCATCTGGTCCATGACACCGCAATCTGGGATTTCACCGAAGCCCTGATCCGCCGCCTGCTGGCCGGCCCTGCCACCCCCTGGACCCATGCACAAAGGACAATTTCATGAGCCGATTGGATTCCATGCTCCGCCGCTTTACCGCCCAACGCGACGGGCTCAACTGGGCCGCAGAGCAAATATCACCGGTACCGGGGGACGTGCTGGACATGGGGCTGGGCAATGGCCGCACCTATGACCACCTGCGCGAGACCCTGGCCAATCGCCGCATCTGGGTGATTGACCGGGTCCTGCAATGCCACCCCTCCTGTGTCCCCCCTGAGGCAGATTTTCTGCAGGGCGAGGCCGAACCGATGATCAACCGACTGGTGCAACAGGGTCACAAAGTGGCCCTGGCCCACTATGATTTTGGCTTTGGCGTAAAGGCAGACGATATCGCCGAGGCCGCCCGCCTGTCCCCCATCATTGCCTCGGTGATGACAGCCGGAGGCCTGATCGTATCTGGCCAGCCGCTGGTTGGCTTTGAAGAACTGGCCGGTCCCGAAGGCATCGCACCGGGGCGCTATATGTTCTACCGGGCCTGACCGGGCACCGCCTGACCTATACCGCGACATAAAACCCTCCTACCGCTCTGAGGCCAGAGGGGGTATACGCCCCTCGAAACCCCATGCTGAAGGAAACCGCCCCATGTCCTTTGACCGCAAGATCAAAATCGCCCCCTCCATCCTAGCCGCCGACTTTGCCAATTTTGGCGCCGAATGTGAGGCCATCGAAGCCCAGGGCGCCGACTGGGTGCATGTGGATGTGATGGACGGGCATTTTGTGCCCAACATCACCTTTGGCCCAGCCACCTGCGCCGCGATACGGCCGCATATCAAGGGGGTGATGGACGTGCATCTGATGATCGCACCCGTCGATCCCTATATCGAGGCCTTTGCCAGGGCCGGCGCCGACGTCATCACCGCCCATGTCGAGGCCGGACCGCATACCCACCGCACCCTGCAGGCTATTCGCGCGGCCGGCGCCAAAGCAGGTCTGGCCCTGAACCCCGGCACCCCGGCCTCCGAGGTGGAGTATTACCTCGATATGGTGGACCTGATCTGCGTGATGACAGTGAACCCCGGCTTTGGCGGCCAGAAATTCATCCATTCGCAGATCGCCAAGGTAAAGCAACTGCGGGCGATGATCGGAGACCGTCCGATCCACATCCAGATCGATGGCGGTGTTGATCCCATCACTGCGCCGCTGGTCGCTCAGGCCGGCGCCGACGTGCTGGTGGCAGGCTCCGCCGTGTTCAAAGGCGGGTCCGTCAGCAACCCAGCGCCCTACGGCGACAACATCCGCACCATCCGCGCCGCGGCTGAAGGCGTCTGGGCCTAAGCGTTCTGTGTAGGGTGCGTGCTTGCACGCACCCTGAAACTAAAATGGCCGCGCAAGTCCAAAGGCGGGGTCATTAATATTAGGGGGGGGGCAACCGCCCCCAATGCCCCCATGCAATGGCTCTAGGAGCGATGATTATTTCACGTATTCCTCTATGCCAATGGACGAAATAAGCTCGTAGTAGCCAAAAATTACCACCAAGAAGAAGGCAAAGAGTATCAGCTCATGCTTGAAGTGATGGGAATGGAAGAACGATCTGTCATGATGATGAATAATATCCATCAATTCGTCGCCAAAGCGGATCGACAGGAACGAGCCCAAGCCTGACAGTACAATCACCCCCCAATAGGGATATGGATTGGTGAATATGGTATGCAGCAGTTCGGTCAGGACGGTGGTCTGGTAGGAGCTTGGCCAAAAAAGAAAAATCGCTACGTTCAGACCAACAGCCACCACCCAGACCGCTATTTCAGATATCACCATACGAATTCCGAACAGCAATCGGAGCGGCAGATCCAACAGGAAACCTGCATCGGCGACCGGCGTACATAAGACAAAGAAACTCCACGTCAGCAGCGTCGCCACGCCACCGGTGGCAAAATCATACTGGTAACTGAGATAACCAAAATACCCGACCAGAAGACCACACAGGAGAAAGAACTTGATGAAAATCTGTGTGCGCGGTTTTGTTGTCATGACTTGACCCATTTGAAATTTCACCGTTGATGTATTCAATTGCGGTCAGCTGATCCAGTAGGGATCGCAACAGCCCGTAAAATTGCTCTCCTGAACGCTAACTTTGCATCAGCGCCTTCGAGCTTCGGGTTTTGGACCCTGTTGATGAGACACACCTGGTGGAGGAAAAAATGCATGACCACACTCATATGGACCACCGGGATATATTGTCTGGCCGCAGTGGCCGAGATCGCAGGATGTTTCGCGTTCTGGATCTGGCTTCGTGCCAATGGCAGCATCCTCTGGCTGATCCCCGGCCTGGCCTGCCTTGTTCTGTTCGCGGCGTTGCTCACCCGCGCCGATGTCTCGTTTGCCGGCCGAGCCTACGCGGCTTACGGCGGAATTTACATTGGCGCGTCACTGATCTGGCTTTGGGCTGTCGAGGGACAGGCGCCAACACGGTGGGATCTGACGGGCGCGGCTTTCTGCCTGCTGGGCATGGCCATCATCCTTGCCGGATCAACGGCTCAAAGCCAGTGATGACCCGCCGCCCTTTGCCTGCAGACCGGATCTGGTGTTGCTGTCTCAGCCCCGGATCCGCTTGAATACCCCTGTCGCGGTGGCCAGCAGGTTGCCGTCTTCGCCGTGCAATTCGCCGTTCACATAGGCAATGCTGCGGCCGCCGCCCTTAGCCTGTGCCGTTGCCGTCACCCGCCCGGCCCGGGCCGCCGCGACATAGCTGATGTTCAGCGAGACGGTCACCACAAAGGGATGCTCGGCGCGGTCGAAATAGGCCGAGGCGGTATTGCCGCAGACCACATCCAGCAGCGTTGCCACAATGCCTCCGTGCAGCACTCCGATCCGGTTCAGATGCTGCGGCCCCAGCTCCAGCGTCACCCGAAAGCTGCCATCGCGCGGGTCCAGCTCGGTGCAAAAGCCCACCATCTGCTGGCAGCCCGAAGCCTCGATCTGGCGAATGTGATCAGGTGGCGGTAAGGTCAATGAACTGCTCCAAATGATAGTCGGCGTCACCAAACCGGTGCTCGGCCATTACGATCCGCTTGGCGAAATGGGCCAGCGCGTAGTCTTGTGTCATGGCAATTCCCCCATGCAATTGAATGCTGTCTTCCGCCACCAGACGGCCGACCCGCGCCACCAGATTGCGGGCGGCGCTGATATGCAGATCCCGCAAGCGCGGCTCTGCACTCAGATGCCCGGCTGCGTTGATCACCGCCGAGCGCGCCTGCGTGAGCTCGATCAACAGATCGGCCATACGGTGTTGCAACGCCTGAAACGCCCCAATCGGGCGGCCAAATTGCTGCCGGACCTGCAGATAGTCGCCGGTCAACGCCATGGCGGTTTCCATCGCCCCCAGTGTTTCCGCCGCCAGCGCAACCGAGGCCGCCGCAGCCCGTTCAGCAAGCGCCGGATAACCCGCCCCAGCAGCTCCCAGCCGGGCCGAGACAGGCAGGGTCACCCTGTCCAGCACCACCTCGGCAGCGCGACCGCCAGCCAGCAACGGATACCCGCGCATGGATAGCCCGGAGGCATCAGACGGCACCAGAAACAGCGAGATCCCAGCCTCATCCCTAGGCGCACCATACTCGCGGGCCGAGATGATCAGATATCCGGCCGCCTCGGCATTGACCACCACCGCCTTACACCCGTTCAGGATCACCGCATCATCCTGCTGACTGGCGGTGGTTTCAACATGGGGCAGGTCATACCGGCTGCCCGGCTCGCCATGGGCAAGGGCCAGATGCAGCGACCCCGCGATCACCTGCTCGACCAGTTTTTGCTGATCAGCCGAGCCCTGCGCCGCAATCAGACCACCGCCCAGAATGGCACTGTCCAGAAGTGGCTCAACCACACCGGCGCGGCCCAGTTCCTCGAACACCACGGCAAGATCAAAGCCAGCGCCGCCATAGCCGCCCTGTGTCTCGGCAAACAATGCGCCCAGAATGCCAAGCTCAGCCAGTTGCGCCCAGATATCGGCGCTGAAACCAGCATCACTGTCGAGGAGGTCGTTGCGCACCTGGGTGGTATAGCGATCAGACAGGAACCGGCGCAGGCTGTCCTGCATCATCTGCCGCTCAAGGGTTAGCTCAAAGTTCATCCGCCGCCTCCCAGTTTTACCTTGGCAATGATATTGCGCTGGATCTCGTTACTGCCGCCAAAGATCGACAGTTTGCGATTGTTGAAATACTGCGCCGCCACCGCCGCAGTGCCATCGGGGCCGATAGGTGCTTCGTTGCTGCCTTGCACCGCTTCCGAGGCAAACGGCATGGCATAGACCCCGGCAGCGCGGCGGGCGAGATCGTTGATTTCCTGCCGGACCTGCGTGCCCTTGACCTTGAGCATCGAACTTTCAACGCCCGGCGCCTGCCCCTTGGCGGCAGCCGAGACAATCCGCAGGTTGGTGGTGGACAGGGCCATCAGGTCGATTTCGACCTGTGCCACCCGGGCGGCAAAATGCGGGTTCTCGATCAGTGGGCGGCCGCGATGTTGCTGACTGCGGGCCAGCCGTTTCACCGCCGCCAATCCGGCCTGACTAAAGCCAACCCCGGCGATATTGGTGCGTTCATGGGTCAGCAGGTATTTGGCATAGGTCCAGCCTTTGTTTTCCTCACCGACCAGATTTTCCACCGGCACCCGGACGTCCGAGAACCAGACCTCGTTCACCTCGTCACTGCCGTCCAGCAAGATGATGGGGCGAACTTCGATGCCCGGGCTGTCCATGTCGATCAGCAGAAACGAGATCCCGGCCTGCTGTTTGACGGTTGGATCAGTGCGCACCAGACAGAAGATCCAGTTGGCATGTTGCCCCAGCGTGGTCCAGGTTTTCTGGCCATTGACCACGTAATGGTCACCATCGCGCAGGGCCTTGGTCGTGAGCGACGCCAGATCTGAGCCCGCGCCCGGTTCCGAGTATCCCTGACACCACCAGTCCTCGCCCGACAGAATACGCGGCAGATAATGGTCTTGCTGCGCTTTAGAGCCGAATTTCTGCAGCACCGGCGCCAGCATCGACAGGCCAAAAGGCACAATGCGCGGCGCATGGGCGCGGGCGCATTCCTCCTCAAAGATATGCCGCTGCACCGCACCCCATTCACAGCCGCCAAACTCTTTCGGCCAATTTGGCGCCAGCCAGCCCTGAGCGTTCAGAATCGCATGCCAGCCTTGGTGATCCTGTTTGCTCAGGCCGCGCCCCAAACGCACCGCATCCGCCATCTCTGGCGGCAGTTTGTCAGCAAGGAAAAGCCGCAGCTCGGCGCGAAATGTCTGCTCTTCAGCAGAGAAACTCAAGTCCATGGATGCACTCCTTCTCACTGTCTTGCCCGGCGGCACCGCCGGGCCGCGCCCGACCCTCCCCATGGGAGGGCGCTTTCGCACCCACCCATGTTCGGGCGCCGCCCTTATTTCTTACGGCTACCTCAGTAAATCTCGAACAAACCCGCCGCGCCCATGCCGCCGCCGATACACATGGTGACCACCCCCAGCTTGGCCCCGCGTCGCTTGCCCTCGCGCAGGATATGGCCGGTCATCCGGGCGCCGGTCATGCCAAAGGGGTGACCAATGGCAATGGAGCCGCCGTTGACGTTGCATTTCGCATCGTCGATGCCCAGCCGGTCGCGACAGTACAGCGCCTGTGATGCAAAGGCCTCGTTCAGCTCCCAGATATCAATGTCTTCAACTTTCAGCCCGTGACGCTGCAACAGACGCGGCACTGCAAACACCGGGCCAATGCCCATCTCGTCTGGCTCGCAGCCTGCAACACAGAAGCCCTTGAAGGCGCCCATCGGCTCAATCCCCTGCTGCTCGGCCTGTTTGCTGTCCATCAGCACCAGCGCCGCCGCACCGTCCGACAGTTGGCTGGCATTGCCGGCGGTGACAAAGCCGCCATCGCGCACCGGGTTCAACCCCTGCAACCCTTCGATCACCGTATTGGAGCGATTGCATTCATCCCGGTCCACGGTGACCTCGTGCATCGAGACCTCGCCGCTGTCCCTGTCCTTGACCGCCATGGTGGTCAACATCGGAGCGATTTCATCACCGAACAATCCCGCCGCCTGTGCGGCTGCAATCCTTTGCTGACTGCGCAGCGCATATTGGTCCTGCGCCTCGCGGCTGATACCATAGCGCTGCGCCACAATATCGGCAGTTTCGATCATTGCCATGTAGATGGCGGGCTTGTGTTCCGCAATCCAGGCGTCCTGCGCCGCGCGCAGCTTGGGCTGCACCATCGAGATGCTCTCGACACCGCCTGCGACCATCGGGCCCGCGCCCTCAGAGGTGATCGCATTGGCGGCCAGGGCAACGGTCTGCAACCCCGAGGAACAGAACCGGTTCACCGTCATGCCCGCAACGCTGATCGGCAGCCCCGCCCGCAGCGCAATCTGGCGGGCGATATTACCGCCGGTCTCTGCCTCGGGAAAGCCACAGCCAATGGCGCAATCCTCGATCATGCCGGGATCAATTCCGGCGCGGGCGACGGCGGCCTGCACCGCGTGGCCGCCCAGGCTGGCGCCATGGGTCATGTTGAACGATCCGCGAAAGGATTTGGCCAGCCCGGTGCGGGCGGAGGAGACAATAACAGCCTGTTTCATCTCAACGGGCCTCCTTGTTCAGATCATCAAAGCAACGACCCTCCGCCACCAGTTGCTGCAGCAGGGGCGCGGGCTGCCAGAAGAAGTCATCGCCTTTCGCATAGGTGTTGATATCGGCCAGAATGCCGTCCAGCCCGACAATATCGGCCCATTTCAGCGGCCCACCGTGGTAGCGCGGAAAGCCATAGCCAAACAGCAGCGTCATATCCACGTCCAGCGGCCGCCGGGCAATGCCCTCGCCCACCACCAATGCCGCCTCATTGACCATGGCACACATATAGCGGCGGGTGATTTCCGCGTCCGTAAAGGCGCGCGGGGTAAGGCCCAGATCGGCGCGGTTGGCCTCAATCAGCCCCGGCACATCCGGGTTCGGAGTGCCGCCCCGTTTGCCCGCCTCATAGACATAATACCCCTTGCCGGTTTTCTGGCCGAAGTGGCCCTCTTCACACAGCTTGTCGGGAAAGCTGGGCACCCGTTCGCGGGCATCGCGCGTTGGCGCCAGCCGTTTGCGCGCCGCCCATCCGATATCAAGCCCGGCCAGATCGGCCACCGCAAATGGCCCCATGGCAAAGCCAAACGCGGTCATGGCAGCGTCGATCTGATAAGGGCTGGCGCCATCCAGGATCATGTGGTCGGCGCAAGTGCGATAGGCGGCCAGAATGCGATTGCCGATAAAGCCATCACAAACCCCGGAGCGCACCGAGATCTTACCCAGCATCTTGCCCAGTGCAAAGCCGGTGGCAACAACGTCGATTGCGGTCTTGTCTGCCACCACCACCTCAAGCAGCTTCATCACATGGGCAGGCGAGAAGAAATGCAGCCCGATCACGTCCTCAGGTCGCGAGGTGCAGGCGGCGATTTCATTGATATCCAGATAGGAAGTGTTGCTCGCCAGTATTGCACCGGGCTTGCAGACGGCATCCAACTGGGTGAACACGGTTTTCTTCACCGCCATGTCCTCAAACACGGCCTCAACCACCAGATCGACCTGCGCCAAAGCGCTGTAATCCGTGGCCAGCGACAGCGCCTCGTTGGTCAGCGCGGTGAATTGATCGGCGCTGATCTTGCCACGTTTCACCGCCCCCTTCAGGTTGCCCTCAATTCGGTCCCGGGCCGCAGCGGCAGCCGGCTCGGTCATTTCCAGCAGGGTGACTTTCAGCCCTGACAACAGCGCCGCAGTGGCAATACCGGCCCCCATGGTGCCGCCGCCAATGACACCGACCTCAGCCAGCGGGCGCGGCGCAACGCCCTTGAGCTCGGGCAGTTTTGAAACCGCACGCTCCGAGAAGAACGCATGGATCATCCCCAGCCGCTGGTCCGAGTTCATCAGCTCCATGAACAATTCCCGTTCGCGCTGCAGCCCGGCCGCGAAACTGTCCGCCTCGCAGGCCGCCTGTACCGCCCGCAATGCAGTAGCCGGAGACATCTGGCCCCGGCCTTTCTTAAGCAGCGCAGCGTGCATTGCGTCGAAATCCACGCCTTTGGGCGCAGGCAGGTCACAGACCGCACGACGCGGCGCGCCAGCCTCCAGCAGCTCCTGGGTATAGGCGAGACCGATATCGCGCGGCTCCCCCTCGACAACACGGTCGATGATGCCATTTTCCAGCGCCTTGGCAGCGCCAATCGGACGGCCAGTGGTAATCATATCCAGTGCCATCTCGACCCCGGCCACCCGAGGCAATCGCTGGGTGCCACCTGCACCGGGCAGAATACCCAGATTGACCTCTGGCAGCCCCATCTTGGCGCTTGGCACTGCGATGCGGTAATGTGAGCTTAGCGCCACCTCCAGCCCACCGCCCAGCGCGGTACCATGCAGGGCGGAGACCACAATCAGCGGCGAGGCTTCGATGCGGGTGCATAGGTCGGGAAAGCTGGGGGCCTGAATTGGCTTGCCAAATTCGCGGATGTCGGCGCCGGCGAAATAGGTGCGCCCATCGCCGTAGATCAGCACCGCTTTGGCACCCTCGGCCTCGGCCCGCTCAAACCCGGCCAGCAGCCCCCGACGCACATCAAGTCCCAGTGCATTTACCGGCGGATTCTGCGCTGTTAGCACCGCAATGTCACCAACCCGTTCATATCTAATGGCGTCGCTCATCCGTTTTCCCCTTATCAGATGGGGCGCATCACTGCTGTGCCCCGATGTTGTGTTAGTCTAGCCATGGATGACCTATCGCCGCCAAGCCCTTTGGTGTGGCGGCGATGATCGAACCCTACGTCACTTGTTCAGCATCGATCGGCGCGCTGGCCTGGTCAGATTATCGCCTGTTCCAGCAAGGGTCGACCCGCCGCAATCCGATCATAGGCAAAAGGCGACAGGTCCAGCGTTTCATAGCACCCCGAGACGATCCACTCGGCCAGCCCCCGCCCCATGGCCGGGGACTGCTGCAAGCCATGCCCGGAAAAGCCGTTGATCAGCATGAAATTCCCAACCTCCGGATGTGGTCCGAGGATCGCGTTTTGGTCCAGAGTGTTATAGGCGTAATGCCCGACCCAGCTCTGCATCAGCTTTAGCGCGTCGAACTGCGGAATGCGCTCGGCAATAGCCGGCCAGACCTTTTCTTCCCACAGGCTATGGTCGGCAATAAAGTCGTCCGGCGCAACCGCCGGGTCCTCATGCGGCGGGCAGCCAGCCATGTAATATTTACCGTCGCTGCGCACATGCACGCCAGAGGGGTCAACCGTCAGCGGCAGATCCACCGCCAGAGGCCGGGCCGCTTCAAACACAAAAGTATAGCGTTTGCGCGGCTCAACCGGCAGCGAGACACCCGCCATTTGCGCCACCAACCCGGCGCGCGGACCTGCCGCATTCACCACATGGCCAGCGCCAACCCGGGTGCCATCCGCCAGTTCTACCCCAGTCACGCGCGCGCCGTCCCGAGATATTCCCGTGACCTCATTCCGGATGGTTTCAACGCCGGCAGATTTTGCTTTGCGCCGCCACCAGTCGAACATGGATCCACCGTCAAAATAGCCCTCGTCCACCGGATTGTGGCTGCCCACCCGAATGCCAGCCAGATTGTAGAACGGGAATTTCTCGGCCAGCATCTCAGGCGTCAGGATCTGCGTCGCCGCGCCCTCAGCCGCCTGCATTGCCTGCGCCGCCCGCAGCACCTGCTCGCCCGCAGCCGTGGAGGCCAGATACAGGTAGCCAAAGCTCTGCATATGCAGCTCGGGCACCTCCGGGTCGCCGCCCATGTACTGGCGGAAATTGCGCAGGTAATCGGCGCCGAACTGGCTGACCTGCACGTTGATCGGCTGGGTGAACTGCTGGCGAATGCAGCTGTTGCTATGAGCGGTCGAGCTCAGCTCATATCCAGGGTCGCGCTCTACCACCAGAACCGAGCCGTCAAAACCGGGATGATTGGCCAGAAACCAGGCCACCGAGGCCCCCATCATGGCGCCTCCAATGATTACAACATCATACGAGGACTGATTGGGAGTAGTGGCAATTTGCATGGGGGAAATCCGGTGTTAGAGGTCTTACCGGTCAGCTGTATCGAAACGGCGCAATTTGGCAAGCTCTGTGACGGCATCCCCCCCATGAGCCAGACCACGGCCCCTTTTTCTACCCCGCCTTCACGGTGCCACTCTGCAACCAGACGTCAAACAGCTTCAGTGCAGATGTGCTGAAAGCCCGGCCCTTGATATGACAGTCCAGCACATGCAGATCACCACCGGGCCGGTCCCATTCGTTGCAGCCCTTCCGGGGCAACAACATGGCCACCGGGCCGGTTGCCTGCGACATCTCCCCACACAGAACACCGGCCACTTTGCGTCTTTCCTCTGTGGTCAGCGCTGCGGAGGCCATAAGCCGGTTATGGGCGTGACTGGTCCGAACACTTGGCGCTGGAACAGCGTCGCACCACGGGTCATTTCTGTGACGATGGCCGGAGCCTTATTTGGCAATTCAACGAGATCGAGGCGCGCGCTGTTGCGCTTTTGTCCGACCGTGAGGATTGCCAACTGCTGACATCAGTCCCCGGCATCGGTGCGATCAACGCCCTCATGATCTTGGCCGAGGCTGGAGATCTGCGTCGCTTCCGCCATCACCGAGAGCCCCCCTTTCTTTGAAGGGCGAGCCCAGGCGGGAGGGAATCTCTCTGTAGTGGATGTGGAGGCGCATAGCCGACCTGGTAGATAATGTTCGTATTTGTCGGGCAGACACCCCACCGGGGCCTGTCCTGATCCTCCGCAGTCCGCTGGGACTACAGGGTCTCGTTTTAAGGCCGGTGAGAGCCGCAAATCTGCGTACTCTGTGTTTGCTATGGGGGAGGCCACGTCTTGACTGCCGAACCTGCTTGGGACCAAAATTTCAGAGCCTCAGGACAACCTGATGTACCCTGAGTTAATGCCTGATCCAGCATAACCTTCCGAAGGTAGGACGTTGTCAAGGCACGTCCATAACCGCCGAGGCTCACTGCCTCGGCCTCAATCCGGTCAGCAATGGCAAAAAGCACCTTACTCCCGTGCGGCGGGGGACTGACGCGACCAGCGGCCATCGTCAAATGCCCGCCGCGCCGAAGCGGCAGCGTTGTCGACATCGGTTGATGTGCGCGATGGAACTGATCTCGGGCCGCTGTCACAAAACAGCGATCGACAAGACAACAATCACCGATATCCAGCAAGAGACCTATCGCGTAGGGGCCATGGCGCGGATCTCAGGGGCCAATATCATCCTGTCACCACCGCTGGTGCTCACTGCCGATGACGTCACGGGTATTCTGACCGCACTGGATGCCAGCTTTGCAGCTACGACCTGAGCTCTCGGTCGGCCGCAGCCGCGCCCGGCCGCAGGTTGGGCGCCACCAGATACCATGGCGGGCCCGAAGCAGGGCTTCGGGCCCGCGCCTTCGGTGGCGCCGCTGCGCGGCGCGGTGGCGTTTGTTGCGCGGCCCCCGCTGAACGCAACCAGTTTGCATCACCCCGCCCGGAAAATGACGCGCCCAGGCAAAGCAGACCACCGTCCTGTACAATTCAGAAAATCTGAGTTTTGGTCAAATCCAGGCCTTGCATCAGAAGGCCGCTGTGCTGCCCTGATTTTTACAAAGGTGATTTACAATGCCCACCGCCCCCGTTGCCGCTCTGCGGCCAGCCCTTGCCACCGATTGTTCCAGTCTGGCGGCGCTGTCGATCGAGGTTTGGCTTAACAGCTATATCCGCGAGGGCATCAGCGGCTTCTTTGCCGACTATGCCCTCGCGGAATTCACTGCGGATCGCTTTGCCCGGATATTGGATGACCCATCTGAACTGCTTCTGGTCTCCCAGAACCGCACCGGCATTGACGGTTACATCCGGCTACGCAGCTGCCAGACTCCGCCAGCGGGCAGCGCCTCAGATACCGAAATTGCCACGCTTTACGTCCAGCCCCGCCATCAGGGAAAAGGCATCGGCCTGCAGCTTCTGCGCGCGGCCCTGGAGCAGGGCCAGGCGCGAAATTGGGCGCAGCCCTGGCTGGCGGTGAACTCTGAAAATACCGGGGCCATCGCATTTTACCAGCGCCACGGCTTTACCCCTGTCGGTCAGACATATTTCCAAATTCAAGATACAGCCTATCTGAATGACATCCTGCAATACGGCTCCTAAACCACCCAGGCCATTTGCATGATACGTTACAGTTTATTCGACGCAGGCCACATATTGTTACATTTCCCTTGCCACGAATCGTAGCAAGCCCTATCACCGACCTACCGGTCGGATTATTTTTGACCGATCGAGGAGACACAAAACCATGGACGCATTTATCTGCGACGCAACCCGGACCCCCATTGGCCGATATGGCGGCGCTTTGTCGTCGGTGCGCACGGACGATCTTGCGGCCTTGCCGATCGCCGCATTGATGGCCCGCAATCCTCAGGTGGACTGGGCCAGCATCGACGATGTGATCTATGGTGACGCCAACCAGGCCGGCGAAAGCAACCGCAACGTGGCCCGCATGGCGGCGCTGCTGGCCGGCTTGCCATGCGAGGTGCCCGGTACCACCATCAATCGCCTCTGCGCCAGCGGCATGGATGCGGTGGGCATGGCCTCACGCGGGATCAAGGCTGGCGACTATGACATGGCCATCGCCGGCGGTGTGGAAAGCATGAGCCGGGCGCCGTTTGTGATGCCCAAGCAAACATCGGCTTTTGGCCGTGCCAATGCCGTTTACGACACCACCATCGGCTGGCGCTTCGTCAACCCAAAGATGGACAAATTATACGGCACCGACTCGATGCCGCAAACCGCTGACAATGTTGCAGCCGACTATGGCATCAGCCGCGAGGATCAGGATGCCTTTGCGGCCCGGTCGCAGGCCCGCTGGGCCGCCGCCCATGAGGCTGGTGTCTTTGGTGACGAAATCACCTCAGTCCATGTGCCACAGCGCAAGGGCGATCCGGTGATTATCGATACGGACGAACACCCCCGCCCCGGCTCAGGCGCCGACAAGCTGGCCAAACTGCGTGGCATCAACGGCCCGGAGATGACCGTGACCGCCGGCAATGCCAGTGGCGTCAACGACGGTGCTGCGGCCATTCTGATGGCCAGTGAAGCCGCCGCTGCCAAAAACGGGCTAAAGCCAATGGCGCGGATTGTTGGCATGGTGGCCGCAGGGGTTGAGCCCCGCATCATGGGCATCGGCCCGGTGCCCGCCACCCGGAAATTGCTGGCCCGCACCGGGCTCACCATTGAGCAGATGGATGTGATAGAATTGAACGAGGCCTTTGCGGCCCAGGGGCTGGCCACATTGCGCGAACTTGGCGTTGCCGATGATGCACCCCATGTTAACCCCAACGGCGGCGCCATCGCCATTGGCCACCCGCTGGGCATGTCCGGAGCCAGGCTGGTTCTGACCGCCGCCTATCAATTGCAACGCACCGGTGGGCGCTATGCGCTGTGCACCATGTGCGTCGGCGTTGGGCAGGGCACCGCCCTGATCCTGGAACGCGTTTAAAGCGCGATCCGAAAAGTGGGCACCGGTTTTCGGACCCAATTGCGCGACCAGAATGATAAGGGAGACCTGAATTATGTATGCACAGATGGTTCAATCAACCGGCAAAGATGTCAAAACCACCGCCGAAATGACCCCGCAAGAGGCCGCCTTTCAGGCCCGTATCGACGCCGGTGAGAAAATCGAGCCGAAAGACTGGATGCCGCCGGCTTATCGCAAGACCCTGATCCGTCAGATTGGTCAGCACGCCCATAGTGAAATCGTTGGCCAATTGCCCGAGGGCAACTGGATCACCCGTGCCCCGACGCTAGAGCGCAAGGCGATCCTGCTGGCCAAGGTGCAGGACGAGGCCGGCCATGGCTTGTATCTGTACTGTGCCGCCGAAACGCTGGGCGTATCGCGGGATGATCTGACCGAAATGCTGCTGGACGGCCGCATGAAATACTCGTCGATCTTCAACTACCCAACCCTGAACTGGTCCGACATCGGCGCCGTGGGCTGGCTGGTCGATGGCGCTGCGATCATCAACCAGGTGCCGCTGCAGCGGACCTCGTTTGGCCCCTATGCCCGCGCCATGGTCCGGGTCTGCAAAGAAGAAAGCTTTCACGCGCGGCAGGGGTTTGACGCCATCCGCAAGATGGCCGAAGGCACCCCGGCGCAAAAGAAAATGGCGCAGGATTCCGTCAACCGTCTGTGGTTCCCGGCGCTGATGATGTTTGGCCCTCCTGACAAGGACTCGGTCCACTCGGAACAGTCGATGGCCTGGCGGATCAAGATGAACACCAATGACGAGCTGCGTCAGAAGTTTGTCGATCAAACCGTGCCACAGATCGAATTCCTCGGTCTCGACCTGCCGGATCCTGGCACCAAGTGGAACGAGGAGCGCGGCCATTATGATTACACCGATCCCGACTGGTCCGAGTTCTTTGATGTGATCAAAGGCAACGGCCCCTGCAACGTCGACCGGCTCGCCGCCCGCAACAAGGCCTGGGACGACGGCAAATGGGTCCGCGACGGGCTGCTGGCCCACGCCAGAAAGAAAGCCGCTGCCAAGGTTGCAGCCGAATAATCTCTCGAGGAGGAATTGAACATGAAAAACGAATGGCCCCTTTGGGAAGTCTTTATCCGCGGCCAGCACGGCATGAGCCACCGCCACGTGGGCAGCCTGCACGCGCCTGACGCGAAAATGGCGATCAAGAACGCCCGCGACGTCTATACCCGTCGCAACGAAGGTCAGTCGATCTGGGTGGTCGAATCCAACCACATCGCCGCCTCCTCGCCCAGCGACAAAGGCCCGCTGTATGAGCCCTCGGAATCCAAGGTCTATCGCCACCCGACCTTCTTTGACATTCCTGACGATATTGGAGCTATGTAATGACCGCCCCAATCACAAGGGACCAGGCTTTCCTGCAGTTTCTGCTCAGGATGGGCGACAACACCCTGATCCTGGGCCACCGGGTCAGCGAATGGTGTGGCCATTCGCCGGTGCTGGAGGAAGACATTGCGCTGGCCAATACCGCGCTGGATCTGATCGGTCAGACCCGGTTCTGGCTGGGTCTTGCGGGCGAGGTTGAGGGCGAAGGCAAATCTGCTGATGACATCGCCTTCCTGCGCGACGTCTGGGATTTTCGCAATATTCTGCTGGTCGAGGTGCCAAATGGTGACTTTGGCCGCACCCTGATGCGCCAGTTCCTGTTTGATGCCTGGCATTCGATCCAGCTGGGCCGGTTGATGACATCCTCGGACAGCCGGGTTGCCGGTATTGCCGAGAAAACCAGCAAGGAAGTGGCCTACCATCTGGAGCGCTCTGCCGACACTGTTGTTGGTCTGGGCGACGGCACCGAGGAAAGCCATCGCCGCATGCAAGAGGCGCTGGATTATCTGTGGCCCTATGTGGGCGAGATGTTCCAGTCGGATGCCATCGACGCCGAAATGGTTGCCGCCGGCATCGCCCCCGACCCGGCCAGCTTGCGCGACGAATACGATGCCTTGATCGGACGTATTCTGGCGACGGCCACGCTGACCATCCCGGACAGCAGCTTTGGCCACAAGGGCGGTCGCAGCGGCAAGATGCACACCGAACACCTGGGCCATCTGCTGACCCAGATGCAATGGCTGCAACGCGCCTATCCCGGCGCCAACTGGTAACCGGCCAGCAATTACATCCGGTTTCTTGCAAGAAACCGGGACGGAATTTTCAAAAATTCCGGTGCAAGACGCGACGTTTGAAACCCAAGGAAGGCATGGACATGACGCGACCCTCCTCAGAGCAGATCTGGCAATGGCTGGACGGCGTGCCTGATCCGGAAATCCCGGTGATCTCGCTGGTGGATCTGGGCATCATTCGCGGCGTCGAGTGGAACGGCGATATGCTGACCGTCTCGGTCACGCCAACCTACTCGGGCTGCCCGGCAACCTCGATCATCAACCTCGATATCGAAACCGCGCTGCGCGATCACGGCATCGAAAAACTGCAACTGAAAACCCAGATCTCCCCCGCCTGGACCACCGATTGGCTCAGCGATAAGGGCCGCGACAAGCTGGAAGCCTACGGCATCGCGCCGCCGCAACCCGCAGGCGGACCGGAAAGATGCCCGAACTGCCGCAGTACCAACCTCACCAAGGTCAGCCAGTTTGGCTCGACCCCCTGCAAGGCTCACTGGCGCTGCCAAGACTGCCTTGAACCTTTTGATTATTTCAAGTGCATCTGAGGAGACACCCATGGCGCGCTTTCACGACCTGACCGTTACAGACATACACAAGACCATCCGCGACGCCGTGGTGGTCACCCTCAAGCCCGTCAATGGCGCGGCTGAGCATTTTGACTTTACCCAGGGCCAGTACCTGACCTTTCGCCGCGACTTTGACGGCGAAGAACTGCGCAGGTCCTACTCGATCTGTGCGGGCAAAGACGACGGTATCTTGCAGGTTGGCATCAAACGCGTTGACGGCGGTGCCTTTTCAACCTGGGCCAATCAGGACCTGAAGGTCGGCGACACTCTGCAGGCGATGCCGCCGATGGGCAGCTTCTTCACTCCGGTTGCGGCGGATGCCAGCAAACACTACCTCGGCTTTGCCGGCGGATCAGGCGTCACCCCGGTGCTGTCGATCCTAAAGACCATCCTGGCCGCCGAGCCCAACTCGCGCTTTACGCTGGTCTATGCCAACAAGGGGGTGAACACGATCATGTTCCGCGAGGAGCTGGAGGACCTGAAGAACCTCTATATGACCCGCCTCAACGTGATCCACATCCTGGAAAGCGACGCGCAGGAAATCGACCTGTTCACCGGGTTGGTGACAGAAGAGAAGTGCGCTTTGTTGTTCCAGCATTGGATCGACATCAAAAACACCGACACCGCCTTTATCTGCGGTCCCGAACCGATGATGCTGGGCATCGCATCTGCCCTGCGCACCGCCGGCCTGGACGACGCCCAAATCAAGTTCGAACTGTTTGCCAGCGCCCAACCGGGCCGCGCAGCCCGCAAGGCGGTCTCGGCGGGTGCCACCAGCAGTGGCAATCTGACCCGCGCCGCCATCACCCTGGACGGCGCCACCCGCACCATCGAGATGGCCAAGGATCTGACAATCCTCGATGCCGCTTTGGGCAATGATATGGATGTGCCCTATGCCTGCAAGGCCGGGGTCTGTTCGACCTGCCGCTGCAAGGTGATCGAAGGCGAAGTGGAAATGGCGGTCAATCACTCGCTCGAGGATTACGAAGTCGAAAAGGGCTATGTCCTGTCCTGCCAGTCCTATCCGGTGACCGACACCGTGGTGGTAGACTACGATCAATAGAACGTTTGGATGGAGAGACCACCATGGCCGATGATATGAGCATTGAAAACTACCTCGCCGCCGGCGGCGTGCTGACCAGTCCCAGCAATGTGCCGCCGCGCTACCGCGCTGAGTTGATGAAAATCATGGCGATCTTTGTCGACAGCGAACTGGCCGGCGCGGCAGGTTTTGCCGAGGTGATCAACGCCGGCCCCGGTGTCCGCGAACGAATGGCAGCGGCACGGATCGTGTATGAAAAGACCGCCAACGCCGATCGTGTCCTGACCCTGATGGGAGAGTTTGGCGCCGACACCACACGCTATGCCAGCCACCACCCCTGGACCGCACGCCTGCCCCGGGACGCTGCTGTCACCCAGCATCGCAGCGATCACGATATGCGGCTGGCGGTGTTCAACGCCCCCCTCACCGGCTGGGCAGATGCGGTGGTGATGAACCTGCTGATGGGGCTCGCTGTGGCGGTGCAGCTTGATGAGTTGCAGCAGGTCTCCTACCAGCCCCTGGCCGAGGCTTTTCGCACCATCCTGCCGATCGAAGCACAGCATGCCGAACTGGCGGACAAAGGCCTGAGCAACCTGTCCGAACAGCGCCCCGCCGCCGCCTTGCAGGGTTTGGTAAACTACTGGTGGCCCCGCGTCGCCGCCAGCTTTGGCACTGAAAGTTCGCAGAAATTCGACGGGCTCAGGGCCATGGGGCTGCGCAAGACCAGCAACGCGGCGCTCAAGGCCCGCTGGCAGCAAGCGGCCACCGCGGCGCTGGCAAAACACGGCTTGAAGCCCGCGTCCTGAGGTCGGCACCCATGGTCTCCCGCCCGGAACGGGAGCATCAAAGATGCCCCCGTTCCCCTTGGGCGTGGCGCGCCTGGCGGCGCGCAGTCGCAAAACGGACTCAGCGCGCCTGTGCTTGAAAAGCGTTCACTGTTTCAACAAAACATGCGTCATACTTGCGAAGATACTTGCCGTAGTGAGTTAGGTCAGGCGCACTTCGGGCGATATCCGCCTCAATTCTGGAACTGGACCAATACACATCATTCGGCAACAGGCTCTCCACTGGACTGGAAAATGGACTATATTTTCCTTGACCAACAAACGAAGCTGCAAGGACACACTGTGGAACACTCCTTCCACAATGGGCACTGCACCAGCTTATGGCAGGTTCAAGCTCAGGAACCTCCATCACACCTGTCAAGACAAACTCTCTATATCGCTTGTCTTCAAAGAAAACACGGAGCGGTTCAGGGAAAACAGCGAGTTGAGCAGCAACGCTGATACCAGTCACTGGGTCGACATGATTTTGAACACGATGTTCTTCTGGCCCAAACAACGGGCGCCCCATAGCGCCTTTATTTACAACCGAAAACATCAGGACCTTAACCGCGCCGAGGCTTAGGTCCATCAACACAAGTATCCGGCGCGCTTCGGAAAACTGCCAATTCTGCATGAGCGTATTCGCCAGCCTGAGCGCTAGAGTGGATTCGCCGTATTCCAAGAGAGTCGCTCCTGCTCTCTCCCGTTCTCTGATGTTCTTGGACTGCAAGATAGCCATTGCCAAAGGCACATCCACCTGCGCGGCCTTCAGCCAGCTTTTACCCGACAATCCGCCGGGTTGGCGCAGCAAGGCCATTCTTTCAGCCCGGGGCAGAGAACCGGTAACATGCGCATGAAGATGCGTTTCTTCGGCCACCCGCGCGAGAAATATCTGAGCGGCGCGATTGTCCTGTCGCGCCAGTTCCGCCAGTTGGGTCAGCGCTGTCATGTCTTTCCCGTCCAACCAATCTTGCAGGGCGGTCTGAAAGGCAGGGCTGTCTTGTCCGGGAATTTCGACAGCCCTTGCAGGCAGTGCAAACGAAATAAGCAGAGCCACGAGGGCTGGAAAAAGAGTTTTCATCAGGGATCAATCCAAGCAATTATCTATACCCGGAACCATAACTAGAGCTTTCGATTGTGTATAGAAGTGAAACGCAACCCCGAGGCGCATTGCCGCGCCGCCCAAACATTGCCCTGGCCGATGCCAAATTGCCCCTACGCGCAACAGCCCCCCGAACGCATAACGGTCTGGACGGCTGACCCATTGCTGCCTAGGATTCCCCAAACCTCATTTCGCCGAGACATCCCATGGCTTCAGACGACATTTATTTTGACCGGAGCTCCAGGGCGGCCAGAAAAGCGATGCATCTTGAAGGCCATAAAGAAACATCCCAGCATCGGGATGCCGCAATTCTTTGGCTTCGCAAGAATTACAAACGGAAAATTGGCGATCTGGCCCCCTACCAGCTCATCAATCACTTTCAAAATGAGTCGGCGATCATCAACAAGGGGTATTTGACAGAAACGCTGGCCCAACACGATCAGCGGCGAACCAAAAGCTCACTGGTGATGTCGCAATTTTACCGGGAGAGTTATCGGCTGTATGACCCCGCCGAGCGGCAAATGTTTTTCAGCCAACTGCCCGAGATCGACACGCCTGACAATCTATGGATCTACAAACCCGGCAACAATTCAAGGGGCCGTGGCATCAAGATCATGTGGCAATTCGATGAATTGCGGGCACAATATGCGGCGCTGGGACAGCAGCCCATCACCGCCAAGCGTGATCAGGGAATCATGCAGCGGTACATAAACAACCCGTTGCTGTTGGAGGGTCGAAAATCCGAACTTCGGGTCTACTGGCTTATTGCCAGTCTCGATCCGTTGCTTGTGTTACTATATCCTGAGGCAACGGTGCGGCTCAACAGTTTGCCTTACAAACTTGACGATTTTACCAATCAACTGGTGCATGTGACCAATGTTTATCAGCAAAAGAACCACCCCGGGTTTGATCCGAGCGTGGTTTTGAAGTGGAAATTCGAAGACCTGGGGCGCTATTTGTCCCAACAGCTTGGAATTGCCGATGCAGACTTCCTTCAGGCTCACCTAATTCCGCAAATTCGGCTAATACTTCATACGGTCTCCTTGGCGTCGCGCGAAAAACTGAAACTAAACTATCCGAAACAAGGGGATTGTTTTGCGGTGTTTGGCGCCGATCTGATACTCGACGAGGACCTGAATCCCTGGCTACTGGAGGTGCAGAAAAGCCCCGGTTTGAGCTTTAGTGACGTGGTGAAACGCGATGTCATCCCGCCAATGCTCGGCGAGGCGGCAAGAATTATGCTGGAAATTCGCAATCGTCGCCTCAGCGGTCGGTGCCTCAAAGGCTTACAAAGCGTGGACAAATACCAATGGGTTGTAGATGAGGCCGAGTAGAATCCCGTCATCACCGGATAACACCACCCTTTCAACGCCCCCCCCTAGCCAAGGCTGGGCTGAGCCGCCTGGCCGTTTCTTGCGCGCCGTACCGCAGCCCCAGGCGCATCTCATAAAAGGTCTGGACGACTGACCCATCTCTGCCTAGTCTCCCTCAACCCCCACTTTCCCCCGAGGCACACTGATGGCGACTGGCAGCAATATCCGCACTTATTTCAATGGCAGCTGGCACGACGGCAACCTGCCGATCATGCGGGCGGCTGATCACGCGGCCTGGCTTGGCTCTTCGGTGTTTGACGGCGCCCGGCTCTTTGATGGGATGACCCCTGATCTGGACCTGCATTGCGCCCGCGTCAACCGCTCGGCCGAGGCCCTGATGCTGACTCCTACCGTCACTGTTGGCGACATGGTGGCCATCGCAGGCGAAGGTCTGGCGTCATATGACACTGGCGCCGCAGTCTATATCCGGCCGATGTACTGGGGTATCGACGGCGATGTCACCACCATCGCTCCCTGCTCCGAGACCACCGGGTTTGCGCTCTGCCTGGAGCAGATCCCAATGGCCCCTGCCAGCGCCAGCGCCACCCTGACCCGCACCCGGTTCTGTCGCCCGGTGCTGGACAGCGCAGTGATCAACGCCAAGGCCGGTTGCCTGTATCCCAACAACGCCCGCATGCTCCGCGAGGCCCAGTCCAAGGGGTTCTCTAACGCTCTGGTGCTGGATGCCCTTGGCAATGTGGCAGAAACCGCCACCGCCAATATCTTTATGGTGCGCGACGGCGAGGTGTTTACCCCGATCGCCAATGGCACTTTTCTTAGCGGTATCACCCGCGCCCGCCATATCACCAACCTGCGCGCCAATGGCATCACCGTACATGAGACGGTGCTGGGCTATGCTGATTTCGAGGCGGCGGACGAGGTGTTCACCTCTGGCA
The DNA here is from genome assembly GCA_013214575.1 of Paracoccaceae bacterium. Taxonomy (GTDB): domain Bacteria; phylum Pseudomonadota; class Alphaproteobacteria; order Rhodobacterales; family Rhodobacteraceae; genus Parasedimentitalea. The sequence goes on along the minus strand of JABSSD010000218.1, from coordinate 8,401 downwards.
ATATGAACAAGGTCACCCCGGTTACCGCTTTTGACGATTGCCAGTATCAAATTGGACCGGTGGCAAAGCAACTGCGGGATATGTACTGGGATTGGGCCAGATCGAATGGCTGACCTGCGTCAGAGCGCCGTGACCCTTGTTATCGGGGGGATCGGAGCACTGGTGGCACTTGCCATAGACATGCCTATGGGCTTGCTGGCCGGCCCAGCTGTGGCGGTTGCGCTTGCTGGCCTTTGCGGCCTGCAGACCGGCATTGCCCCGGCGCTGCGAAACGCAGGTTTTCTACTGGTCGGGCTGAGCATCGGATCGATGATTGGCCCGGACAGTGTTCAGGCAATGATACGCTGGCCGATTGCCTTTTTCATGCTGGCAGTTCTGACTTTGATAACGCCGTGGATTGGCCGTTGGCTGGTGCCACGCCTGCTGCCCTTTGGCCGCGACGAAGCCTTTCTGGCCGCGGCTCCCGGTCATCTGAGCCTGGTGATTGCGCTGGCGGACAGCCTGTCACTGTCATTGACGCGACCGGTGGTGCTGGCGTCGATCCGCCTTATGGTGTTGACTCTGGTGGTGCCGCTGGCGGCGCAGGCTGCCGGGATGGACATTGGGGCAGGCCTGCCACGCGGCTATGGCTCCGCATCCTGGGCCTGGATTGTGCTACAAATTGCGGCGGCCCTGGCGCTGTCTCCCATCCTGCACTGGCTCAAGCTGCCAGCCCCGACCCTGCTGGCCGGAATTATGGTGGCGGCCAGCACCCATCTGACCTCTGTGATCACCGGCACCCTGCCAGATTGGCTGGCCCAGGCGGCGCTGGTGCTGATGGGAAGCCTGATCGGCACCCGCTTTAGCGGCATGAGCTGGCAGGACCTGCGCCACAGCCTGTTGGCCGGCCTGTCTATTGTTGTCCTGACATCAGGTCTTGCTGTTGCCTTTGCCATCCCAGCCGCCCGGCTTTCCGGACTGCCGATCACCGATGTATTGCTTGGGTTTGCCCCCGGCGGATTGGAAACCATGATCATTGTGGCCGCCGCAATGGGCGCGGATCCAAGCTTTGTCGCGGCGGCCCATGTGTTCCGCCTGCTGATACTGGCGATCGTTCTCACACTCTACGCCACGCATATACACCGCAAGGGCACCAAGGAAACTGATGGACAGCGCCCCCCCCCTCGGGCAGATTGACTAGGATTGTGGAGGACCGAGATGCGCAAATTTCTAGTGGTGCTGGATGACAGCCGCGAATGCCTGAACGCCATGCGCTTTGCCGCCATGCGGGCTGCAAATACCGGTGCCGGTGTGGAAATCCTGTCGATCATTCCCCCGGATGAGTTCAATCACTGGATCGGCGTCGGCGAGATGATCCGTGAGGAGGCCCGCGAACGCATCCATGCGCATTTTGAGGTATTTGCCAAATGGATGCGGGACCGTCAGGGTATCGACCCGGTTCTGGTGATCCGCGAAGGCGAACCCGTGCAGGAGATTATCGCCCATATCGAGAGCAATCCTGACATCGGCGTGCTGGTTCTGGGGGCCGGCAATGACCGCAAGGGCCCCGGTCCTCTGGTCAGCCAGCTCAGCCGCTCCTCGGGCAGCCTGCCGATCCCGATAACCATAGTGCCGGGCGACCTCTCGAAGGAAAAGCTGGAAGCCATCACCTGATCTGCAACCCGGTATCTGCGCCGCAGAAAGCATCGGGGGCCAAATTAGAATCGTTCTAATCCTTGACTTGATTGGCTGTCGGGCGCATATCGGTAGCAGCTTTACGGAGACCCGATATGTTCATTCAGACTGAATCCACACCCAACCCGGCGACGCTGAAATTCCTTCCGGGTCAGGCCGTACTCGAAGTTGGCACCGCCGACTTTCCCACACCAGACACCGCTGGCAAGTCGCCGCTGGCAACGCGTATCTTTGCCGTGAGTGGTGTAACCGGTGTCTTCTTTGGCAATGATTTTATTACTGTCACCAAGGCAGAAGCCATCGAGTGGGATCACATCAAGCCAGCCATTCTGGGCGCGGTGATGGAGCATTTCCAGTCCGGTCAGCCGGTGATAGATGAGGACGGCACAGCGCCGAGTTCGGGTCACGCCGAGCACAGCGGTGAAGACGCTGAAATCGTCAACCAGATCAAAGAACTGCTCGACAGCCGGGTGCGTCCGGCGGTGGCCCAGGATGGCGGCGACATCACCTTTCACGGCTTTGACCGCGGCGTCGTCTATCTGCACATGCAGGGTGCCTGCGCGGGCTGCCCCTCGTCCACTCTGACCCTGAAAATGGGCATCGAGAACCTGCTGCGCCATTATATCCCCGAAGTGACCGAGGTCCGTCCTGTTGCCGTCTGAGCCACTGATACTGGGGTTTGACACATCGGCCGCGCACTGCGCGGCCGCTTTGCTGCGCGGCGACCAGATCATTGCCGAGCGCATAGAATTGATGACCCGCGGCCAGGCCGAACGCTTGATGCTGCTGCTGGAAGAGGTCCTGACTGAGGGCGGTGCCAGCTGGAGCGATTTGACAGCCATTGGTGTGGGGGTGGGCCCCGGCAATTTCACCGGCATCCGCATCGGCGTCTCTGCCGCCCGCGGGCTGGCGCTGGGGCTTGATATACCCGCTGTCGGCGTCACCGGCTTTGAGGCGCGCCAGACCGAGGGCGCGCTCGCCGCAATCCCTGCCCCACGGGATCAGGTCTATGCCGCACTGCCGGATCAGGCACCGCGTCTGATGGCAGTCTCCGAGGCCACTGAGGCCGCCCACGATGCCGGGTTGGCCTTTGCGCCCGAGGCAACCCCGGCAGGAATGGCCGAGGCCATCGCCCGCTGCGCCGCGCAGCGCTATGACACCATCACTGCCGCCCCGGCGCCGCTGTATCTGCGCGCCGCCGATGCCGCCCCCTCGCGGGATGTGCCGCCGAGGCTGCTTGATGACTAGCCCGCCATCTGCTGCGGCGATGGCCACCACCCATGCAGCTGCATTTACCCAGTCCCGGCCCTGGACCAAAGCCGAATTTGCCGCGTTTCTCGACAGCCCGCTGACCTTTGCGGTCGGCGATGAGCGCTGTTTCGCGCTGGTGCGGGTGATAGTTGACGAGGCAGAATTGCTGACCATCGCCACCCACCCGGCCCACCGACGGCAGGGATTGGCGCGCGCTTTGATGACCTCCTGGCGGCAATTGGCCACTCAGCGCGGCGCAGAAACCGGGTTTCTGGAGGTGGCCGCCGACAATGCCGCCGCCACTGATCTTTACCGGGTTTGCGGCTTCTCGGTTTGTGGGAATCGCCCCGGCTATTACCGCCGCCAAAACGCGCCGCCGGTGGACGCCATCCTGATGCGACAGGCCTTCGCAGGTGCCAAATAGCTGTTGACCCGAGGCCAACACCCCAAAATCACACCAAATGGTCAAAAAGCGGTTGACCCCTTGGCCGGGCTACGGCCTTAATCATTGCACCTTTTAAGATAAGTCTCTGCCTGGGCGGCTGATACATAATGTCGCCCCAAACAAAAAACAACCGGGAGTACCCACATGACTCTGATGAAATCCCTGATGGGAGCGGCCGCTACGATCGCTCTGACCGCTGGCGCTGCTCTGGCCGAACCGGCCCTCATCTTTGACCTTGGCGGCAAATTCGACAAAAGCTTCAACGAAGCAGCCTTTGCCGGCGCTCAGCGTTGGGCAGAAGAAACCGGTGGCACGTTCCGCGAAGTTGAACTGCAGTCCGAAGCCCAGCGTGAGCAGGCCCTGCGTCGCTTCGCCGAAGCGGGCTCCAACCCGATCGTGATGGCTGGCTTTGCCTTCTCAGACGCCCTGAGCCAGGTCGCACCGGACTACCCGGACACCAAATTCGCCGTCATCGATGTGGACTGGCTTGACCTGCCCAACGTACGCGGCATCGGCTTTCAGGAGCACGAAGGATCGTATCTTGTTGGCATGATGGCTGCTCTGGCCTCCGAAACCGGCACCGTTGGCTTCATCGGCGGCATGGATATCCCGCTGATTCGCAAATTCGCCTGTGGCTATGCCCAGGGCGTCATGGCGGCCAACCCCGATGCCAAAATCATTTCCAACATGACCGGCACCACCCCGGCAGCCTGGAACGACCCGGTTAAGGGCTCTGAGTTGACCAAGGCGCAGATCAGCCAGGGCGCTGATGTGGTATATGCGGCGGCCGGCGGCACCGGTGTTGGCGTTCTGCAGACCGCAGCAGACGAAGGCATCCTGTCAATCGGCGTCGACAGCAACCAGAACCACCTGCACCCGGGCAAGGTTCTGACCTCGATGATGAAGCGCGTGGATAACGCGGTATTTGATGCCTTTACCCAGGGTGAAAACCTTGAAAGCGGCAATTTTCACATGGGGGTCGCCAATGGCGGCGTCGGCTATGCATTGGACGAGCACAACGCCGCTCTGGTCAGTGTTGAAATGAAGGCCGCAGTGGATGCCGCATCGGCCAAAATCGCATCAGGCGAGCTGGTCGTGCACAACTACATGTCCGACGACAGCTGCCCGGCTCTGAAGTTCTAAGCCTACTCGCAAACAAGTCTACGGGGCCGCGCACCTATGCGCGGCCCTTTCCCTAGTCGCGCTTGCAAGCCATGTGTTCAGATCCGTTTTTGACATCACCGGCCTGTCCAGTGACATCACATGCGCGCAGAAAGAGACATCCGTCGGAACAGGAACTGGTGAATGACCGTTACCCCAGCCATTGAACTAAGAGGCATTTCCAAAGCCTTTGGCCCGGTCCAGGCCAACAAGGACATCTCGATCAGCGTTGCCCCGGGTACCATCCACGGTATCATCGGCGAAAACGGCGCCGGCAAATCAACCCTGATGAGCATCCTGTATGGGTTCTATAAGGCTGATAAGGGCGAGATCCTGATCAACGGCAAGACCACCGTGATCTCTGACAGTCAGGCCGCTATTTCCGCTGGCATCGGCATGGTGTTTCAGCATTTCAAGCTGGTGGAAAACTTCACCGTGCTGGAGAATATCATCCTCGGAGCCGAGGACGGCCGACTATTGAAACCATCGCTGGCCAAGGCCCGCCGCATTCTGAAAGAGCTGGCCGCTGAATATGAGTTGAACATCGACCCCGACGCCCGCATTGATGAAATCGGTGTTGGCCAGCAACAGCGGGTCGAAATCCTCAAGGCGCTGTATCGCCGCGCCGACATTCTGATCCTGGACGAGCCCACCGGAGTGCTGACCCCGCCCGAGGCCGACCAGCTGTTCCGCATCCTGCACCGGCTGCGGGAAGAGGGCAAAACCATCATCCTGATCACCCACAAGCTGCGCGAGATCATGAATATCACCGACACTGTCTCGGTGATGCGCCGTGGCGAAATGACCGCCACGGTCAAGACCTCGGAAACCAGCCCGGCCCATCTGGCCGAGCTGATGGTAGGCCGCAAAGTGCTGTTGAAAGTGGACAAGACTCCGGCCAAGCCGGGGGCCCCGGTGCTGGAGATCGAAAACCTGTCGGTCCGCGACGACGACGGGGTAGAACGTGTCAAAGGCATCAACCTGCAGGTCCGCGCAGGCGAGATCCTGGGCATCGCCGGGGTTGCCGGCAACGGCCAGTCGGAATTGCTCGAAGTGCTGGGTGGCATGCGCAGTGGCACCGGTTCGATCCGTATGCAGGGCGTCGAACTGCCGCTCTCCGGGTCCGGATCACACGGTCAGGCCCGTCGCCGCGCCCATATTGCCCATGTCCCCGAAGACCGCCAGAGCGAAGGTCTGATCATGGACTTCCACGCCTGGGAAAACATTGCCTTTGGCTACCATCGCGACCCGATGTATCAATCCGGCATCTTCATGAACAACGCCGCCCTGCTCGCCGATACCGAAGCCAAGATGAAGAAATTCGACGTGCGGCCGCCGGATCCCTGGCTCGCCGCCAAGAATTTCTCGGGTGGCAACCAGCAAAAGCTGGTGGTGGCGCGTGAGATTGAGCGCAATCCGGAGCTGCTGCTGATCGGCCAGCCGACCCGCGGCGTCGACATTGGCGCGATTGAATTCATTCACAAACAAATCGTCGAGCTGCGTGATCAGGGCAAGGCGATCCTGCTGGTCTCGGTCGAGCTGGAAGAAATCCTGTCACTGGCCGACCGTGTGGCGGTGATGTTTGATGGTCACATCATGGGCGAACGCCTGCCACATGAAACTGACGAAAAAGAACTGGGCCTGTTGATGGCCGGTGTCGCCGGGGAGGCCGCATAAGATGGAAAAGATGCCCAAATGGGCCGATGTGGTGCTGATCCCGCTTATCAGCCTGCTGTTGGCCGCCGCTATTTCCGCGCTGGTGATCCTGGCCATTGGCGAAGATCCCGTTGCAGCCGTCAAACTGATGGTTGATGGCGCGTTGGGATCGACCTATGGCTGGGGCTATACGCTCTACTATGCCACCAACTTTCTGTTCACCGGGCTGGCGGTTTCTGTCGCCTTTCACGCCCGTATGTTCAACATCGGCGGCGAAGGCCAGGCGATGCTGGGCGGGCTGGGTGCGGCCCTTGTCTGTCTCTATATCCCGTGGCCCCACTGGTCGATGGCGCTGGCCGGCGGCGCTATTGGCGCTGCCATCTTTGGCGCCGCCTGGGCGGCCATTCCGGCCTATCTGCAAGCCAAACGCGGCAGCCACATCGTGATCACCACCATCATGTTCAACTTTATCGCTGCGGCGGTGCTGAACTATGTGCTGGTCAACGTGCTGCGCCCTGCCGGCTCTATGGACCCGGCCACCGCCCGGTTCCCCGATGCGGTCCACCTGCCCACCCTGCACGAGTTGCTGGCCCCCTTGGGCATCGAGTTCTCCAAGGCAGCACCGGCCAATGTCAGCTTCCTGGTCGCCCTCGCCGCCTGTGTCTTTGTCTGGCTGCTGATTTGGCGCACCAAACTGGGCTATGAGATCCGGGCCTATGGCAAATCCGAACAAGGCGCGCTCTACGCCGGTATCTCACCGTTCAAAATCACCATGATCGCCATGCTGCTCTCCGGCGCTCTGGCGGGCATGATGGCGATCAACAACGTCATGGGCGAAGCCGAACGACTGGTGCTGAACTCCACCGAAGGCGCCGGCTTTATCGGTATCGCAGTGGCCCTGATGGGACGGTCGCATCCCTTTGGCGTCTTCCTTGCGGCAATCCTGTTTGGCTTCCTGTATCAGGGCGGCGCTGAGCTGGCCCTGTGGACCAAGATCCCCCGAGAAATGATCGTAGTGATCCAGGCGCTGGTTATTCTGTTCACTGGCGCTCTGGACAATATGGTCCGGATGCCACTTGAAAAAATCTTTATCGCATTTCGGAAGGGAAAAGCCTGATGGATTTCCTGACACTCATCCAGGTTCTGGACAGCACAGTGCGTCTGGCCACTCCGCTGCTGCTGGCCTGTCTGGCCGGCCTGTTCTCGGAACGGGCAGGCATTTTCGACATCGGCCTTGAGGGCAAGATGCTTGCCTCAGCGTTCTTTTCGGCTGCGGTTGCTTCCGTCACTGGCGACGTGTGGCTTGGCCTGCTGGCAGGGATTGCCGCTTCGTTGGTGCTCAGCGGCTTGCACGGGCTGGCCTCGATCACCTTTCGTGGCAACCAACTGATTTCCGGCCTGGCAGTGACCATGCTGGCGCAGGGCTTTACGGTGGTGATTGCGCAAAGATGGTTCCAGCAGGGCGGCCGAACCCCATCGCTGATGGCCGAAGGCCGCTTTGGCCCCATTACCTTGCCTTTTGCCGAGGCCATAGCAGAGGTGCCGGTGATTGGGCCAATTTACGCCGAGCTGCTGTCCGGCCACTCAATTCTGGTCTACCTGGCCTTTGCGGCCGTGCCCGCCTCCTGGTGGCTGCTCTATCGCACCCGCTTTGGCCTGCGCCTGCGCGCGGTGGGTGAAAACCCCGAGGCGGTGGATACGGCTGGCATCTCGGTGGTTGGCCTGCGCTTTGCCGCGGTGGGCATCTGCGGCGTGCTCTGTGGCCTTGCCGGCGCCTACCTCGCTACCTCGCTACAGGCTGGTTTTGTCAAGGACATGACCGCAGGCCGTGGCTATATCGCCCTGGCCGCCCTGATCTTTGCCAAATGGCGTCCCTGGCACGCCATGGGGGCCTGCCTGTTGTTTGGCCTGCTGCAGGCCGTCGCCCTGCGGTTCCAGAATATCGAGCTGGGCGGCATAACCATCCCGGTTCAGATGATGGACGCACTGCCCTATATCCTGACGGTGGTGATCCTGGCCGGCTTTGTCGGCAAGGCCATCCCGCCCAAGGCCGGCGGTGAGCCCTATGTGAAAGAACGCTAAGGCCCCACAGCCCGCTCTCCTGCATCAACAACGCCCGGCCCTGTGTCGGGCGCTGTTTTGGACCTCCCGCCCGTCACCAGGCATCTGGGCGATGCCCGCTCCCGTTGGGCGTGGCGCCGGGCGGAGCCCGGC
>JABSSD010000217.1 GCA_013214575.1 Paracoccaceae bacterium | reverse complement strand
CGCGCAAAGCGCGGCGCCACGCCCAAGGCTGCCAAGGTCAATCGGCGTAGCCGATGTACCTGCAGGCGCGGGAGACTTTGGAGCTATGTATTGGGGATATGACCGTTGCGTGGCTGCCCAATGGATCATCGCTGCCAGTTTCTATCGGTCGTTCCGGCGACCAAAGGCGCGCGGTTTCCAGTAGCTCCAGAGCATCACCAATGCAAATGCAAATGCAACAGCCGCGCCGCAATCAGATCCGGCTGAGCACGGCGAGTGTCACCCCTGGCCGCCGTGACATGCGGTTGTAACCGCGCAGTGGGTTGGCCTATTGGGCCGATGTCGGCTCATCCCTTGCCATCCCTTGCGCCCAAACCGAAAATATCCATTCGGCAGCGGGACAATTGGTCAACTCCTCTCTTGGTTTCTTGCGCTGCAGCTTTCATATAGGGGGCAAGTTCGATGGAGAGAGCAAGGTTATGGTAGATATCATTGGTGGGGCCGAGGCCCCGGCGGCGGATTTGATCAAGGACGTCACCGAGGCGACCTTTATGCAGGATGTGGTCGAGGCCTCGCAGGAGGCGCCGGTCATTGTCGATTTCTGGGCGCCCTGGTGTGGCCCCTGCAAGACTCTGGGCCCGGCGCTGGAAGCCGCTGTCATCCGCGCCAAGGGTGCGGTGACCATGGTCAAGGTCAACGTGGACGAAAACCAGATGATCGCCAGTCAGATGCAGGTGCAGTCGATCCCGGCGGTGTTTGCCTTTTACCAAGGCCAGCCGATTGATGGCTTTCAGGGGGCTTTGCCGCCGTCTGAGATTGACGCCTTTGTTGCAAAGATTGTCGAAGCTGGCGGTGGCGCTGCTGACGGCGGTCTGGGCGATGCTCTGGAGGCTGCTGAAGCAATGCTGGCCGAGGGAGAGGCCGAGGATGCGGCGCAGATTTTTGCGGCGGTGATTGGCGAAGACGATAAAAACGCAGCCGCTTACGGCGGCCTGGCGCGGACCCATCTGGCGGGTGAGGACGCGGATCAGGCCGAAGCGGTGCTGAACGGCGCCCCGGCCGAGATTGCCGAAGCCCCAGAGATCGAAGCCGTCAGGGCGCAGATCGAGCTGGCGCGGCAAGCTGAAAACGCCGGTCCGGTGGCGGAATTGCGCAGCGCCGTTGATGCGGATCCGACGGACCATCAGGCGCGGTTTGATCTGGCTCAGGCGCTGCATGCTGCGGGCGATGCCGAGGCGGCGGTTGCGGAATTGCTGGAACTGTTCCGGCGCGATCGGGAGTGGAACGACTCGGCTGCCAAGGCTCAGTTGTTTACCGTCTTTGACGCTCTGAAGCCGGAAGATCCGATTGTTCTTAACGGTCGCCGTAAATTGAGCTCGATGATATTTGCCTAATCCCGTCTGAGGGCTAATTTCAAGTCAATGATCCAGTCCACAGACTTACCGGACACGGTTGCCGTGTTTCCTTTGCCCGGGGCGCTTTTGCTGCCCCGGTCAAGGCTGCCTTTGCATATCTTCGAGCCGCGCTATCTGATGATGCTGGAAGATGCCCTGAAGACGCCGCAGCGGCTGATCGGCATGGTGCAGCCCTTTGCCGGGCAGGGCAGTGACGAAGGCCTGCACGATATTGGCTGTGCCGGGCGGGTGACCCAGTTCTCTGAAACCGAGGATGGGCGCTATCTGATCACCCTGTCGGGGGTGTCCCGGTTTCGGATCGAGCAAGAAACCGATGGCTTTACGCCCTATCGGCGCTGTCAGGTCAGCTGGGAAGGCTTTGACCGGGATTTGGGCCGGGTTGAGGATGACAGCCGGTTTGATCGGCCAGAGTTCCTTGATCTGCTGGAGCGGTTTTTCTCGTCGCGCAGCCTGTCGACCGATTGGGAGGTGCTGAAGGACGCGGATGACGAGCTGCTGATCAACTCGCTGTCGATGATGCTGGACTTTGACCCCGAGGACAAACAGGCCTTGCTAGAGGCCCCGGGGCTTGCCACAAGACGTGAAACCCTGACCACTCTGATCGAATTTGCCCTGCGAGGCGGTTCCAGCGAGGAAATGCTGCAATGACCGAGACCCGGACCGAGACCGAGACCCAGACCCCCGCCTTTGATCGTCATATGCTTGAGGCACTGGTTTGTCCAAAGACCCACACGGTGCTGGAATATCATGCCGAGGCGCAGGAGCTGGTGTCCAAGGCGGCCAATCTGGCCTTTCCCATCCGCAATGGCATTCCGGTGATGCTGCTGGACGAAGCCCGCGTGCTGGAGTGATCGCCCTCTAGCAAATGATCCGGCGGATCATTTCAGGCGTGAACGGGCGCAGCCCCGGATTTGTGGTATATTTCCCAGAACCATAAGAGATAATCTGCCAGTGGCGCGAAGCGGCACGGGCCGCGCCCGGCCCTCCGGTTCGGTAAGTTGCGACTAAATCCCTTTGCCCTGCAGCAGTTTGGGCAGGTCGCCGGTCAGGCCGGCCGCCTCGCGGACGAAGCTGCGGCGCAGGCCGGGCAGCGAGCCGACAATGCCCATACCAATATCGCGACCCAGCCGCAGTATCGGGTTGTCGTTTGAAAACAGCCGGTTGAACAGATCCGTCGCGGCGGCCAATGTTGCGGTGTCGAACCGGCGCCACTCCTGATAGCGCTGCAGCACCAGCTCCGCGGCAAAATCCTCGCCGCGGCGGCGGGCCTCGGTCAGCACCTGCGCCAGTGCCCCAACATCGCGCAGCCCGGCGTTCAGGCCCTGTCCGGCAATGGGATGCATCCCGTGGGCGGCATCGCCAACCAGCGCCAGATGGTCGCCGACAAAAGAATTGGCCAGGGTCAGGTTCAGCGGATAGGTGAACCGCTTGCCGGCCAGGCTGATCTCGCCGAGAAAATCGCCAAACCGGGGCCGCAGGGCCTCGATGTAATCGACGTCATCCAGCGCCTGGATCGCTGCGGCGGTTTTGGTGCTCTCGCTCCAGACAATGGAGGACCGGTTGCCGGGCAGTGGCAGAATCGCCAGCGGTCCGGGCGGCATGAAGAACTGATGGGCAATGCCGTGGTGTGGTTTTTCGTGGTTGATGGCGCAGACCAGCGCAGTCTGGCCATAGTCCCAGCCGCTGCGCTTGATGCCACCCCGTTGGGCGGTGCCACTGTTGCGGCCGTCGCAGCCGATCAGCATCCGGCCGCGCAGGGTGTCACCTCCGTCCAGCGTCAGGGTGACACCGCTGGCATCGACCTGTTGCGCCTCGACCCGGCGCTGGTTGATCAGGGTGATGCCGGGCTCTGCCTCCATCGCGGTGATCAGGGCGCGGCGCAGGAATCGGTCCTCGACCATGTAGCCCATCGGGCCGTCTTCGATCTCGGCATGATCGAAATGCATAAAGAAAGGCGACGGGCCCTGTCCGGCATGGCCATCGGTGACTTTGATTTCCAACATCGGCTGGGCGTTATCGCTTCCCACATGCTGCCAGACGCCGACCTGCTGCAGCAACCGCTGCGACGCCAGGGCCAGTGCATAGCCGCGGCCGTCAAAGGCACTGTCTTGCAATTTGGCCTGCGGCAGCGCGTCGATCACGGTGACGGAAAAGCCGGTCTGCGCCAGCGCCAGCGCCAGCGCCGGGCCGTTCAACCCGCCACCAACGATCAGGATATCGGATGTGTTTTTCATGCGCCGCACTATGCGCCTGTGTTCGGGATTGTCCATGGGCGGCAGTGTCGTTACCGTCGCTTTGACAGCTAAAGGGAGCCCATGAGACATGTCGGACTGGTTGAAAATGAGCGCGGCGGATCTGGGCCGGGGAATTGGCCGTGGAGAGATTGATCCGCTGCAGCTGACCCAAGCCTATCTGGAGGCCATCGACGCCCATCCCCTGCGCGACCGGATCTATGCCCGCGTCACCCATGATCGGGCGCTGAGTGAGGCCACCGCTGCAGGCAAACGCGCCCGCGCCGGCCAGCGCCGCTCAGTGCTGGACGGGGTGCCGATCAGCTGGAAAGACCTGTACGACAGCGCCTGCGTGGGCACCGAGTCCGGCTCGGATCTGTTGCTGGGCCGGGTGCCGGACCAAGACGCACTGGTGCTGCGCAATGCCACCGCCATGGGCACCGTCTGTCTGGGCAAAACCCATATGAGCGAGCTGGCCTTTTCCGGGCTGGGGCTGAATCCGGTCAAGGAAACGCCGCCCTGTATCAACGACGCCGATGCGGTTCCGGGCGGCTCTTCGTCCGGCGCTGCTGCCTCGGTTGCCTTTGGGCTGGCGGCCTGCGGCATTGGCACCGACACCGGCGGCTCGGTGCGTATTCCCTCGGCGTGGAATGATCTGGTTGGGCTGAAAACCACCTCGGGGCGGATTAGTCTTGAGGGCGTGGTGCCGCTGTGCCTGAAATTTGACACTGTTGGCCCGCTGGCCCGAACCGTCGAAGATGCGGCGCTGTTCTTGGCGGTGCTTGAGGGATCGCCCGCTGCCGATCTGCGCGGTGCCAGCCTAAAGGGACGCCGGTTTGCCGACCTGCAGACGGTGGCGCTGGATGATCTGGATGACACTGTGCGCGCGGCCCATGTTTCGGCGCTGGACCGGCTGCGGGTTGCGGGTGCCGAGGTGGTGCCACTGGTGGTGTCCGAGCTGCCCGAGGCAATGGCGCTGAGCGGCGTGTTGTTCACCACCGAGGCCTACGGGCTGTGGAGGGAGGTGATCGAGGCGGCACCCGATTTGATGTTCCCGGCCATCCTGGAGCGGTTCCGGGCCGGCGGCGATGTCAGCGGCGCGGATTATGTCGCCGCCTGGGCCAGGATAGAGCAGATCCGCATGGTCTGGGATCAGGCGACTGCGGGGTTTGACGCGGTGCTGTGCCCGACCTCACCGATTTTACCGCCGAACATGGCGCGATTGCTGAGCGAGGATGACTATTACGTTCACGCCAATCTGATGGCGCTGCGCAACACCCGGATCGGCAATCTGATGGGGCTCTGCGGCTTGTCGCTGCCAACAGGCACCGCCAGTTGCGGGCTGCAGCTGCTGGGGCCGCCCGATGGTGAAGAAGCCCTGCTGCGGGTTGGATCGGCGGTTGAGCGGGCCTTGGCCTGAAAGCCACATTAACCAAATCACTGGCTGCGGGCGGCTGGACGGATTGCCGCCGGATCTGTATCTTATGGAAAACGGGGCGAAAATGATCCCGGACTTGAGGCTTAGCACATGAATTTTCCCGAGCGGTTTTCGAACCTTCCGGCCTATGCGTTTCCGCGCTTGCGGGCGCTATTGGATCATCACACCTCGGGTGGGGATGTGGTCCATATGACCATTGGTGAGCCAAAACACGCGTTCCCTCAGTGGGTTACGGATGTCATTGTCGAAAACGCAGCCGGCTTTAATAAATATCCGCCTAATGAGGGCACGGACCAGCTGCGCGGCGAGATCAGCGCCTGGATCCAGCGCCGCTATGGCGCGGTGATGGACAAAGAAACGCAAGTTATGGCGCTGAACGGCACCCGCGAGGGGCTGTATAACGCGGCCATGGCCCTGTGCCCTGAGCAGAAGGCTGGTTTGAAACCGGCGGTGCTGATCCCCAATCCGTTTTATCAGGTCTATATGCTGGCCGCCCTTTCGGTGGCGGCTGAGCCGGTCTTTGTGAGGGCCACGCAGGCCAGTGGTCATCTGCCAGACTATGCCAGCCTGCCCGAAGAGGTGCTGAACCGCACTGCAATTGCCTATATCTGCTCGCCCGCCAATCCGCAGGGCGCGGTGGCTGACCGCGCCTATTGGACCCAGTTGATCCAGCTGGCCGAGCGCTATGATTTCAAGATTTTCGCGGATGAGTGCTATTCGGAGATCTACCGTGACAGCGTCCCACTGGGGGTGCTGACCGTGGCGCAAGAGCTGGGCGCCGATCCGGAACGGGTGGTGCTGTTCAACTCGCTGTCCAAGCGGTCAAACCTGCCGGGCTTGCGCTCGGGGTTGATTGCCAGCGGGCCGCAGAACATGGCCCGGATCAAACAGCTGCGCACCTATGCCGGCGCGCCTTTGCCGCTGCCACTGCAGGCCGCCGCCGCCCGGGTTTGGTCGGATGAGGCCCATGTGGTGGCAAACCGGGCGCTCTATGTAGAGAAATATGAGATCGCCGATCGGGTGTTCTCCGGATTGCCGGGCTATATGGCCCCCGAAGCTGGGTTCTTCCTGTGGCTGCCCGTCGAGGATGGCGAGACCGCTGCATTGACGCTATGGCAGCAGACCGGCGTGCGGGTGCTGCCCGGTGCCTATCTGGCGCAGGACGTCGATGGGGAAAATCCGGGCAAGGGTTTTATCCGCGTCGCTCTGGTGGCGCCCAAAGATCAAACAGAGGCGGCGCTGATAAAATTGCGCAGCTGTCTGTACTGAATTGCACCGCGACGGTCCGAGCAGTCGGCCGTTGCGGAGCCCATGAAAAAGACCGGGCCCGCGACCTGCGAAAACAGCAGGCATGGCCCAAATGAGGAACCGAGGTAGGCATGGCATTTCAAACACGCAGTCGCGACCCGCTGTTGGACAGTAATATGCAGGCAGCTATCGAAAAACGGGGCAAGGAGCTGATCGGCATCGCGCTGATCGTGCTCGGCCTGATCGCTGCGGCTATGATTGGATCTTATACCCCGGACGACCCCAACTGGTGGGTGTCGACCGACGCCCCCGTGCAAAACTGGCTGGGGCGGCCCGGTGCCTCTATTACCGCGTTGTTGTTCATGATTGTTGGCAAAGGCGTATGGGCGATTTCTCTGATACTGCTGGTGTGGGGCGCCCGGTTTGTGCTGCATTGGGACGAAGACCGGGCGATGCCCCGGGTGATTTTTGCGCCAATCGCCATTGCGCTGAGCTCCGTCTATGCCGCCACTCTGGTGCCGGATGCGATTTGGGACGTGAGCCATAACTTTGGCCTGGGTGGATTGTTCGGCGATACTGTTATGGGGGCTTTGCTGACCCTGTCGCCTATCAGCTATGTGATCACCGTCAAATTGATGACACTGCTGACTGCGCTGAGCATGCTGACTTTGGGCGCCTTTGTCTTGGGCTTCACCCGTCCTGAACTGGCCCGTGGCGGTCGTTTCATGCTGATCGGAGTGGTGATGGCCTATGCCGGCTTGGCCAATCTTCTGGGGCGGGGTGCCACTGGCGGGTTGCAGGCGGCAATGACCTATCGCGCCCAACGCGCCGAACGCGCCGCCGCCGCTGATGCCGATGCCGAGGATGAACTGCACGTGATCGATACCATGGATCGCTATAGGGCGGAGCCTGCCTCGGAGTACGCAGAAGAAGTTATCGAAGAGCCGGCCCCCGAGCGTGGCGGTTTGCTGTCGCGGATGCCGTCGATGATCCGCCGCAGCGAGACGATCACCATGCCCGAACCGGAACTGGTCGAGCGCCATTCGACGGTTGAGCTGGATGGGGCCCCCGGAGATGACCGGATTGCCGCCAAGATTGCCGATGCCGTCCGCGAGCGCCGCGCTGCTGATCTGCTGCCCGAGCAGGATCCCAACCTGCCGCTGACCAAGGGCCGTGGCCGCCGCCCCGAACCGCTGGTGCTCAATCCCCGGTCGCCGTTGGACGGTTTGCCGCCCGAGCCACCGATGACGGCGATGCCCGTGCCGCCGATGACGGCAATGCCTGTGTCGCCGCCGGACATGGCGCTGGACAGTCCTGAGCTGGAGCCAGAAAATGCCATGATGGCTCCGTCACCAACACCTCCGCCGGTGGCGGTCATGCCGCCCGCGCCGATGGAGCTGCCGGTGGCAGAGCCGCGTAAATCGGTGGTCGAACTGCCGGTGCTGAAACCGGTGCTGCCCTCGGCCCGCGCCATTGCCGAGGCGCAGCCCGGCTTGGGGTTTGAGGACAGCGATGACGGCTTTGAACTGCCGCCGCTGAATTTGCTGGCCAGCACCGATAGTATCGAGCGCCATCACCTGAGTGACGACGCGCTGGAAGAAAACGCCCGTATGCTGGAGCACGTGCTGGACGATTATGGCGTCAAGGGCGAGATCGTCGCGGTGCGTCCCGGCCCTGTTGTCACCATGTATGAACTGGAACCGGCGCCGGGCTTGAAGGCCAGCCGGGTGATTGGCCTGTCGGATGATATCGCCCGGTCGATGTCGGCGCTGTCGGCGCGGGTCTCCACGGTGCCCGGCCGCTCGGTGATTGGCATCGAGCTTCCCAATGAAAACCGCGAAAAAGTGATGCTGCGCGAGATCCTTGCCTCGCGTGATTTTGGCGACAGCACCATGAGCTTGCCGCTGGCGCTGGGCAAAGACATCGGTGGCGATTCGATGGTGGCCAACCTCGCCAAGATGCCCCACCTGCTGATTGCCGGTACCACTGGATCCGGTAAATCGGTGGCCATCAACACCATGATCCTGTCGCTGCTGTATAAGCTGACACCAGCCGAATGCCGGATGATCATGATCGACCCCAAAATGCTGGAACTGTCGGTCTATGACGGCATCCCGCATCTGTTGTCACCGGTGGTGACTGATCCGAAAAAAGCGGTTGTGGCGTTGAAATGGACCGTCGGCGAGATGGAAGACCGCTATCGCAAGATGTCCAAGATGGGCGTGCGCAACATCGAAGGCTATAATGGCCGGGTGCGCGAGGCCTTGGACAAAGGTGAGATGTTCAGCCGCACGGTGCAGACCGGATTTGATGATGACACCGGCGAACCAGTGTTCGAGAGCGAAGAGTTCGCCCCCAAGGTGCTGCCTTATATCGTGGTGATCGTCGATGAGATGGCTGACCTGATGATGGTGGCCGGCAAGGAAATCGAGGCCTGTATCCAGCGTCTGGCGCAGATGGCGCGGGCCTCGGGTATCCACCTTATCATGGCCACTCAGCGTCCCTCGGTCGATGTGATCACCGGCACCATCAAGGCCAACTTCCCGACCCGGATCTCGTTCCAGGTGACCTCAAAAATCGACAGCCGCACCATCTTGGGTGAAATGGGCGCCGAGCAGCTGCTCGGCATGGGTGACATGTTGTATATGGCAGGCGGCGCCAAGATCACCCGCTGCCACGGTCCTTTTGTCTCGGACGAAGAGGTCGAGGAGGTGGTCAATCACCTGAAGGCCTTTGGTCCGCCGGAATACATGAGCAATGTGCTCGAGGCTCCGGATGATGATAGCGCCAGCAATATTGATGCGGTTCTGGGGCTGACTGGCGGCAATACCACGACCGAAGACGCGCTGTATGACACTGCGGTGCAGATTGTGGCTCGCGACCGCAAATGTTCGACCTCGTATATTCAGCGGAAACTTGCCATCGGCTATAACAAAGCCGCGAGGCTGGTCGAGAAGATGGAGGACGAGGGCCTTGTGTCGCCTGCAAACCACGTTGGTAAAAGAGAAATCCTGATACCCGAGCAGCAGTAACGCGGCTCTTCACATCTGGCGGACAAGGCTTATGTAGGATCTATGAAACAGATTGCATTTGCTTTGGCGCTGATTGTCTGCGCCCCCGCCGCTTGGGCCGCCGAGAAGCTGAGCCTGACTGAGATTTCCGGCTATCTGAATGGGCTGAAGACGGCCCAGACAAGTTTCACTCAGATCAACGATGATGGCAGCCTGTCCACCGGTACGCTGTATATTCACCGGCCGGGCCGGATGCGGTTTGAATATGATCCGCCGGATTTTGGCACCGTGGTCGCCGGTGCCGGTGCGGTGGCGATCTTTGACAAGAAATCCAACCAGCCCCCCGAGACCTATCCGCTCAGACGCACGCCGCTCTCGGTGATACTGGCCCGGCGGGTGGATCTGAGCCGCGCCAATATGGTTGTTGGCCATGGCTTTGACGGCACCACAACCGTGGTCCAGACGCAGGATCCCGAGCATCCGGATTACGGCAGCCTGGAACTGATGTTCACAGATGATCCGGTGGAGCTGCGAAAATGGGTGGTGCATGACAACAGCGGTGGCCGGACCACGGTGATACTGGGGGCGCTGGAAACCGGCATGCCGTTGCCATCCAAACTGTTCGACACCTCGTCCAACAAGCCGACGCGCTAAGGGTATCCGCCTCAGCCGACACGATTACTTATATGGATATTGCGGTGCTGCCCGGCGCGGTCGCCGGGCAGTGTCAGCTTGTCCGGCTCAGTTGAACTTGCGGCAATTGGCCAGTTGGCGCTGGTACATATCGGCGCGCGCATCAACCTTGTCCGCTACCCGCAACAGCCAGGGCTTGGATCGGTAGCTGCCCCGGGCATAGCCGGTGTGGCCTTCGTGATAGGCCAGATACTGATTGCGCGCATCCGACAGGGCGATGCCGTTTTTCGCACGGGTCTTGTTCATGTACCAGCCGATGAAATCAGTGGCGTGGCCAATGCGGTTGCGCTTGGAACTGCGGCGGCCGGCCTCACGCTGGTATTCGTCCCAGGTGCCATCCAGCGCCTGCGAAAAGCCATAGGCGCTGGAGACCCGGCCCATGGGGATGATTCCCAGCACATATTTATGCGGCGTGCGGGCATCCGCCCGATAGCGACTTTCCTGATAGATGGTTGCCATCTGCACATGCACCGGAACCCCCCAGCGGCGCTCGGCCGCTTTGAACGCTTTCAGGTAGTCGGATTTCTGGCTGATAATGCTGCACGCATTGTCCAGATTGCGCGGCGGGGATTTTTGGCCACCGCCACAGGATGCCATGATCAACAACGCGATCAGGGCGCTCATGATTCTGCTCATTTGCCTCTGCCTAACTTATTTTTTTGCTGACTATAGCAAAAAATGACCGGTGGACAAATTCACATTTACACAACCATGGCCAGCAGTAGCGGCAGCGCCACGACCGCCATCAGGGTGGATACCACGACCATGCCGGCCACCGCCTCGGAATCTGCGTTGAACTTTTCCGCCAGCAGGTACGAGGTGACGGCCACCGGGGTCGACAATTGCAAGACAAGCACCCCAAAAGCCACGTGATCCAAGGCGAAAAGCAGCCCCAGCCCCCAGCCGACAGCGACACAGATCAGCAGTTTTGCCAGTGACAGGGCAACCGCCCGAGAGATCTTGCCGGGTGTCAGCCGGGCCACGGCAACGCCCAGCGTAATCAGCATCAGCGGAATCGCCATCTGGCCGATCAGATCCAGTGCATTTGTCAGGAACTGCGGCGTTTGCCAGCCCTGCCACAGGAACAAACCCCCCAGTAGGGTTGCCCAGACCATGGGTTCCTTCAGCACCTTGCGGCCTGCGCCCTGGCCCGCCACCAGGTAAATCCCAAAGGTGAAGGACAGAACCGAGGAAGCAGCCAGCGCCACAACGCCGTAGCCAAGCCCGGCCTCACCAAAGGCAAACAGCGCCAGCGGCAGGCCGAGGTTGCCGGTGTTGCCAAAGATGAGAGGCGCCAGATAGGTGCGTCGATCCAGCCCGGTAAAGCGCACCAAACCCTGAGCCACCAGCGCGATCAAGCCATAGCCCGCAATGCTTGCCAGCAGGAATGTGCCCAGGGTGCTTTTGTCCAGATCGGTCTTCATCAGAGCGGTGAAAATCAGGCAGGGCACGGCCAGTGTCATCGCCAGCCGGGTGACAAACTGAATGCGGTACTCAAAGCCGAATTTAACCCAGCCAAAGCCGGTTGCTGCGAGAATAAAAACCGGTGCTACGATTTCGAGCACTGTCAAAGAAAGGTTCACAGACTGTTTCCCCGATAGTCATGTCATTTGTTGGACAAGGTCCTAGGTTACGGGGTACTGGTAGAGCATAGGGGCAGCAAGACTATGTTAAGAACACGCGCGAAATATCATTTGGGGCAAGTTGTACGCCACAAAAAGCACCCGTTTCGAGGAGTGGTTTTTGACGTCGATCCTCAGTTCACCAATACCGACGAATGGTATCAGGCGATCCCCGAGGAAAGCCGCCCGTCCAAAGAACAGCCGTTCTACCATTTGCTGGCGGAAAATGACCAAAGCTATTACGTGGCTTATGTGTCCGAACAGAATCTGGTGGCCGATTATTCTGGCGAGCCGGTGGATCATCCGGATATCCCGGATATGTTTGGCCCGTTTTCCGACGGCACCTATCCGCTGCATTTCCAACTGAACTGACGGCGCCTCCCCGCCGACCCCGCGAAACTGCCGACGCCGTGGAAGGTGCCGACCCGGCGGAAGGTGCGTGCCAGCACGCACCCTACAGTGGTTGCTGCGATTAGTACCCCAATGCACAGCCATCTTTGCGCGGATCACTGGCGCCTTCCAGTACGCCATCGCTGCGGATGCGGATGGCCTGAGAGCCGCCAATCGCGGTTGGTGGTATTTCGACTCTGTGGCCGAGATCAGCAAGCTGCTGGCGCACCTGATCCGAATATCCCCGTTCGACCTTCAGGACACCGTTGTCGCTAAACGCACGCGGGGCATTCATTGCCGCCTGAATGTCCATGTCAAAGTCAGTCAGGTTGGACATAAACCGGGCATGACCATTGGGTTGATAGGCACCGCCCATGACGCCAAACGGCATAACGACCTTACCGTCCTGGCGCAGCATGCCGGGAATGATCGTGTGCATGGGTCGCTTATTGCCGCCCAATTCATTCGGGTGCCCTGCTTCCAATGTGAACCCAGATCCACGGTTTTGCAGCAAGATGCCAAATTTTTCCGAGGCGATGCCGGTGCCAAAGCCGCGGAAGATGGAATAGATCAGCGACACCGCCATCCGGTCCTTGTCGACCACAGTGATATATACGGTGTCCTTATGCACCGCTTCGCTGAGCGGGGCCGCGGCGGCCATGGCGCGGCCTGGGTTGATCAGCGCCGCCAGTTTTGCCGCTGTTTCGGGTGCCAGCATATGCTGCAAGTGTGACATGTGATCGGGATCGGCGATAAAGCGATTGCGGGCGTCATAGGCCAGCTTGGCCGCTTCCGCCTCGATATGGACACGTTGGGCGCCAAAGGAGTCCATGCCGACAATGTCAAAATGCTTGAGGATATTGAGCATCAAAATGGCGGTGGCGCCCTGACCGTTTGGCGGATGCTCGACCAGTTCCATCCCCTGGTAACTTCCGCTGACCGGGGTTTCCGAACTGCAAGCGGCGTCGGCAAAATCCTCGGCCTGGTGCACACCGCCCTGCTGCTGCAATGCCGCCAACATGTCCTCGGCCACCTCACCTGTATAAAAGGCATCGCGCCCATCCCGGGCGACCCGTCGCAGGACTTCGGCCTGTCCAGGAGAGCGGAACATTTGGCCGACACGGGGCGGCTTGCCGTCAAACAGATAGTCCCGTCTGGCCGTTCCTTGCAGGGTTGCCGCATCATTGGCCCAGTCAAAGGCTACGCGGGGCGCCACCGGAACTCCGGCGTCGGCATAGTGAATTGCCGGCGCTAGTATCACATCCAGGCCCAGCTTGCCCTCGGTTTCGGCGAGGTGGCAAAAGGCGTCCATTGCGCAGGGGATGGTGACCGCATGTGGGCTTTCTGGTGGGACGATATCCAGCCCCTGATCCCGCAAATACGCCGCATCGGCTGCCGCTGGCGCCCGACCCGATCCATTGAGCGCCAGCACATCGTCGCTGCCCGGCCGGGTGTAGAGCAGAAAACAATCGCCGCCGATGCCGGTCATTTGAGGCTCGCAAATGCCCAGCAGAACGGCACCGGCAATGGCCGCATCCATCGCATTGCCGCCGCGTTTCAGGATATCAATCGCGGCCCCGGCTGCCAGTGGATGAGAGGTCGCGCAAAGGCCGTTCTCGGCAAAAACGGCCGACCTGCCCGGAAGTTGAAAATCGCGCATCAATTGAGTCCCCTTGATCGTTGCCGGGAGATTAGAAGTTGAGCATCGAAAGGCAATACGCAAAGCAATCTCTATCTGCGCTGGCGGGGCAGGATTTTGCCCGTGATTTTGTCCGTGAATTTGACTGGGGGCTGTGGGGGGGGGGAATCCCCGGCGGCGCGCACTGGGTGGGGGCTGTTTAGCGCGGCGCCGAGGGAAGCTATGAGCAGCTACAGCTCATTATCAGCACAGGGGTAAGGCGCAGTTTTGCCGATTTTGCGGCGGTTTTGTGGCGCAGCCGCGGACGGTGGTGGTTAGCGGCAGCTATTGCCAACGTCGAAACAAAGCGACAGCCGATTATTGCCGTTATTGCGTTCGTATATTATGCGGCTGGTCAGCTCGCGAATGAGAAACCAGCCGTATCCCCCCTCGGGCAGATCTTCACGGGGGACCGACAGGTCGGCGGGATTGCCCGCGGTCAGGTTTCCCCTGGGCAGTGGTCGCCCGGCGTCAGCAATGCTGATCCACAGCTGTTGTGTGTCCAGATTGCAGCCGATGTCCACATCACCGGGGGCGGTATCGGCATAGGCATGCTCGACAATATTGTTGACAGCCTCGGCCAGGGCAATTTGCACGTCTTCGGCACGGTCCTCGGGCAATCCCATGCCGCGCAATCGTTCAACCACGGTACCGACACCCCAGCGGGCATCCAGTTCCGTGGCCAGAAACGAGCAGGCAAAGGAAGCGACCATCAAGTTCTCAATCTGCGCGATTTGCGCCTTCAAATCCATTTTTTTAGGTGTTGCGGACAGCTGTGGCCTCACTCAGCGAGGCATAGAGATCAAATACGGTATCCATGCGGGTCAACCGAAAGACTTTCTCGACCATTGGGCTTAGCCCTGCGAGATCCAGTTTCCGGCTGCTGCCCAGTTGCTTCATCGCCGCGACAATTGCACCTAGTCCACTGGAATCAATAAATTTAACCTCAGACAGATCCAGGATAACCCGGCTTGCGCCACCTTCCGTCTCACTGCGCATGTCTTCCTTGAACTGAATGGCAATGGCGGCATCGATACGTTCGGCGTTCACCGTTACAATCTGGCCACTCTCCGTCATTGTGCTGGTCAGGCTCATTTTTTCCCCCAAAAATGGTAATTCGTTACTGCGCAGTCTAGACCGCAATCCTTACCATTTTGTATGCATGGTTCAGCCAATGGAGGGAAGAGCATGACCGAGGTTGTTATTGCGGGGGCCGCGCGCACCCCAATGGGTGGGTTTCAGGGGATATTTGATGGGGTCGCTGCTGCCGATCTTGGGGGCGCAGCGATTCGGGCCGCGCTGGAGGGGGCTGGGGCCGCAACCGTCGATGAGCTGCTGATGGGCTGCGTTTTGTCGGCGGGTCTGGGGCAGGCCCCGGCGCGTCAGGCCGGGTTTGCGGCGGGCTTGGGCGAGGCGGTGCCCGCCACCACGCTGAACAAAATGTGCGGATCGGGCATGAAGGCCGCAATGATGGCCTATGACCAGATTGCACTGGGTCATGCAGATACAATGGTTGCCGGCGGCATGGAGAGCATGTCCAATGCGCCTTACCTGCTGCCAAAGATGCGCGGTGGCGCCCGTATCGGCCACAATCAGGTGATCGACCACATGTTTCTGGATGGGCTCGAGGATGCCTATGACAAGGGCCGCCTGATGGGGTCCTTCGCCGAGGATTGTGCCGAAACCTATCAATTCAGCCGCCAGGAGCAGGATGAATTTGCCCTGCGCTCGCTGTCCAACGCGCTGCAGGCCCAGGCCAGCAATGCCTTTGACGGTGAAATCACGCCGGTTACGGTCAAGACCCGGAAAGGCGAGCTGGTGTTTGATGCGGACGAGCAGCCAAAATCGGCCCGCCCGGAGAAAATCCCAACCCTGAAACCAGCCTTCCGTAAGGACGGCACCGTCACGGCCGCCAATGCATCGTCGATTTCGGACGGGGCCGCGGCGCTGGTGCTGGCCTCAGCCGCGGCGGCCAAAGCACAGGGGTTGACCGTGCGCGCCAAAATCCTCGGCCATGCCAGCCACGCCCAGGCGCCAGGTCTGTTCACCACCGCGCCGGTTCCTGCGGCGCAAAAGCTGATGCAGCGTATCGGTTGGCGCCGCGAGGATGTCGACCTGTGGGAGGTCAACGAGGCCTTTGCCGTGGTGCCAATGGCCTTTATGCGTGACATGGGCCTGTCCCGCGAGGTGGTCAACGTCAATGGCGGTGCCTGTGCGCTGGGCCATCCGATTGGCGCCTCCGGGGCGCGAATCATCGTGACGCTGCTGAACGCGCTGGAAAAACGCGGCCTCAAACGCGGCATTGCCGCCATTTGCATTGGCGGCGGCGAAGGCACTGCCATTGCCATCGAACGGGCCTGATCTTCATCTGGCTGAAAATATCCCGGGGGTGAATTGGCCGTCAGGCCAAGAGGGGGCTGGCCCCCTCCGCCCCTCTCCGACCTGAGGTTGCCCTATGAAAGTTGACTACATTTTCCTGGCCAAGACCATTGCCGCCCTGACCGAAGGCGAAAATGATCAGGTGGCGCTGATGGCCACAGTCGCCTGCGAGGTGCACCACAGCGATGATCGCTTTGACTGGACCGGTTTCTACCGGGTGACTGAACCTGAGGTGCTGAAAATAGGCCCCTACCAGGGCGGCCATGGCTGCCTGAAAATACCGTTCTCGCGCGGCGTCTGCGGCGCTGCGGCCCGCAGCGGCAAGGTGCAATTGGTGGCGGATGTCGAAGCTTTTGCAGGCCATATCGCCTGCGCCAGCTCTACCCGGTCCGAACTGGTGCTGCCGATCCATGATGGCTCGGGGCTATTGATCGGGGTGTTTGATATCGACAGCAATTTGCCAAATGCCTTTTCACAGCAGGACGCGGATGCCCTGACGGCAATCCTGTCAGAGGTCTTTGCCCGATAGAACCAGCCAGAGCCCCCCTAGGCCGGCCAGGATCTGCAGCACAGCGATCATCTGCAGATGGCTTGAAAAGGGCTGTTTGCGGGTCTTGTGGCGAAACCTTTTGCGCGCCCAATAGGCGCCAGGGGTGCCGCCCAGAAGGCAGACCAGCAGCAAGCTCTGCTCCGATATCCGCCACCGCCGATGTCGCGCCCGGTATTTGTCGAGGGCGAACAGCGCCAGCGTCAGGGTGTTGATGGCCAGCAGATACAGCAGCACGACCAGCCAGGGAAAATCCATCATCGTCTCTCTTTCCATCGTTTGCCAGCGTCTGAATTAACGTTGCAGATTTGATCTGGGATGGTCTAGGACTTCTACCATGGCCAGTTCCACCAATATCAACGCCCCGCAAACACCGCGTGTTTGGCAGATCGACATTATCGTCGCCGATGGCTTTGTGCTGCTGGAGGTGGCCGCCATCGTGGATGCCCTGCGCATTGCCAATCGGATCGCCGCGCAGCCGCAGTTTGCCTGGACCTATCGCTCTGCCCGGGGCGGCATAATCGAGAGCCGCTGTGAGGCTTTTGTCAAATCAGACCCCTGTGTTGAGCGGCCCGGGGCGGACTATGCTTTTGTCATCGGCAATAGTGATCCCGACTGCCCGGCGCTGTCGCCGCCGACGCTGATCTCGGCTTATACCTATCGCGGCGCGCAGGTGTTTCTCTTGGCCGAGGCCGCAAGCCGCTATATCAAGGATCGAGGCGGAGCGGCGCAGCATCTGTCGACCCATTGGGAAAACGCGGCCCTGATGCGCGAGCGTAGCAGCCTGTTCGAGGCAGACAGTGCGCTGGCCAGCGAAGATGGTCTGGTGGTGACCTGCGCTGGTATGGGGGCCACTGTGGATGTGGTGCTGGCGCTGATGGGGCGGCATATCTCACCGGCGGCGCTGATGACGGTGGCCAATGTTCTGTTGCATGACAGAATTCGGGACTTTTCGACCCGTCAGCCGTTTGGTGGGGCGCGCAGCAATACCACCGGCGACACGGCGCTCGACCGGTGCATTCAGATCATGCAGGACAATATCGAGGAGCCGGTACCGATTTCTGAACTATCCCTGCAGTTAGGCCTATCCGCCCGCTCGCTTGAGCGCAGGTTCAGGGCCGGTTTCGACACCACGCCGAACAGTTTTTATCGTGAAATTCGCCTGAGCAAGGCCAATAATCTGCTGTTGAACACCAACCTTAGCGTTGGTGAGGTTGGTTTGGCCTGTGGCTTTCCCAGCGGTTTTTCCAGTTTATATAAGGCACAGTTCGGACTTACCCCGATGGCCCTGCGCAAACGCCGCGAGGCAGGGGGACAAGGGACAAATGCCCGCGTCGGAAATGATGAATAATCGTCAGGATATGGCGTAAATCGTGCATTTTCATTTGTGGTGACATGGCAGGTTGATCTCAAATCAGTGAGTCTGGAGCAATGTCATGAGCGATCTTCCCAACAAAGCCCGTGTGGTCATTATCGGCGGTGGCGTCATCGGCTGTTCGGTGGCCTACCATCTGGCCAAACTGGGCTGGCAGGATGTGGTGCTGCTGGAGCGCAAACAGCTGACCAGCGGCACCACCTGGCATGCGGCCGGATTGATCGGTCAGCTGCGGGCCAGCTCCAACATGACCAAATTGGCGCGATATTCTGCCGAGTTGTATCACGGGCTGGAAGCGGAAACTGGGGTTTCCACAGGTATACGCCAGGTTGGGTCGATCTCGGTGGCCTTGACCGATGAGCGGCGCGAAGAGCTGTTTCGCAGCGCCGCCATGGCGCGGGCCTTTGGGGTGCCGGCCGAAGAGCTGACACCAGCCGAAGTCAAGCAACGTTACGAGCATCTGAACCTTGACGGGGTGACTGGCGGTATTTGGCTGCCTACGGATGGCCAGGCTGATCCGGCCAATATCACCCTGGCGCTGGCCAAGGGGGCGCGCCAGAACGGGGCGCTGATCAAGGAGCGCATCAAGGTAGTCGGCATGACCCGCCAGGACCGCCGGGTGACCGGGGTGGACTGGGTCAGCGATGACGGTGCGCAGCAGGGTCATATCGAGGCGGATATGGTGGTGAACTGTGCCGGCATGTGGGGCCGCGAGGTCGGCAAGATGGCCGGTACCAATGTGCCACTGCATGCCTGCGAGCATTTCTACATCGTCACCGAGGCGATCCCCGGTCTGAGCCAGATGCCAGTGCTGCGGGTGCCGGATGAATGCGCCTATTACAAGGAAGATGCCGGCAAGATCCTGCTGGGGGCTTTTGAGCCCAATGCCAAGCCCTGGGGCATGGAGGGCATTTCCGAGCGCTTTGAATTTGACCAGCTGCCGGAAGACTTCGACCACTTCGAGCCTATACTCGAGGCCGCCTGCAATCGGATGCCGATGCTGGCCGAGGTTGGTATCCACACCTTCTTTAATGGCCCCGAGAGCTTCACCCCGGATGATGCCTATCACCTGGGCCAGGCGCCTGAGATGGACAATGTCTGGGTGGCGGCGGGTTTCAACTCGATCGGTATCCAGTCGGCTGGCGGCGCTGGCATGGCGCTGGCGCAATGGATGGATGCGGGCGAGAAACCCTTTGATCTGGGCGATGTCGACGTGTCCCGTATGCAGCCGTTTCAGGGCAATCAGCACTACCTGTATGAGCGCTCCAAGGAAACGCTGGGGCTGCTCTATGCCGATCACTTCCCGTTCCGCCAAAAGGCCACCGCGCGTGGCATTCGCCGCTCACCGTTCCACCGGCACCTGCTGGACCGCGGCGCGGTGATGGGCGAGACCGCTGGCTGGGAGCGCGCCAACTGGTTTGCCAATGAAGGCCAGGAGCGGCAATATCAATACAGTTGGAAACGGCAGAACTGGTTCGAAAACTCGGCCGCCGAACACCGTGCGGTGCGCGAGAATGTCGGCATGTATGACATGTCCTCATTCGGCAAAATCCGCGTTGAGGGCCCCGATGCCGAGGCCTTTCTGAACTATGTCTGTGGGGCCAATCTTTCGGTGCCGCTGGGCAAGATCGTCTATACTCAGTTCCTGAATGCGCGCGGCGGCATCGAGGCCGATGTCACCGTTACCCGGCTTAGTGAAACCGTCTATCTGGTGGTGACTCCCTCAACCACCCGGCTGGCAGATCAGACCTGGATGATGCGCAACCAAGGGGATTACCGGGTGGTGCTCACTGATGTGACGGCGGGCGAGGGGGTGCTGGCGGTGATGGGCCCACGCTCACGCGAGTTGCTGCAAAAGGTCTCGCCCAATGATTTTTCAAACGCGGTAAACCCCTTTGGCACCGCACAAGAGATCGAGCTGGGCATGGGGCTGGCCCGCGTCCACCGGGTGACTTACGTGGGCGAGCTGGGCTGGGAGGTCTATGTCAGCTCGGATATGGCGGGACATGTCTTTGAGACCCTGTCCGAGGCCGGCCAGGACATGGGGCTAAAGCTCTGCGGCATGCATATGATGGACAGTTGCCGGATCGAAAAGGGCTTTCGCCACTTTGGCCATGACATCACCTGCGAGGACCATGTGATTGATGCCGGTCTTGGCTTTGCGGTGAAGACCGACAAGCCCGATTTCATCGGCCGTGATGCGGTGCTGGAGCGCAAGGAGACTGGACCCAAAAACCGCATGGTGCAGTTCAAGCTCACTGATCCCGAACCACTGCTGTACCACAACGAACCGTTGCTGCGGGATGGCGAGATCGTTGGCTATATCAGCTCGGGCAACTACGGTCACACGCTGGGGGCTGCCATTGGCATGGGCTATGTGCCCTGCGAGGGCGAAAGCGCCGCTGATGTGCTGGCCTCGAGTTATGAAATCGACGTGATGGGCACCCGGGTCAAGGCCGAGGCCTCGCTGAAGCCGATGTATGATCCCAAGTCCGAGCGCGTGAAACTCTGATTTCTGTTGAACATGCTGCCGTTTGGTGAGAGCCATGCGGCAGCCGGTTCGAACAGAAAGTCCTCCTAATGATGCCCTTCAGCGCAATTCTTGTGGTCATCCTGTTGCTGGGTATTGCCCTGCTGCATCTGCTTTGGGCCATGGGCAGCCATTGGCCGGCAGCGGATGAAGCAAGTCTGGCCAAAACGGTTGTGGGCAGCAAAGGCATTAAAAAGATGCCGCCGCGACTGGCCAGTCTGATGGTTGCCTTGGTGCTGACTGGCGCCGCCCATGTTGTGCTGGCCTATGCGGGTCTAATGCAGGAGTTTTTGCTGTTTCAGATGTACCGAATTCTGCTGGTTGCGATGATTCTTGTGTTCTCGTTCCGGGGGCTTGCCGCCTATATCCCCCATTGGCGCGCGATGGCGCCCGAGCAGCCCTTTGCCCGGTTCGACCAGACCCGATACGGCCCGCTGTGCATTTTGATTGCGGCGCTGCTGCTTGATGTTGCCCTGACCTGATGCCGGGAGGCGCGCCTGATGACATCCCCCAACCCCAACAATACCGATAGCCCGCGCGGCTTGGTCTTTGCCTTGTCCGCCTATGTGATGTGGGGGTTGATGCCGCTCTATATGAAGGCGCTGTCGCATTTCCCGGCGGCCGAGGTGGTGGCGCATCGGGTGATCTGGTCGGTGCCGGTGGCGGGGCTATTGCTGATTGTGCTGCGCCGCACCGATGATCTGATGGCGGCGCTGCGCAGCCCCAAGACGCTGCTGATGGCCGCTGTTACGGCGGCGCTGATCACGGTCAACTGGGGGATCTATGTCTGGGCGATTGCCAATGGTCATACCCTTGATGCGGCGCTGGGCTATTATATCAACCCGTTGTTCAGCGTCTTGCTGGGGTCGCTGCTGCTGGGCGAGCGGCCCACTGCGGTGCAGATGGTGGCGATTGCGCTGGCCGCTGCTGCGGTTGTGGTGTTGACGGTTGCCGCCGGAGGATTGCCGCTGGTGGCCATTGGATTGACCCTATCCTGGGGCTTTTACGCCTTTTTCAAGAAATCACTGCCGGTCGGCCCCAATCAGGGGTTTATGCTGGAAGTGCTGATCCTGCTGCCGGTGGCGCTGGGCTATGTGATCTATCTGTCGGTGACCGGCACTGGACATATCGGTGGCACGGGTGTGGATACCGCGCTGCTGCTGGGCTGTGGCATCGTCACCGCGGTGCCTCTGATCACCTATGCCAATGGCGCCAAGCTGTTGCAGCTGTCGACCATCGGCATCCTGCAATATATCGCCCCCACGATGATCTTCCTGATCGCGGTGTTTGCCTTTGGCGAGGAATTCGGCGGCGCCCGGATGATTGCCTTTCCGATGATCTGGGCGGCGCTGGTGATCTATTCGGTGTCGCTGGTCAAACAGCTGCGCGCCCGGTCTGCCTAGGGGATATGTCGCGCCAGGTTCTCTGCCCATAATGCGTAGGCTGCCGGGTTGGGGTGAAACCCGTCCGGGGCAGCCAGTGCTGGATCCTGGGGCAGGGTCAATGGAATATGGGTGACGTTGCCATGCCCGTCGGCCAGTTCCCCCAGTCCCGCATCCAGCCGGGCCGCATGACGCCCCAGAACCCAGGCCAGAGGCTGCGGTAGCAGCGGAAAGTGCTGTATGGGGGGCACGCCGGATGACAGAATGTGGCGCACGCCGAACTGCTGTTTCAGCAGCGTCCACAGCTCAGACTGGTTTGCCAGAAAACGCGCCCTGCTGGTGGCACGGGTGACATCATTGACACCCAGTGCAATGACGGCGCAGTCAAAGGTATGCCCATGCAGAGACCGCAACCGGGCTATGGCGTCGCGGGTGGTATGACCCGTTGCTGCCTCCAGCCGCCAGGTCACCGCACAGCGCCTCGACAGCTGTTGCACCAATTGCCCGCTCAGCGCCTCGGACTGGGTGCCTGCACCGACCCCAGCGGCCGAGCTGTCACCGGTGATCAACAGGCGTAATGTAGGGCCGCTGCCGTTGGCCCCGGTGCGATCGCCTTTGGGCTCGGGCAGTAGCAGGGCCTTGCGACGAACTTGCAGAGCCTGAGTGATCAATAACGGCAGCAGCGGGATACGCAGGATCTGGTCCAGGGCAATCAGCTGAGCGCCTCGCGGTATTTCAGAAATCGTGCATCGGTCATCACCCGCGCATTCACCGCCTCGCGCAGGGCACCGACTGATTTGTAAGGGCGCATGGTCACCTCGAACACTTGGATCAATCCGTCGTTGTTCAGGGTGATCAGATCCACCCCAACAGCGTCGAGTTTACCGATCTTGCATTGGAATTCCAGTGCCCAATCGTTGCCGTCTCCCATCACCCGGCGATAGCTGAAATCGCTGAATACTTTGCCCACATGACCCAGCACCGCCGCCACCGGCTCCCGTCCGCTCCAGGTTTTCCAGTAGGTGGGCGGCAGAAATGTTACGTCCTCGGCCAGTAAACCGGCGATTTTGCTGTCGTCGCCTGAGGCCACGACCTCCATCATGGCGCTGAGTGTGGGATGCATTGGTCTCTCCTTCGGTTTTGCCAATCCTGCGGCGATGTGCAGAAGAGGGGCAGGCCCGACGTTGCGGGAACTTGCCCCCGCCGCCCACAGGCGCTAGGCAGGCGCCTATGGCAGTATCAAGCGAATATACCCCACCGCAGGACCCGATAGAGTACCTGCATACCGACGCCCAGATCGTGGCGGTGAACAAACCCGCCGGATTGCTTTCGGTGCCGGGCCGGGGCGAGCACCTGGCCGATTGTCTGCTGACCCGGGTGCAGATCGCCTTTCCCGAGGCGCTGCTGGTGCATCGGCTGGATCGCGACACCTCTGGGGTGATCCTGTTTGCCCTGACCCCGCATGCGCAGCGCAATCTGTCGATGCAGTTTGAACAGCGTACCACCCGCAAGGTCTATGTCGCCCGCCTCACCGGCCGGCTAGAGCCGCGCACCGGCACTGTGGATTTGCCGCTGATCGTGGACTGGCCCAACCGGCCGCGGCAAATGGTCTGTCACCATACCGGCAAGGCCTCACTCACCGATTGGAATGTGGTCAAATACGGCGTTGATGAAACCCGGGTGCGGCTGACCCCCAAGACCGGCCGGACCCATCAGCTGCGGCTGCATATGTTGGCGCTGGGTCATCCGATCCTGGGCGATCCGCTCTATGCCACCGGTACCGCGAGAGAGCATGACCGGATGATGCTGCATTCGCAGGAACTGCGGGTGAATCACCCCGAGACCAGCCAATCCATCAAGTTCCGCGCCAAGCCAGATTTTTGATCTGAGACTATCTGGTGGTGGTCCCGCCGGGGCCGCTAGCGGCTCGGGCAGGCACCTGCCGTGCGTGTGTATGGAATGCCGGGCATTTAACATAATACGTTTCGCGCGCGAAACAACCTAACGCTGAGTTAATCTGCGACCCCTGCTCAGGTGCTGATCTTCAACCAGTCAGGCGGCAGGATATCCGGGTTGCTCAGCTTGGGATTTCCGAACCATTTTGTGGGCCCCGCCACCCGCTTGTCCGGGGACTGGTTCAGCCAGGCCGCCCACCATGAAAATGAGCTGTTGCCGATGATGTTATGCTGGCACAGGCTCATCAGTCGCATGTCTTCGAAATCAGTGTCAGGCCCGTTGAAATCCACCACCACCTTGGTGCAGGGCAGCGGTAGGTTGTCCTTGGCCCATTGTGGATCATCCGAGAACACATAGACCGTAGGCTCACGCTGCACCCCGTCCAGCAGCCGCGCCAGTGCAGCCTGGTAATAGGCCTGATCACAGAGCACATGGGCGCCGAAGGTCAGGTAATCGCCGCGCCGGACATGCAGCGAGATCGCGGTGTCGGCGGAAATCCGATCGGCCATCTCGGCGTTCTGCGCATTGGAAAACGCGGGAAAGGTGAAGGCGGCGCGGATCTGCGCCTCGATATGGGCAAAATAGCGCTCGGATTGCCAATAGCCATGCAGATAGCTGCCATCGCCCCAGCCCTCGATCGCGGCGTTGTAGCCGAGGCCCTGTTCGCGCCGGAATCGCGGCGCAGTGCCCGAGACCCGCCACAGCGCATAGCGCAGCGGTGCCTGCTGTTTCAGCGGCGGCAGCGCCGTTGGCGGCGCCAGATCCAGATTAAACACCCGGGTGGGAGTGCCTTCGCCACGCCGCTCGGCGCCGCGCGTATCCAGCGCCACCGGCACGTTATGGCGCGCCGCCAACCCGGCCGCGGCGGCATATTGAAACATCTGGTTTCCCAGTCGACCATGCAGGCGGGCAGTGATCACGGCGCGGTCCTTTGATCATTCGGCTGGCGCCTTCATAGGCGGTCCTGGTGATCAAAGCCAGTCGGGGATTGACCAGGGGACCGTGCCTGCTTATCTAGGCCGCAGGTTCAGGTCCCTGCCGCTCGCGGCCCTTTGGCTATGGTGAAACCTGCTTGATCTACATCTTCCGCCGACAATCATGGCGCGCCAGATGGCAATGCGAGCCCCGTCACAACCTGCGCGCCCGTATGATAAGACGAGGCAAAGATGATCAAGACCCCTATTCTGGCTCCGGTTTCGGAGCTGAAGGTGCAGGCGAAACGCTTGCGTGACAGGCTGCGCTCCAGCGGCCATGAGATCAGCCACAGCAAATCGCTTGAGCTATTGGCGCAGCAACATGGTCTGCGGGACTGGAACACGCTGAGTGCCCAGGCCGGCAACAAGCTGCATTTGCGGATCGGAGAGCGGGTGCATGGGTGCTATCTGGGGCAGCGGTTTGCCGCCACCATACGCAGTCTGACAGTGCTGGGGGATGGCGAGCAACGCCGCATCGCCCTGCATTTTGATGTACCGGTTGATGTGGTGAAATTCGACAGTTTTTCAAACTTTCGCCAGCGGGTCAGCGGCACCATTGGCTGGGATGGTTGCTCGGTCAGCAAAACCTCGGACGGGGTGCCGCAGTTGAGTGTTGAGCTGATATCGGCCTGACCTGTTTTTAGCGAGCAACCGGCAGGCTCCCGCCTGAAGCCGGCCATTCCTGACGGACGACCGGCTTCAGTTGGGCCCGGCGCCGCGCTTGCGCGGCGCCGGGCCCAAGGCCGCCAGGGGTGCACCTAGTGCATCCCGTGGGCGCGGGAGCGCACCGGTTTGTGGCAGAGGCGCGCGGGTTATTCCGCAGTCCAGCCGCCAACGGCTTTGACCTCAAGGAAATCCTCGATGCCCCAGCTGCCGCCTTCGCGGCCATTGCCGGATTGCTTCATGCCGCCAAAGGGCGCCCCGGCAGAGCGGGGCTGGCCGTTCATCTCAACCATGCCCGAACGCAACTGGCGGGCCATGCGGTTGGCGCGCGCCATGTCCTGGGTCTGGACGTAGTTGGTCAGACCATAAGGCGTGTCATTGGCGATCTCGATGGCCTCTTCCTCGGTGTCGAAGGGGATCATCGCCAGAACCGGGCCAAAGATTTCCTCGCGGGCGACCATCATCTGGTTGGTCACATCTGCAAAAATGGTGGGTTTGACATAGAAGCCTTTGTCCAGCCCTTCGGGACGTCCGGTGCCACCGGCAACCAGCTTGGCGCCTTCGTCGATGCCTGCCTGAATCAAGCTTTGGATCTTGCCCCACTGCAATTCATTGACCACCGGGCCGATGTGGCGGCCCTCTTGCGAGGCTGGGCCCACAGTGATTTTACCGGCAACCTCAACAGCGGTGGCGACCGCCTGATCATAGATGCCGCGCTGCACCAGCATCCGGCTCGGTGCATTGCAGCTTTGGCCGCTGTTGTTCATCATATGCAGCACGCCGCGTTTGACAGCCTTTTCATCGGCATCGTCAAAGATCACGTTGGCGCCCTTGCCGCCCAGTTCCAGGTGAACCTTTTTCAGGGTGTCAGCCGCGGATTTGGAAATCGCGGTGCCGGCCCGGGTGGAACCGGTAAAGGAAACCATGTCCACATCCGGGTGTGCCGACAGGGTTGAGCCGACGCCGATACCGTCGCCGTTGACCAGGTTGAAGACACCGGGGGGAAAGCCTGCCTCGTCCATCATTTCGGCAAAGATCATCGCGTTCAGCGGGCTTTGCTCGGAGGGTTTCAGCACCATGGTGCAGCCGGAAATCGCCGCCGCGCCAACCTTGAGGGTGATCTGGTTCATCGGCCAGTTCCACGGGGTGATCAGCGCCGCAACGCCGACGGCCTCATGAATAATCCGGTCATTGGGCGCGTGATCGCCCAGCGGTTTTTCGAATTGGAACGCCTTGGCGGCCCGGATGAAGTTCTTTAGATGGCCAATGCCGGCGCCAACCTGCTGGCTGCGGGCCATATCAATTGGCGCCCCCATCTCAGATGACATCGCCTGAGCCAGATCCTCGCCACGGGCCTTGTAGGCCTCGACCAGCTTTTCGACCATGGCGATACGCTCGGCTGGCGGCGTTGCCATCCAGCCTGGCAGCGCTGCCTTGGCGGCGGCGACGGCGGCGTTGGTATCGGCCTCGCTGCCCAGTGAGATCACCGCACAGACCTCCTCGGTCGAGGGGTCGATAACCGCAAAATCATTGGCTTGTGACGGGGCGACCCAACGGCCGTTGATGTAAAAATCACGTTTCTCGATCATGTCGATTCTCCCAAGACAGACTGTGTTCCCGACCAACCGGTCGGGGAATTGGCGCCACTCTGTCACTGCGCTGGGGTCTCGGCAAGGGACCATATTCAGAAATTTGATCAAATGTGACAGGCGGCAAGCGGGGGGGCTTGGAAGGCGGTGTCTTTTTTGTTTTGCGCAACCGGTTGATCGTTATGCATTGGAAGCACGGCTGAGAGGATGTATCATGGGAAAATAGTATTACATGGTCCTGTATGCGACCTGAATTTGAACATTTTAGGAGATCACCATGAGCCTGCGCATCAACGATGTGGTACCGAATTTCACCGCTGAAACCGACAAGGGACCCATCACTTTTCACGATTGGATCGGCGACAGCTGGGCCATCCTGTTTTCCCACCCGAAAGATTTCACCCCGGTCTGCACCACCGAGTTTTCAGCGGTGGCGCAGCTGGCAGACGAATGGGCTGCCCGCAATACCAAGGTGATCGGGGTGTCGGTGGACGGGGTCGAGGACCACAAGAAATGGAAGGTCGATATCGAGAGTTATGGCGGTGCCGCCGCAGATTTTCCGATCATTGCCGATGCCGGTCTGGAGGTCTCCAAGGCGTTTGATATGCTGCCCGCCGAGGCCTATATGCCGGATGGCCGCACCGCAGCGCATAGCGCCACAGTCCGGTCGGTGTTCATCATTGGGCCGGACAAGCAGCTGAAGCTGTCGATGACCTATCCGATGACCGTGGGTCGCAATTTTGCCGAAATCCTGCGGGCGCTGGACGGCTTGCAGATGTCGGGAAAAGGCGTCGCCACACCGGCCAACTGGCTGCCGGGTGAGGATGTGATCATTCCGCCGACGGTGTCGAATGAGGATGCCAAGGCGAAATTTGGCGAATTCGAGACCATCTTTCCATATCTGCGCAAGACCAAAGCGCCGCAGTAAGAGAGCAGTAAGCGAAATGTCCTGATTGACGGCGCGCATGATCAGCGACTTGCCGGTTTGGACACCCTACCCTAAAAACATGTGCATCCCGACAGATCTTTAGATAGATGCGGGATGCACGATGGTGTTTTGCTGCCTGTGAAGGCTCAGGAATCATACGGAACAAGGAAAACTCAATGGCGTCGCTAAAACGTTGGCTTGATCTGAAACGGCACCCTTGGAAAGCACCGCAACACAGGAATATGAAGGCCTGGAAGGCGGACAAGGCCCAGCAGTCGATCCTGTATGCCTATGACAGTCTACCTGAGCGAGCCGTGGTTCTGGATATTGGTGGATTCGAAGGTGGTTGGAGCGATATTGTCTTGGCCAGCTGCCCGACAGCAACAATCCACATTTTTGAACCGCATCCGGTTTTTGCGGAACGGTTGCGAAGCAAGTATCAGGGTTCGGCTGACATCCATGTCCACGAGTTTGCGATGGGTCACCAGCCAGGCCGGTTGCCCCTCAGTGATGCGGGCGACGCGTCTACCAGTTTTGGCTCAACGGGGACACAGGATTACGACGCCGAAATTCGACCGGTTTCAGAGTTCTTTCAGGCCAGTGGTCTGGGGGCAGTCTCTCTTGCAAAGATCAATATCGAAGGCGGTGAATACGATCTTCTGCCGGGCATGATCGACAGTGGAGTGATCGGACAGATTGATCGTCTTCAAATCCAGTTCCATCTTTTTGACCCCGCCTGGGTTGCCGCACGCGATGCCATCCGGGACCGCCTGTCAGAGACCCACACCTGCAACTGGTGCTATCCATTTGTATGGGAAGAATGGCGCCTCAAGACATAGGCAAAGGGCGCCGTGCTACAGGGTCAACAAGGTGTCACTTGTTGGATTTGGAGAGCTTCTTGACCGCCGCCCGATAGCGCGCGCGTTTCCATTCGCGCTGTAGCTTTTCCAGCAGTGGTTTTGAGGCCCCAATTGTGCTGCCGCCGGTCTCGGCTGTGCGGTCGGTCACGCAAGCGGGGGAGATCACGGCAAGATGTATTCCGGTGTGCCAGTGCATTTGAAGAAAACTATCGACGGGCCGGTCAAAGGGTGCCGAGATAGCGAGCAGTGATTTTGCGGCCGCGCGGCTGACCAGCTGAGCCGATGTGCGAAGCGGTGTGAGCTGTGGCCGGATCAGTGCGTAGCCGTCCTGGCGGTCGATCTCGGTGCCAAGGTAATCGCGGGTTTGTAGCTGGATATATCCAAACGCGTCCAGGTTCCGCTGGGCCAGGCTAAGGGCCGCTTCGAAATCCATATTCAACTCAACATCGTCTTCTAACACCAGCGCCGCATCCGCATCCCTTTTCAAAAGAGCGGTCCAGACCCTGCGATGGCTCAGAAAACAACCAACCTCACCCGGGCGCAATGCAAAAGGATAGCGCGGCGCCTGTAGCACCGGTTGATAGGCTGCTGTCAGATCCGCCCTGGACAGGGCGCCGCCATCCACCGCAGCGATGATTTCGCTGCCAGACCCCAAGCGGGTTCGCAGTTTTTGCACCTGCGCATGCCGCTGGGTGGCGCGGGCAAGGTGGATGATGAAGGGTTTGATTCTCATGAGGACAGCGAACTCTGTTGCGGTGCAGATGTGGCGCAGTGGGGACCTACAGCAGGTCCAGTCAGAAAATTAGCCCGACCAAATCGTGGCGCAGCAAGGAGGCGGGTCGGGCCGTAACGGGTCAGCTGCTGGTGGACACAACAACGACCCGCTCAATGTCCACACCATTCAGCAAGACTTCAACCTTTATTTTGTTGGCCGAGATACTGGCGATTGCCAGAGCAGGGGGAGGGTCTTGGCTTGGTTCGGGGGGGCTAAGGTTTATAGCGGCCTGTTCAAGTGGGTTCACGCACGATCCGCAACAGCGGTTCAAATGCGTACATAGCCGGAGATCGGCCCGCTGCCGGTATGATGGTCCGTAAGTAATTCTGTTCCACCAGTTTGCGTGTGAAGCGGTTTGCTGTCGGGGTTGGGATGCCGCTGCCGGTGGTGAACCGGTTGTTTCGAAAAATTGGATTTTGAAATACGAAATCCAGCGCATGTGTTGACCACTGAGATTTGAGTAAGAGCCTGAACCTTTCGCGCATTTCATCGTAAAGCGTTTGAATTTGATTGGCTGTATCCAGATTTTCAAGGGCCTGGGCGTCCAGG
Organism: Paracoccaceae bacterium; assembly: GCA_013214575.1. Lineage (GTDB taxonomy): Bacteria > Pseudomonadota > Alphaproteobacteria > Rhodobacterales > Rhodobacteraceae > Parasedimentitalea. The sequence goes on along the minus strand of JABSSD010000217.1, from coordinate 63,826 downwards.
GCGTCTAGGAAAAGCACACACCAGGAGGTCCAGTCCCCTGAGGCTGATACTTGACGCATACGTTCGATGTACTCATCCTTGTACCGCTCAAAATATCCACTAACATAGAAATGGGGCTGACTTATGATCCCAAGGTTCCATAGCATCAGCGTGATAAGCATTCTGCCAACACGCCCATTGCCATCTTCAAACGGGTGCAGGGCTTCGAATTCTACATGTGCAATTGCGGCGCGCAACAGTGGTACTTGATCGTCAGAACGGATGAAGCTGATTAAGGATTCCATGGCACCGGGCAGGCTCTGTGGGCTGATTGGAACAAAGGAAATTTCGCGGCGACCACGTTCACCTATGTAGTTTTGTTCTGACTTGTACGAGCCAGGGTTGAGATCGTGCCCTCCATACGGGACGAAACGATAGCATCTCGGGTGCGAAGAGGGGCAAGCAGGGTTTCGCTGTTGAGCATCCCTGACAACATCTGATCATAGCGGGCAAAAGACGCCGTCGCTTTTTTCAGCGGCGGCAAGATTCTGGCAAGATCCATCGATGTCGGTGGAAATTGACCATAGTGGTATTGAACCGCATTGCTCAGGTCTAATCCAGGGTTGTCGATCATATCGGAGCCCATGTGAGTGGCAATGTGCTTTGATGTGGCGCTAGTATCGTCAACTCGCTTTGTTGTGCACCACTTAGCAGTAACTCGCATTGCTGATCACTTTGGCGCAATGATGATCAGCAACGAAAAGGCCCCGCCGTTGCCAGCGGGGCCTTGGTTATTTCACAAGAGAGTTAAGCCGTATCGGCTTACTCTTCGCCCTTGATCTCTTCGCCAGTTGTCTGGTCAACGATCTTCATCGACAGGCGTACCTTGCCGCGATCGTCAAAGCCCAGCAGTTTGACTTTCACTTCCTGGCCTTCTTTCAGAACGTCCGAAGGGTGGTTCAGGCGGCGGTTTTCGATCTGGGACACGTGCACCAGGCCGTCGCGCTTGCCGAAGAAGTTCACGAAAGCGCCGAAATCGACGATTTTGACAACTGTACCGGTGTAGATGGCACCTTCTTCAGGCTCAGCCACGATCGAATAGATCATGTCATAGGCCTTCTTGATCGACTCCGCGTTTGGCGAAGCGATCTTGATGATGCCGTCGTCGTTGATGTCGACTTTGGCGCCGGACACTTCAACGATTTCGCGGATCACTTTACCACCCGAGCCGATCACTTCACGGATCTTATCGGTTGGAACCTGCATGGTTTCGATGCGCGGTGCGTGAACCGAGAAGTCGGAGGCTTCGGTCAGTGCGTTGGCCATCTCACCCAGGATGTGGATACGGCCAACTTTGGCCTGCTCCAGGGCTTTTTCCATGATTTCCGGGGTGATGCCGGCAATCTTGATGTCCATCTGCAGCGAGGTGATACCTTTTGCAGTACCGGCCACTTTGAAGTCCATGTCGCCGAGGTGATCTTCGTCACCCAGGATGTCGGACAGGATCGCGTAAGATCCGTCTTCTTCCAGGATCAGACCCATGGCAACACCGGCTACGGCAGCTTTCAGAGGCACACCAGCGTCCATCATCGACAATGAGCCGCCGCAGACGGAAGCCATCGAGGAGGAGCCGTTTGATTCGGTGATCTCGGACACCACGCGGATGGTGTAGGGGAAATCAGTCGAAGCAGGCAGAACCGCCTGAAGCGCGCGCCATGCCAGTTTACCGTGACCGATTTCACGACGGCCAGGACCACTGACGCGACCCACTTCACCAACCGAATAGGGAGGGAAGTTGTAGTGCAGCATGAAGTTCGATTTGAAGTTGCCGTGCAGCGCGTCGATGAACTGCTCGTCGTCTCCGGTGCCCAGAGTGGTGACAACCAGCCCTTGGGTTTCGCCACGGGTGAACAGCGCCGAACCGTGGGTCCGCGGCAGCAGGCCGGTTTCGGACGCGATCGGGCGGATCTCGTCGGTTTTACGACCGTCAAGGCGGATGCCGGTTTTGACAACGTCGCCACGCAGGATGCCAGCTTCGAGCTTTTTCAGAGCGGACCCGAGGTTCGCATCGTCCAGTTGCTCTTCGCTCAACGCAGCCTTGATGGTGTCGCGGGCAGCTGAAACAGCTGAGGTCCGCTCTTGCTTGTCGCCGATCGCAAAGGCAGCGCGCATTGCGGTGTCGCCAGCGGTCTTAACAGCTGCGGACAGCTCCGAGTAATCCGGAGCAGCAAAGTCGAACGGCTCTTTGGCGGTCTCTTCGGCCAGCGAGATGATCAGGTCGAGAACCGGCTGGATCTGCTGGTGCGCAAAGTTGACGGCGCCCAGCATTTCAGCTTCGGACAGCTCGTATGCTTCGGATTCAACCATCATCACGGCGTCTTTGGTGCCGGCCACAACCAGATCCAGACGCTGTTCTGGGTTCAGGCGCAGGTCCTGCATGTCGTCGACGGTTGGGTTCAGGATGTATTCGCCATCCTCGAAACCGACGCGGCAGTTGGCGATCGGGCCCATGAAGGGCGCACCGGAGATCGTCAGGGCAGCCGAGGCCGCGATCATCGCAACCATGTCGGGGTCGTTGACCAGATCGTGGGACAGCACGGTGCACATCACCAGAACTTCGTTTTTGAAGCCAGGGACAAACAGCGGACGGATCGGACGGTCGATCAGACGTGCGGTCAGTGTTTCTTTCTCGGTGGGGCGGGCCTCACGCTTGAAGAAGCCACCCGGTACTTTACCGGCGGCATAGTATTTCTCTTGGTAGTGCACGGTCAGGGGGAAGAAGTCCTGGCCGGGTTTTTGCTTGCGGGCAAAAGTCACGTTGGCCATGACTGAGGTCTCGCCCAGAGTGGCGATGACCGAGCCGTCTGCCTGACGGGCAACTTTGCCGGTTTCCAGTGTCAGCGTGTCTTCGCCCCACTGGATCGATTTCTTAGTTACGTTAAACATCACGTTTCCTACGTAGGCCGCAGGGGCGTATCCCCTTTGGCCGGAAAAATGCGAGCCCATGCTCGCGACCCTATCCTTCGTATCTGGGGCGCGGGTCTCGGATGCCCCATTCCAGATTGTCTCGCGGTATATGTTTTTGGCGCAAAAAGAAAGGTTCAATGCAATAACACCGCCTGCAGGAGGCGAATTGCCGGTTTTTCGGACCATAACCCATCCGCGCATAGGATACGGTAATGCGTCTCAAGGTTGTGATGCCCCGCCCTGCAATCTAGGGTTCGACCGTGACGCATGGTGGATTGAGTAGTTTGAACCAAAGATATTTTCTGCAGGGTGTCGGGTTGCGATTGCTGGCGGCATTCCTGATGACCGCAATGTCAGCGGCGGTTTACGCCGTTGCAGAAGAGGCGGCGCTGGGGCAGATCATTTTCTGGCGCTCGGCGGTGGCTTTGATCCCGATCTGCCTATACATGGCAGCCCGAAGCGAGTTCCCCCAGGCCCTGCGAACACAACAGCCGGGTTTGCATGTGGTGCGCAGCCTGTTTGGGGCCTTCTCAATGGCGCTGTCGTTTCTGGCCCTGGTCTATTTACCAGTCGCAAATGTTCAGGCCATTGGCTATCTGGCGCCGATTCTGGTGCTACCACTGGCGGCAATTATGCTGGGTGAGCAATTGACCAAGGTGGTAATCGGCGCCGTCATCGTTGGTTTCGGCGGTGTGATTGCGCTGCTGTGGGAGGCCCTGTCACTGCCCGGCGAAGGCGCAATGATCGGTGTTGCTGCTGGGCTCGGCTTTGCCGTTACCATGGCGTTTGTCCGGGTCCATACCAAGCGAATGACCCAGACCGAACACTCGTCAACAATCGCGTTTTATTTTGCCGTGGTTGCTGCGCTGGCCTGAAACCTGGCGAGCAGCGACCTATGCGGGCGGCGGCACAAAAGGCCCGGCACAACGAAAAAACGCCCGCTCAGATGAGCGGGCGTTAGGTGATCCCAAAGGACCGGTATTCTTAGCGACGGATGCCGAGACGTTTGATCAGGTCCTGGTAACGGGCCATATCTTTCGACTTGGTGTAATCCAGCAGCTTGCGGCGCAGAGCAACCATTTTCAAAAGACCACGACGACCGTGGTTGTCTTTTTTGTGGATCTTGAAGTGCTCAGTCAGCGTGGTGATGCGCGAGGTCAGAATGGCAACCTGGACTTCTGGCGAACCGGTGTCGCCTTCCTTGATTGCGAATTCTTTCATCAGGCGGTTTTTTTCTTCAACTGTGATCGACATCGGGGTCTCCTATATAGGTTTGTGTGAATGGCGCAGGCCGGGATGTCGTCCAGCACAGGCCCATGGAGTAGTCCCCACCCCAGACAGCACAAATGCGCGAATCCATGGTGGATGCGCGGATATAGGCCGTTCCGGGGGCAATGGCAAAGGTAATTTGCCTGTCGGGGCTGCCGCTGCCTGCCGGATCAGACCGGCAAATGAGCGGCCAAGGCGCTGCTGCTCTGATCCAGCAGCACAATGTCCGCTGTGGTGATCCCGGCTGAGCTATTGAGCCGCAGGGTCTCGGTGCCATTGATGCGGATGATGCTCTGCTCCGGGGCAGCGGGATCGGGTTCAATCTGGATATCGGGATCGGGCTGGTCCTGTAGATCCCAGAGCAACACCAACTGATCCTCGGAGGCGTCGAAATCGATGATCTCGATGGTGTCGCCCGCCGTGATCCAGCTGCCGGTGATGATCTGATCGGCACCGTCGCCCAGGGTCAGCACATCATTGGCCCCGGCCACCAGGGTGTCATCGCCGTCGCCGCCATTGAGATAATCGCGCTCGCCCGCGTCGTCAGCACCCGAGACGAGGTCATCGCCAACGCCGCCAAACAGGTTGTCCAATCCGGCGCCGCCCAGCAGGGTGTCGTTGCCATAGTTGCCATGCAGCGCGTCATTGCCACTGCCACCGAGCAGAGTGTCATCGTTCTGGCCGCCATGGGCCATGTCATCGCCATCACCGCCGAGTATCAGGTCGGCGCCAAAGTGGCCAAACAGGCTGTCATTGCCGCTGCCACCGATCATCTGGTCATCGCCAGCCTCGCCGTGCATCAGGTCATCTCCATCGCCGCCGAGGATCGTGTCGGCGCCCTCTCCCCCATAAAGATGATCATCGTCACTGCCGCCGTCCAGCAGATCGTCGCCGCCATAGCCGTTGATCTGGTCAATGCCATCGCCACCGGCAAGGCTGTCGCTTTCAGCCGTGCCCGAAAGGATATCATCGCCCTGGGACGCGCCAGCACTGGCCAGCAGGTCAGGCACTCCAGTGCCGGTCTCGGGCTCGGGGGGGGCGGCTAGGTCACCGTCGTCACCCGCATCGTCGCCGCCGCTTTCAATGTCGGCATCATCGCCAATGATCATACCACCCATGGCCATCAGGCCAATAAGACTCGCCATCCACAACATTTAACAACCCCACAACAATGGAGACCAATTAACAGGGGCTCAGTGTCTCATGCCGGGGGTTGTATTGCAAAACAAATCGGGAACATGGGTTAACGACGGGGCGCCAAAACCAATTCAGTCCCACAGCTGCGGGGCTTGGCTATAGGCGATGTACAGCGGGTGTTTGGGGTGCCCTGCCTTGCTCAGCCCCAGATGATGCAAGGCCTGACCCTGGGCGCGCAGCAGGGTCTCGATTCGCGGCCCCTGATTCAGGTGTGTGCCATTGGTGCCCCAGGCGCAGATCACCTGATCGGCCCAGTCCAGCCCGGTCAGGATTGCGGTGTCATTGTGCGGCCCGGTGGGATCGGCGGCGGCGCGCATGTCACGCGGGTCGGTGGCGCGGTAGGCAAAAATATTGGTGGCGCGGACGCCGCCAAAGCCCAGCGATCTGGCGCGGCGCTCGCAGCGTTCGATGGTGGGGTCGTTCTGCAATTCGGTCGCGGTCGAGGGGTTCAGCATCACAAACATCACACGGCGGCCCTCAGGGTGCCAGATCCGGGTCAGGCTATAGCGATAGGTCTCGCAGTCGGAATAGACCGCGGTTGAGGGCGCGTCGCCTTTGGTATGGCAGCGGGTGATCATGGGGGATAGGGATGCCATCCCGTTGTCGGATAGGCAAGTGGCTGCCCGGCGCTGCCGCCGGGCAAGATAGTTTAGCGCACAAACACCCGGCTGGGATGCAGCTCGCCCGCTTTGTAGACGCCAACGGCCACCGCTTCGCCGTCCAGCGAGGCCCAGGCCTCGTCGCCGTACTCAATGGTGGCGGCCAGCACCATGCCGGGGTTGCCGTTGCGCAGCTTGGCGGCGCCTTCGGGGGTGCATTTCAGCTCGGGCAGATCCACCAGGCCAATTTCCAGCGGCTGAATATAGCTGTCCAGCTCCGGGGTGCGGGCCAGCTCCTCGATGCGCGCAAGGGTCAACCCGTTCTCAACGTCAAACGGCCCCGACCAGACCCGGCGCAAGTCGCGCACATGGCCGTGACAGCCCAGATAGGCGCCCAGATCGCGGGCGATGGAGCGCACATAGCCGCCCTTGCCACAGGTCATCTCCAGCGTCACGTGATCGGCGTCGGGGCGGTCCACCAGCAGCAGCTCCTCGACCCAGAGCGGCCGCGCCGCCAGTTCCACATCCTCGCCGTCACGGGCCAGTTTATAGGCGCGCTGGCCGTCGATCTTTACGGCTGAGAACTTAGGCGGCACCTGCATGATGTCGCCCAGGAATTGCGGCAGCGCGGCGATGATCTCGTCATCAGTGGGGCGCAGGTCGCTGCTGGCGATCACTTCGCCCTCAGTATCATCGGTATTGGTGGCCTGACCCAGCCGCACGGTGAAATGATAGGCCTTGAGCGCGTCGGTGATATAGGGAACCGTCTTGGTTGCCTCGCCCAGGGCGATGGCCAACACGCCGGTTGCCTCGGGATCAAGGGTGCCCGCATGGCCGGCTTTCTTGGCCTCAAGCGCCCAGCGGACCTTGTTGACGACCGAAGTCGAGGTGATGCCGGCGGGTTTGTCCACCACCAACCAACCAGAAATATCGCGGCCTTTGCGTTTGCGTGCCATGTCGTTCCCCGAATTACAGTGAGGCGCGCGGGGTAGCTGATGGGGGCAGGCCTGTCAATTCCAGTTCGGAGAAACAGGGCGCGGTTTTCAGCAGAGGTGCAACCGTTCAGCCAGCGTAGGGTGTGTGCTTGCACGCACCAAATGGAAGGTGATTGGCGACGATGGAAAAGCGAGCTAGCCCTCGATTTGAGGAAATATCTCAAGTGCTTGAAGCTGCGCATCACTCAGGCTGTCCTGCGTCTTAAGAAACGCAATCCACCGAGGGCCCAGCCCAAGTAGTATAAGAAATACTACGAAACCCACCATTGACGCACCAAAGACCAAAAAGAACAGCCAAGCCCAACCATTTTGTGCAGCGATTTCAATAAATCCAAATGCAGCCAGTATAAATGACGCAACAGTCAAGTTTGCGCACTGAAATCCAATTCGTATGTATCTACGATTTTGCTTTCTAGTCATTGGTTTCTTCTACCACACCCACCACCGGCCCCATCCTGAACCCCTTGTCGCTGCGCCCCACCGAGGGCGCGTGCAGACGCGAGATATTGCCGTCGAAATACAACGCGCTGGGCAGGCTCAGGTGGTCGCGGAACAGGCGGCCGAACTGGTGAAAGGTGACGGCATTGCGCGAGATGGCAAAAACCACCCGTTTGCCATCAGCCGAGGTGCCAACGCCGTTGCGGATGTAATAGGAATTCGAATCGATCAGGAACCGCGGGTGCAGCGCGCCGTCGATCACCAGCATCGGGCCGGATTGAGTGGCGTGGGTGCAGGTAATACCCGAGTCGCGATAGGCGAGGCTCTCAAAGACATCAGCGCGACCGGGTCGGATGCAGAATACGCCGTTGGGCAGCAGACCAAAATTGCCGGGGCCGGCATTGGGGATCAGCCGCATCTGCTGTTGCTGATCCTCGATATACAGACCCACCGGGGCGCGGTCGGCGTGATACATGCCGGCATTGGTGGCAAAGGCCAGTTTTTGGCCGTCTTGCGCCAATGCGGCGTCGATGGCAGCGAACTGGCCGTAGACCTTGCCGGTGTCGTCGCGCAGGAACAGCCGCAGCTGTTCGGTCTCGGCATCGACCTCGCAAAGCGTGTAGCGGTTGCCGTCATAGGTGATGTCAGTGCAGTCGAGGGCCGCCAGCGGGGCGGCAGACAGCGCTGCTAGCAGGACCAGCAGCGCCCGGATCACTCTTCGATATCGCGGCGCACCACGTCCTGATTGAGCAGCCGTTCGGTCTCGTCCATCCGGTCAAAGGTTTCATCCAGCCGGAACCTGAACTCGGGGGAGTACTTCAGATCGGTCTTTTTGGAGACCAGGCGGCGCAGCTCACCCATGTTCTTGGCGAGCAGTTTCAGCACGGTCTCTTTGCCCTTGCCGCCCAGCGGCAGCACATAGCAGGTGGCGATGCGGAGATCGGGAGAGGTGCGAACCTCGCCGACGGTGATAGAGAGACGGTTCAGCTCGGCATCATGCAGATCACCACGCGCCAACACTTCCGACAGAGCCCGCCGGATGAGTTCGCCAACACGCAACTGTCGCTGAGACGGAGCACCATCATTGAGTTTGTTCTTAGCCATGGCTCCGCTCTATGCGCAAACCGAGGCTTTGCCAAGCGGTGCCATTGCGGTTAGGAAAAAACCAGCTTGAGTGAAAAGGGTAGGGCAGATGACGGATAAGCCAGGGATTGTGATTACCGGTGGATCAGGGCGGATGGGGCAGATGCTGATCCGCACGGTGCTGGACAGTGACAGGGCCAGGCTGGTGGGCGTGGTGGAACGCGCGGGCCATGGCTGGGTTGGTCAGGATGTCGGCGTTGCCATGGGCGGCGCGGCGGTGGGGGTTTCAGTTACCGATGACGCGCTTGAGGCGTTCTCTCGGGCGCAGGCGGTGATTGATTTCACCGCACCCGAGGCGACGCTGGAGTTTGCCGCCCTGGCAGCGCAGGCGCGGGCGGTGCATGTGATTGGCACCACCGGTATGTCTGCGGCGCAGATATCCCAGCTGGAGCCTGCGGCACGCCATGCGGTGATTGTGCGGGCTGGCAATATGTCCCTGGGCGTCAACCTGCTGGTGCAGCTGACCAAAAAGGTCGCCGCAGCGCTGGACGAGGATTTCGACATTGAGGTGATCGAGGCGCATCACCATCACAAGGTGGACGCGCCATCCGGTACTGCCCTGATGCTGGGGGAAGCGGCGGCCGAAGGGCGTGGCGTGGTGCTGGCCGATGTGTCCGACCGGGGGCGTGACGGGATCACTGGGGCGCGCAAGCGCGGCGACATTGGCTTCACGGCGATTCGCGGTGGTGACATCGTCGGCGAACATGATGTGTTGTTTGCCGCCGCCGGCGAACGCATCGTGCTGCGCCATATGGCAACCGACCGCGCCATATTTGCCCGCGGTGCCCTGAAGGCGGCGCTGTGGGGGCAAGGCAAGGATCCAGGGCAATATGATATGCTGGATGTTTTGGGCCTGTAGCGGACAGTGAAAAAGCGGCCCCTTGGGCCGCGGCCTCCGGCGGGAGTAGTTTTGGCAAAAAGAAACGGGGCGCGGCGGATTAAGCTAGGCCCCGTTTCTTGTTTAGTTGCTGGTTTGCAGCCCTTGGGGGCGGCCAACCACGATGAAATGCAAACCCTCGGGGTCCATTAGCTCGGCCGCCAGACGGTTGACGTCTTCGAGTGTCACTGCGTTCACCTTGTCGTTGCGGGTGGCGATGTAGTCGATGGGCAGCCCCTGCACCTGCATCCCCACCATGATCGAGGCAATCGGGCCGTTGCCATCAAACCGCAGCGGGTAGGCTCCGGTCAGGTAGGTTTTGGCGTCTTGCAATTCCTGCTCGGTGACGCCTTTGGTTGCCATGCTTCGCCATTCATCGCGGATCACCTGCACCGCCTGCGCCATCTTGTCATTGGCCGAGGCAACCGAGCCCATGTAGACTGCGGCCAGGTCGCGCGGCACCAGGTAGGAATAGACCCCGTAAGTCAGGCCGCGTTTCTCGCGGACCTCGGTCATCAGGCGGCTTTCAAAGGAGCCGCCTCCGAGGATCTGGTTCATCACATAGGCGGCAAAGAATCGCGGGTCGTCGCGGTCGATGCCGATCTGGCCAAACAGCGCCACCGACTGGGGGGTGTCGAAATCAATTACGGTGACGCCGCCGGGGATGGTTACCGTGGCCGGGCCGGGGATGGTGGCGCCGGTGTCAGGCAAATCGCCGAGCAGGGTGTCGAGCAGGGCGCCCAACTGGTCGGCGTCGATGTCACCGACGGCGCCGACGTAGAGCTGGTCGCGGGTAAACACAGCCCCGTGGGCGTCGATAATATCCTGACGGCTGAGCGCGGTGACGCTGTCGATGGTGCCCTTGCCGTCACTGCCATAGGGATGGTCGCCGTAAGCCATGGCCGAAAAGGCGCGCCCGGCAATGTCATTGGGGTCTTTGGCATCCGAGCGCAGCCCGGACAGCACCTGACCCCGCACCCGGTCCACCGCAACCTGATCAAACCGGGGCAAGTGAAGGGTGTCGCGCAACAGCGCGATGGCAGCGTCGCGGTTCTCGGTCAGGAAGCGCGCCGAGATCGAGGTGGTGTCTTTGCTGGTGTCATAGGAAAACGACGCCGCCAGCGCTTCGAGGGCCTTGGCGTAGTCCTGTGCCATCAAATCGCCGGCCCCCTCTTCGAGCAGGCCGGACATCAGGTAGATGGCGCCGCGTTTGCCGGGCGCATCCAGCGAGGTGCCGCCGCGAAAGCGCAGCTCCAGCGCGGTAAAGGGGATCGAGTGGTCCTCGACCAGCCAGGCGGTGATGCCCCCGGGTGAGGTGACCTGTTTGATTTTCACCTCAGCGAGCGCCGGCAGGGCGAGAAGGCAGGTGGCCAGTGTGGCCACAATTTGTTTGAATCCCATCATTGGATGATCTCCTCGTCGCGCATCAGCCAGCCGGTGACTGAAACCTCGGGTCTAAGCACCTGTTTGGCAATTGCGATGATTTGTTCGGCGGTGACCGCCTGCAGGATACCGGGCCAGGCCTGCACGTCGGCGACGGTCAGCCCAGAGGTCAGCGCCCGGCCATAGCGGTTGGCGATGCCATCGACATTGTCGCGGGCGTAGATTTCAGAGGCGCGCAGTTGCAGTTTGATCCGGTCCAGCTGTTCGGCGTCTACGCCATCTTCCAGAAAATCGGTATAGGTCTGGTCCAGTGCGTCTTCGGCCTGTTGCAGGGTGACGCCTTCGCTGGGCACCACAAGGAATGAAAACGTGGTGTCGTCTAACGATATGCCCGAGTAGAACGCGCCGGTATAGACGGCGATTTGCTGGTCGAATTGCAGCGCATTGGCCAGATAGGAGGTGGTGCCTCCACCCAGAATCTCAGCCAGCAGATACAGCGCTGCGGCCTGTTGCTGGGCGCCGCTGTCGCGTTCCGGCGCCAGATAGGAACGCTGCACATAGGGCTGGGCCACCCGGGCATCTTTGAAGGTCAGCCGCCGGGCTGCGGTCTGCGGGGGTTCTTTGCTGCGCAGCCGCTTGGGCAGATCCGGATTGGCCGGGATGGCGCCGTAATAGATCTCGGCCAGCGATTTCACCTCAGCCGGATCAACATCGCCCGAGACCACCAGAATGGCGTTATTGGGGGCATAATAGGTGCCGTAAAACGACAGCGCGTCGCCCATGTCGAGGCTTTCCATCTCGTGGCGCCAGCCGATGACCGGCACGCCGTAGCGGTGATTGTGGTATTGCACCGCGTTGGATTGTTCACGGAACAGGGCGCGCGGGTTGTTGTCGGTGCGCTGGTTGCGCTCCTCCAGGATCACTTCGCGCTCGGTGGTAATGTCGCGTTCGGTCAGCCGGATATTGACCATGCGGTCGCTTTCCATCCGCATCATCAGCTCGAGCCGGTCCGAGGCGATCCGCTGGTAGTAGGCGGTGTAATCGTGGCTGGTAAAGGCGTTGTCCTTGCCGCCATTGGCCGCCACCGTCGATGACAGCTCGCCGGATTCCAGCGTATCGGTGGCTTTGAACAGCAGGTGTTCCAGATAATGCGCCACCCCGGACTGGCCTTTGGGTTCATCGGCAGAGCCGGCCCGGTACCAGACCATATGCTGCACCACCGGGGCGCGGTGATCCTCGACGACAACAACCTGCATACCATTGCCAAGGGTGAAGCTGGACACCAGGTCCTCACCGGCAATTGTCGGGGCGGCCCAACTGGCCGAGAGCACTGCGCTCGCCCATGCGATCCGTCTGATCATACGGAATTCTCCTTGGTTTCACATTGACCGACAGGTGATCTGGATGCGCATAAAACACGAATCTGGGTCCGAGGACGGCCGACCTGATAGTTCAGAGTTCAGCAGGCCGCGGTCAAGATTGTAGCGACCTGTCTGTCGTAAACGTGAGCACTATTGTCCTGGAGGAGCCGAAGGGGTGATATATCCGGAATCTCGGAACCGCTGGCTAACCTCAAATGGATTGATGGCTTCTTTTTTATAGGCTTCTTCGTAGCGATCAACTGAAAATAGCTTGAACTGTGCGGTCCGGTGCTCGCGCTTGCGAAAGGCGGCGTCCTCGGCTGCGAGGGAGGCGCGTACGTCGGGCTCGACCCCATAGCGGCTGGAGGCGGTGACCAGGGCGCCATCACTGGAGGGGACGGCGCCACCTGCGTTCAGCGCCGCCGGGTTGCCGCCAAGGGCAACAATGGCCTCGGCCTGAGGGTTCTGGTCAGTCAGATTGGCGCCGCCCGGTGTCGGGGCGGGCAGCGCGGTATAGTCTTCGGGCGCTGTCAGCGGCTCGGCTGGCATCACCAGAAATTCATCTGGTCCAGTGGTGGGCTGCTGTAATTCGCGCAGGCCTGTTGAACTGCAACCCGCCAGGGCCACCGCTGTGGTCAGAAAAATTACACCCAGAGGGATCCGCATGGCCCCGTACTCCTGCCTGTTTGACGTGCTTTTACAGCATTTTAATACCAAGGTCACGCGGCCTTTTTATCCCGGTTTTCAAACAAGATCAGCCCCGCGGCACCGGCGAAAATAAAGATGTCGGCGACGTTGAAAGAATAGGGATTGCGAATGCCGCAACAGGACATATTGAGAAAGTCCAGCACGTAGCCATAGAGCAGCCGATCCGCCACATTGCCCAGGGCGCCGCCGATAACTAGCCCGGCTGAAAGCTGCATCCAGCGCGACGGGTGCCAGCCCCGAATCCAGATCGCAACCGCGACGCAGATCACCAGCGACACGCCGATTAGGATCCAGCGCATGGTCTCCGTGCCATCTCCGAACAGGCCAAAGTTGATGCCGCGGTTTTCGGCATAGCGAAAGTTGAGCAGGGGCGGCAGCACGTCGATGCTGCGGAGCCGCCAGAGCTGCATCCCGTGGATCACCAGATACTTGCTTGCCTGATCCAGCAAAAGGGACGCAAAAGCAGCCCAAAACATCCAACGCATTGCCATACCCCTGCCTGTTCCCTTAGTGGCGGAAGTGGCGCATGCCGGTAAAGACCATGGCCAGGCCAGCCTCGTCCGCAGCTGCGATCACTTCATTGTCGCGCATCGAGCCACCGGGCTGAATGACGCAGCTGGCGCCGGCCGCGGCGGCTTCCAGCAGACCATCGGCAAAGGGAAAGAAAGCATCCGAAGCCACCGCAGAGCCCTTGGCCAGGCTGCTGTCCAGTTCCAGCACGTCGGCCATGCGCTGAGCCTTGAGCCCGGCAATGGTGGCGCTGTCGAGGCGGTTCATCTGGCCGGCACCGACGCCGACGGTCTGGCCGTCTTTGACATAGACGATGGCGTTTGACTTGACGTGTTTCGCCACTTTCCAGGCAAATAGCAGGTCGCGCATTTGGGCCTCAGTCGGGGCGATTTTGGTCACCACCTTGAGATCCTGCATGGCGCGGTGGCCGACGTCCTTGTCCTGTACCAGCATGCCGCCCGAGACCTGACGGATGGTCATGCCACTGTCCAGCGGATTGGGCAGCCCATCGGTGAGCAGTAGCCGCAGGTTCTTTTTGGCGGCAAAGATCGCTTTTGCCTCATCTGAGGCGCCGGGGGCAATCACCACCTCGGTAAAGATCTGCACAATCTCTTTGGCGGTGGCGGCGTCCAGCGGCATGTTCAGCGCCACGATGCCGCCAAAGGCGGAGGTACGGTCGCAGTCAAAGGCCTTTTGGTAGGCTTCGGTCAGGCTTGCCGCCTGCGCCACACCGCAGGGGTTGGCGTGTTTGATGATTGCCACGGCAGGGCCGTTGGCGGCGTCAAATTCCGACACCAGTTCAAACGCTGCATCGGTGTCGTTGATGTTGTTATAAGATAGTTCCTTGCCCTGCACCTGGGTGGCGGTGGCGACACCGGGGCGGGCCGAGCCATCCAGGTAAAAGGCCGCCTGCTGATGCGGGTTCTCGCCGTAACGCAGGGTCTGCGCCAGCTGGCCTGCCACGGCGCGGCGACGGGGGGCTTGCAGCTCTAGCGCAGCGGCCATCCAGTTGCTGACTGCCGCATCATAGGCGGCGGTGCGGGCATAGGCGTTCTGCGCCAGCCACTGGCGAAACTTGTAGCTGGTCTGGCCATCGTTGGCGTCCAGTTCACCCAGCAGGGCGTCATAGTCCTCGACATCCACCACCACGTTGACAAAGCCGTGGTTCTTGGCCGCCGCGCGGATCATTGCCGGGCCGCCGATGTCGATGTTCTCGATGCAGGTGTCATAGTCGGCGCCCTTGGCGACGGTCTCCTCAAACGGGTAGAGGTTGACCACCAGCAGGTCGATTTCAACAATGCCGTGCTTTGCCATCGCTGCAACATGCGCATCATTGTCGCGCAGCGCCAGCAAGCCGCCGTGAACGCCGGGATGCAGGGTCTTGACGCGGCCATCCATCATTTCGGGAAAGCCGGTGACGTCAGAGACGTCCCTGACCGTCAGACCCGCGTCGCGCAGTGCCTTGGCAGAGCCGCCGGTCGAGAGCAGTTCAACACCGCGCGCGGACAGCGCCTGGCCCAGCTCGATCAGGCCGGTCTTGTCGGATACGGAAAGCAGCGCACGGCGTACGGGGTGAAGGTCGGTCATATCAGGCAGTCCTTTGCAGGCTCAGTCAAAGATCACCGGGTCATCCCGGTTCAGGTCGCGCACGGCAATCGCAGTCTCTTGGGCCTTACTTAAGGTCCACCGTACGCGGGTGGCATACTGCATTGCCCGGCCGGAGAGAATGATCTGTTTTGTCGCGCGTGGTTTCAGGCGGTTCTTTTCCAGGTAAACGCTGGGCTCCAGCTTTAGCTGGCAGCCTCCGTCGTGGCGGAACACCCAGATTTCACCGCTTCTGAGCGCCATGGATACGGCGGTGCCCCCCAAGTCAAGCGCCGCGTCCACTTCGGGGTGTAAATGCAGCCGGATGTCAAAACCGATACCGCGGAGCGACACTGCGTCCATCGCCCGGTCGAATATCCGTTTTGAGGGGTCTTCCAGCGCCAGTAGCATATCTTCGCCCGACAGGGTGCGCCCGTCAAAGGACAGCTCTAACGTGCGCGCGTGGGTCAGGCCGAAATGGCGGTCAAAGCCGTTGTGACCACCCTGAAAGCGAAAGCCGCTGGCGATCTCGCTGATCTCAACCGGCACGTTATCGGGGGATTCCGTCAGCGCCTCATGGCCGCTGCCCTTTTGCGGTGGGCTCAACCGGGCACTGGAGTGACCCTCGATGCAGAGGGTGGAGTGGGATGGGGTGGCGCGACCTGCGCGGCGCCATTCAACGCCAAAGGCCTCACCCGATCCGCAGTTGACGATAAACGGCCGTCGCCCCGAGGTGAGCTCAAAGGCCAGCGTCGAGGCGTGTCCGTTATTCGAGGCGGCGCCAAGCGGCGGCACACTGGCGTCGATAATCACCGAGCTGCGGCCGGCTGACAATCGGGCATAGCCCATCGCCAACCGGTCTGGCTGGATGCCAGCCACATGGCTGGCCGCCAATGCGTGATCCAGCCAGCCCTCCTGGCCACGCCCGCCGCCGTGAAACCGGGCCAGCCCGCCGTCACTGTGGCGCAGGGTGCGCAGGGTGGGGGCCATCCGTTGAATTGCGGCGGTATGGGCCTGTGGCACCGTGCGTCCCGCCTCGTGCAGGGCCGCCGCGGCCCAGGTCAGCAGGGTAAAGACCTCAAGCAATTCTTCGGGGTTGCGGGTTGGCAGGCCGCCGCGGTCGTCAATCTGTTGTTGGCATTCCAGCGCCAGCGCCCTGATCGCCGGATCGGCCAGCTCTTCGCGGCCCTGCAGCGCCAGCCCGGCGTAGATCAACCCGGTCAGCGCTTCGAACCGGGGCAGCCCGGGCGCGGCGCTGTGCCAGCGGCGTGACAGAAACCAGGTCTGTTGCGACAACGAACGGTAAAAGGCGTCGCTGGCGTCTTTGTCCTGGCCGCGCAGCAGGAACAAGGCGTGGTTGATCCAGCGGATCACCCGGCGGCCGGTCAGATCCGGAGACCAGCCAGGGCCGCGGCCCTTGCCATGCGCCTTGATCCAGCCCCAGAGCCATTTCTGAGCTTTTTCACGGGCCGGCAGGTCGCCCACCGAGGCCAGGTCATCGAGCCAGGCAAAACCGTTCCGTTCGGCGTCAAAGGCCAGGTCAGGGGCCTCGACCTCCCACAGGCCGGTGGTGGGTGATTCAACCAGATAGCCGGCAAACAGCAGATTGCCGGCCACCAGCTGTCGGCCACGGGCAAAGCTGCCAATGGTGCGGGGCTCGGGTTGCGAGACAAACCCCGTTGCCGCCGCCTGCCTGCGCGCCAGCTGGGCGTACAGGCGGTTCAGGAAGCGGGTGCTCCGGCTTGCCGATCTATCGTGTCTGGACATGCTCTCTGCCTCATACGCTCTGCTGGCGTTTCGGCCGGAGCATAACGCGGGCGCTGTCGCAAGTCACCGGTGAATACCGAGGTCGGCTGAACTCAGGCGGCTTTGCGCAGGCAGGCCATGTAAAACCCGTCCATGCCACCTTGATCGGCCCAGTAATCGGGGCGCAGCCGCAACCCGCCCTCGCTGGTGATCCAGGCGGCCTCAACACCGGGCAGAGCCAGCGCGTCGCGGTCCACTGTCATATCGGCGAACATCTCCAGCGCCTCCTCAACCTGGCATTCGCCCTCGTCTGGCAGTAGCGAACAGGTGCAGTACAGCAGTCGTCCGCCGGGTTTCACCAGGCTCCAGGCATGGGCCAGCATCCGCGCCTGCAACTCGATCAGCGGGCCGAACTCACTGCCGTCCTTGGCATAGGGCAGGTCGGGGTGGCGGCGAATGGTGCCGGTGGCCGAGCAGGGCGCGTCGAGCAGCACCGCATCATATTGGCCCTGCTGCTCCAGCGCGTCGCCCACTACAACCGAGGCCACCAGATCGGTGCGGGTCAGGTTTTCCTGCAGCCGCGCCATCCGCCCCTTGGAAATATCAACTGCGGTGACTTTTGCGCCGACTGCCGCCATTTGCAGCGTCTTGCCGCCGGGGGCGGCGCAGAGGTCCAGCACCGATTCGCCCGGTTGCAGGTTCAGCACCTGGGCCGGCAGCGCCGCCGCGGCGTCCTGTACCCACCAGGTGCCATCGTCAAATCCGGGCAGCGCCGAAACTTGCCCGGCGGTGGCCAGCCTGACTGAGCCGGTGGGCAGGGTGGTGCCGTTCAAATGGATCAGATCGGTCAGATCGGTGCCGGGTTTGGCGCTGATATCCAGCGGAGCGCCGTTGAAATGGGCCTGCTCCATCGCCGCCATCGCCTCGTTTCCCCAAGCCTGGGACAATGGGCTGCGCAGCCATTTGGGCAGCCGCGGCACCCGCAGCTCTGCCCATCCGGCCGGGCCTTCGTCGGCCATCTTGCGCAGCACCGCGTTGACCAGCCCCTTAAGCTTGCCGTGGCGTTTGTGTTTGGAGATGATTTCGACCATCGAATGCACCACCCCGTGGGCGGCGGCCCCCTGGCACAGCTCGACGGTGCCCAGCCGCAGCGCATTATGCACCGTCAGCGGGGTCTTTTTGCGCAGGTGCTTTTTTAGCAGCCGGTCGGCGCGTTCCAGCCCGCGCAGGGTCTGTGTCGCCAGTCGCTGCGCCCGCGCCCGCTCTTCGGGGGGCAGCGTGTCCAGGGTCCCGGCGGCGAGAATTTCGGGCAGCAGCCGCCCTTCGCCAAGCACCTGATCCAGCAAGTAGATGGCGCTGCGGCGCGCCTGAGTTGCCGATTGGGTGGTGGGTTTGGACATGGTCAGCTCCTAAAGCGGGTGCGGCATGCGGGTTGTTCCCGCGAGACAGGGGCGTATATCATGGGTTCAGCATAAAGGAACCCGCGATGAGTGATCAAACTGAAAGCGACAAAACGGATCTGCCAGCAGCGGCCATGCGCGCCCTGAGTGAGGCGGAACAGCGCCGCAAAGCGGCGGCGGCCAAGGCGCCACCGCCCAAAGAGCTGGGTGGCCGCGATGGTCTGGACCCGGTGCGCTATGGCGATTGGGAGAAAAAGGGCATCGCCATTGATTTTTGAGGCCGATTTTTAGGGGCAGGGTGGGGGCCAGCCCCCACACCCCCGGGATATTTTCAGCCAGATGAAAACGATCCCGCAGAAGGCCTGTCTGCAGACCTAGCTGGGCGGGCCTACTCGCCGTAGGGCACCCAAGTGTTTTTGACCTCGGTTGCCGCCTGCAGGAAGCGCTTGCTGTGGTCCTGCGACCAGTCGGTGGTCTGGCCGTTGTTGACCCAGGTGCGTTTCAGATTGCCGGCGGAGGCGGTCTCGATGGATGCGGACAGGGGGCTGGAGGAAAAGCTCCACAGCGCATCCACGTTCAGGTGCATGGCCAATGGCTTGGCGATATCGGTGTGACTGCCGGTCAGGATGTTGACCACACCGGCGGGCACGTCCGAGGTGTCCAGCACCTGGTAGAAATCGGTGGCCGCCAGCGGGAACGGCTGCGAGGCGGCCAGGACCACCCGGTTGCCCATGGCAATGGCCGGGGCCATCACTGAGACCAGCCCTAGCAGCGGCGCTTCGTCGGCGCAGAGCGCGCCAATCACCCCGGTGGGTTCCTTCATCGCCAGAGCGACGCCACGGATCGGCACATTGTGCAGCTGACCGTCGTATTTGTCGGCCCAGGCGGCGGCGGTGAACAGGCGCTGGATCGAGGTCTCAACCTCGGCCTTGCCGCCTTTTTCCCCGGTCATGGCGTCAATGCGCTGGGCGAACTCTGCGGCGCGCGCCGAGAGGTTTTCACCGATGTAATACAGGATCTGAGCCCGCAGGTGGCCGGTGGTTTTGGCCCAGGATTTGGCACCGGATGCTGCCTCGACTGCGTTGCGGACATCCTTGCGGCTGGCCAGACCGACCTGGCCCAGCAAAGCACCGGATTTGCCATAGATGGCTTGCGAGTAGCCACTGTCGGGGCGGGCCTGTTTGCCGCCGACATAGATTTTGGCGGTGCGGTCCAGCGGGTCGACTGCAGCGCCCTCTCCCTTGAACGGCTCAATCAGAGCCAGCGGCTTGGCCTTGGCAATGGGTTTGGTATAGGCGCCGAGTCCTTCCCAGCCGCCTTCGCGTCCAAAGCCGCTTTCGCGCATGCCGCCAAAACCGGCGGCGGCGTCGAACATATTGGTGCCGTTGATCCAGACCACGCCAGCCACCAGTTTTGGCGCGATATCCAGCGCCAGGTTGATGTTCTCGCTCCAGAGGGTGGCGGCCAGACCGTAGCGACTGTTATTGGCCATCTCAACCGCCTCTGCCGGGGTGCGGAAGGTGGAGGAGACCAGCACCGGGCCAAAGATCTCTTCCTGCATCAGGGTGTCAGAGGGGGTCAGCCCTTCGATCAGGGTTGGCGGGTAGAAACAGCCAGTCTCGGGCATTTGGATTTGCGGTTGATACATTTCGCCTGCGGTGTTGGCGGCGACCAGTGCGCTGATTGTCTCCAGCTGCACCGGGTCGACGATGGCGCCGACGTCGATACATTTGTCCAGTGGGTTGCCGATGCGCAGCTTGTCCATGCGGGCGCGCAGCTTGGCGTGGAACACTTCGGAAATGCCCTCCTGCACCAGCAGGCGCGAGCCGGCGCAGCAGACCTGACCCTGATTGAACCAGATCGCATCCACCAGTCCTTCGATCGCCGAATCGAGGTCGGCGTCATCAAAGACGATATAGGGGGATTTACCGCCCAGCTCGAGAGTGAGCCCCTTGCCGGAGCCTGCGGTGGCCTCGCGGATGCGGCGGCCCACCGAGGTAGAGCCGGTAAAGGCGATCTTGTCGACCTCGGCGGCGACGATCATTTCGCCCACGGCACCATCACCGGTGACGATGTTGACCACCCCGGCGGGCAGGCCGGCCTGTTGGCAGATGTCGGCAAACAGCAAGGCGGTCAGCGAGGTGTATTCCGCCGGTTTCAGCACCACGGTGTTGCCCATCGCCAATGCGGGCGCGATTTTCCACGACAGCATCAGCAGCGGGAAGTTCCACGGGATGATCTGACCGCAGACTCCCAGTGCCTGAACGTCGGGCAGCTCGCTGTCCATCAGTTGCGCCATGCCGGCGTGATAATAGAAATGCCGCTGCGCCAGTGGGATATCGACGTCGCGCGCCTCGCGGATTGGCTTGCCGTTGTCGAGACTTTCCAGCACCGCAAACAGGCGCGAGTGTTTCTGCAGCAGGCGGGCCAGTGCATAGAGATATTTGGCGCGACCTGCCCCACCCAGGGCCTGCCATTTTGGCTGCGCCTTGCGGGCGGCGGAGACGGCACTTTCGACATCAGCCTGGCTGGCTTGGGTCAGCGTCGCCAGCACCTCGCCGGTGGCCGGGTTGCGGCTGTCAAACCCGTCGCCGGGTGGGGTAAAGGCCCCATTGATGAAGTGACCAAAGCGGTCGCCCTGATCGACCAGCCAGGCCAGAGCCTCAACGGCACTTTCGGGGGCGGGTCCATAGTCCATGGTTTCAAAAATCTCTTTAACGGTCATTGTTCTAACCTTTTGTCCTGTATCCGTTTTCTGTGAGAAAACGGTCCGGAATTTTTGAAAATTCCGGTTAGAGCCGAACCGGCGTTATGCCATTGGGTGGCGGTAGCCGGCCGAATAGGCGCCGGTGACATGGTGTTCCAGCTGGCGTTCGATATCGCCGAGCAGCGAGCTGGCGCCAAAGCGGAACAGGTCCGGCATCAACCAACGGGTGCCCAGTTCCTCTTTGATCAGCGACAGATAGACCAGCGAATCCTTCGCCTTGGAGATACCGCCGGCCGGTTTGTAGCCGATCCGGTAGCCGGTGCGGTCATAGTAATCACGGATGGCGCGGATCATCACCAGCGACACCGGCAGGGTGGCATTGGTGCTTTCCTTGCCGGTGGAGGTCTTGATGAAATCAGCCCCCGCCATCATGCAGATCAGCGAGGCACGGGCGACGTTGCGCAGGGTGCCCAGTTCTCCGGTGGCGAGGATCGCCTTGACATGGGCCTCGCCGCAGGCGGCGCGAAAGGCCTTCATTTCGTCATAGAGCGCCTGCCAGTTCTGGGTCAGCACATGGCGGCGGGAAATCACGATGTCGATCTCTTGGGCGCCGGCTTTGACGCTTTCCTCGATTTCGGCCAGGCGCAGGTGAAACGGCGACAGGCCAGCCGGAAAGCCGGTGGAGACGGCGGCGACCGGAATGCCAGACCCTTGCAGGGCCTGCACGGCGGGCGCGATCATGTCGTGATAGACGCAGACCGCGCCGGTGGTGATGCCGTCAACGCCAAGCGCATCCAGCAAGTCGGCGCGGACCGGCTGGCGTGCCTTGGCGCAGAGCCGGCGCACCCGGCCTGCGGTGTCATCGCCGGACAGGGTGGTCAGGTCGATCAGGGTGATTGCCTTTAGCAACCAGGCGGCCTGATAGTCCTTTTTGACACTGCGCCGACCGGGCAGGCTGGCGGCGCGCCGTTCAATGGCCGAGGTATTGGCCTGCACGCCTGCCACCCAGTCCAGATCCAGCGCCATGCCGGGATTGCGCGGTTCGGTCACCTGTGGCGACTGCGCGGTTCGTTCTGCTGTTTGACTGTCCATCATGGGTCCTCGAAAGCTCAGGGGGGAACGGTGGCATGACTGCAGCCTGTTGCGCAAGCAAGGGGCGCGCATTCCGCACGGTAAATTTGACTGAACGGACAAAAATCAGCTCTTTTTGCGACTAAGTCGCAATTGCGTTGACTTAGTTGCGAATCATTCTCATATTCCCCGAAAATATCTCAGAAGGACTTCTCCGATGTGGATTCGCCAGATTGCCTTAAGGGGCTTGATGATTTTGATGTCACTGCCAGTGGTGGTGGCGGCGGCCCGTGCCGAGGCGCCGCTGAAGATTGTGGCCACCACCGGCATGATTGCCGATGCGGCGCGCCAGATTGGCGGCGACCTGGTGCAGGTGCGGGGGCTGATGGGTCCGGGGGTTGACCCGCATGCCTATCGTCAGACCCGGTCAGACATCGTGGCGATGACCCGCGCTGATCTGGTGCTGTGGCATGGGCTGTACCTGGAGGCGCAGATGGGTGAGTTCTTTCACGATCTGGCGCGCAAACGGCAGGTGGTTGCGGTGGCCGAAGGGCTGCCCAAGGAGATATTGCGCAGCCATGATACCTATGCGGATAAATATGACCCGCACGTCTGGATGACTCCGGTGTTGTGGAAACTGGTGGTGGTCGAGGTGCAAAAGGCCCTGACCGAAGCGCGCCCAGAGGCCGCCGAGATCTTTGCGGCCAATGCTGCGGATCACCTGGCCGACCTGGACCGCTTGATCGCATATGGCGAGGCGGTGCTGGCGACCGTGCCGGACAACAATAAGGTGCTGGTCACCGCCCATGATGCCTTTGGCTATTTTGGTCGGACTTACGGGTTTGAGGTGCTGGGCATTCAGGGTATTTCCACCCAGTCTGAGGCGGGCCTGAACCGTATCGGAGAATTGGTCAACCTGTTGGTGGATCGTCAGATTGATGCGGTGTTTGTCGAAAGCTCGGTCTCGGACCGCTCCATGCGGGCCCTGATCGAAGGGGCAGCGGCGCAGGGCCACGAGGGCCGGGTTGGCGGCGAGCTGTTCTCGGATGCGATGGGGGCGGATGGCAGCTACGAGGGCAGCTATATCGGCATGCTGGACCACAATATTTCCACGATTGCCGAGGCGTTGGGTGGGGTTGTGCCGCAGCGCGGTATGGCTGGCAAACTAGAGGCGGGGACCTGAAGATGTTGGATCTAGCAAGTAACAATGGCCAGGCGCGCCAAGAGCAGGAGCTGGCAAACAGCCCTCTGGCGATCCGCGGCCTCACCGTCTCATATGGGCAGAAGCCGGCGGTGTTTTCCGTTGATATGACCGTCGAGGCGGGCAGGATGACGGCGATTATCGGGCCGAACGGCGCGGGAAAATCCACTATGCTCAAGGCGGCGCTGGGCATTGTGCCAGCGGTGTCCGGGCAAATTCAGGTGTTCGGCAAGCCGCTGGAGGCGCAGCGGGCGCGCATCGCCTATGTGCCGCAACGTGCCAGTGTGGACTGGGATTTCCCGACCCGGGTGATCGATGTGGTGCTGATGGGGCTGTACCGCGAGCTGGGCCTGCTGGGCCGGCTGCGGCCCAGCCACCGGGCCACCGCGATGGACTGTCTGGACCAGGTGGGCATGGGAGACTTTGCCAGCCGTCAGATTGGCCAATTGTCTGGCGGTCAGCAACAACGGGTGTTTCTGGCGCGGGCGCTGGCGCAGGGCGCTGACCTCTATCTGCTGGACGAACCCTTTGCCGGGGTGGATGCGGCCACCGAGAAGGCCATTATCGGGGTGCTGAAAACCCTGCGCGCGGCGGGCAAAACTGTTGTGGTGGTGCATCACGATCTGGCGACGGTGGCGGAATATTTCGACAATGTATTCCTGATCAACACCCGCAAAGTGGCCGAGGGACCGGTGGCGGTCAGCTTCTCGGCGGCAAATCTGCAAGCCACCTATGGCGGACGTCTGGCGACGGCGCAGGTGGACCAGCTCGCCCTGGCGCTGGGGTAGTCGACATGTTGATGGATGCTCTGCTGTTGCAGCTTGGCTATAATGCCACGCTGGTGGCGATCGGTGCGACCCTGCTGGGGATTTCCGCAGGGGTCACCGGCACATTTCTATTTCTGCGCAAACGGGCTTTGGTGAGTGATGCGATTTCGCATGCCACCCTGCCGGGGGTCTGTATTGCCTTTATTCTGATGGCCAGCTTTGGCGGTGATGGCCGCAATCTGATCGGCTTGCTGCTGGGCTCGGCGGTTTCAGCCAGTGCCGGGCTGTGGTGCCTGAACTGGCTGACCCGCAACACCCGCCTGGCCGAGGATGCGGCGATTGGCTCGGTGTTGTCGGTGTTCTTTGGCTTTGGCATCGTGTTGCTGACGGTGATCCAGACTCTGGGGGTGGGCCGACAGGCCGGGCTCGAGGGGTTCCTGCTGGGATCAACCGCCGGCATGCTGTGGGCGGACGCGATGGTGATCGCGGTGGGCGGCGCGGTGACGCTGCTGCTGATCCTGCTGATCCGCCGCCCGATGACCATGGTGGCCTTTGATCCCGAATATGCCGCCGCCCGTGGGTTGCCGGTCAGCAAGATCGACATGGCGATGATGGGGCTGGTGATGGCGGTGACCGTGGTGGGGCTGAAGGTTGTTGGGCTGATCCTGATCGTGGCACTGCTGATCATCCCTGCGGTGACGGCGCGGTTCTGGACCGAACGCTCGGATTATGTGGTGCTGCTGGCCGGGCTGGCGGGCGGTCTGTCGGCCTATGTCGGCGCTGCGATGTCGGCCTCAGCGCCGAACCTGCCCACCGGGCCGATCATCGTGCTGATGAGCTTTGCGCTGTTCCTGTTGTCGCTGCTGTTTGCGCCAAACCGAGGCGTTCTGGCTGCGGTGCTGCGGCATCTGAGGTTCCAGCGCCGGGTTCACCTGCGCCAGGGTCTGCTAGCGCTGGCTCAGGGCCAACCGATCTATGAAAAGCTGACGCTGCGGCTGCTGCGCCGGGGCGGGATGGTGCGCGCCGATGGGGTCGCCACCAACATTGGCAAGGCCCGCGCCGCCAAGGCGCTGCGCGACGAGCGGCGCTGGGCGGTGGTGCGCAGTGACCACGCGCACGAGGCGGCGGCGGCGCTCTATGACGGCTTGCGTCAGATCGAATCTGTGCTGACCCAGGATCAAATTAGCGAAATCGATCGCCATATTGGCGGCCCCAAGGAGGTTCTGGCATGAGCGGTGAAGAGTTTGTCCCCCTGTCGCTGACACCGCTGTTGATTGGCATCTTTGCCGCCGTAGCCTGTGCGCTGCCGGGGAATTTCCTGCTGCTGCGCAAACAGGCGCTGATTGGCGATGCCATCAGCCATGTGGTGCTGCCGGGCATTGTGGTGGCCTTTCTGCTGACCGGCGCCATCTCGGCGGCGCCGATGATGCTGGGGGCGGCGGGGGCTGCGGTGGTGGCGGTGGTGCTGATTGAGGCGATCCGTCGTCTGGGCCGGATTGAACCCGGTGCGGCGATGGGGGTGGTGTTCACCACCATGTTTGCCGGCGGTGTGCTGCTGCTGGAGCAAACCGACACCTCGTCGGTGCATCTGGATGTGGAACATGCGCTGTATGGCAATCTGGAAAGCCTGATCTGGCTGGACGCCACTGGCTGGTCGTCGCTGCTGGACCCGCAGGCGCTGGCCTATCTGCCGGTGGAGCTGTCGCGCATGGCGCTGACCCTGCTGGCGGTGTCGCTGTTCATCGCGCTGTTCTGGCGGGTGCTGAAAATCTCGACCTTCGATGAGGGCTTTGCCCGCACCCTGGGCATTCGCACCAACCTGCTGGGACTGGCGCTGGTGATCACCGCAGCGGTGGCGGCGGTGGCGGCCTTTGATGCGGTGGGCTCGATCATCGTCATCGCCATGTTCATCTGCCCACCGGCCGCGGCGCGGATGATGTCGAACCATCTGGAGGGCCAGGTCGCCTGGAGTGTGGGCTTTGCGGTGTCGTCTGCGGTGCTGGGCTATGTGCTGGCCGGCTATGGGCCGCTGTGGCTGGGGGCGCAGGATGCGGTCAGTGCGGCGGGGATGATTGCCACCGTTTCGGGGCTGATGCTGGCGCTGACCGCCCGGTTTGGCCCCTGCCGGACCCGCAGCGGCGCGCCAGTGGGGGTGTAAGCCAGGCGCTCTGAAAAATCCCCCCCCGGGTGCCGTGCCCGGGGGCTCAATTTGGCTGGTAGAATCCCGGCGCTCTGCTAAATTTAACACCATGAGCATCCCCGACCCCCAGATCAGTGACCCCGCGCGCCCCGTGATCCGCCAGCTGGATGACGCCGCCATCAACCGGATTGCGGCGGGTGAGGTGGTGGAGAGGCCGGCCTCGGCGGTCAAGGAACTGGTGGAGAACGCCATCGACGCCGGCGCCACCCGCATTGCCATTGATATTGCCGATGGCGGCAAAACGCTGATCCGGGTGACCGATGATGGCTACGGCATGTCGCCGCAGGATCTGCCGCTGGCGCTGTCGCGCCATGCCACCTCAAAAATCGACGGCTCGGACCTTTTGAACATCCATACCTTTGGCTTTCGCGGCGAGGCGCTGCCCAGTCTGGGGGCGGTGGCGCGGCTGAGCATCACCAGCCGGGCCAAGGGCCATGACGCGGCCACCATCCGGGTGGCGGGGGGCGCGCTGGAGCCGGTGCGTCCGGCGGCGCTGCGATCGGGTACCGTGGTGGAGCTGTCGGACCTGTTCTATGCCACTCCGGCGCGGCTGAAATTCATGCGCAGCGACCGCGCCGAATCGCAGGCGATCTCGGATGTGGTGAAGCGGCTGGCGATGGCGGAACCCTCGATTGGCTTTACCCTGCGCGATGTCTCGGGCGGCGGTCAGGGGCGGGTGACGTTCCGGGCGGACCCGCTGAGCGGCGATCTGTTTGACGCGCTACACGGGCGGCTGGCCTCGGTTCTGGGCCGTGAGTTTGCCGAGAACGCATTGAAGATTGACGCCAGCCGCGAGGGTATCCGGCTCTATGGCTATGCGGCGCTGCCAACCTATTCGCGCGGTGCGGCAGTGGCGCAGTTCCTGTTCGTCAACGGCCGACCGGTCAAGGACAAGATGCTGCAGGGGGCGCTTCGCGGCGCCTATTTTGATTTCCTCAGCCGGGACCGCCACCCGGCGGCGGCGCTGTTCCTTGACTGTGACCCCGAGCTGGTGGACGTCAATGTGCACCCGGCCAAATCCGAGGTGCGGTTCCGTGATCCCGGCATTGCCCGTGGCTTGATCGTCACCGCCCTGCGCCACGCCCTGGCCGAGGCCGGGCACCGGGCCTCAACCACCGTCGGCGGCGCCACCCTGGGAGCGATGCGCCCGGAAACACCCAGTGCCAGCGGGGCGCCACGGGTCTATCAGATGGACCACCCGTCAATGGCGGCGCGCGGTGCGTCTTATGCTGGTCAGCGGCCGGCGGATATGCCGCCCAGCATGGGTTTTGCGGAATTGTCCGAGAGCTATAGCGGCCAGCTGATCGATGCCCCGGGTCCAGCGTCACCTGCGGGTGAGGACAGTGTGCCCGGGGCCGAACATCTGCCACTGGGTGCGGCCCGCGGCCAAGTGCATGAGAACTATATCATCGCCCAGACCGCCGACGGTATGGTGATTGTTGATCAACACGCCGCGCATGAACGGCTGGTCTATGAAAAGCTGAAACGCCAGATGGCGGAAAACGGCGTTGCCGCGCAGGCGCTGCTGATCCCCGAGATCGTCGAGTTGAGCGAGAATGACTGTGCCAGGCTGCTGGAGGTGGCGCAGGAGCTGGCAAAATTCGGTCTTGGCATCGAGCCCTTTGGCGGCAGTGCCGTTGCGGTGCGGGAAACGCCTGCCATTCTGGGCGCGGTCAATGCCGCCGCGATGATCCGCGATATTCTCGACGAGCTGGACGATCAGGGCAGCAGCCAGTTGCTGCAGGCCAAGGTCGAGGCGATCCTGAGCCGGGTGGCCTGTCATGGCTCGATCCGATCCGGGCGGCGGATGCGCGGCGAAGAGATGAATGCCCTGTTGCGCGAAATGGAGGCAACGCCGCATTCCGGCCAGTGCAACCATGGCCGCCCGACATATGTTGAATTGAAACTGGCCGATATTGAACGGCTGTTTGGCCGCACTTAAGCGCCAGAGCACAGAACAGGGAGCCTCCCCGTGCAGATAGATCCTACCTGGTGGCCGCTGGCCGCACTGGCCTTTGCTGTGGCCGCCGTGATGTTTGCGGTGCTCTGGCTGATGACCCGCAAACATATCCCTGTGGTTGACGCGCTGCGGCACGAGAATATCGAGCTGCGACAGGCCTGTGCCTCGATGCAGACTGAGGTGGCGCGGCTGCCGGATTTAAGTGGAGAGCTGGTCGCCCTGCGTCAGCTGCGGGACGGCGAGTTGGCGGCGCGGCATCAGGCCGAGGCCGAGGTGCGGGCGCTGAAGGGCGAGCATGAGGCACGGCTGGAAGAGCTGCGGCGGATGAATTTGCAGCTGGAGCATAAATTTGCGGCGATGGCCTCGGGGGTGCTGAAGCAGAACTCGGAGAATTTCCTGACCCTAGTCAGCGAGCGGTTCAAGAGCCATTCGCAGACCGCCGATGCGGATCTGGCCAAGCGCCACGCAGCAATTGAGGGGCTGGTCAAGCCGCTGGACGAGAAGCTGGGTCAGTTTGGCGATCGGATCAAGGAAATCGAGCAGGCCCGCACCGAGGCTTATGGGGCCATTCGCGAGCAGGTAAAGGCGCTGACCGAAGGGCAGGCGGCGCTGGGCGGCGAGACCCGCAAGCTGGTGCAGGCGCTGCGCGCCCCTAAGACGCGCGGCCGCTGGGGCGAGATGCAGTTGCGGCAGGTGTTCGACATGGCAGGCATGTCCGAGCATGTGGATTATGACCTGGAGAAAACGCTGGGCACCGACGATGGGCTGCGCCGCCCGGATGCGATCGTGCGCATCCCCGGCGGCAAAAGCATCGTGGTGGACGCCAAGACGCCGCTGGATGGCTATCTGGATGCGCTGGAGGCAGAGACCCCGGAGCTGCAGCAGGAATGCCTGCAGCGCCATGCCCGGCATGTGCGCACCCATGTGAAACAGCTGGCCTCAAAGGCCTATCAAAGCGCGCTGGGCGAGACCCCGGATTTTGTGGTGATGTTCATCCCCGGCGAGACCTTTGTGTCGGCGGCGGCTGAGGTGGATACCGGGCTGATAGAATATGCCTTTGAACACAAGGTGCTGATTGCCACGCCGACAACCCTGATGGCGCTAGTGAAATCCATTGCCTATGGCTGGCAGCAGGAAAAGATGGCCGAGAATGCACTGGAGGTGCAGGAAACCGCCAAGGAGCTGTACCAACGTCTGGTGACATTCTCGGCCAATCTGGCCTCGGTGGGCCGGGCGCTGTCCTCGTCGGTCAGCAGCTACAACAAGGCGGTGGGCTCGCTGGAGGCGCGGGTGCTGCCCTCGGCCCGCAAGTTTGAGACGATGGGAGTGGTTGCGAAGGGGTCCGAGCTGGCCACTCCAGCCCAGGTGGAAAGTGATGCACGGCGGGTGACGGACCTGCTGGGGACCGACTAAAACCCGCCCAGTGCGGCGGAAATCAGGCCGCTCACCGTGTAGGTATTGCAGGGATCGCCAAACAGTCACGCCACAAGGATCAGCAGAAAAATGAGTATACTTGCATCGGATAATAGCCTGCTGAAACAGGCTGAAGTGGAAGCCGAGCAAGTTGTTTCCTTGCTGCGGATTGCGGTCGCTCTGGGTCTGATGGGAATGTTCATTCTGGCGGTCGGCGGCAGCGAGGTGGCCCCCGAACAATATTTGCGGCGGCAGTGGATATTTGCCCTAGCAACCATAATTTCCTATCTATTGGTCGGGGTGATCTCGCTGTGGATGGCGCGTAGCGGGCGCATTCGCAGTTGGATGGTCTGGCCGTTGGTCACCCTGGACTGCCTGTTCATGCTGGCCAACACTTGGGCCGGGTTGGAAAACACTGGTCTGCCCGGGGAGTTGACGTTCATTCTGCCGCCGACCTGGCTGGTGCCGGCCATTTTTGGCTTTACGGTGCTGCGGTTCAATCCGTTTTTGCAGGCCTATTGCGTTGCGGTGATTGCGGCGGGACTGGCGGCGTTATCGCTGTGGCAACCGCAGGAGGTGACACCTTTTGTGGTTGAGCGGGCGCAGAATTTGCTTTCGGGGCCGCCCAATGTCATTCGCATAACCATGATTGTCCTTGGTGGGCTGGTGCTGGTGGTGGCCGCCTGGCGGATGCGGCGCCTGTTGCACCGGTCCATCACCGAGGCGCAGCAAAAGGCAAATTTGACCCGTTATCTGCCAGCCCAGCTGACGGCGCGGCTGGCGGGTAGCGGGTTGGAAGAGCTGCGCCGCGGCAGTCGTCAGAACATGGCGGTGCTGTTTATCGATATTCGGGGATTTACCCGCTGGTCGCAGGGCCGGGATCCACATCAGGTTGGCAGCTACATCACCGATTTTCGCAGCCGGGTGCAGGGATGTACGGATACCTATGGCGGCATGATCGACAAATTTATCGGCGATGCGGCTATGGTTCTGTTTGAAGGCGACAACGCGGCGGTTCGGGCGGTGGGTTGCGCCACGGGCCTGGCCGCGAGCATAGCGGAGTGGTCTGACGCCCGGCTGGCTGCCGGGGACGAGGCAGTTTTTGTGGGTATTGGCCTGCATTGGGGCGAGGTCTTCTCGGGGGTGGTCGGCGATCCGCAGCGGCTGGAATACACGGTGTTTGGCGACACGGTGAATATCGCGGCGCGGCTGGAGCAACTGACCAAGCAGGAGCAGCAGGGCATCATTGTCTCGGCGGCGGTGTTGCAGGCCGCATCGGTGGCGCCCGCGTCGCAAGGGTGGAACCCGCTGCCAGCCGCCGTGCTTCGCGGGCGCAGCGGCGGCATCGAAATCTTTGGCCGTCGCTGAGAAAACCCCGCTTTGGGGTTGTTGCAGATCAAAGATATCCTTGGCTGCTGCGCTATCTGTTATGCTGAGGTCAGGCAGATGGAAAGGAGCCAAGCCATGTTGGAAATTTCTACCCGCAAAATTGCGCAGGTGGCGATGATGGGGCGGGAGCTACACCGTGCAGAGGGTGAGTTGCGCGCCTTTATTGATCGACTGAACGAAGATGAGCAGGCCGAATTGGTGGCGGTCATGTGGATTGGTCGTGAGAGCTTTTTTGTCGAGGATCTGGCCGAGGCGATCATGACCGCGAGGCGGGATGCCTCTACCCCATGTGCCGACTATCTGCTGGGGACGCCACATCTGTCGGATCATCTGGAGAACGGCTTGGATGCCCTGGGCATTTCCGCCCAAGCCGTAGAAAATGATCTTATGTAGTCCTCGCCGTCTTGGAAGTGCTCTGGGAGAGCAATTCAGGCGAGGACGGGCGGAGCCCAAAGATGCTGGCTACCGAGTGATACCGGCCACCGGATACCGGGCGGTGCAGAGTGATCCCGGGCGGCGCAGAGTGCTACCAAGCGGTGTCCCTCGATGCCTCCGGCAAATCAGGCCCGCGGGTATCGAGGGGCCAGCCCCCCAAACTCCCTGGGATATTTTCAGCCAGATGAATAAAGGGGCGAGCTGTGCCAGGGGCCGGCGTTTGGCAGGCCCCTGGGATTGGCGTCAGGCCAATTGATCCGTCAACTCGAGGTGCTGAGCCAGCTTGTCGATTTCCGACATCCACTCGGCCACCAGTTTGGGACCACTGGGGGCGGCGTGCACGCCGGCGGCAATTTTGCCGGTCATCGCGGCTTCGATTGCCAGTGACACCGGCACCGACACCAGACGCGCCATAGCAGTGCCATTCTCGTCGCCCCAGGCATCCATGACATAAGACTTGTGCCAGACCACGGCGCCGTCTTTTTCGGCCTTCAGGTCAACGCAGAGAACCACCCGGTCGGGCTCGCCTTCGTCATAGGAGTGGTCTTGCCAGAACTGGTCGGACATCTCTTTCAGGCGGGCGTCGCCCTCGGGGCCGGACAGGGTTTCGACCTCTTTGAACACGCCGTCCCAGGCCTGCGCCCAGCCGTTGAGGCGCAGGGTGCCGCGGACGAAGTTTTTGACCGACCAGTCGTCGCCAAATTCATATTGCTGCATGAACGGCAGTGAATCGCGGTTGGGGTAGACCTCGAAGCTCTCTGGCGTCGGCAGCGGCGCGGTGTAGCTGGAGATCGCGTCCCAGGGGCGGGCAGTGTCCAGGGTTTTGTGGTCGCGGATCGAGCGCGACGGCGAGCGCAGCGCCTTGAGCACGCCCAAAGGGGACCAGCTGAATTTGTAGCGGAAGTCATTGGCGATCTTGGGCACGCCACCGCAATAGGAGATGAAGCTGATTTCATTGCTGGCGTCATAGGCTTCAGAGGCCTTGTAGTCGTCCACCAGCGCATGCGCCATCAGGTGGTCGATGCCTGGGTCCAGGCCGACCTCATTGACCAGGGCAACCCCGGCGGCGCGGGCCTTGTCGTTCAGCGCCCGCATCTCGGGTGCGATGTAGGAGGACGAGACAAAATGGGCGCCCTTGGCGATCGCCAGTTCAGCCAGTGGCAGGTGCCAGTCGCCGGGCAGCATCGAGACGATGACATCTTTGGCGGTGACCTGAGCACCCAGGCTGTCGAGGTCAAAGGCCTGAATGTTCTTGGTCAGGTCGCCGACGGCCTGTTGGGCCTTGTCGATGGTGCGGTTCCATACCGCAACATCATGTCCTGCCTGCAGCAGGCGGCGAAGGCCGGGGATGGCCGAAAGGCCGGTGCCGCACCAGTGGATTGTCATGAGTATCTCTCCCTCATTTGATTTTGTATCTGGGGCAGTGGCGGCGATTGCCGCGACCACTGCTGTTTTTGTCAGTCTTTGGTATGGGTGGCAAAGCTGGCCGCCGCCCTTCCCCAGACTCCGGCCTGCAGATCATCCAGCGTCAGCAGCGACGGCAGCAATTGTGCGCCGTAATCCTGCGAGCTTTCCACCGGCAGCATCGACGGCAGATTGTCGATCGCCATCACGTCCAGCACCGGGTCAGAGGCAACCCGCAGCGCCGGGGCCTGCCAGGTGGTGGCGCGGTCATAGACCGGCACCGGGTTGTAATCGCTGTCCGGGTCGCAGGCAACATCGCCAATGGCGCTGAGCTGGCGTGGCGCAGTCAGCGCCTCAAGCGGCACAAACACCGGGGTTCCGGGGCGGGCAAAGATGCAGTTCAGGAACAGATCATGGGCCAGGATTTCGGGGAAGGGTCCGCCGCTGGAGGTCTCAGCCATATCCCATTTGGTCACGGTGACGCCCAGAGCCTCGCATAGATCAGCAGCCCCGGTGCCGACCCGGCCCATGGCACCAATAACGATGGCCTTGGGGCGGTCTGCGCCAGTGGCGTCCAGCTCTGCGCCGAGCTCATCCAGCAGGGTGTCTTTGCTGGGGTAGACCCCAACCGGCCCGCAGAGACCGCCGCCCTGCTGCGCCGCCCAGGTTTTCAGGGTCACCGCTGCGCCTGCGTAGCCAGCCCAATAGCCAAAGGCCGCAACCCGGCGGCCGTTCTCCTCCACCAGATACTCCAGATCATAGAGGGTGCCGCCACCGGCCTTGAAGCGGTCCAGCAGTGCCTTGCCCGAATGCTGACCCTTGTAGGCATGGCCAAACATGATGTGGTTATGGGGCAGCGCAGTGCCATCCTCGGGCAGCTCCTTGAGGCCAAAGATGATGGCATCGGAGGGCGCCTGCGGCCAGCTGTTTTCCGACGCGATGGCGCAGCCGGCGTCGATATAGCCCTGCAGCGGGATCGCCCGCACCGTGCTTTGCTCGATGGTGACCTTGATGCCGGCCTGCATCAGTGCCGCAGCGCCTGTCGGCGTCAGCCCGACGCGGTCTTCGTTTGGGCGTTGTTCAGCCCGAACCCAGAGATGTGTCATAGTAATGTCCTTTACAGCATACCACCCGCATAGGCCGCGCGTACCGAGTCGCGTTGCTCCATAGCGGTCATGAAGGTTTGGATTTTGGGAAAGTCACCGAGTTTTACGCCGTCGCCGGCCAGCCAGGTGCAAATGACGTAGAGATAGCAATCGGCGAGGCTGATCTGCGCCCCCAGCACAAAGGGTCCGCGCAGCCCGTTTGAGCTGATGTAGCGGCAGCACTCGCTCATTGTCTGCGGCACTTTGGCCTTCATGTCTTTGTAAGAGGACGGCGCGCTGGCCCAGCGACTGCCGCGCATCTTGTGGGCGTGGGCCACATGCATGGTCGAGGCCAGATAGAACATCACCTCGCCCATCCGGGCCCGCAACAGGGGATCGCTGGGGCGCAGCCCGGCAGCGGGGGCGAGGTCGGCGATATAGTCTAGCAGCGCCCCGGTTTCGGTCAGGATGCCACCGTCAACAACCAGCGCCGGCACCCGGCCCTTGGGGTTGATCTGGGCATAGCCAGCCCCGGCTTGTTGCTTGGCGGCAAAGTCGATTTTGATGGGCTCATAATCCAGCCCCGCCTCGTGCAGGGCGATGGCGACGGCAATCGAGATGGTGCCGGGAGCGTAATAGAGCTGCATGTCAGGTCCTCGCGGGAAACGGGGTTATAAATGGGTCTGGGCGTAGTGGCGATCCGGGGTGTCCAGATGCGGCACCGCGTTGAACAGCACCGGGCACAGGTGGCCGCCAATCGGGTGCAGCCGGTGCATCGAGGTGTTCATGATGGCCAGCGCCATGCGCGCCGTTGCTTTGGTATTAAGTCCCAATGCCTGCCGCATGGCAATCGAGATCAGCCCGCCGGAGGTGACCACCAGCGCCGGGCCTTCGCCTTGGGAAATGTCAGCCAGCGCAGACCCGACGCGGCTGTTGAAGTTGTGCCAGCTTTCGGGTGGATTTTCGATCTCACCGGCCGCCCAGGCGGCAAAAACCGCTGGCAGGTGCTGCACAAAGCCTTCGCGCTCGGTTGGGATTTCCAATCCGTGCTGCTGCTCCATCAGCTGCGCCAGCGAAAAATACTCCATCTCGTTCAGCCGCGGGTCGCGGGTGATAGTGTCAGCAACGCCCATGCCCTGCGCCGTCTCATAATGGCGTATCAGGGTGCCGCAATAGACGCGCGGATGATGCGCCGCGCTGGCGCGCAAATGATCGCCCAGCCAAGCCGCCTGTTGGTGGCCAAGTGGGCTCAGCTTATCATAGCTGATCTCGTCGCGGGCGCCTGTATTGGCCTGACCGTGGCGGACTAAGGTGATGTGAGACATGCAGCAGTTCCTATATCTGACTGCAAGTCTTAGGCGAGGTTTGCGGCAGTGAAAAGGGAGGCTTTCACTTGGGACGCAAGTTTCGAATGCGGTGGCGGGCCGGGCAGCTGTTGCTCCGAGTGAAACGCTGTGGAACAAACGGATGATCAGATTAGGGGATGGGGCCAGAAATGATGGTAAATGCTGAGAGATTTTTGGCTGATTTGCACAAGCTGCGCAGTTTTGGCGCGGCGGGCAGCGGCAAGGGCGTGGTGCGCCGGGCCTATAGCGAGGCCGATATCGCCGCCCGTGCCTGGCTGGCCTCACGAATGACAGAGGCCGGGCTCGAGGTGCATTATGACCCGATCGGCAACCTGTTTGGCCTCGGCGGCGACCGCTCTGTGTTAGTCGGCTCACATAGTGACAGCCAGCCCGAGGGCGGCTGGCTGGATGGGGCGCTGGGGGTGATTGCCGGGCTGGAAATCGCCCGCGCTGCCAAGGAGGCGGGCGCGGCGCCGGTCTCGGTGGTGAGCTTTCAGGACGAGGAAGGCCGCTTTGGGGTGACCACCGGATCGGATGTCTGGTCGGGCCATCTGTCGCTGCAGCAGGCGGATGACCTTACCGATGACGATGGTGTCACCCTGCGGCAGGCGCGGGCTAGGATGGCTGATCTGGCAGGGGATTTCCTGCCGCATGAGCGGTTCACCGGGTTTCTGGAAATGCATATCGAACAAGGCCCATCCCTGGATCAGAGCGACGACCGGATTGGTGTGGTCAGCGATATCGTTGGTATCCGCGACATGCGGATCAGTTTTACCGGCCGCCAGAACCATGCCGGCACCACCCCGATGCATCTGCGTCAGGATGCGTTTCAGGGCCTGTCGGCGTTCAACACTGCACTGAACGCGCGTCTGGCCCGCCTGGTGACGCCGACAACAGTCTGGACCATTGGCCATGTGTCTGTGCACCCAAATGCCTCTTCGGTGGTGCCGGGGCGGGTGACATTCTCGATGCAATGGCGTGACCGGGACGTCGAGCGGTTGCGGCAGATGGGTGAGATCATTCACGATCTGGCGCAGGAAATCGCTGCTGAGCGTGGATTGGAAGTGGTTCTTGAGCCGGTCATGGGGATCGAGCCGGTGCCGATGGATGCCGGCCTGCAGGCGGCTTTGGCCACATCTGCCGAGGCCGCGGCCCCCGGTCAGTGGCGGACCATGCCGTCCGGCGCCTTGCATGATGCGTCGAACATGGCGGCGGTGATGCCGGTGGCGATGCTGTTTGTGCCCTCGATTGGCGGCATCAGCCATGCCTTTGACGAAGACACCGACGAGGCGGATCTGACCCTCGGGCTCAAGGTGCTGGCGGCTGCGGTTCAGGCTCTGGCGTAACCGCGCTTCAAGGCCCGGTTGCGATGCTGGTCAGCTGCTGCCGAGGCGTCGCGCAGGTTGCTGTAATTGTTGATGACGCTTGCGCCATTTCGGCCAGACACACCCCATTCGCGCCGAACCGAGACCTCGTTAAACAGGGTCATCGCAAGTTCGACGCGATAGAAACGCGGCATACGCCTGGGGATCTGGCGATACAGGAGACAAATGGCCATGCGCCGAATCCTACCGCGGGGGATTCAGTGAGACAAGTCCCCGGTGAAGGGGTTTTCAACGACGGCTGGACACGCCGGAATTTTGTAAAATTCCGGTCCGGAAAATGTGCATTTTCCGGACCGGTTTCAGCTCCAGCTGACATCGCCAAGAAAGATGTAGCCAGCCCCGTAGATGGTCTTGATCAGGCGCGGGTTTTTGGGATCTTCGCGCAGTTTGGTGCGCAGGCGTGAAATCCGCACATCCATCGCCCGGTCAAAACTGTCCCCGGCGGCACCTCCCAGCATCTCCTGCATCTGACTGCGCGATATCAGCCGCTTGGGGCTGTCCAGAAACAGCCGCAGAACCTCGCCTTCGGCATGGGAAAACGGCGTCTCGGTGCCGCTGTCATCTTCCAGCATGTAACGGTCGAAATGGGCGATCCAGCCGGAGAAATGCGCGGTATTGCCGGATTGCGTGGCCGGCCGCGGGCCGCTGCGCAGCCGGGCTCGAACCCGGGCGACAACCTCGACCGGGTCAAAGGGTTTGGTGATATAGTCATCCGCCCCCAGCTCCAGCCCGGTCACCCGGTCCTGCACCTGGGCCCGGCCCGAGATGATGATCACGGCCGCCCCCTGCTCCAATGCCAGCCGGTGCACCAGCGACAATCCGTCGGTATCGGGGAGCGACAGATCGACCAGGCAGACATCCGGGGTGACCCGTTTCAGCGAGGCCTCGAATTCACGGGCGCGGGCAAAGCTCTGGGTGCGAAACCCGGCCTCTTCCAGGGCCTCGGTCAGGATCTGGCGGATTTCAGGTTCGTCGTCCAGAATGGTGATCAGGGGTGTCTTCATGCCACGGCCTCCGAGTTTAGCAGCGCCGAGAGCTGCCCGGTGGTAAAGGGTTTTTGCAGTACCGGACCCGATTTCAGCGCGGTACGGTGCAGCGGATCCTGGGGCGGCAGCGAGGTCATCAGGATGATCGGGCGCCCCGAGCCCTGCAACCGGGTCAGCAGATCCAGCCCGGTGGCTTCGCCCTGCAGTCGAATGTCGGACAGAACCAGCGAGATATCCTCGAGATCGGCCATCAGCGCGCAGGCCTCGTCGACCGAGGTGGCCTCGATGACCGAATGGCCCAGATCTACCAGCATGTCGCGGAAGGTGGCGCGCAGATCCTCGCTGTCCTCGACCAGCAACACCAGGCCTCCCCTGGCGTCTGGGGCCTTGCGATAGGGCAGCCGCAGGGTGACCCGGGCCCCCGAGATGGTGTTGCCGATGCTCACATCGCCGCCCGCCAGTTTCACGGTGTCATAGACCATCGGCAGGCCCAGACCGGACCCTTCGCTGCCCTTGGTGGTGAAAAATGGATTGAGCGCCTTGGCCAGCGCCTCGGTCGAGAAGCCGGGGCCGGTGTCAGTGACGCTTATTTCCAGCCAGGTTTCGCCAACGATATGGGCGCTGACGGTGATCTGGCCGCTGGCGCTGCAGGCATCGCGGGCGTTGAGGATCAGATTCAGCAATGCATCCTGCAGCATGCCGGGATCCAGCAACAGCGCTCCGTCGGGGGTATTGTCCAGCACGCTCAGCCCCATTGCCTGCGGCAGCGACGGCGAGGCCAGGATTTTCAACTCGTGCAGCAGGCTATGCATGTCGGTGGCCTGAGGTCGCGGGGTGCGATGGCCGGTCATATCGGCAATCCGGTTCAGCAACCGGCCGCCGCGCCGCGCCGCTGACAGAGTGCCCTGCACCAGATCATTGGCCTCGGGGCTTAGGGGGATCTTCTGCAATCGGCCCTGCATCCCCAGGATGATGGTCAGAAGGTTGGAAAAATCATGCGCCAATCCACTGATCATCTGCGCCGCCATCTCGCGGCGGCGCGACTGTTGCAGGGCGACGCGGGTTTGGGTTTCTTCGGTGATATCCATCGACAGCACATAGATGCCGCCCGCCGGGTCGGGGGTCAGCGCCACCCGGATGCGACGGCTGCTGTGGTCCTCGGTGAACTCAAAGACCGGGCTTTTGCCGGTATAGGCCGCCTGCAGGTGCGGTTCGATCCGCGCATGGCTGCTTTTGCCCAGGGCCTCAGAGATATGCATTCCCAGAATGTTGGAGGGCCGGCCGGGAAACACCGCGCTCAGGCGACGGTTGGTATAGGTATAATACCCTTCCAGATCGACATGGGCGATATGGGCCGGCATCATTTCGGTGGTCAGCCGGGTATGGCGTTCGATGTCGGTCAATTGCCGTTTGGTTTCTTCCAGCGAGGTATTTGAGGCGGCCAGTTTCCGGTTGGCAGCCGACAGTTCTTCGGTATGCGCCAGCACTTGTTCCGAGAGCTCTTCCGAGCGCGCCCGCAGCAACAGCTCGACCTGTTTGGTGGGGGTGATGTCGGTGTAAACGGTGACCCAGCCGCCATTGGGCAAAGGCGCACCCTCGACCGAGAGGAACTGGCCGTTGCCGCGTTCCCGCTCCATGTAATGCGGCGCAAAATCCATCGCCTGATTGACCCGTTGCTGGACCAGATCGTCAAGATCATCAACCGGTCCGTATTCACCGCTTTGTGCAATAAAGCGGATGGTGTCGTCAAACCGGGCGCCGGGGGTGATCAGGTGATCCGGCAGGCCGAACATTTCCTGGAACCGGTGGTTGCAGACGGCAAGTTTCAGGTCGTCGTCGTAAATCGACAGGCCCTGAGCAATCAGGTTCAGTCCCGCCATGGTCATTGCTGTGGTTTGTTTGCTGGTCGTGTTCATCATTCCCTCGCGATAGGGCTATCATCCTGCGCCGATCAGTCAAAGGGGCCATGCAGCATAATTGTGCCGCGACCGAAATAGATTTATCCATAGTAACAATTCGTAACAATTGGGAAACCTTCACGAAAAACTTGGCGGTCACTCATTGTCACGCCCCTTATTGGGATCAGAATCGCCACAAGCGATCAATCCGGCCAAGGGGGGTCGGAGAGGGAGGAGAATTAAATTGGCTCAGATGCAGTCGGGCGCCGAGGGATTGCTATCCCTGCCGGCGCTGCTTCAACGCAACGCAACGCAGTTCGCGAATTCACCCGCATATCGGGAGAAGGAATTTGGCATTTGGCAATGCTGGAGCTGGGCTGAGGCAGCAAAAGAGATCGAAGCGCTGGCGCTTGGTTTCATCAATCTTGGGGTCAACAGGGGTGATTTTATCGCCGTGATTGGCCGCAACCGTCCCTATATGTACTGGTCGATGGTGGCGGCGCAATCAGTGGGGGCCATCCCGGTGCCGCTGTATCAGGACGCCAATGCCGAAGAGATGGCCTATGTGCTGAGCCACTGTGGCGCCCGCTTTGTGGTGGTCACCGATCAGGAGCAGGTCGACAAGGTGATCGAGGTGCAGGATCAACTGCAGCAGTTCGAACACCTGATCTATCTCGACCCCCGCGGCTTGCGGAAATACGACCATTCGCAACTGCATCAATACAGCCATGTGCAGGATCAGGGCCGCGCTGCCTATGATGAGCTTATGCCCGAACTGAATACGCGCCGTGGCGAGCTGGATTACGACAGCACCTGCGTGATGCTGTATACCTCGGGCACCACCGGCAAGCCCAAGGGCGTTGTGCTGTCCAACCGCAACGTGATTGAAAGCGCCAAGAACGCCTCGGAATTCGACAAGCTGCGGATAGATGACGAGATCCTGGCCTATCTGCCGATGGCCTGGGTTGGCGATTTCATCTTTTCCGTCGGTCAGGCCTACTGGACCGGGTTCTGTGTGAACTGTCCCGAAAGCGCCGAGACCATGATGACCGATCTGCGTGAGATCGGCCCGAGCTATTATTTTGCGCCGCCGCGGGTGTTTGAAACCCAGCTGACCAATGTGATGATCCGCATGGAGGACGCCGGTCGCCTGAAGCGCGCGATGTTCCGTTACTTTATGGCGCATGCCAAAAAGGTTGGCCCGGCCATTTTGGATGGCAAACCGGTTGGGATGATGGACCGGCTGAAATACACATTGGGCGATTTGATAATCTATGGTCCGCTGAAAGACACCTTAGGTTTTGGCAAAGTGCGGGTTGGCTATACCGCCGGTGAGGCCATCGGCCCGGAGATCTTTGAGTTCTATCGCTCGCTGGGTATCAACCTGAAACAGCTCTATGGCCAGACCGAGGCGACGGTGTTCATCACCGTGCAGCCCGATGGTGAGGTGCGGGCGGATACGGTGGGTATTCCGGCCCCGGATGTAGAGATCAGAATTGCCGAGGATGGCGAGATCTTCTATCGCTCGCCCGGCAGCTTTGTGGAATATTACAAGAACCCCAAAAGCACCGCCGAGACCAAAGACGCCGACGGCTGGGTGGCGACCGGCGATGCGGGCTTCTTTGAGGAGAGCTCGGGGCATTTGCGGATCATCGACCGCGCCAAGGACGTTGGCAAAATGGCCGATGGCAGCATGTTTGCGCCCAAGTTTGTCGAGAACAAGCTGAAGTTCTACCCCGACATTCTGGAGGCGGTGCTGTTTGGCAATGGTCAGGACCGCTGCGTGGCCTTTATCAACATCGACCTGACGGCGGTGGGCAACTGGGCCGAACGCAACAATATCGCCTATGCCTCGTATCAGGAGTTGGCCGGTCATCCCAAGGTGCTGGCCAGCATTGGTGAACATGTTTCGGCGGTGAACCTATCGGTTGCTGACGATCCGATGCTGTCGGGCTGCCAGGTGCATCGCTTTGTGGTGCTGCACAAGGAACTGGACGCCGACGATGGTGAAATGACCCGCACCCGCAAGGTGCGTCGCCGCATCGTCGAAGAGAAATTCGCCGATATCATCGCCGCGCTTTATGACGGCTCGGGGCAGATCTCGACCACCACCGAGGTGACCTATGAAGACGGTCGCAAGGGGGCGATCAGTGCGACGCTGAATATCGGCGACGCCGTGGTGGTGCCGGTGACGGCGCAGAAAGTGGCAGCAGAATGAGTAGCGCCGGGACGGGAGCCGCTCTGCGGCACAAAGACGCCTCCGGCGGGAGTATTGCCGGCAAAAAGAAGGACGCGGTGTCGTGAAGGATATGCAAGAGGGATATACCACCGCAGACGGGCGCAAGATCGGCGGCGTGGTGATGGAGATGAAGAACATCACCCTGCGTTTTGGCGGTGTGGTGGCGATCAAGGACATCAGTTTTGACATTCGCCAGGGCGAGATCCGCGCGATTATCGGCCCCAACGGGGCCGGCAAGTCATCGATGCTGAACGTGATTTCGGGGTTCTATGTCCCGTCCGAGGGCGAGGTCTGGTACCGCGGCGCCAAGCGGCCGAAGATGCGCCCTTATGAAATTGCGCAGCAGGGCATCGCCCGTACCTTTCAGAACATCGCTTTGTTCGAGGGCATGAGCGTGCTGGACAATGTGATGACCGGACGTCTGGGACACATGAAGTCGGGCCTGATTGCCCAGGCGCTGTGGAAGGGCAAGGCCGAGGCGGAAGAGGTGGCCAACCGCGAAGTGGCGGAGAGGGTTATTGATTTCCTTGAAATCCAGCACATCCGCAAGACTCCGGTCGGGCGCTTGCCCTATGGGCTGAAAAAGCGGGTCGAACTGGCGCGTGCGCTGGCGGCGGAGCCAAAGCTGCTGCTGCTGGACGAGCCGATGGCGGGCATGAACGTCGAGGAAAAAGAGGACATGAGCCGCTTTATTCTGGATGTGAATGATGAATTTGGCACCACCATCACCTTGATCGAACACGACATGGGCGTGGTGATGGACCTAAGCGACCGGGTGGTGGTGATGGATTATGGTAAGAAAATCGGCGACGGCACCCCGGATGAGGTGCGCAACAATCAGGCAGTGATTGATGCCTATCTGGGGGTGGCGAGTGATTGATTTTCTGACAGATTTTATAGGGGGCTATGATGCCTGATCAGTTTCTTTTTGCCGTCGAGGTATTCATCAACGGTCTGATGTCCGGGGTGCTTTATGCGCTGGTGGCACTGGGCTTTGTGTTGATCTACAAGGCCTCGGGGATTTTCAACTATGCCCAAGGTGTTATGGCGCTGTTTGCGGCGATGACACTGGTTGGCATCATGGATGGCCAGGTGCCGTTCAGCCATATCATCAACTCGGTGTTTGGCACCAATCTGCATCATTTTGGCTGGCATGTGCCGGCGCTGCTGGCGATCTTGCTGACCGCCGGGGTGATGGTGCTGTTTGCCTGGCTGGTGCAGCGGTTGGTGATGCGCCATCTGGTGGGTCAGGAGCCGATTATCCTGTTCATGGCCACCATTGGGCTGGCCTATTTCCTGGAGGGTGTTTCGGACCTGATGTGGGGCTCTGAGATCAAGAAGCTGGATATCGGCTTGCCGCAGGGCGGTTCCCTCTGGATCGAGGATATGACTGCCGGTCTGGGCGGTGACAACTTCTACGGCTTCTTTATCGACAATCTCGATATGGTGGCGACGGTTGTGGCGGCGCTGCTGGTCACCGGGCTGGTGCTGTTTTCGCAGTATACCAAACAGGGCCGCGCCATGCGGGCAGTGGCGGATGATCACCAGGCGGCGCTGTCGGTTGGCATCTCGCTGAACTTTATCTGGGTGCTGGTGTGGTCGGTGGCCGGCTTTGTGGCGCTGGTTGCCGGTATCATGTGGGGCACCAAATCCGGCGTGCAGTTCTCGCTGTCGCTGATCGCGCTTAAGGCGCTGCCGGTGCTGATGCTGGGCGGCTTTACCTCGATCCCCGGAGCCATCGTTGGCGGGCTGATCATTGGGGTCGGCGAGAAGATGTTTGAATTCGCCATCGGCCCGATGGTCGGCGGCGCCACCGAGAACTGGTTCGCCTATGTGCTGGCACTGCTGTTCCTGGTGTTCCGTCCACAAGGATTGTTTGGGGAGAAGATCATTGAAAGGGTTTAACACCAGCCCGATCTTCGCGGCGCGGGTTGCTGATGACAGCGGCTCCGCAGACCAGACGCAACAACTGGAGGCAGCGGCTCTGAACCGCGCTCAGGAACAGGGGAGCATCTAAGACATGTTCTATCGTGAATCCGGAGATTTCAAAACCTCCTATGAACAGGACAGCCAGACCTTCCCGATCAAGTTTGACCGGTATCGGTACTATGCTGTTCTGGCGATTGCCTTTTTGGTGGTGCCTTTTGTCATCAACGATTACTGGGCCAATGCCATCCTGCTGCCGTTTCTGATCTATGCGATTGCCGCGATCGGCTTGAACATTCTGGTCGGCTATGCCGGTCAGGTCAGCCTGGGCACCGGTGGGTTCATGGCGGTGGGGGCCTATGCCTGCTACAAGTTCATGACCATGATGCCCGAGGTGTCGATGTTCGTGCATGTGCTGCTGGCCGGCGGTATGACCGCCATCGTCTGTGTGGCGTTTGGCCTGCCCAGCCTGCGCATCAAAGGGTTCTACCTGGCGGTGGCGACACTGGCGGCGCAGTTCTTTCTGGTCTGGCTGTTCAACCGGGTGCCGTGGTTCTACAACTACTCGGCCTCGGGT
This sequence comes from Paracoccaceae bacterium, assembly GCA_013214575.1. GTDB lineage: Bacteria > Pseudomonadota > Alphaproteobacteria > Rhodobacterales > Rhodobacteraceae > Parasedimentitalea. The sequence goes on along the minus strand of JABSSD010000217.1, from coordinate 19,681 downwards.
CAGATCAGCGCGCCTGAGCGGGATGTGTTTGGCATTCTGATCACTGGCCCCAATGCGCCGGCCTGGGCCACCTATATGTTCAGCCTGATTTTCCTGACCTTCTGTGCGCTGATCGCCCGCAATCTGACCCGCGGCACCCTTGGCCGCAGCTGGATGGCGATCCGCGATATGGATATCGCTGCCGAAATCATCGGGGTGAACCCGATGAAGGCCAAACTGACCGCCTTTGGCGTCTCAGGCTTCTTCATCGGCATCTCGGGGGCACTGTTCTTCTCGGTCTATCTGGGCGCGGTTGAGGTTGGCGAGGCCTTTGGCATCACCAAATCGTTCCTGGTGCTGTTCATGGTGATCATCGGCGGGCTGGGTTCGATCTTTGGTTCCTTCGCCGGGGCGGCGTTTCTGGTGCTGCTGCCGGTGGTGCTCAAGGTTGTCGGCGTTGATGTGCTGGGCTGGCCCACGGATATCGTGGCGCATTTTCAGCTGGTTATCGTCGGCGCATTGATCATTGTGTTCCTGATTATGGAACCACACGGGCTGGCACAGCTCTGGCGTGTCGCCAAGGAGAAATTACGACTTTGGCCTTTCCCGCACTAGCGGGGCAGGCAGTTAAGCTGCGGGGGGATAATAAGATCAAACCCCCGTTTTTATCCACATCGGATAATACCATGGGAGGATTACTACCGATGAAATTGAAACTGACGACACTGGCGCTGAGCGCCCTGATGGCTGCTGGCCCCGCAATGGCGGATCTGGTGTTTCCATCGCTGAGCTACCGCACCGGCCCCTATGCGGCTGGCGGCATTCCCTTTGCGGATGGCTATGCCGATTACTTTACCCTGCTGAACGAGCGCGATGGCGGTATCGGCGGCGTGATGACCAAGCTGATCGAATGTGAGACCGGCTATAACACCGAAAAAGGTGTGGAATGCTACGAGTCCACCAAGGGCGAAGGCGCGTTGGTTTATCAACCGCTGTCGACCGGCATCACCTATCAGCTGATCCCCAAAGTGACCGCTGACGGCATTCCGCTGCACACTATGGGCTATGGCCGCACCTCGGCTGCCAACGGCGAAGTGTTCTCAAACGTGTTCAACTATCCGGCCAACTACTGGAACGGTGCCTCGGGCGTTGTGAACTATCTGCTGGAGCTCAACGACGGCGATCTCAAGGGCAAGAAGCTGGCGCTGGTTTACCACAACTCGGCCTATGGCAAAGAGCCGATCCGCACCCTGGAAGAGCTGTCCGCCAAACATGGCTTTGAACTTAGCCTGTTGCCTGTTGACCACCCTGGTCAGGAGCAGAAAAGCCAGTGGCTGCAGATCCGCCGCGAGCGGCCTGACTATGTCACCATGTGGGGCTGGGGCGTGATGAACCAGGTTGCCATTCAGGAAGCCGCCAATATCCGCTTTCCGATGGAAAACTTCATCGGTGTCTGGTGGTCCGGTGCCGAGCATGACGTGATGTCTGCTGGCGATGCGGCTGATGGCTATAAGGCGCTGACCTTCCACAATGTTGGTCGTGACTTCCCGGTGTTCAACCACATTCAGAAGTTTGTTGTTGATACTGGCAAAGCTGCGGGTGCTGGCGATCAGATCGGTACCGTTCTGTATAACCGTGGCATGTATGCCGCGATGCTGGCCGCCGAAGCTGTGAAAACAGCCCAAGCCATCCACGGCACTGCAGACATCGACGCATCAATGATGCGCGATGGTATGGAAGCGCTGGAGATGAACGAAGCCAAGATGACCGATCTGGGCATGCCCAACTTTGGTCCCTCGTTCAACGTCTCCTGTGAAAACCACGGTGGCCCCGGCCTGGTTGGTGTGACTCAGTGGGATGCGAGCAGCAAAACCTGGTCGCTGATCTCTGACTTCAAAGCCACCGACGGTGACGTTATTGGTGCCTTGATCGCCGAAGATTCCGCTGCCTATGCTGCGGAAAACAAGATCGCTCCAAGCTGTAAGTAAACCCGGTGGGGTTCAGGGCCTGCTCTGGATCCAATCGAAACGGTGCGGCGGTTCGCTGCCGCACCACACTCCGCCAAGAGATCCGGGATCTGACCCGGGACGGATGAGGACAAGCCTGATGCTGGATGCAGCCAAAACGACTGATGTGCAGGTCGAGAACCTGCTTGAGATCAACAACATCGAAGTGATCTACAACCACGTGATCCTGGTGCTGAAAGGCGTCAGCCTGACGGTCCCCAAAGGCGGTATTATTGCCCTGTTGGGGGGCAATGGCGCGGGCAAGACAACGACGCTGAAGGCGATCTCGAACTTGCTGCTCTCGGAGCGCGGTGAGGTGACCAAGGGGTCGATCAAATATCGTGGTGTGGATGTGCATGGGTCTGACCCGGCTGAGTTGGTGCGACAGGGGGTGATCCAGGTGATGGAGGGCCGCCATTGTTTCGAACACCTGACGGTCGAGGAAAACCTGCTGACCGGCGCCTATACCCGCACCGATGGCAAGGCCAATATCGCTGCCGATCTTGAGATGGTTTATACCTACTTCCCACGCCTGAAAGACCGCCGCAAAAGCCAGGCGGGTTATACCTCAGGCGGCGAACAGCAGATGGTGGCCATGGGCCGCGCGCTGATGAGCCGCCCTGAAACCGTGCTGCTGGACGAACCCTCGATGGGGCTGGCGCCGCAGCTGGTGGAACAGATTTTTGAGATCGTGAAATCGATCAATGAAAAGGAAGGCGTGACCTTCCTGCTGGCCGAACAGAATACCAATATGGCGCTGAAATATGCCCATTATGGCTATATTCTGGAATCCGGTCGCGTCGTGATGGACGGCCCTGCGGCTGAACTGCGCGAAAACCCCGATGTAAAAGAGTTTTACCTGGGCATGTCAGATGAGGGCCGTAAATCCTTCCGTGATGTGCGCTCATATCGCCGCCGTAAACGGTGGCTCAGTTAATGGATACCAGTGCTGACATGACCTATTATGACGCGCTTGAAACCCGGTCAGCAGATGAGCGGGCCAAGGCTCAGCTTGACGGTTTGCGCGGGCAGATCGACCGCGCCCGCGCCGCCAAGAACGCCTGCAATCTGGACGGACCCGAGGTGCAAGACCTCTCGGATCTGGCGCAATACCCGGTGCTGCGCAAAGCAGAGCTAAGCGCATGGCAAAAGGAAAACCCGCCCTTTGGGGGCATTGCGGTGTCCAATGTCGCGCATATCTTTCAGTCGCCGGGGCCGATCTATGAACCCGGTGGCATCACTCATGACTGGTGGCGCATGGGCCGGTTCCTGCATGCCTGTGGTATCGGTGCGGGCGACGTGGTGCAGAACTGCTTTGGCTATCATCTGACCCCGGCGGGAATGATCTTTGAAAGCGGCGCCCGGGCGGTTGGGGCCACGGTTCTGCCGGCCGGTACCGGTCAGACCGAGTTGCAGGTGACGGCGGCCCGCGATGTGGGGGCCACCGCCTATGCCGGCACGCCGGATTACCTGAAGGTGATCCTGGACAAAGCCGACAGCATGGGGATCAAGCTGAACTTCTCCAAGGCGGCAGTGGGCGGCGGCGCATTGTTCCCCAGCCTGCGTCAGGAATATGCCGATCGCGGCATTGCCTGCCTGCAATCTTACGCCACCGCCGATCTGGGCAACATCGCCTATGAAAGCGCGGCAATGGAGGGGATGATCGTCGACGAGTTGGTCATCGTCGAAATCGTCACGCCCGGCACCGGCACTCCGGTGGCACCGGGAGAGGTCGGCGAAGTTGTGGTCACCACGCTGAACCCGGACTATCCGCTGATCCGCTTTGCCACTGGCGATCTGAGCGCGGTGATGCCGGGCCTCAGCCCCTGTGGCCGCACCAATATGCGGATCAAGGGCTGGATGGGCCGCGCCGACCAGACCACCAAGATCAAGGGCATGTTTGTGCGCCCCGAACAGGTGGCGACACTGGTGGCCAGGCATGATGAGGTGACCCGGGCGCGGGTGATTGTCCGCCGTGAGGGCGAGATGGACGCGATGACGGTTCAGATCGAAACACCGGGCGGCGACGAGATCGCCTATGGGCGGTCGGTGATCGAGGTGCTGAAACTGAAGGCCAAGGTCGAGATGGTGGCGCCGGGAAGCCTTCCCAAAGACGGGCTGGTGATCGAGGATCAGCGAAAATACGACTGATCCCGCTAGAACTCGCAAATTTTGCCCCGAATGCCCCGAATACCCTGCCGGTATTCGGGGCTTTTTGGTTTCGGTGAGCTTTCGATCTGGAGTTTCCGAGCAATTTTGTCGCATAAGAGGCCAGTCCTATTACAAAGGCGGGTCAACTGAACCGTGAGCGATACCCCTGATTATGCCCCCAAGGGCAGCCGCCGTGGCAAAAAAGGCGGCAGCCGCCTGTTGTCGGTGCTGGCCTGGACCGTGGCGCTGGCCTGTCTGTTGCCAATGGTGGCGGTGTTCCTGGCGGCAGTGACCGGCGGCACCGAGACCGTCTCGCATCTGATGGAGACGGTGTTGCTGCGCTATACCGGCACCACCATTGTGTTGGTCTGTCTGGTGGCCGTGGGGACGTTTTCATTTGGGGTTGGTGCCGCCTGGTTGGTGACAATGACCAAGTTTCCGGGGGTGCGCTTCTTTGAAATGGCGCTGATCCTGCCCTTGGCCTTTCCCGCCTATGTGCTGGCCTATGCCTATACTTTTGTTCTGGATCATCCCGGTGTGGTGCAGACCACCCTGCGACAGGTCACCGGCTGGGGGCCGCGCGATTATTGGTTCCCCGAGATCCGCTCGACCGTCGGCGCCGCATTGATGCTGGTGCTGGTGCTGTACCCTTACGTCTACCTGCTGGCCCGCGCCGCCTTTTTGCAGCAAAGCGCCGGGGCCTTTCTGGCGGCGCGCGCCCTGGGCAATACCGCGTGGCAGGCGTTCTGGCGGGTCAGCCTGCCGATGGCCCGGCCTGCCATTGCCTCGGGGGTGCTGCTGGCGATCATGGAGACCATCGCCGATTTTGGCACCGTGTCCTATTTTGGCGTGCAGACCTTTGCCACCGGCATCTATACCAGCTGGTTTTCCATGGGTGACCGGGCTGGCGCGGCGCAGCTGGCGCTGGTGTTGCTGGGATTCGCGCTGACCCTGGCGGTGGTCGAGCGCTCGACCCGTGGCAAGGCCCGCTATCATCAGGCCGGCAAGCAACACAACAAGATGCCACCGGCCACCCTGACGGGCGGCAAGATGCTGATCGCCTGGGGGCTCTGTGCCATTCCGGTTCTGTTGGGGTTCCTGCTGCCGGTGGTTATACTGGTCGATATGGGGCTGGAGTCGGAGCAGAACCTGTTCAGCCGCCGTTACATCGGCTTTATCCGAAACTCTCTGACACTGGCCAGTGTCGCGGCGCTTCTGACGGTCTGCGCAGCGGTCTGCATTGGCTTTTACCTGCGACTGCAACCGGGGCGCACCGCCACGGCGGCGGCCTATGCCGCGCGGCTGGGCTACGCGGTGCCGGGCGGAGTGATTGCGGTTGGCCTGATGGTGCCCTTTGCCGCCTTTGACAACACGCTGGACGCCTGGATGCGCAGCACCTTTGACATCCACACCGGATTGTTGATCACCGGCTCGATCTGGTTGCTGATCGCCGCCTATGTGGTGCGCTTTCTGGCCGCCGCCCTGGGCGCCTATGAGGGCGGTCAGAGCACCGTACATGTCAACATGGACGCCGCCGCCAGATCGCTGGGGCAGGGGCCCTTTGGCATGCTGCGCCGGGTCCACCTGCCGATCCTGTCGCCCAGCCTGCTGACGGCGCTGCTGATTGTCTTTGTCGATGTGATGAAGGAACTGCCGGCCACCATGATCCTGCGACCGTTCAACTATGATACGCTGGCGATCCAGGCCTATCGGCTGGCCTCGGACGAGCGCCTGGAGGGCGCTGCAGTGCCGTCACTGGTGATCATGGCGGTGGGGCTGCTGCCGGTCATCCTGATCTGCCGACAGGTCGGACGCCGCAGCTAAGGCGAGCTCAGCCGCCGCCTTGCGGGCAGGCCCGCCTGGGAGCGCAGCTCAACACCCATTTTTCTGGCCTTCTACCGGGGGCCGTCTATCGGCGGCCAGCTGTCTGGTGACAGGGGTTCGAACAGCTAGAGCCCTGGCTGCCAAATGTCTTCGGATCAAGCCCGGCCAGATCAGGTCAGGGCAAACGCAAACAAGGCGCGAAACGGTCCGCGCCTTGTCCAAATCATATCCCCTCAAAGGGAGAGAGATTATTTCCAGTTCACTTCGTTGAAGATCTTTTGAGCCACAGGGATGTTCTTGGCGACGTCAGCCAAAATAACATCGTCGGCTTTGAAGTCACCCAGCGCAGCCACGCTTGGGGCCAGTTCTACACCGGCAACGACCGGGAATTCGTCATTGCCGTTTGAGAAGTATTGCTGCGCCTGAGGCGAGGCCAGATATTCCAGGAACTTGATGGCGTTGGCTTTGTTTGGGGCATGCGCTGCAACACCGGCGCCGGACAGGTTCATATGCGCGCCTTCAGCGTCCTGCGATGGGAACACCCAACCGATCATCTCGCGGCTGTCCGACAGGCCTTTGACATTTTTGCGGATCGAGCGGGCAAAGTAATATGTATTGGCCACTGAGATTTCGCACTGGCCGGAGACAATGCCGCGCAGCTGGTCGGTGTCACCGCCCTGAGGGTCACGCGCCATATTGGCCACAACGCCTGCGGCCCATTCCTTGGCAACCTCTTCACCGTGGTGTGTCACGATCGACGCCAGCAAGGTCTGGTTGTAGGTGTTGGTCGACGAGCGGATGCACACCATGCCTTTGTATTCAGGCTTGGCCAGGTCCAGGTAGGTTGCCGGTGGATTGGCAACCTCGGCCTTGTCGAAAAAGATGATCCGGGCCCGCTGCGAGAAGCCAAACCACATATTGTCGGTGTCTTGCAGGTTGGCAGGGATCTTGTCTTCCAGAATGGCGCTGTCGATGGACTGCAGAATGTCGGCATTCTTGGCCCGGGCCAGACGCGAGGTGTCAACCGTCAGCAGGATATCAGCAGGCGAGTTCGCCCCTTCGGCCTGCATCCGTGCAATCAGCTCGTCGGCCTTGCCTTCGATGCGGTTGATGGTGATGCCGGTGGCCTCTTCGAAATCAGAATACAACCGCTCGTCGGTGTCATAATGGCGCGAGGAATACAGGTTCAACTCGCCGCTTGCAGCAACCGAAGTGGCCACTACGGCAGTGAGCGCAGAGGCGATGAGGGTAGTAGATTTCAGCATGACATGTCCCAATGTGATTCACGGATTCCGAGAGTATTCCCGACTAATTTAGTCAATTATACGAATTTGATCCAGATGCAAATATAAACTGACAAAATTAGTCAGAAAAATAAAAATGCCAATTAGCAGGTCCGGTGATAGCGGGAATTGGCGGCCAGACACCGGCTAGGGATCGGCCAGAATGGCCCGCTCAATGCGTTGCTGTTAAACGCAAAAAACCGCATCCCAGGGATGCGGTTTTCAAAACGTCTCTAGCAATGCGAGAACTTAGCCCTGACGTGCCTTAAAGCGGGGCTGAGTTTTGTTGATCACGTAGACGCGACCCTTACGACGCACAATGCGGCAATCCCGGTGCCGGTTCTTGAGCGAGCGGAGCGAGTTCTTGACTTTCATCAGTCTTCTCCTGTTCTGCGGCGCGAACCAGCGCCTGGGTTACGGGTGTCATGACCTTACAGTCACAACAATGAATTCATGGTGGGCACTACAAGGTTCGAACTTGTGACCCCTTCGATGTCAACGAAGTGCTCTACCGCTGAGCTAAGCGCCCATGAATACCTGCGTTTATTTCCAACCCCAATTAATTGGGGCCGAGAGGTCTGCGCCAGTGAAGGGGTCTATAAAAGGAGTCGTGCAGGGGCGCAAGAGCTTTTGACCACAGAAATTTCCGCTCTATGCTGTTTCTTGAACCAGACGCACCGGAGATAGGATGTCCAAGGCTGCTTTTCACGTATTTTCTCCGAAAAAACTGCGGTCTGGCGTGGTTTTTGCCTCGCCACATAGCGGTGCACAATACTCAGACGCGTTTATCTCCCAATCGATTCTGTCGCCGCATCAAATCCGAAGCTCGGAAGATGCATTTGTAGACCAGCTTTTTGCCGCGGCGCCGGACTTTGGAGTGCCTTTGCTGACGGCGGTGGCGCCCCGGGCCTTTGTGGATCTCAACCGCGCCATTGACGAATTGGACCCGGCCTTGATTGAAGATGTCCCGCGCCGAGGGCAAAACCCGCGGATTGCCTCCGGGTTGGGGGTGATTCCCCGTGTTGTCGCCCAGGGGCGGCCGATTCATCGGGGCAAGCTGACGCGGGCTGAGGCGCAGCAGAGGATCAACCGCTACTGGATCCCCTATCATTTTGAACTGCAACGATTGCTGCGACAGGCGCAGAGCCAGTTTGGCCAGGCGATCCTGGTGGATTGCCACTCGATGCCGCATGAGGCGCTCCAATCGATGGGCAAAGGCGGTGGTCCTTTGCCCCAGGTGGTTCTGGGAGATCGGTTTGGCACCTCAGCCAGCGGCGCGGTGACCGACCAGATCGAGGCGGCCTTTGTTGCCGCAGGTCTGAAAGTGTCGCGCAACACACCTTTTGCCGGCGCCTATATTACTCAGGCCTACGGGCGCCCGTTCCGCGGTCAACATGCGGTGCAGGTGGAAATTGACCGGGCGCTTTATATGGATGAGGCGGCGATAAAACCGAACAGCAATTTTGCCGCCCTGAAGGCGCTGCTGCGGGGGGTCATTATCGAAATCGCGCAGATTGGCGCCGAACAGGCCTCTCTGGCCGCAGAATAAGGGGGCGCTGCCCCCTTCGCAGGCAAAGCCCCAGCCGCCGGCGGCGGATTAGCGGAGTGCTCGACCTTTCAGGATGGCGCCGGTGCCGAAGCGGCTGCGAATCGCGTCCGTCGCCCGTTCGGCCTTGGCCCGTCGGGCGGCCTGAGGATCCAGAAGATCACCGGTAATATCCGCCTGGGATTCAGGCACCAGATCAGAGATGCCGCAGCCAAGCAGTCGATAGGGCCCCTGATCGCCGACCTGGTCCAGCAGATCCCGCGCGGTGCGGTAAATCACTTCGGCCATTTGGGTAGCATCGCGCAGGGATAGCCGCCGGGTCAGCGCCGTATGGTTGGCGCGTTTCAGTTTGAGCGTCACCACGCGCCCCGCCAGCTGTTTGGCTTTCGCCCGGCCCGACACTTTTTCGGCCAGCCGCCACAAATGACCATCGAGTATTTCGATATTGGCGGTGTCCTCAGAAAATGTGGTTTCATTGGTGATGGATTTCATCGGCGCATTGGCTGAAACGCGGCGCCGGTCCTCGCCGCGGGCCAGATGCCACAGGCGATCGCCCATTGACCCAAAGCGCGCCGCCAGGTCGTGGCGCTCCCAGCGCAGCAGATCCGCAAAGATCCTGATCCCGGCCTGGTCCAGGCTGGCCTGTGCTGCTGGGCCGATGCCCCAGATCAAGCGCACCGGCTTGTCATAAAGAAAGGCGCCGGTCTCGGCCTTGCCGATCACCGAAAACCCACGCGGTTTGTCCAGATCCGAGGCCACCTTGGCGAGAAATTTATTATGGGACAGGCCGATGGACCCGGTAATTCCCAGTTCCTCCTTCATCCGCTTCACCAGCCGCGCCAGCATGACGGCTGCAGGCGCGCCGTGCAGCTGTTCGGTGCCGCTGAGATCCATAAAGGCCTCGTCCAGCGACAGCGGCTCAACATCCGGCGTCAATTCATCCATCATGGCGCGGATCTGGCGTGAGACCTCGACATAGGCCTCCATCCGCGGTTTGATCACCACCGCGTTGGGGCAGAGTTTCAGCGCTTGAAACATCGGCATCGCCGAGCGGACGCCGCGAATGCGGGCGACATAGCAGGCGGTGGCCACCACCCCGCGCTTGCCGCCACCGATGATCACCGGCTTGTCGGCCAGACCGGGGTTGTCGCGCTTTTCCACGCTGGCAAAAAATGCGTCGCAATCCATATGGGCGATCTTCAGGGTGAACAGTTCATCATGCGCCTTCACCCTTGGGCTGCCGCAGTGCGGGCAGCGTCGCGCCGGCGCGATCTGGCTCAGGCAATCTCGGCATATGGCAGGCATGGTGGGGCTCATTTGGGCGCTGGTGGGGTCTGGATTTGGCATCTGTTGCCGTAGTCTAGCCTGTTGGCCGGGTATTGTCTTTATCCGGCAGCCAGGTCCATCCGCTGGTGGTGCCGCATTTCGCAAACCAGTTGCAAGAGTATCTTGAGGAGGCGGAGACCTGAGCCCAAAGAAAAAGCCCCCGCTGCTGAGGCGGGGGGTAAAGTCACGGACCTCAGGAAGAGAGCCCGTAGGGGAGTGTCTTGCCTTGACGATCTTCTATTTCCGGCAAATCACAAAGACTGGAATTTACTCGGCGCAATTGAGAGTCATAAATGTGCCTTTGTCGGCACAGGGACAATTTGGCGCGCTTTTGCGGCTGACAATTCGATTTTTCGTTTGCAGCAAGGGGCTTGACCTAACGTCAACTCTCTTTTTGGCGGCCTGAACCGCAAATGATGCTGGTTTTGCGGAAAGTTTTTATTGTGCTGATAAAATGTGCAGTTGCCCTATTTCACGGGCAAGCCGTCATTTTTCGCGCTCTCAGCCCCGGTTTGATGGGCTGGCCAGTGGACGTCTGATTTCATCCAGAATGGCCAGGGCCGCGGCCTGCGGGTCTTTGGCCTGCCAGATGGGCCGCCCAACAACGATGTGATCGGCGCCATCTGCAATGGCGCTGGCCGGGGTTGCCACCCGTTTCTGGTCGCCCAGATCGGCGCCTGCGGGACGCACACCGGGGGTGACGATCAGGCGGCCCTCTGCCTCGGGCAGGGCGCGGATTGCCGCGGCCTCTTGTGGCGAGGCAATAACGCCGTCGGCTCCGGCGGCAAAGGCATTGCCGGCCCGCTCCAGCACCAGATCTTTAAGGGCGCCGTCTTTGATCAGCGCGCCGTCCAGATCCTGCCGGTCCAGCGAGGTCAGGATGGTCACCGCCAGAATTTTCATATCCTTGCCAGCAGCGCCCTGCTTGGCGGCGGAGACCACATAGGGGTCGCCATGCACGGTCAGGAAATCGAGATCAAACTGCGCCAGTCCACGCACCGCATGTTCCACCGTGGCACCGATGTCGAACAGTTTCATGTCGAGGAAAATGCGCTTACCCATTTCGTGCTTCAGCTCGTTGGCCAGCGCCAGCCCGCCGCTGGTCAACATGCCCAGGCCGATTTTGTAGAACGACACCGTGTCGCCCAGCCGTTCGGCCAGTTGCAGGCCTTGCACAGCGTTGGGGACATCCATTGCAACAATCAGGCGGTCGTCGGACATGGGGAAAGCTCCGGGTGTGATGGGGTTGCGCCTGTCTAAGGTCAGCAGCGATCCAGCACAAGGGTCTAGGAATTGTCGCGCTTTTGGATCACTGGCGCTGCCGCAGTTGGCCCAGCAGTCTGAGGTTTGGCTGCCCTGACCGACTGTCGGGCATTTGGTGCAATTGAGCGATTGCCGCGCCGGTGATTTGCGACCGCTGCGATGCGGCCCGCTGTCGCTTGGGCAGGGTAATCTGACAAAACAGGCTGACGCTTTGATCGCTCATGGAGAGCGATGCATTGGCACGGCGGCACGCGCTGTTGGCGCCATTGCAGTGTTGAGGGATCTGGGTCTCGGGAGCAAGCATGAGGGCCTCTGGCGGTGATTGTCTAAAATTCTCATAAAATGCGGGCCAAGCCATGGCGGTGGTTGGGGGGACATGAAACTGATTTTTATAAGTGAAATTCTCATCATTTCCGGGGATTATGCCCCTTGAAGAGGTGGCAAGACTACCCACATTGATGCAGAGGCCCAAGATCGGGACGTGCCGCCAAGCGGGCGTTTCAATTAACCGGGCGCTTTTATAGGAGAGATGAATGGACTTGACCAAGTTCACCGAGCGGGCACGCGGTTTTGTGCAGGCCGCTCAGACCATTGCGGTGCGTGAAGACCATCAGCGACTGGTCCCGGAACATATTCTGAAAGCATTGATGGACGATGATCAGGGGCTGGCCAGCAATCTGATCAATCGGGCTGGCGGGGTGCCCTCGCGGGTGATGGATTCGCTGGAAACCGCGCTGTCGAAACACGCCAAGGTCAGCGGCGATGGCAGCCAGATCTATCTGGATGGCCAGACCGCCAAAGTGCTGGCCGAGGCCGAGAAGCTGGCCTCCAAGGCCGGCGATAGCTTTGTGCCGGTTGAGCGGGTGCTGATGGCGCTGTGCATGGTGAAATCCAAGGCCAAAGAGGCGCTGGATGCCGGCGGCGTCACCGCGCAAAAGCTGAACGAGGCGATCAATGATATCCGCAAGGGCCGCACCGCCGACAGTGCCAGCGCCGAAGACGGCTATGACGCGCTGAAGAAATACGCCCATGACCTGACCGAGGCGGCACGCCAGGGCAAGATCGACCCGATCATTGGCCGTGACGAAGAAATCCGCCGCGCCATGCAGGTGCTGTCGCGGCGCACCAAGAACAACCCGGTGCTGATCGGCGAACCCGGCGTTGGTAAAACCGCCATCGCCGAGGGCATGGCGCTGCGCATCGTCAGCGGCGATGTGCCAGAGAGCCTGCGCGACAAGAAACTGCTGTCGCTGGACATGGGGGCGCTGATTGCCGGTGCCAAATACCGGGGCGAGTTCGAGGAGCGACTCAAGGCGGTCTTGACCGAGGTGACCGAGGCCAATGGTGAAATCCTGCTGTTCATCGACGAGATGCACACGTTGGTTGGGGCTGGAAAAGGTGACGGCGCGATGGATGCGGCCAACCTGATCAAGCCAGCGCTGGCGCGGGGGGAGCTGCATTGTATCGGTGCCACCACGCTGGATGAATACCGTAAATATGTTGAGAAAGACGCCGCCCTGGCGCGGCGGTTTCAGCCGGTTGTCATCTCTGAGCCCACGGTCGAGGACACCATCTCGATCCTGCGCGGCATCAAAGAGAAATATGAGCTGCACCACGGGGTGCGGATCTCGGATTCGGCGCTGGTGGCAGCGGCCACTCTGTCGAACCGCTATATCACCGACCGCTTTCTGCCGGACAAGGCCATTGACCTGATGGACGAGGCCGCCAGCCGGTTGCGGATGGAGGTCGACAGCAAACCCGAAGAGCTGGACCAGCTGGATCGTCAGATCCTGCAAATGCAGATTGAGGGCGAAGCCCTGCGGATGGAAGATGACGCCGCCTCCAGGGACCGGCTGGAAACGCTGGAACTGGACCTGTCCGAGCTGCAGGACCGCAGTGCCGAGATGACGGCGCAGTGGCAGGCGGAACGGGACAAGCTGGCCGGTGCCCGGGACATCAAGGAGCTGCTGGAAAAGGCCCGCGCCGAGCTGGAAATCGCCAAGCGCGAGGCCAATCTGGCGCGCGCGGGTGAGCTGTCTTACGGCGTCATCCCCGATCTGGAGAAGCAGCTCTCCGAGACCGAGAACCACGAGGAAGATGGGCTGATGGTGGCCGAAGCGGTGCGCCCGGAACAGATCGCTGCGGTGGTCGAACGCTGGACCGGTATTCCGACCTCGAAAATGCTCGAAGGTGACCGCGAGAAACTGCTGCGGATGGAGGACGCGCTGCATGGCCGGGTGATTGGCCAGCACGCCGCGGTCACCGCCGTCGCCAATGCGGTGCGCCGTGCGCGGGCGGGCCTGAACGACGAAGGCCGCCCGCTGGGCTCCTTCCTGTTCCTTGGCCCCACCGGTGTCGGTAAAACCGAGCTGACCAAGGCGGTGGCCGAGTTCCTGTTCGACGACGAACACGCCATGCTGCGCGTCGACATGTCGGAATACATGGAGAAACACTCGGTCGCCCGTCTGATCGGCGCGCCTCCGGGTTATGTCGGCTATGAGGAGGGCGGATCGCTGACCGAGTCGGTGCGCCGTCGCCCCTATCAGGTGGTGCTGTTTGACGAGGTCGAAAAGGCCCATCCGGACGTGTTCAACATATTGTTGCAGGTGCTGGACGACGGGGTGCTGACCGATGGTCAGGGCCGCACCGTCGACTTCAAGCAGACGCTGATCATCCTGACCTCGAACCTTGGCGCCCAGGCGCTGAGCCAGCTGCCAGACGGGGCCGATGCCTCGGAGGCGCGCGACGAGGTGATGGAGGCAGTGCGTGGCCATTTCCGACCTGAGTTCCTGAACCGTCTGGACGAGACCATCATCTTTGATCGGCTCAAGCGCGAGGATATGGACGGTATCGTCGATATCCAGCTGGGCCGGCTGATCAAACGTCTGGCCGAGCGCAAGATCACTCTGCAGCTGGACGAGGAGGCCAAGACCTGGCTGGCGGATGAAGGCTATGACCCGGTGTTTGGTGCGCGGCCGCTGAAACGGGTGATCCAACGTTCGCTGCAGAACTCGCTGGCCGAAATGCTGCTGGGCGGCGATGTCAAAGATGGCGACACCGTGCCGGTCTCGACCGGCCCCGACGGTCTGATCATCGGCGACCGCCTCGGCACGACCAACCGCCCCAAACCGGACGACGCGGTGGTGCATTAAACAAGAACAGGCCCGCCAGAAATGGCGGGCCTTTTTGCGGCGAGGGTGCTGTGCTGGTGACAGTTTCTGTCATCAGGGGTGTGCTATCGGGATCCCAAGTCCTCCATTGGGCACGAACTTCATAACCGCAGGTAGCACAAGTGATACATCATCAACGAACACGCGATATCCAAGCCACTCCTGACGCCGTATGGGCGGTAATCGGTCGCTACATGCACATAGACGAGTTTGCCCCACTGGTGAAATCCGTCGAAGCGCTTACGGATGGCGACGATGGGATCGGTTCAAAACGGCGCTGTCATTTCGACGATGGCAGCTCGGTGGTAGAAGAGGTGACCGCGTGGGAGGTCAATAGCAGGTATCGCGTCTGTTTGTCGGAAATGGCCGCGCTGCCTCTTCACGAATGCCACGCCGAACTGTTGCTCACTCCAATGATGAACGGGCAGACACGGGTGATATGGAGCATGGACTACCGGGTGAAGTTCGGACCCTTAGGATGGCTGTTGGGGCAGACCATGATGAAAATGATGATGGGCAAGATCCTGGACGGCAATCTCGAGGGCCTTGCCGACAGGGTTCGCTCAAACCGGGCAGGGTCTGCACTGGCCAGCTAGTGCGCCTTCGCAGGCCAGTGAAGCGGCCAAATCACAGGTCTTCGCCCAAACCAACGGGAGGGCGCAAAGTGCTCTCTCGTCTTGCCAAAGGGACCTAAGCGGCGGCTGTTTGGGGTCTCCCCCCACCGCACGCCCTGATCACCGCAGCTTTATCTCTGTCCCCCATACTGCCCGGCAATCGCGATTACCGCTGGAACTCGCATCCCCGGCACAGGAACAGGGCCTCCGTTGCTCCGGCGGGGGGGCTTGCGGTCATGCTATTGGTTTGGATGTGGTAAACGCGGCGTCTTTTCCTATATCTAGCGATATGTCCAACCAACAAGAAAACTCTCACCGATCCAGCCGCCGCCGCGCTGTTTTTGCCGCCGCCGTTCTGCTTCTCATACTCGGGAGCGCGCTGGGCTTCGTGGTGAGTAAATATTCCCTAACCCCAGATGAGCTGGCGCAGCAGTTGCGGGCCATTGGCGCCTGGGCTCCGGTGGCGGTGATTGTCCTGATGATCCTGCACAGCTTTGTGCCGTTCCCGGCCGAGATCCTGGCGATTTGTGCCGGGGCGGTCTTTGGCACCGTTATGGGCAGTGTGCTGATCTGGATTGGCGCCATGCTGGGGGCGCTGGCCGCCTTTGGTCTGGCGCGTAAACTGGGGCAGAGGGTTATTCTTGGATGGCTGGTACCGGCCCAGGCCCAGCGACTGAACGATTGGACCCAGGACCGGGGGGCGCTGGCCCTGCTGATCAGCCGCTTCATTCCGGTGATTGCCTTTAACCTGATCAACTATGCCGCTGGCCTGACCAAGGTGCGAGTGTGGACCTTCGTCTGGACCACCGGCCTAGGCATCGTGCCGTTCACCGTGTTGCTGGCCTATCTTGGGGCGCAGATGAAAGAGCTGAGCTGGCCGATGCTGCTGATCGTCTCGGCTGTTGGGGTGATCTTGGTCTGTGGGCTGCACCACTGGGCTAAGGTCCGGCGGTGGATCTGACCCCGAGTGGCAGCAATGTTGGCTTGTGCCGGCCGGTGATCGCGCTCAAAGTCATCTAAGTCTTCGGCCCCTAACAGGCACCACATTTAATCCACAGGAGATCTCGCATGGATTTTGCAGCCAACGTTATCGAGTTCATGGCGCTGAGCTTTGTTTTTATACTGGGTGCGCTGGTCGTCGGTGTCGCGGTTCTGTTTGTGATGGACCGGTTGCAAACCAGCGATGCCATCCGGCGCAACTATCCGGTGATCGGGCGCTTTCGCCATCTGTTCAGCGAGCTGGGTGAGTTCTTTCGCCAGTATTTCTTTGCCATGGACCGCGAGGAGCTGCCATTCAACCGCGCACAGCGCGATTGGGTGAAGCGGGCCTCGTTGGGGGCGGACAATACCGTTGCCTTTGGCTCAACCCGCAATACCAACGTGCCGGGCACGCCGATTTTTGTAAACGCGCCGTTTCCGCCACTGGATGATGAAAGCGCCAAGACCACGCCGCTGCAGATTGGCCCAACGGCGCGCATTCCCTATCTGGCACCGTCGATCTTCAATATCTCAGGGATGAGCTTTGGCGCCATTTCCAAACCGGCGGTGCAGGCACTGAGCCGGGGCGCCAAACAGGCAGGGGTCTGGCTGAACACCGGCGAGGGCGGGCTAAGCCCGTTTCATCTTGAGGGGGGTTGCGACATTGTGTTTCAGATCGGCACCGCCAAATACGGCGTGCGCAACGATCAGGGCGGGCTATGCGATGACAAGCTGAAGCAGGTCGCGGCTCATGACTCGGTGCGGATGTTCGAGCTCAAGCTGTCGCAGGGGGCCAAGCCGGGCAAGGGCGGCATCCTGCCCGCCGCCAAGGTGACCGAGGAGATCGCCGCCATTCGCGGAATTCCTGCCGGGCAGGCCAGCCTGTCGCCCAATCGTCACCCGGAAATGGAGAATTTTGGCGATCTGCTGGATATGATCCGCCACATCCGCGCGGTGACGGGCAAGCCGGTAGGGATCAAAACCGTTGTCGGCTCTGAGGCGGTCATGCGCGAGCTGTTTGAGTGTATTGTGGCACGCGGCGATGATGCGGCCCCGGATTTCATCACCATTGATGGCGGCGAGGGGGGTACCGGCGCGGCGCCGATGCCGCTGATTGATCTGGTCGGCATGTCGGTGCGCGAGGCGCTGCCAATGGTGGCCAATCTGCGCGACGAACATGGGCTGAAGGACCGGATCCGGCTGATCTCGTCCGGCAAGCTGGTCAACCCCGGCGATGTGGCCTGGGCACTGGCGGCGGGGGCTGACTTTGTCACCTCGGCGCGTGGCTTCATGTTTGCGCTGGGCTGCATTCAGGCGCTGAAATGTAACCGCAACACCTGCCCAACTGGCGTCACCACCCATGATCCCCGGTTCCAAAAGGGGCTGGTGGTTGCGGATAAATACATCCGGGTTGCCAAATATGCCCGCGAGATCATCCACGAGGTGGAGATCATCGCCCACTCAGTTGGGGTGGCTGAACCACGCCAGATCCGCCGCCGCCATGTGCGCATCATGCAGGAGGGCGGGCGCTCCCGCCCGATGAATGAGTTGATGCCAAGTTACAGTGCCGTCGCTGAATTGTGACAGGATATGTTTTGGTTCTTTAAGCCGTTGTGGGTATCTCTGGGAAAACGAGATTTAAGGAGCCTCAAATGGCCTATCGCTGGACCAATGACCTGACCCTTGATGATGTCACCCCTCAGGGGGCCTTTCTGAACCGTCGCCAGATCATGGCGGGCATGGCTGGGTTGGGGCTTGGCGCCATGGCTGGCGGCGCTCAGGCGCAGGAGGCGCTGCAGCCCAACAGCTGGGACGAGGTTACCAGCTATAACAACTTCTATGAGTTCGGCACCGGCAAGGATGATCCGGCAGACAATGCCCATCTGCTCACCACCTCACCCTGGAGCGTCACCATTGACGGTCTGGTGGATCGCCCCGGCGCCTATGACTTCAAAGACATCCTGGCTGAGATGACGGTGGAAGAGCGGATCTACCGCTTTCGCTGTGTCGAGGCCTGGTCGATGGTGGTGCCCTGGAACGGCTTTGAGCTGGCAGATCTGCTGGCCATGGCCGGGGTGCAGGACAGCGCCAAATACGTGGCGTTTGAAACCCTGTACCGGCCCGAGGAAATGCCTGGTACCGCCTACCGCGTGCTCGACTGGCCCTACCGCGAGGGCCTGCGTCTGGACGAGGCGATGCACCCGCTGACGCTGATGGCCACCGGCATCTTTGGCAAGGATCTGCCCAATCAGAACGGCGCCCCGCTGCGTCTGGTGGTGCCGTGGAAATACGGCTTCAAATCAATCAAATCGATTGTCCGCATCACCCTGACCGATCAGCAGCCACCGACCAGCTGGAACATGTCCAATGCTCGCGAGTACGGCTTCTACAGCAACGTCAACCCGCAGGTATCGCACCCGCGCTGGAGCCAGGCCTCTGAGCGTCGGATCGGTGGCGGGCTGTTTGCCAGACGCCAGCCAACCCTGATGTTCAATGGCTATGAGGATGAGGTCGCATCCATGTATGACGGCATGGATCTGGGGAAATTCTTTTAATGCGGGATTGGCTCAATCAGTTGCTGCGCCGTTTGCCGACCTGGGTGGTCTATGGTCTTGGCCTGCTGCCGGCACCCTGGCTGTTCTATCAGGGGCTGACCGGTGGGCTGGGGGTTGAACCCATCAAGGCGCTCGAGCATGAGTACGGCGAACTGGCCTTGCAACTGCTGGTGCTTGGCCTCGCCATCACTCCGCTGCGCAAATACACTGGCGTTAATCTGCTGAAGTTTCGCCGCGCTGTCGGGTTGCTGTGTTTCTCCTATGTGTCCTGCCACCTGCTGGTCTGGCTGCTGCTGGATGTGCAACTGCCCGATCAGATCTTGGCGGATATTGTCAAACGTCCCTACATCACCATCGGCATGGCGGGCTTCTTGCTGCTGCTGCCGCTGGCTGTGACCTCGAACAACTGGTCGATCCGGCGGCTGGGCCGCAACTGGCGCAAGCTGCACCGGGCCAGCTATGTGATCGGCCTGCTGGGGGCGATGCATTTTGTCATGCTGGTCAAAGGTCTGCAGCTTGAACCGCTGATCTATCTGGCGC
The DNA here is from genome assembly GCA_013214575.1 of Paracoccaceae bacterium. GTDB lineage: Bacteria > Pseudomonadota > Alphaproteobacteria > Rhodobacterales > Rhodobacteraceae > Parasedimentitalea. The sequence goes on along the minus strand of JABSSD010000217.1, from coordinate 446 downwards.
TGATCGTCGGATTGCTGTTGTTGCGGCTGCCTGTTCGCCGCCTCATGTCAGCCTCCAGCCCCCGACGACAGCGCGCCTGAGGTCGGGCCTGACCTCGGGCCTGAGCCCCAGAGCGGCGAACCGGCCTGGGTTTTCACTGATTCCGACTCGGCCGTCGCCTTGAATTTCACCGTCGCTTTGCCGCCGCCTTGTGTCCTGTCGCAAGCGGTCCACAAGATCTGGTGGCTTCGAGGGGATGGTTACAATTGGCGCTTTATTCCCTTTGGTTCAGATCCGTCAAGGCGCAGAGTAGAAGTGCTTAAGGCATTGATTTCATGCGTTCATTCACCCGATGGGAAAAAAGATGCTGTTTGTGTAATTTAGCTGTTGCGGGATGGGTGTGATAACCCTAGAACCCCCCTACCGGCGGCGCAGATGTGCTACCGGGGACGCTTCGGAGAGACGGG
>JABSSD010000216.1 GCA_013214575.1 Paracoccaceae bacterium | reverse complement strand
TGCTGGTGCAGGGGTGCAGGGTGGCCGTGGGTGGTGGTGGTCCGGGCTGTGGGTGGCCAATGGTGCTGTGGGTATGGCCTGCCCCTGTGGGGGTGGGGGTGGGGGGTTCCCCCGTGTGGGGGTCGCTTGGGTCCTTCCCCGTGTTATTTTCAGCCCCGGGGGGTGCGCGGAGCCTCGGGTCTCCAGAGTTTTTGGGGTATACTGATACCACATACATATTTTCGTGGAATTAGTCCTCCCCGGCGAGGGCGATCCCCCTGTGGGCGCAATCTGGTGGGATTGTAGCGAAAAGAGCAGTTCGACGGTTACATAGGTCACCCTGGAATGTTGCTGACTGTACCGTTCAGTCCTTTAGGTTCTTTCCCCAGAATTAACCCCTACAACTCCTACAACCCCTATAAGGTTCTGCAAACTTGCATATTCCCCCGAGCAATACCCACATTTCCATTGGGAGACTGCTATTGGTTCCGCGTTAACGCATGATGCGAAGCCCCAGATAATGTGAGCGGCCATTGATAGACGTCTTATCGAAGCCTCTTCGTCGCATCTCTTCAGGGAAATAGCGGTTTTGCGACCCTGGCTCAATTTCGTGCTCAATTGCGTAACCGCACCAAGAGGCATAAAGTTCGCTGGCAGAAAACCTCTCTTGAAAAACCCGCTCGGTGGATTCTCGCAGCCACGCCCCAAAGTGATCTTCTGCCTCGAAATATCTTTGTGTCTCGCGCTTAACGACATCGGGAGTGTAGAGGCCGAGGCCATCCCAGACCACTGCACCATCGATAGCCCATTGCAGGATTCCCGGCCACTGCTCGCGAAGCTTGTCGGCCAGCGCCCGGTCTGGATGAGCCGGTGGATGCATGAACGGTAGCAGGAGCAAACGACGCTGCATTCCTCCTGAGGTGTCCTGAATCTGGGGCTTCTCGTTTCCCGTGATGGAAAGCTTGAATCGTGGGCTGTAGGTAAAGAAGTCTTGGCGCATAAACCGGGCTGTGAGTTGGGTGTTTTCACCGCTGACCATCGCCTTGATGCGAGCTTCATTCCATTTGGCGTTCGCCTCGGTTTCATGCGCCGTCACCATCCGGGCCATGGATACACCTGCCAGATCGGTCGGGTGCTGATCAGGCTTCGAAAGCCGGAGCGCCGTCATTGGCAACAAACCTGCATAGCTTCCCATAATCGCCGATATTGTATCAAAGAAAGTGCTTTTTCCGCTACCTCCGACGCCATGTGCAAAGACGAACCGCTCCTCACGCGTATGTCCAGTGAGAGTGTAGCCAGCCCAAACCTGCAAGAACAATGCGAAGGCCTTATCTCCACCCGTCACATCCTCGATGAACTTCAGCCAAGTGGGGCATCCACCGCCGGGCGATACCTTTGTTTTCTGCCGGATGAGGTCTCCGGGTCGTGCGGCGCGAATTGCACCCGTTCTCAGGTCAACAATACCGGCAGGCGTCGCAAGCAGATCGGGGTGATGAGGCCACTGATCATGTGTGATCTGCATCGCCGGCATCAGTGCAGCGGTCTCAAAGATGTCCGTAGCGAACCTCCTTGACAGAAGCTGCTTGCGTTCCGCCGTGTCCCTGGGCATCGTTGCCAGCAGCGCGGCCTTCTGGGCGAGATCTGTGCGGTGCGCCTCTAATTCATCGGACTGCAGGTTTCCGCTGATAGATTTTTTTGACGATGGCATGACTTGTCTCCTTGTCTCCTTGTCTCTTTTGGCTTCGCCTATCGCAGGCATAAGTTGCTTCGTGCCGGGCAGATACTCCCGGGATCAAAGCACTGAGTTTTTGTCGGATGATTGGGTTTGCGAACTAGAAAAGGCCTTCCTAAGCAGCCCATAGTGCACAGGTGCGGCATTCCTAACCGGCATGTGACCATTCCTTTAAACGCGCGAGCGAGTAGCGGACGCATTTTCCCACACGGAAATAAGGAGGTGAGTTTTCGGGGTCGTCGATCCGGAGCTTCTCGAGGTGGCTCTTTGAAACCCCGAGGAATGTGGCTGCCGTCCTAGTGTCGACGGCGATCATATCGTTTGTATCAATGTGCATCAGTCCATCCTTTTGAAGCTGAGGATGTTGTACATCGCGCCTAATGCCTATTGGTTGGCCAGGTGTCCTTCACCAAGATTTCGCTTGGCCGAGTTTTTTAACCATACGCGAACCCGACTCTCGATCGTTGGAATTTCGGGCAAAGGGTTCTCACTATTTTCAATGGAATCAATGAGGACGCGGTAAATTTTGTCAGCAATAGCTCGCGCATTGGGTTGCTGAGATGATTTTTTTATACAATTGGGAAATTTCTTCTCCCTGAGTTTCTCAAATGCTTGCAGACCGATGGTATCCAACATCTGGGTCTTGGAGTTCTTTTTAGCGCGATTGCTACCACCTTTTGATGAAGCACCTCTGCTGATCCGTCGGATGATCGCGTCGTTTGTCCTAAGGCTTGCAGGAAGTCTCTTTGCGCATTCGAAGTCATTGTTTGCAGCATCCAACCACGGGGGATCAAGCTTGTTTCGCGCACATATTTCTAAGGCGACGTGGCAATGCACTCTGCCTTTCAATCCCAATGACTTGAGGTCGTCCACATGGTGATCGACGGCCTCTTTTAGGTTCCGCTCTTCTTCAGGTGTAATTTTTTCATAGCCGTAGGATTCTATTGAGTCGGGCAAAAATTGCGGTCCATATTGCCCTGGGGCCAGCATCGACCTTTCGGGATCAATGCCCGCCAAGATGCAATGGCCTTCACTGTACCCATCGAATTGACAGAAACCGCGGTCAAAATTCCAAAATTCTTTTTCCAACCAATACTCAAGAATTTCTAATCCAAGGCCCCGATCCGAACGAACGCCAAAAAGTTCTTCATCATAAGGCGTATTCTCAGGTGCCCTAATATTTTCAGATGCCAAGACGTTTATCCAATTCGTCGCATGTTGTTTGCATTGCCGGTCTCAACGCCTCCAAAGACGGGCGAACGTATCGCTGCCCTGTAATGCTCAAAGGCGTGTGGTTCAAAAGCCTACCCACTACCTCTTCAAGTATCCCAGATTCCATCGCAATAGTGGCAAAAGTTCGACGATGCGCATGGGGAGACCACTCAATGCGTTTTGGCGCACCAACGTGTCCTGTTGGTGACTTAGGTGAAGGGAAAACCCACTTGCGGCTTAGCCCTTGGAGTGGGGCGAGGATTTCATGATGTCGCTGTACAATTGGAAGATCAAAACTGCGGCCGTTCTTGGTCACGGGGAGATGGATGCGATCCTCGTGGACATTCTTCCATTCCAAGGTCAAGGCCTCGGTCTTGCGAAACCCGGTGTACAAAATGAGTTCAAAGAAGGCTTTGTGAATGGGGTTAAAAAGATCCTCAATCCGGTTCTGCCACGCTGAAAGATCTTCAATGATCCTACCGTCGGGTCGTTCCTCGTACCATTCGATCGCATTCGTCGGGCTCTCTGAAAGGTCATACGTCCGCCGGGTGTGGTTCCAAACCGTGCGAAATGACCGCAGCACATGGTTTGCCGCAGAGGGCACCTTCGCCATCTCACGGTGACGTTGTACAACCATCGACTTGCTGATTTCGTCGAGAGGCAGATTCAGCCAATGCTTGAGATGGAGTTCGAACTGCTGACGCGTCCCCTCCTTGTGGACTTCGGATCGAAGCTTTGGGCGCGCAAGATAGGCTTCTGTCGCCACCAATAGCGTCGGCGCACCTATCTGGATTTGTTTGCCCGCGCCTCGCGACATTTCCAGTGCAAACCCAAGCGCGGTCTGACGTGCCGCCAAAGCTGAAATGATGGGGTAGCGCCCAATCAATATCCGCTTGGTTTGCCCGCCCACATCCTTCTGAAAATACCAGGTCTTGGAACGCTTTCCGACAAAGAGCACGAAACCTTTGATTTCGTTGTCCCAGAACTTCTTGGTGCCAGTTCCAGCAGCGGGAAGTTTCTTCACATAGGTATCAGTTAGCTTCGGCATCGATTTTGTAGGCCTTTTGTCGGTAACAACATCATACATGAGGTGACCCAAGGATGCAGGTTGCGACAAAGAAGTCAATTAAATGATACAGTTAATGATAGAGTGCGACAGAGTGATACATAGAACACTTGTTTGGAAGGCTGAGGTCTTACCATTACACAACGCCCGCTCTACTAAACACCTCCTATTTCATAGAGAATTTGAGGTCAAGCCTACCTGTGTTTTCTTTTAGGCTTATTCGTAAAAATCCTTTAAAAACAGCTCCCCACGAGCATGAGCCCCGAGGACGCTGATCGCCGACAAGCGGCAGGATTGCCAGTTCCTGAAGACCGTGCAGATTTGGCATACTGCTGTCAAAAAAAGATGACTGCGATTACTCAGCCTGCGCGATATTTGGCTGGAACGGGGAGCTGTGGGTATTGGCGGACATCGTTCGTGAGCGCCTAGAATTTGGCAATCCGAAAGCGCGGGCTTTGCAGTTGCGTCACCGGTGGAACCCTGAAGCGGTTTGCGTGGAAGATACTGTGAGTGGGCCTATGCTGGTACAGGAACTCCGGCGAAACGGCTTTTTTGAATTTATCACACTAAGTGTGAGCGACCCCAAGGTGGTCCGTTTCGCGCCCGCCGCAGAATGGTTGCAGGACGGGCGCTTTGGCATTCTTCATCAGTGCCAATGGTATCCTGATCTGCGCCGGGAACTGTTGGCATTTCCTGGTGGCCGCCATGACGATCAGGTCTACGCCATTGGCCTCTTCGTGCAGAAAATGCGCGGAAGGCGGAGGGTGGACCCGAATGTTGACCGGCGAAAAGTCTTTCGCTCAACAGATCAGAATAGGTGTGATCATTGTGAGCTGAAGTATGGGATCTCTCTGTCAAACACAGACGCAGGAAAGGTATGATCCAAGAAATGGAAAACTGCCTTTGGTGCGGTTTGGACTGCGCCTGATTTGTGGACCCTTATGGAAGAGGTTGAATGATAGATAACATTATATACAACACGTTACACCAAGAACTCGCGGGGCTGTTCGTGTTTGGTCTCCAAGATTGCCGCGTTCGTTGCTGCGTTCGGCAATCGCTAGAGGCTGCTGACGGGGTTTTGTTGGCTCAGACAACGTTTTGTGGTCGGTACTACGACCGATGAGCATAGCAACCGCCTCATCGCCGAGGTCAGGTCCAGGGTCGAGCATCCGTTCCGGGTGTTGAAAGGACAGTTCGGCTACATCAAGATCCGCAATAGTGGCTGGGGAAAATATCCGGGCGCAGTTGTTCAGCCTGTTCACCCTCGACAATCTGTATTTGGTCCGAAAGAAGATGACGGCATGACGGGTGGAGTCCGGCAATAATGGGAGCTGACGACCAACAGGTCGGCAGTCACGCCTGAACCGAAGCGAAACCGACCAACCAAATTAAAATCTGATCAAGACTGCCAAGTCGGCGTGTTGATCAGACGTTCCCTAAGGTGGTGCGGTGGCGGTTTTTTGACCTGGTCCAGGTCTCGCTTTGTAAGCCTCAGAATCCTTGTTCGGCGTCCGAGATGTGAGAGCCTAATTAGACAATACCGCCGCCCGCGCTGGTGACGTCTGGCCGGTCTTGCGCAACCTTTGTCCGATACTGCGAGGCACGATAGGCCGCCACAGGGGATATTGCGCCATTAGCCTCAAAACGCGCCATGGCAAGTATGGGTTCAACATCTGTGCGGAACCCGTGTTTCAGCGTGGTCGTCGCCATCAGAGCATCATTGTTGTCCTGATAACCAGCCAGCGCCGTACGGTCCACCAGCAGGGCCTGCGCATAGGCGCGCTGTACTTCCATCGCCGAGACCATCAGGCTTTCGATTGGGTCGGTGACATTGTGGCTCTGGTCCAGCATGTGCATCGGGTTGAAACCAGGGTCAGCTTCGGCCTCGACAAGTTCGTTGAATACCAGGAAGAGGCGGTAAGGATCGATACTTCCGGTATCCAGATCATCATCGCCATATTTGCTGTCGTTGAAGTGGAAGCCGCCTAGCTTGCCGAACTGGGTCAGTCGCGCCACGATCATTTCGATATTCACATTGGGTGCGTGGTGGCCCAGATCGACCAAACATTTCGCCTTGTCGCCCATCTGCTGCGCAATCAGCAGGTTGGTGCCCCAGTCCTGCACCACGGATGAATAGAACGCTGGCTCGTACATCTTATGCTCGGTCAGCAGCGTCCAATCGTCGGGCAAGGCGTTGTAGACAAGTTTGGTGGCGTCCAGATAACGCTCGAACTGGCGTGTGAAGTTGGTCTGGCCAGGGAAGTTCGACCCGTCGCCAACCCAGATGGTCAGCGCTTTGGAGCCGATCTTCTGGCCCAGTTCGATGCATTCGATGTTGTGATCAACGGCCTGCTGGCGCGTCGCGGCATCAGTGTTGGACAGAGAGCCAAATTTGTAGCTGTGGGTCTGATCCGGCTGATCCTGAAAGGTGTTTGAGTTCATCACATCAAATGTAAGACCAACCTCTTCGGCCTTGGCGTTCAGGTCGGCGGCGGGGGCTTTGTCCCAGGGGATATGCAGCGAAACCGAGGGCGTGGCCTTGGTCAGCTGCTGGATCACGCCACAGTCGTCAAGCTTGTCAAAAATGCCACGCGGCTCGCCTGGACCGGGAAAGCGTGCAAAACGTGTGCCGCCGGTGCCAACGCCCCAGCTGGGCACTGCAACGCCGTATTTGGCGACCTTGGCCTTGACCTGTGCGATGTCGATTCCGCGGCGATCCAGATGTTCGCCCAAGGCGTCATAGTCGGCCCTCAGGTCCGCGGCGGCGCGGGTGTTGTGTTGTGCGATGATATCCGCGTTGATCATGATCCGCCTCCTTAGCGTGTAAAGGACTGAACGTTGCCGGCGTCCACGTTGATGATGTTACCGGTGGATTTGGCCGACTGATCAGACGCCAGGAAATAGGCCGCCTCGGCGATGTCCTCGGGCAGGACTGAGCGTTTCAGCAGCGAGCGCTGGCGATAGTGTTCTTCCAGACCCTCCTTGTCCTTACCATAGGTCGAAGCGCGCTCCTTCAGCCAGTCGCCGGACCAGATTTTCGACCCCTTCAGCACCGCGTCCGGGTTCACCACATTGACGCGGATACCCTGTGGACCACCTTCCAGCGCCAGGCAGCGGGCGAGATGGATTTCCGAGGCCTTGGCTGTGCAATAGGCAGAGGCATTGGGCGAGGCGGCAAGACCGTTCTTTGAGGCCACAAAAACCACAGCGCCGCCCATGCCTTGCACCTTCATCAGCTTGAACGCCTCGCGGCTGACCAGAAAATATCCGGTGGACAGGATTGCCATATTGGTGTTCCACATCTCAAGGCTGGTGTCCTCGACTGGTGCCGAACTGGCGATGCCTGCGTTTGACAGCAGGATATCAACGCCGCCAAACTCCACCGCGGTGTCAGCGTAGGCCGCCACAACGGCGGCCTCATCGGTGACATCCATATTGACAGTGCGCACCACATCTGCGGAATATTGCTCGATCAGTTTGGCGGCGGTTTCCACCAAAGCAGCATCGTCAATGTCAGCCAGCATTACACAGGCGCCTTCGCGCAGGTAACGCTCGGCGGTGGCGGATCCGATGCCACCGGCACCGCCGGTGATCAGCGCCACACGACCGGCCAGAGATTTGGGCTTGGGCATCTGCTGTAACTTGGCGTCTTCCAACAGCCAGTATTCGATATCAAAGGCCTCTTGCTCGGGCAGGCCCTTATACTCGGAAACCGCATCGGCATCACGCATCACGTTGATCGCGTTGACATAGAACTCGCCGGAGATCCGTGCGGTGGCCTTGTCCTTGGCAAAGGTGATCATGCCTACGCCGGGGATCAGATAGACCACGGCGTTGGGGTCGCGGATGGCGGGGCTGTCGTCTTTCTTGCAGCGGTCGTAATATGCCTTGTAGCCCTCGCGGTATTCGGCGACGGCATCACCCAGACCGGCCAGTGTAGCGTCTACGTCCGGGTTGGCGGGGTCAAAATCGACCACCAGTGGGCAAATCTTGGTGCGGAGAAAATGGTCGGGGCAAGAGGTGCCAAGTGCCGCCAGACGTTTCATGTCTTGGGCGTTGACGAAGTCCAAAACCGTGTCGCTGTCGGTGAAATGGCCAACCATATGCTGAGCACCTGAGACCATGCCACGAATGGCTGGCATCAGGCGGGCTGCGGTTGCGCGGCGTTCATCAGCAGTCAGGCTGGCGTGAATGGCCCCGCCAAAGGCATCCTTGCCCTCGGTCTGAGCTGCGAACCAATCCATTGCGGTCTGGATGATCTCTAGCGTCAGGTCGTAGCAAGCCCGCGCATCATCGTCCCAGGTGAACAACCCATGGCTTTCCAGTACAACGCCCTTGGCGTTTGGATTTTCCGCACAGAAGTCCGACAGCCAAAAGCCCAATTCATAGCCCGGCCTTTTCCATGGCAACCAACCGATGCTGTCGCCGAAGATCTGCTGAGTTAGCGCCAAGCTGTCTTTGGCTGCTGCAATGGCGATGATCGCGTCAGGGTGCATGTGATCGACATGCTTTTTCGGTACATAGGCGTGTAGTGGCGTGTCGATAGATGCGGTCCGTGGGTTCAGGTTGAAGGTGCAATGGGGCAGGTATCCCACCATTTCGTCCTCAAACTCCACTCCACGATAGATGCCGCGCAGGGCGTTCAGTTTCTCCATATACAATGTCGCGAACCCTTCCATCTTGATGGAGCCTACATCGCCGCCCGAGCCTTTAACCCAGAGCACCTCGACGGCGTCGCCGGTCAGCGGATCATCCTGCATCACTTTGGCCGAGGTGTTGCCCCCGCCATAGTTTGTGATTCGCTTGTCAGACCCCAGAAGGTTGGAGCGATAGAGAAGTTTTTCTGACTCACTCATGCCTTCGGCGCGGGCTTTATCCCACTTGTTTTCAAGAGGTTGGCTTTGGATTGCGTCGGGCATCATCGTCTCCATCAACGGCAAATATAGTTGCGTTTTCTTGTCTCTAGGCTGGCTCTCAGATCAAGGCATGTCAATCATAAACAGTCAAAATTGAGCATGCTGCGGCGCAGAATGATTGATTATGACATTTAGTGATTGACATAAGGTGGCGACTCGCTCCACCTTGAGGCCACCAAAATGGAGACTGGTCGATGCACGAGAAAGACAGACACAGAGTAATTTTATCAGCGGTCCAAGACAGGTCTGTCGTGACTGTGGCTGATCTGTGTGTGCTGACCGGGGCCTCGGAGGCGACTGTGCGCCGTGACATTAGAACACTGGATAGTCAGGGGGAATTGCGACGGGTCCGCGGTGGAGCTGAGGCTTTGATGTCCGCACCTTTTGTTGGATTGGCAGGGCGGCCGTTTTCTTACAATGAGTCAATCAATAGTGCTGAAAAGCAGGCCATAGCCAAGGCTGCGGTCGAGCTGTGTGCGGATGGTGACCCGATCATCATCAACGGGGGCACGACGACGTTTCAGATGGTGCACCCACTGGCGTCGCTGCAGATGCAGGTGTTTACCAACTCATTCCCGATTGCCGAACATCTGCTGAAAAACACGCGCAATACGGTGCTGTTGTCTGGTGGGGTGATCTACCGCGAGCAGAACATCATCCTGTCGCCTTTTGACAACGACGTGACCCGAAATTTCTATGCAAAACGTATGTTCATGGGGGCCCAGGGTATTGGTCCACTGGGCTTGATGGAGCAGGATCCGTTGTTGATCCAGGCTGAGACAAAGCTGATTGGGCAGGCCGAGGAATTGGTGGTTCTGGTCGACAGTTCCAAGTTTGCCAAACGCTCTAGCTTGATCCTGTGCCCATTGAACAGGATTACCACGATTATCACCGACGATGGCATCGATGACCGTACTGCCGCGATGCTTGAGGCGGCGGATGTGAAACTCATCGTCGCACCGACAAACACAGCACAAAAAGAAGGGGCGGCGTCATAAGGTCCCCAAAATCGCAACCACTCCAGGGAGGAAACCATGAGTGTATTTAGGAAAGTAATGGCATCAGCGGCGATAGCGGCAACGATGTTTGCAACCCCCGTTATGGCTGAAGAAAAAGTGCGCATCGCGCTTGTCGTCAAGGCTTTGGGCATTGGCTTCTTTGAAGCTGCTGCAAAAGGTGCCGAAGAGGCGGCAGCCGAGTTGGGAAATGTCGAGATCATCTATACTGGTCCAACTGACACCACTGCCGAAGGTCAGATCGAGGTGATCAATGCACTGATTGCTCAAAACGTTGACGCCATCGCGATTTCAGCCAATGACACCGACGCGCTGGTGCCTGCTTTGAAAAAGGCGATGAGCCGTGGTATCACCGTGATCAGTTGGGACAGTGGCGTAGCCGCCGAAGGTCGCCAGATGCATCTGAACCCATCGTCGAACCCGTTGATCGGCAATATGATCATCAAACTCGCCGCCGATCACATGCCTGACGGTGGTGATGTTGCGGTTCTGTCCGCCTCGGCCACTGCGACGAACCAGAATATCTGGATCGAGGAAATGAACAAAGTGACAGGAAACTATTCGGGTATCAATGTTGTAGCGACGGTCTATGGCGATGATTTGGCAGACAAGTCCTACCGCGAAGCGCAAGGCCTTATGGCCAGTTATCCCAACCTGAAGGCCATCATTGCACCTACAACAGTGGGCATCGTAGCCGCTGCTCAAGCTGTGACAGACGCGGGAAAAATCGGTGAGATTAATGTGACAGGTTTGGCTTTGCCGTCAGAAATGGCTGGCCATATCGAGAGTGGCGCCTCCAAATCCTTCGCGATCTGGAACCCGATCGATCTGGGCTATGCGGCAACAATGATCGCTTACAATCTGGCCAGTGGCACTGCAACGGCAGAAGCCGGAAAGTCCATCCCAATGGGCCGCATGGGTGAAGTTGCGTTGGATGACAAATATGAAGGCGCAATGGCCGACCCGTTTGTCTATGACGCCAGCAATATCGACGCTTTCAAGTCGATCTTCTAAACCTCATGGTTTGGTCCGGCGCTGTTATGGTGCCGGGCCAAACCACTCGCCCAGCCCATGACATAGCCGAAAAGAGCTGCAATGACCGAGAGCGCAATGCCCGTCGTGTCGATGGACGCGATCACCAAGACATTTCCCGGTGTCAAAGCACTGGATGCAGTCCAACTAGATCTTTATGCGGGCCAGGTGACAGCTCTGGTTGGAGAAAACGGCGCGGGAAAATCCACCACTGTAAAAATTTTAACCGGGATATATTATCCCGACGGCGGCACCATCCGCATCGACGGAGAGCCGGTCACCTTTTCCAACGCAAATGCAGCAGCCGACGCGGGCATCACCGCGATCCATCAGGAAACGGTGCTGTTTGACGAACTCTCGGTCGCCGAGAACATCTTTATTGGTCACGCGCCACGCACGCGTTGGGGCCTGATCGACAAGGTCGAAATGCAGCGCGGCGCGTCCAAATTGCTGCAAAGTATCGGCGCAACTTTTCATCCCAGCACCCGGCTGCGTGATCTTGGCATCGCCAACAAACACCTGGTAGCCATTGCCCGTGCCCTGTCGGTCGATGCGCGCGTTGTTATTATGGACGAGCCGACCGCCGCACTGTCCCATAAAGAGATCGAAGAGCTCTACGAGCTGATTGAGACGCTAAAGGCTCAGGGCAAGGCGATCTTGTTCATCAGCCATAAGTTTGATGAAATTTTCCGCATTGCCGATCGCTACACTGTCTTTAGAGATGGCGCTTTTGTGGGTGCTGGCTTTATTGCTGACACAGACCAAGACGCGTTGATCAAGCTGATGGTTGGGCGCACCGTCGATCACATCTTTCCTGAGCGGACACCCAACGTCGCCGAGGACGTGTTGCAGGTGGTGGGCTATGCGCACCCGACCGAGTTCGCGGATATTAATTTTACTCTCAAACGCGGCGAAATTCTTGGGTTTTATGGTTTGGTTGGGGCCGGCCGGTCGGAGTTCATGCAATCACTGTTTGGCATTACCAAACCATCCAAGGGCGTCTGCAAGATCAATGGTCGCATTCGGATCATTCGCTCGCCTGCGGATGCGGTGGCCAATGGCATCGTTTATGTGCCCGAGGATCGCGGCAAGCAGGGGGCGATTATGGGCCTGCCGATTTTTCAGAACGTCACTCTGCCGTCACTGGGGCGGACTTCGAAATCCGGGTTCCTGAGACTGGCTGAAGAGTTCAAACTGGCGCGCCAATATTCCGAGCGTCTGGACCTGCGCGCCGCCTCGTTAGATCAGGACGTGGGCAATTTGTCGGGTGGCAACCAGCAAAAGGTGGTGATCGCCAAATGGTTGGCGACACAGCCGCAGGTGATCATCATGGATGAGCCCACCAAGGGCATCGACATTGGGTCCAAGGCGGCAGTGCACGAATTTATGGCTGAACTTGCGGCGCAGGGGTTGTCAGTGATCATGGTCAGTTCTGAAATTCCCGAAGTGATTGGCATGTCCGACCGTGTCATCGTCATGCGCGACGGTCGTATCGAGGCAGAATTGCAAGGGGATGATCTAAGCCCTGAAACACTGGTGCGCCATGCTGCAGGCATTTCAGACACCCAAATGGAAGAGGCTTAGGCTATGGTATTGCGACACATTCCAGTACGGGAGGCGATCCTTGGCGCGGCCATCCTGGTGCTGCTGGGGGTGGTTTCTACCCGGTTTTCTGGTTTTATCTCTCCGGCTAACCTTGCAAATGTGTTCAACGACACGGCGCCACTGATCATTTTGGCTCTGGGACAGATGGTGGTCATACTGACCCGATGCATTGACCTGTCGATGGCTGCAAATCTGGCTCTGACTGGTATGGTGGTTGCGATGCTGAACGTCGCAATGCCGGGCCTTCCTATCCCCGTCATCATTGCCGTTGCCATCCTTCTGGGCGCTGCCATGGGCGCGGTCAATGGCTTGCTGGTGTGGAAATTGGCGATCCCGCCTATCGTGGTGACGCTGGGCACCATGACGATCTTTCGGGGTATTATCTTTCTGATCTCGGACGGGAAATGGGTCAATGCCCACGAGATGAGCACAGCCTTTACCGGGTTCTCTCGGGCCGCATTTCTGGGCTTGCCGGTTCTGTCCTGGATCGCAATTCTGACGGTGATTGTGTTTGGCGTGATGATGTCACGCACCGCTTTGGGTCGGTCGATATTTGCTGTCGGCGGCAATCCCCATGCGGCGGTCTATACCGGCATCGACGTCGGCAAGACCCAGTTTCTGGCCTTTGTCTTGTCAGGCGCCCTTGCGGGGCTGACTGGCTATCTGTGGGTTGCTCGCTATGCCGTGGCCTATGTCGATATCGCTAGAGGCTTTGAGCTTGAAGTGGTGGCGGCCTGCGTCATTGGCGGCATCTCAATTGCGGGAGGCATCGGGTCTGTTGGCGGCGCGGTGCTGGGGGCTCTGTTCCTGGGCGTGGTCAAGAACGCGCTTCCCGTAGTGAATATTTCACCCTTCTGGCAACTGGCGATCTCCGGCAGCGCGATCCTGATTGCTGTGGCCTTTAACGCCCGCGCTGGCCAAACCAAGGGCCGTATCATTCTCAAATCAACCGAGGGTTCAGTATGAGTGATACCACCATGACAGCACGTTTTGTTCCCAACCGCCTGAACAGCCGCGCTTCTCGCATTCTGCGCAGCTGGGAGTCCCTGTTGCTGGTCGTTGCCGTTGGGATTTTTGTGCTAAACAGTTTCGCCTCGCCCTATTTCCTGAATGCCTGGAACCTCAGCGATGCGACGTATAACTTTACTGAAAAGGGGATGATTGCCTTTGCTATGGCACTGTTGATCATCTCGGGAGAAATCGATCTTTCCGTGGCGTCGATAATCGCGCTGGCCAGCACGGCAATGGGGCTGGCGGTGCAATACGGGGCAGGGACGCCGGAACTGGTGGTGATTGGCCTCACCGTCGGTTTGCTCTGCGGCGCCTTCAATGCCATATTTGTCACTGTTCTGGGTCTGCCCTCCATTGTGGTGACCATCGGTACCATGAGCCTGTTTCGTGGCATCAGTTACATCATTCTGGGTGATGGCGCTTATGGCGGCTATCCAGACAGTTTTGCCTGGTTTGGGCAGGGCTATATCTACTGGGTGTTCACCGCCGAGATTGGCATTTTTGCCGTGATTGCTGTGATCTATGGTGTGGTACTGCACAAGACCAATTTTGGCCGGGCTGTCTATGCCATTGGCAACAACTCCACCGGCGCGCTGTTCAGCGGTATTCGGGTGCAACGGGTCAAGTTCATTCTGTTCCTGCTGACCGGGTTGATGTCCGGAGTGGCGGCGATTTGCCTGACCTCGCGCCTTGGCTCAACCCGTCCCAGCATCGCCACAGGTATGGAGTTGAATGTGGTCACCATGGTGGTGCTAGGCGGGATCAACATTCTCGGCGGCTCTGGCTCGATCCCTGGTGTTGTGATCGCTGCCTTTGTGATGGGGCTGGTCACCTTTGGCCTGGGCCTGCTCAACGTTCCGGGCATCGTGATGTCGATCTTCATTGGCCTGCTGCTGATCGGGGTGATTGCCTTGCCGCGGCTCTGGACGATGCTCGCAGCCAAGAGGCGCTCAGCATGACAGGCCGTTTTGTCTTTCGGATGCGTCTGAACCCCGGCAAGGCAGACGAATACCAACGCCGCCATGATCAGATCTGGCCTGAACTGGTAAGGCTACTGGGCGAGGCAGGTGTCAGTGACTACAGCATTCACCTGGACGAAGAAACCGGGTTGCTGATTGGCGTGCTGATCCGGACCGAGGATCATGGGATGGATAACCTGCCAGATCACCCGATCATGCAAAAATGGTGGGCTCATATGGCCGACCTGATGGAGACCGGGCCGGACAATGCGCCGATTGCGGTGCCCTTGCCCGGCCTGTTTCATATGTCATGAAAACTCCTCGCCACATTGCGGTCATTGATATTGGCAAGACAAACGTCAAACTGGCTCTGGTTGATTTGACGACAGTGTCGGAAGTCGCAGTTGTGACGCGCCCAAATGTGGTTCGTCCGGGACCACCCTGGCCGCATTTCGATGCGGATGGCCATTGGGCATTTTTATTGGATGCCCTGGGGCAGTTTCACCACGATTTCGGGGTTGATGCCATTTCGGTGACGACGCACGGCGCCAGCATTGTCTTGCTGGATGAAAACGGGGATCTGGCGGCTCCGATCCTTGATTATGAGCATGACGGACCAACCGAAACGGCGGCGCACTACGATGCGATCCGGCCCCCTTTTGAGCTGACTGGGTCGCCGCGCCTGGCCGTTGGCCTGAATGTTGGTGCGCAACTGCACTGGCAATTCAAGGCGGATCCCGGCCTGCACGCGCGCACCAGCCATATTCTATCCTACCCTCAATACTGGGGCCATCGTTTGACGGGAGTCATATCAAGTGATGTGACCTCGATTGGATGTCACACCGATTTGTGGTTGCCGCATGAGGGTGCATATTCCGAATTGGTTGAAGCGCTTGATATCGCAGGCAAGATGGCGCCTGTGCGTAAATCCAATGATATCCTGGGGTCCGTTCTGCCAGAAGTCGCCGCAGCAACCGGGCTGTCCAAAGACACACTCGTGATCTGCGGCATCCACGATTCAAACGCCTCGCTTTATCCTCATATCCTGACCCAGAAAACGCCGTTTTCGGTGGTGTCGACCGGGACCTGGGTGGTGGTGATGGCGATGGGCGGAGCCAAGACCGTCTTGGACCCATCTCGGGACACTCTGGTCAATGTGAATGCGCTGGGCGAGGCGGTGCCGTCAGGCCGCTTTATGGGCGGACGTGAGTTTGAGTTGATCCAGAAAGGGCATCCGGTTGAGATCAGCCCGGCGGATGTGGCACAGGTTTTGGTTCAGGAGATCATGCTGTTGCCTGCGGTTGATCCCCTATCTGGCCCGTATCAAGGAATGGAGATGCGGTGGCATGGGGCTTGCCCCTCGGAAAAGTCCGGTTTTCGTGCCGTGGCGCTTTCTTACTATTTGGCTCTGATGACAGACACCTGCCTGCGACTAACAGGAGCGGACGGGCCGATAATTGTTGAAGGACCCTTTGCCCATAATGCGCAGTACCTTGCTATGTTGCAGGCTGCGACCGGGCGCCCGGTTCTTCAGAGTCTGTCTTCCACGGGAACCAGTATTGGGGCAGCGCTGTTGTTCGTGTCCGATATCGAAGCCTCAAAATCTAAGAGCATTGAAGCGCCAGAGAATATTTTGCAAATGGTATCATATGCAGTGCAATGGCGCTTAAAGGTTGAGCGCGACTTGGCATGAGTGTGGGAGGCTTTGTCAGAACAAAATTGGTTGAGGCGGGTAGGGCGGTCCCCTAGCGTCTAGCCATGACAAAACGCGACCCATTCAAGTATTTCAAAACCAGCCCCGAGATCATTCGCTTAGCGGTGATGATGTACGTCCGGTTTCCGCTTTCGCTTAGAAACGTGGAAGATCTGCTTCATGAACGAGGGATAGATATCAGCCACGAAACTATCCGGTTTTGTTGGATCAGGTTTGGCCCGCTGTTCGCGTCAGAAATCCGAAAACGGCGGGTCCAGAAACTTCGGTCATTTTCGAACTGGCAGTGGCACCTGGGCGAGGTATTTGTGAAGATCAACGGTGAGCGTCATTTCCTCTGGTGCGCTGTTGATCTGTCAACGCCGGACCAAAACTGCACCAAGCGCCGGAGCAATAGCGCGCCACCTGACTGATTTTGGCCGGATCAAAAGTGCACCACTTTGTTGGATGTAGGTTTGACCACAGATCCGCATGGCGGAGCGCCCCAAATAGCGACGAAGCTGTGCGGGGCTGTGGTCAAACCGGGTAGTGGCGTTTGCTCTTCAGGCTTTGACGGCTCGACGACTGTGTTTGAGGCGGTAGCTCTCGCCGTTCATCTCCAGGATGTGGACGTGATGGGTCAGGCGGTCGAGAAGCGCGCCCGTGAGACGCTCAGAGCCGAAGGTGCTGGTCCATTCGTCGAACGGCAGGTTGGACGTCACGATGGTTGATCCGCGCTCGTAGCGTTGAGAGAAGACCTCAAACAGCAGTTCCGCGCCGGTTGGCGACAGTGGCACATATCCCAGCTCATCGATGATCAGCAGGCTGTATTTGCTCAGTTGCTTCTGCAGACGCAGCAGGCGCTTCTCATCCCGAGCTTCGAGGAGTTCATGTACGAGAGCTGATGCGGTGATGAAGCCAACGGCCAGGCCCTTCTGACAGGCCGTCTGCCCAAGGCCGAGACCAATATGCGTCTTGCCGGTTCCGCTGTTTCCCACTGCGATGATGTTCTCGTTGCGATTGATGTAATCACAGCGCGCCAGCTCCATCACCAGCATCTTGTTCAACGAAGGCATGGCCTTGAAGTCGAAGCTGTCGAGACTTTTGACTGCCGGGAACTTTGCCGCCTTGATCCGCCGTTCCACCATACGCCGTTCCCGGTCGATGAGCTCCAGTTCGGCGAGGCGCAAAAGATAGCGGGAATGATCGACACCTTCTGCCGCGCATTGTTTGGCAACTTTGTCATACTCACGCAGGAAAGTCGGCAGGCGCAGGGCTTTCAAATGATGCGCCAGCAACAACTGGGGCGTGTCGGTCATGACCCGCCTCCTGACAGAAGCGCCATGTAATCGCCGGGGGATGTGACCGCGACATGGGCTTTCGGCAGATAGGGGTAGACCGTCATGTCCAGCCGGGGCGGCCTGCGTTCGATCCGGCACAAAACCAAATGCTTCACGGCATCAAAGCCGTTGGTGCCGCGTTCAAGGGCGCTCTGTATTCCGGCCGCCACGTCCGCGATCCGGAATGTCTCCAGCAGCCGCAGCACCTGAACGAACTCGCGTTTCCCCTTTTTGCCCATGCGGGCTTCCATAAGGCGGCGCAGTGTAGCGAAGGCTTCTGGCAGTTCCCAATCGGCCAGTGGGGCGGCCTGATCCAACGCATTGGTCTTCTGTTCGATCAGCGCCAGATAATGAAGCGGATCATAGATGTAATCCTCCTTCTCCCAGGAGCGAGGATGACGGGCGATGACTTCAGCCCCGCAGGCAATCACCACCTCATGCACATAGCCCCGCACCAGAACTTTTTGATGGCCATAGGCCGTTGGAACAGAATAATCGTTGCCGCGATACCGCACGAGGGACAGTGAGCTGACCCGAACTGATTGCTTGTCGCAGGCGTCATAGGGAACAACTGGCAAAGGCTGGAGCCGTTCCGCATCAGCCTCAAAC
>JABSSD010000215.1 GCA_013214575.1 Paracoccaceae bacterium | reverse complement strand
TCTGCTCAGAGCGGCTGCCCAGCACCCGGTCATAGACCTGCATCATGTACAGAGGCCCGGTCAGCATCAGCATATTGGCAAAGAAGCTGAACAGCCCGACAGCCCAATACAGGTTGCGACTGCGACGACGGATCCCCCGCAACTCGTCCAAACCATTCTTGTATAGGGTATTTGTCATAATATGCCTGCATTGCCGCTGTGCCGGGTCGGAGAAACTAGCCCTCTCCTCCCTAGCAGCCTACCTTGTAATATGTTCTAAATCTGTCACAACAAAACAAACATTATGCATAGCCTCTGTGAACCCGACTGATTACCGTTAGATCGGGGCCGGGCTGCGACCCATTGGCTGAGAACATGGACACCAAGACAGATGACTTTGACGCTGCGACAGATCTCTCTTCTTGTTGCCCTTTTGCTGACCGGATTAATCGCTGGCTGTGCGAGGCAAAGCCCCGAGGCGCGGGCTGCAGGTGAAGTGTTTGATCCCCACGAGGAGGTCAACCGCTCTATCCACGGCTTCAATCTGAGCGTTGACCGGGCCATCTTCCGGCCTGCATCCAGCGGCTATGTCTCTGTTGTACCGCCGGAAATAGTCACCTCCTTTGGCCTGTTTGCGGAAAACCTGTCGATGCCCGGCCAGGCGGTGAATGCATTGTTGCAGGGCGACCTGCCTAAAACCGGTCTCGCGCTCTCTAGATTGCTGATCAATACCGTGCTCGGCATGGGCGGCCTGTTTGATCCGGCCTCCGACTTCAGCATACCCCGGGTCGATACCAACTTTGGCGAAACCCTGCATGTTTGGGGCTTTGGCGAAGGGGCCTATGTTGAAATCCCCCTCTACGGCCCGTCGACCACCCGCGATGCGGTGGGTGTCTTTGCTGATTTCTTTACCAATCCGATCACCTTTGCCAAGCAGAACCCCGCCGATAATATCGGCGTTTATGCCGAGATCGTGCGCCGAATGGGCGACCGCGGCAATTATTCTGCTACCATAGACTCGATCTTGTACGAGAGCGCCGACAGCTATGCCCAGGCCCGGCTGATTTACCTGCAGAACCGCCGCTTTGAACTGGGTGAGGTTTCCGAAATCGCGGAAATCGATCCCTTTGAACTCGATACCGAAGGATTTTAATGATGTACCGTCGCATGTTCTTGTCTGGTCTTAGCGCGACAATCGCAGCTCTGCCGCAAACCCTTTGGGCTCTGAGCGCCAATTCCGCCGAAAAACTGGTTATCGCACTGGTCAATGACATCAACAAAGTCATCGACTCGCAAAAATCCGAACAGGCGATGTACAAGGATTTCGAGCGTATATTCAAGAAATACAGCGACACCTCCTATATCTCAGCCTACGCGCTGGGGGTCGACGCACGCCGCGCCACTAGCGCTCAGAAAAAGGCATTTTCAAAGGCATTTCAGGGTTACATCGCCCGCCGATACGGAAAACGCTTCCGCGAGTTCATCGGTGGTCGCTTGGAAGTCGACAGCGTCAAACAGGTCAAAAAATGGTACGAAGTCAGCACCATTGCGCACCTAAAGGGACAGGCGCCATTTGACGTCACATTCCAGGTTTCGGATCGCACCGGCAAGGCCAAATTCTACAACATGTTCATCGAAGGGGTGAACCTGCTGCTGACCGAGCGCACCGAGATCGGCGCCATGCTGGATCGCCGCAAAGGCGATATCGACAAGCTGATCGCCGACCTGAAAAAGCTGAGCTGAGCCGCCGCGCCACGCGCCACTCCACGCCGCACCGGGAAATACCGCACGGCGTTCGGGCAATCCCGGCAGCCGCCGCGTTCCCACGCCTGCCCGCGGTCTGACTGATACTATTCCAAAATCTTCCGCGCCCGCACGAACCATCGCCTATGGCGACGGCGCCACGCCCAACCGGAGCAGTGCCTCCGGCAGGAGGCTGCGACGGGCGGGAGCCCTGCGGCTGCGGGCGCTTCAATTGCCAAACAGATCCTTCAGAAATCCATCCACCGCGCGACCAATTTCCCGGCCCAGATTGTCGCCAGTGTTGCGCCGTCGGCGCACCGGGGTCGGCGGTGGCGCAACCGGGGTCGGCGCCAGCATCGGCAGCGCCACCGGCGTCAGCCCCTCATGTACCCGCAGCATGGTTTCGCGCCAGATCTCGGCCGGCAGGCCACCACCGGTCACCCCGGACAGAGGCGTGTTGTCATCGTATCCCATCCATACTCCGGCCACATATTCAGCGGTGAAGCCAACAAACCAGGCATCCCGCGCCGCCTGGGTGGTGCCGGTCTTGCCCGCCACCTGCCAGCCCGGCAATTGCGCCCGACGGCCGGTGCCCTCAGAGACCACCTTTTCCATCATCCAGGTCAATTGCTGCGCCGCGCTGGTCTGGATCACCCGCTCGCCCATGCCGCCACTGCTGCCGATCATCGGCGTGTCATCGCCCAGTAGCTGCAGTTCGACCAAACCATAGGGGGTCACCGACGACCCGCCATTCAGAATCCCCGCATAGGCGCCGGTCATTTCAATCAGCGTGCTTTCCGAGGCCCCCAGCGCCAGCGCCGGTCCGGCCGCCAGCGTGCTGGACAGGCCAAAATCACCGGCCACCTGACGCACCAGATCACGACCCACCGCCTCAGATATCTTGACGGCGGGAATATTCAGCGAATCCCGCAGAGCCCGCGCCAGTGTCACTTCGCCATAGAACTTGCGCGCATAGTTCTTGGGGCAATATTGCCCCGAACCGGCAATATCCAGGCAGTATTTTGCGTCCAGAACGGTATCCAGCGGCGAATACCCCAGCTCCAGCGCGGTTGCATAGACAAAGGGTTTAAACGCCGATCCGGTTTGCCGCCGGGCCTGGGTGGCGCGGTTGAACACACCTGACACACGGGTCTGGCGGCCGCCGACCATGGCCCGCACCGCGCCGTCCGCACTCATCACCACTATCGCCGCCTGCGCCTTGGAGCCCTCGCGGACCTTGTTCTCAAAGATATAGGCCAGCGCCTCTTCGGCGGCGACCTGCAACCGCTGGTCCAGGGTGGTGCGGATAATGATGTCCTCGCTGGTCTGGTCGCCAAAGAAGCTAGGGATCTTGTCCATCACCCAATCGGCAAAATAGCCGCCGGCACGGGCGGCAGCCGCCTGGCTCAACTGCGCCGGATTGTCCCGTGCCGCCTGCGCCTGCGCCGCCGTCAGATAGTCCTGTTCCAACATCAGCCCGACAATCACCTGTGCGCGATCCTGCGAGCGTTGCAGATTGTTGGTTGGCGCATAGCGGGTCGGTGCCTTAAGCAGGCCCGCCAGCATGGCGGCCTCGGCGGCATTGACCTCGGCGGCTGATTTTCCAAAATAGCGCTGGCTGGCAGCCTCAAAGCCGCGCGCGCCGGCCCCCAGGAAGGTGCGGTTCATATAGATCGTCAGGATTTCGTCCTTGGAGTATTTGCTCTCCATCGCCAGGGCAAAAATCGCCTCGGTGATCTTGCGCCACAGGGAGCCCTGACGGCAGTCCGCCTCATAGGCTTTTTCGCTGTCCCAGACATCAACATCATAGGGCACCCCCAGACAGAGCAATTTGGCCGTCTGCTGGGTGATGGTGGATCCACCGTTGCCCGACAGCGGACCGCGGCCCTCGCGCAGGTTGATTCGCACCGCACTGGCAACACCGCGTGGCGAGACGCCAAAATGGCCGTAGAATCGCTTATCCTCGGTGGCGAGGATGGCATTCTTCAGATGCGGCGAGACGGTCTGCGTCGTCACCACACCGCCAAACTGATCGCCGCGCCAGGCAAAAACCTCGCCGTTGCGGTCCAGCAGGGTCACCGATCCCTGGGCGCGGCCATCCAGCAAGGCACTGAGCTCCGGCAATCGCAGGTACTGATAGCCAACCGCCAGCCCGACCAGCAGGCTGACAACCATACCAACCCGCCAGGTCAGCGCCCAGACCAGACCAAACAGCCACCGCAACAGACCAACGAAGGCGGCGCGGATGCCTGCGAAAAATCCCTTTGGTTGCTGTTTCACTGATTTTCGTGCCCCTGATTTTTGTGGCGCCGATCTTCGGATGACCGGTTTGCCAGCCCTTTTCTTGCGCCTGACCGCCTTCGGCTTAGGGGTCTTGCCACGCCCGAACAGCCACCCCAACAGGCCCTTGCCCTTTGGTTTTTTCCTGCGCACAGCCTTCCGGGTCGGGGCTTTGCGCCCCCCAGCCGAGTAACGCTTGTCTGCTATCAAAGGCTTGCGCCCTGATCCTTGTGCCATGCCGATATCCTGCCCGGTTCGCCCGTTTTTTGCACCTTAACGGCTCTGAGATGCTTTGTTGAGAGCGATTTGCAGCCTGCCACCCTTCGTTGATTGGTCAATTTTTAGGCATCGCACATAAAACAAGCATGTTTATTGCGCCTTTGGTTCAATCCGGTGGCTGGTCAGCGCCTGCAGCATTCCCAGCGCTCCTTTCAACCGCTTGTTTGCAGGGACAGCCATTTGGACAGCCCGTCTGGAGAACCGCTGGATAAGAGGATGCTGAGATGAAAATGATCATAGCCGCCATCAAACCGTTCAAGCTGGAGGAGGTCCGCCAGGCGTTGACCGAGATCGGCGTTGCGGGGCTGATGGTCACCGAAATCAAAGGGTTTGGCGCTCAGGCGGGCCACACAGAAATCTATCGCGGTGCGGAATACGTGGTGAATTTTGTGCCCAAGTTGAAACTGGAAATCGTGGTACCGGCAGATCAGGCCGACCAGGTGGTCGAGACCATCGCCAATACCGCCCGCACCGGCAAGATCGGGGATGGCAAAATTTTTGTCCTGGATGTGTCGCAGGCAATGCGGGTGCGCACCGGCGAGACAAATCTGGACGCGCTGTAAAGCACTCCGCAGCTCATACAAGAGAGAGATCATGAATAGATTCGCAAAAATATCCGGGCTGACCGCCGCTCTGTCGGCGATGGCCCTGGCGGCTGCGGCCCAGACCACCGAAGTCGTCACCGAAGAAGTCACCGCAGTCATCACTGAGACCATGGACAAGGGCGATGTCGCCTGGATGATGATCTCGACCCTGCTGGTGCTGCTGATGATCCTGCCGGGTCTGGCGCTGTTCTACGGGGGGCTGGTGCGCAGCAAGAACATGTTGTCGGTGCTGATGCAGTGCACCTTGATCACCGCACTGGTGATGGTGATCTGGGTTGTCTACGGCTACTCCTTTGCCTTTGGCGGCGGCACCGGCGCCTTTTGGGGCGGCACCGGCAAGCTGTTCCTGATCGGCGTCACCATGGACAGCATGACGCCAACCTTTACCGAGGGCGTGGTGATCCCCGAGTTCGTGTTCATCGCCTTCCAGATGACCTTTGCCGCCATCACCCCGGCGCTGATCGTCGGCGCTTTTGCCGAGCGCATGAAGTTCTCGGCGATCATGCTCTTTGTGGTGCTCTGGGTCACCGTCGTGTATTTCCCGATTGCCCATATGGTCTGGGACAGCTCGGGCCTGATCTTCAACATGGGCGCACTTGATTTTGCCGGTGGCACTGTGGTGCATATCAACGCCGGCATTGCAGCCCTGTTTGGCAGCATCATGGTGGGCAAGCGGATCGGCTTTGGCAAAGACATGATGGCGCCGCATTCGATGACCCTGACCATGGTTGGTGCCTCGCTGCTCTGGGTTGGCTGGTTCGGCTTCAACGCCGGCTCCAACCTGGAAGCCAACGGCGGCGCCGGTCTGGCGATGATCAATACCTTTACCGCCACCGCCGGTGCCATTCTGGCCTGGAGCGGCATCGAAGCGGTGCTGCGCGGCAAGGCCTCTATGCTGGGGGCGGCCTCGGGCATGGTGGCCGGTCTGGTTGCGGTCACTCCGGCGGCGGGGTCGATCGGCCCGATTGGCGCCATCGTGCTGGGCGCCGGTGGTTCGGCGATCTGCTACTTCTTTGTTTCGACCATCAAGAGCAAGTTCGGCTATGACGACAGTCTGGATGTGTTTGGCATTCACGGCATCGGCGGGATCTTTGGCGCCATCGGCACCGGCATCTTCACCGCTCCGGCACTGGGGGGCACCGGCGGTCTCGACTATTCCTGGGTCAGCCAGACCTGGATCCAGATCCAAGCAGTCGGCATCACCATCGCATGGTGCGCCATCGGCTCGCTGGTTATCTACAAACTGGTCGATAAGCTCATTGGTCTGCGCGTCGATGAAGACACCGAGCGCCGTGGCCTTGATCTGGCTGAGCACGGCGAATCTGCCTACCACAGCTGAGCCAAGCTATCGCTGAAACAAACGACGCGGCCCTTGCGGGGGCCGCGTTTTGCGTTTTCGACAGGCTGGGATTGGGCCTGAGGTTGGGATTTTGAGTATTTTTGAAAAGATGAAAGCCTGGGGAGGGACCAGAATCAGAAAACGCGCCCACGGACAGAGGGCGCGTTACTCGTTGCTTTAGGGTCAGGGCTTAGATACCGGCGTCGATGATCGCCTTGGCCAGGATCGGAATGGTATCGGCGTTCAGCCCGGCAATGTTCATCCGGCTGTCGCCAACCATGTAAATGCCATTGTCGGCGCGCAGTTTTTCCACCAATTCAGGGGTGGCGCCCAGCAACGAGAACATGCCGCGGTGCTGTGCCAGAAAGCCAAACCGGTCAGAGCCGGACAGCCGCTGCAGCTCATCCGCCAATCCCTGGCGCAGGCCCAACATGCCCAGACGCACCTCCTCCAGCTCGGCCGCCCAATCGGCGCGTAGGGCGTCGTCGTTCAGGATCATGGTCACCAGACGGGCGCCGTGATCCGGCGGGAACGAGTAGTTCTGCCGGTTCAGGAAGGCCAGCGTGCCCTGGTTCAGCTTTTGCGATGCGGCGTCATTCGACACCATCATCAGCAGGCCGGTCCGTTCGCGGTAGATGCCAAAGTTCTTTGAGCAGCTGGCCGCGATCAGGCATTCCGGAGTGCCCGCAGCCACCATCCGCACACCCACTGCGTCTTCTTCCAACCCGTCGCCAAAGCCCTGATAGGCAATGTCGATCATCGGCACCAGGCCACGGGCATTGAGCAGGTCGATCACCTCTTGCCACTGCACCGCGTTCAGATTGGCACCGGTTGGATTGTGGCAGCAGCCATGCAGCAGCACCACGTCACCTTTGACCGCGGTTTTCAGATCGCTCATCATAGCGTCGAAATTTACACCACAGGTCGTGCGGTCGAAATAGCGATAGGTGACGGTCTCGATGCCCAGATAGTTCAGGATCGAGATGTGATTGGGCCATGTGGGGTCCGACACAAACACCCGTGCCGAAGGGTTGGCGATCTTGATCAGCTCAAACGCCTGCCGCACCGCACCGGTGCCGCCGGGGGTTGCGGCGGCGGCGATATTGCCGCGCTCGACCGTATCCGCCAGGATCAGCTTGATCATCGCATCCGAGTAGGCTGGATCTCCGGCCAGCCCCACATAGGCCTTGCTGATCTGGGTTTCCCACAGCTGGTGCTCGGCGGCCTTGATCGCCCGCATCACCGGGGTGACGCCGTCGGCGTTCTTGTAGACACCAACCCCCAGATCAATCTTGTCGGAACGCGGGTCTTCGCGGAATTTCTGCATCAGCGCCAGAATTTTATCGGCGGGCTGGGCTTTCAAAGCTTCAAACATCAGGTCTCTCCGGTTGCAACGGGTAAAGTCGGGAAGGCGCCCCATTCGGTCCAGGAGCCATCATAGAGCGCATGGTCTCTTTTGCCGATACGCTCCAGCGCCAAGCTTAGCACTGCGGCAGTAACACCGGAGCCGCATGAGGTAATTGCGGGCTTGCTCAGATCCACCCCGGCAGCCTCAAAGATGCTGCGCAGCTGGTCGCTGGGCTTCATGGTTCCGTCCGCATTCAGGAGCGTCGAAAACGGCACGTTTTTGGCGCCAGGAATATGACCGGCGCGCAGACCCTGGCGCGGCTCGGGAACCTCGCCGCGGAACCGGGCGGCGGCGCGGGCATCGATGATTTGATGATCGCCCAGCTTGGAGGCCGCCGAAACCTGGGTCACATCCCGCACCATGTGGTTCTGCACCCGCACGGTCATATGGCGGTCGCGGATCACCGGTGGCATATCCTCAATCGCCCGGCCCTCGGCCCGCCATTTGGGCAGGCCACCGTCCAGCACCGCGATATTGGCCTGGCCCATCAGCCGGAACAGCCACCACACACGGGCTGCCGAAAAAAGCCCAAGACCATCATAGACCACCACCTGGTGGCCATCGCCGACGCCCATGGCACGCAGCCGCGACATGAACTTTTCGACCGGCGGCACCATATGCGGCAGCTCAGAGCGATGGTCCGAGATGTCATCAATATCGAAAAACCGAGCGCCGGGAATGTGCCCAGCGTCATACTCAACGCGGGCATCGCGCTCAATTCCGGGCAGATACCACGAGGCATCCAGCAGCCTCAGATCGGGATCTTTCAGATGAGCCGACAACCAGTCGGTGGAAACAAGGGTCTTTGGATCGTCCAGCATCAAGGCCTCCCGCCACATAAACGTTAGATGATGCCTACTATTGGCCATTGGGAGTCGCAAGAGATCAGGCCGTTACAGATCCATCAAAGGCGGCATAATGACCCAGGATGAGGGCGCTTCGTCACGTTAGTGACGAGTCTAAGCTCAGGACGGCCCGCTGGCGGATTTGGCTGTTTTCCGGCCGGAAACCGATGCGCAAAGGCCAGGCCGGAGCGAATAATGTCTGGATCCAAACCTCCCAAGGTCAGATCCTCAACCGCGTCCCGGGCCTGCGGGGTCTGATCTCGGCGCATGTGGTGCAGCATAGACAGAAAGGCCGCTTCGTCGGGCGTGACCATCGTCCGGGCTTGCAGACACAGAGGGTCATGAAAGCAGACCCCATCTTTGCGCTGCCGACGCAGGTATCTGATTACCTTCAGCAACGATTGCGCCAGCCCCAGGCCAAAACTCTCGCCCCATTTTTCGGATGCGATCAAATAGCCGTTCTGCCACGACTGGGTACTTGGATCTTCAAAGCACATCATGAAGTGGCGAAATACCGGCAGCAGGCCGATCTCCAGAGCGTCAAAGCCAAAAGCCTCTAGCGGTTCGGCATTGGAACGCTCCAGCGCAAAATTTGAAACTGTCATGACTTGCCGCCCGCTCACTGGTGTCTGATTTGAAACCGGGCGTGAGAATAAACGTTCTGGCTGGGCAGGAGTTACCTGACAAAAACAGTCAATAATTACAAGTGGCAAATTTCGACCCTGCGCAATCAAAGGCACAGGGATGAGCCTTTCGGCATCAACAGCTTAGTGATGGTCCTTCATCAGCCGCGATTTCTGCCGCGACCAGTCGCGTTTGGCTTCGGTGGCGCGCTTGTCGTGGTTCTGCTTGCCCTTGGCGATGCCGATCTTGATCTTCACCAGCCCCTTGTGGTTGAAATAGATCACCAGCGGCACCAGGGTCATGCCCTTGCGCTGGGTGGCATTCCACAGGTTCGACATCTGCTTGCGCGACACCAGCAGCTTGCGGCGACGCCGTTCGAGATGCTTGAACGTCTTGGCCCGTTCATATGGCGCGATGTAGGAATTCACCAGCCACAGTTCACCGTCCTCGACCGCGGCATAGCTTTCGGCGATGTTGGTGCCTCCAATCCGGGCGCTCTTGACCTCAGAGCCCTCGAGAATGATGCCGCATTCCAAATCGTCTTCAATCGCATAATCATACCGCGCGCGGCGGTTTTCGGCGATAACTTTGTAATTCGGGTCTGATTTTGTCTGGGCCATAGAAGGCAGATAAGGTGACACAGGCACAGGTGCAAGGCGGTAAGCAGCGCTGACTTCAGCCCACAGAGGGAAGACCGGGTCAGGACCGCCCACATACGGTTAGGCAGGCCGCCGCGAATAGCGCTCTCGCAGAACCGTGAACAAGCCACTGCCGACAATCACACCGCTGCCGATCAGGGTCCACAGATCCGGGCGCTCGCCAAACACCAACACCCCCAGCACCATGGCAAACACCAGCCGCGTATAGCGAAACGGCGCCACCACCGAGATCTCGCCCGAGCGCATGGCTCCGGTCAGGGCGTTATAGGCAAAAACTCCAATCACCGTGGCGGCGGCCAGTTTGCCCCAGACCAGCGGGCTGGGCCAGGTGGCCCCGCCGGTCCAGCCCAGCGCCACCGCGCCGGCCACAATAAGCATGGCAAACCCGTAAATGCCCAACTGATAATTGGACATCGAAGGCGGCGCTGCACGGGTGGCCAGATCACGTCCGGCAAACCCCAACATGCCAATCACCGCAAAGATTGACGCCGGTTCAAAACCGCCCACTCCGGGGCGCAAAACCAGCAACACACCACAAAACCCAACGGCGATGGCCACCCAGCGGCGCCAGCCAACCTGCTCGCCAAAAAACACCACCGCCCCCGCCGCAACCACCAAAGGCGTTGCCTGCAGGATCGCCGAGGCAGACGACAGCGGCGTCAAGGCAATCGCCAGTGTATAACACAGCCGCCCAATCACCTCCGCCAAGGAGCGCAACACCATCGGACGCGTGCAGATCGCCGGGTGCAGCAAAGACTGCCCCTGCGCACGCGCCATGACCATAAACAGGATCATGCCACCCAGACCAAAGAGCATCAGGATCTGCCCAACCGGCAGCGATTGGCTGGCGGATTTGACAAACATGTCTTCCAAGGCAAAAGCCGCCATGGCCAGCACCATCAACAGGCTGCCGCGAAATGTGTCCAAGAGGGTTCTCCGGGTTAGTAGATTACTCAGCCACAACCTGTAGTCAGCCGCCCGCCGCTACACAAGTGAAGCATCCAACGGATCTACAGGTTTTGCCGCGCCAGAACCGCATGGCGGTAATGGTGCATATTGAGAAACGCCGCCCCGGTCCGGGCACTGCGGTAGCCATGCGGCTGGTCGGCTGCAAACCGCAGCCCCTGCCCGGCTGATAGTGACACCCAATCCCCATCGCGCAGCACCTCCATCTCACCCGTCAGCACAAAGACCTCTTCGGTGACGCCATGGTCATGGGGTTGAGATTGGTGGCTTTGGCCGGCCTGCAGGCTCACGTGGAAGGTCTCGGCGCGCAGATCGGCATCATAGGGGAATACAATTTTCACCGAAATACTGCCTGGGAACTGCACCGTTTCAAAAATCCCGTCAGCGCTGGAGCTTTCCCGGATTGGTTCGCCAATCAGCGCTGTCAGCGGCAGGTGAAACCCCTTGGCGATCTTCCACAGCGTGGCAATGGTCGGACTTGATTCGCCGCGCTCAATCTGACCCAGCATCGCCTTGCTCACCCCGGTCAGCGCCGCCGCCTTGGACAGGCTCAGACCCGATTCCGCACGTATTTCGCGCAGGTTAACGGTGATGGTCTGTTCGCTCATCTGGTCCACCCCTCAAAAGCCTTGTGCGTTATAGCGCACAGCGTGTAGTGTGCGCTATAACGCACGCAACCCTAGCCGACCCGGCTGCCAAGGAAAACCCAAATGCTGAAAAGGCTAAAACTTTCCCATCTCACCGCCGGGGCGATTGCCGTTCTGGTCGGCTATACCAGTTCGGTTGCGATCATTTTTCAGGCGATAGAGGCCGTCGGCGCCACCCAGGCCCAGGCCAACAGTTGGTTGGTGGCGCTTGGCCTTGGCATGGGGCTGACCAGCCTGGGCCTGTCACTGTGGTTCCGGATGCCGATCCTCACCGCCTGGTCCACCCCCGGCGCGGCCCTGCTGGCGATCAGCCTCAGGGATGTACCAATAGACCAAGCCATCGGTGCCTTTGTGTTCTGCGGCGCGCTGCTGACGCTGACCGGTCTCAGCGGCTGGTTCGAGCGCCTGTCACGGTTGATCCCGGACACATTGGCCAATGCCTTGCTGGCGGGCATTCTGTTCCAGTTTGGCCTCGCCGCCTTTGCGGCGCTCAATGACGACACCGCGCTGGTTGCCCTGATGGGCGCCTGCTTCCTAGCCGGGCGACTCTGGTTTCCCCGCTACACCATCCCCGTTGTGCTGCTGGTCGGCTGCCTCTGGGCCGGTTTCGCCGGATCCTTTGGTGACATGCAGCAACTTGACCTCAGCCTCAGCCTGCCGGTGCCGGTCATACCAAGCTTCTCGCTGCCGGTGCTGATCGGCGTCGGCCTGCCGCTCTATGTCGTCACCATGTGCTCGCAAAACATGCCCGGAGTGGTCGCCCTGCGCGCCGCCGGTTATCAGCCGCCGGTCTCGGCCAGCCTGACAGTCACCGGCCTCGCCTCGCTGCTGCTGGCGCCGTTTGGCGGCTATGCCTTCAACCTTGCCGCCATCACCGCCGCCATCTGTGCAGGCCCCGAGGCCGACGACGATGCCAAAACCCGCTACCTCGCCAGCGCCACCGCCGGCCTGTTGTATTGCTGTGTCGGCCTGGGCGGTGCCACCGTGATCAGCCTGTTCCTGATCGCCCCAAAAGCACTGGTCGCGACGATCGCCGGCCTTGCCCTGCTGTCGACCATCGGCAACAGCCTGTCGCATGCGCTGTCGGACAGCCAGAACCGCGAAGCGGCGCTGATCACCTTTATGACCACCGTTTCCGGCATCAGTTTCTTTGGCATAGGCGCCGCCTTTTGGGCGCTGGTGATTGGCCTGACCGTCAATCAGTTCCTGGCCAAGCGCACACAGACGAACACCCCAGCCACCGCCGCTCAGGCCCGCTAAACCGACGCCAAAGGCTCAAAACAACCAAACACCGCCCCGACATATTGCGTTTATTGCGCGAATAGTGTCCCTGAGGGCAAATATAGGGAAACAGCACAATGCCATTTTACCGTTCAAGAACCTCCACCCATGGCCGCAACATGGCCGGCGCCCGCGGCTTGTGGCGCGCCACCGGCATGACCGACAGTGATTTCGGCAAGCCAATCATCGCCATCGTCAACTCGTTCACCCAGTTTGTCCCCGGTCACGTCCACCTTAAGGATCTGGGCCAGATGGTCGCGCGTGAGGTCGAGGCGGTCGGCGGTGTGGCCAAGGAATTCAACACCATCGCGGTGGATGACGGTATCGCCATGGGTCACGACGGCATGCTGTATTCGCTGCCGTCGCGTGAAATCATCGCCGATTCGGTCGAATATATGGTCAACGCCCACTGCGCCGACGCCATGGTCTGTATCTCCAACTGTGACAAGATCACCCCCGGCATGATGATGGCCGCCATGCGCCTCAACATCCCGGTGATCTTCGTGTCCGGTGGCCCGATGGAGGCCGGCAAGATCGATCTCGAAGGTCTCGACATGAAGAAAATCGATCTGGTCGATGCCATGGTCGCCGCCGCCAGCGAAACTCTTACGGATGCGCAGGTGCAGCACATCGAAGAAAACGCCTGCCCCACCTGTGGGTCGTGCTCGGGCATGTTCACCGCCAACTCGATGAACTGCCTGGCCGAGGCCCTGGGTCTGGCGCTGCCGGGCAATGGCTCAACCCTGGCCACCCACTCGGACCGCAAGAACCTGTTTCTTGAGGCCGGCCGCAAGATCGTCGACATCACCAAGCGCCACTATGAGGGCGAGGAAAAAGGCCTGCTGCCGCGCGATATTGCCACCTTCAAGGCCTTTGAGAACGCCATGAGCGTCGACATCGCCATGGGCGGCTCAACCAACACCGTATTGCACCTGCTGGCCATCGCCCATGAGGGCGAGATCGATTTCACCATGACGGACATGGACCGGCTCAGCCGCAAAGTGCCCTGCCTGTGCAAAGTCGCGCCCAATGTCGAAAACGTCCACATGGAGGACATCCACCGCGCCGGCGGCATCTTCTCGATCCTCGGCGAGCTGTACCGCGCCGGTCTACTGCACGGCGAGGTGGCCACCGTGCATTCCAGCACTATGGCTGAGGCGATTGGCAAATGGGATATCACGGTGGCCAACAACCCCGAGGCCGAGGAGCTGTTCAAGGCCGCCCCCGGCGGTGTGCGCACCACCCAGGCCTTTAGCCAGTCGAACCGCTTTAAGGAATTGGACAAAGACCGCAAAAATGGCGTGATCCGTTCCAAGGAACATGCCTTTAGCCAGGATGGTGGTCTGGCGGTGCTGTTTGGCAATATCGCGCTGGATGGCTGCATCGTGAAAACCGCTGGCGTTGATGCCAGCATCCTGCAGTTCACCGGCTCGGCCTATGTCTGCGAAAGCCAGGACGCCGCCGTCAGCGATATCCTGACCGGCAAGGTCAAGGCCGGCGATGTGGTGGTGATCCGTTATGAAGGTCCACGCGGCGGCCCCGGCATGCAGGAAATGCTCTATCCGACCAGCTACCTGAAATCCAAAGGTCTGGGCAAGGATTGCGCCCTGCTCACCGACGGACGGTTCTCGGGCGGCACCTCGGGTCTGTCCATCGGCCACGTCTCACCCGAGGCGGCCGAGGGCGGCACCATCGGTCTGGTGGAACATGGCGACAAGATCGAGATCGACATCCCCAACCGCTCAATCCATCTGGCTGTGTCGGATGAGGTACTGGCCGAACGCCGCAAGGTGCAGGACGAAAAAGGCTGGAAGCCCGCTAAACTGCGCAAACGCAAGGTGTCCACCGCGCTGAGGGCCTATGCCAAGCTGACCACCAGCGCCGCCAAAGGCGCGGTACGTCAGGTCGATTAAAGCAATTAGGCCTGCCGCAATGGCAGGCCTAATCTAAAGTCGAATTCATCGGTATTTCAGAGGGGCCTCGCGGCCCCTCTTTTTTTGTGTGCGTCAGCCGGCCTCTGCCCGCGCCTCGAGCAAATTGGACAGCCAATCCGGGTCCATTTCGGGCACCGAGCTGAGCAGCAGTTCCGTATAGGGATGATGCGGCGGCTGGAACATCGCCGCCTTGCGACCCTGCTCCACCACCTTGCCCCGCTGCATCACCACCACATCATCGGCAATGGCGCGAACCGTGGCCAGATCATGGGTGATGAACATATAGCCCAGATTGAACTCGGCCTGCAGATTGTCCAGCAGACGCAGGATACCCTCAGCCACCAGCTGATCCAGCGCCGAAGTGACCTCGTCGCAAATGATGAACTTGGGCTCGGCGGCCAGCGCCCGGGCAATACCGATCCGCTGTTTCTGACCGCCGGACAACTCGGACGGCAACCGGTCGATATACTGATCCGGCTCCAGCTCGATCAGCGACAGCAGTTCGCGCACCCGCTCGTCCAGCGCCTTGCCCTTGAGACCCAGATACATCTGTGCCGGCCGCCCGATCAGCTCGCGCAGGCGCAGCTTGGGGTTCAGCGCGGTATCCGCCATCTGATAGATCATCTGCACCTGACGCAGCTGATCCCGGTGACGCGACCGGTAATCGGCAGGCAGCGGCTTGCCGTCGAACAACACTTCGCCTGAGCTGGGCGGCAGCAGGCCGGTGATCACCCGCGCCGCGGTCGATTTACCCGAGCCGCTTTCGCCGACAACCGCAACCGTGCGGCCCTGGTAGAAGTCAAAGCTGACATCATCCAGAACCGTCGTCGCGCCATAGCCGGCAGTGACATTGCGCACCGAAACAACCGGAGTGCCTTTGTCAGTGTCCCCCTGCTCGGCCCGCGCATAACTGCGCACCGCCCAGAGCGACTTGGTATAGTCCTTTTGCGGGCTTGACAGCATGATGCGGGTATCGGCCTCTTCGACCTCTTCCCCCTTCAGCAGCACCTTGATGCGATCCGCCATCTGCGCCACCACCGCCAGATCGTGGGTAATGTAGATCGCCGCGGTGTTGAACTCTTTGACGATGGTGCGGATGGCTGCCAGAACCTCGATCTGAGTGGTCACATCCAGCGCCGTGGTGGGTTCGTCAAAGATGATCAGGTCGGGCCGACAGGACATCGCCATCGCCGTCATCGCCCGTTGCAGCTGCCCGCCCGAGACCTGATGCGGATAGCGAAAGCCGATCTGGCCGGGGTCGGGCAATTGCATCTGACCATAGAGACTGGTGGCATCGGTCTCGGCCTGTTGCCGCGACATCACCCCATGCACCACCGGCGCCTCGCTGTATTGATCAATCAGCTTGTGAGCCGGGTTGAAACTGGCCGCCGCGGATTGCGCCACATAGGCGATACGCTTGCCCAGCAA
Source organism: Paracoccaceae bacterium (assembly GCA_013214575.1). Taxonomy (GTDB): domain Bacteria; phylum Pseudomonadota; class Alphaproteobacteria; order Rhodobacterales; family Rhodobacteraceae; genus Parasedimentitalea. The sequence continues at coordinate 15,774 of JABSSD010000215.1, read as the reverse complement.
GGCCCGCCGTTCGCCCGGTTCGGCATGGCGCAGGTCAATGCCGTCGAATTCGACAGTGCCCTCGCTGATGCGGCAGCCATCGCGGGTAAAGCCCATCGCCGCCAGACCAAGGGTGGACTTACCGGCCCCGGATTCGCCGATCAGCCCCAGCACTTCGCCCCGGTTCAGGTCCAGATCCACACCTTTGATGATCGGTGACCACTTGTCTTCGCTTTGCCCTTCGATCCACAGATTGCGGATGGTCAGCAGGCGGTTCTGTGAGTTGTCTTGATCCGCCATGGTTTATTCCTTCAATCCGCTGGATTTATGTAGCTGCCAATCGACCACAAAATTGACCGCCACGGTCAGCAGCGCAATGGCGCCAGCCGGCAAGAACGGTGTGAGGTCGCCAAAGGTGATCAGGGTGGCGTTGTCACGCACCATGCCACCCCAGTCGGCGGTGGGCGGCTGAATGCCCAGACCCAGGAACGACAGTCCCGAGATGGCCAGGAAGACAAAGCAGAACCGCAGCCCGAATTCAGCCACCAGAGGTGCCATCGCATTGGGCAGGATCTCGCGGGTGATCAGCCACCATTTGCCTTCGCCGCGCAACCGCGCCGCCTCGATGTAGTCCATCACCACGATGCCCTGCGCCACCGACCGCGCCAGACGAAAGACCCGGGTGGCATCAACAGTGGCAATCACCAGCACCAGCGACAGCACCGAGGTGCCAAAGATCGTCAGCAACAGCAGCGAAAAGATCAGCGACGGGATTGCCATCAGCACATCGACAGACCGGCTCAGCACCTGGTCAAGCCAGCCGCCAACGACGGCCGCCAGCAGGCCCAGAACCGTGCCTACGAAAAACGCCAGCGCAGTAATGGTAAAGGCAATGCCAACAGTATTGCGGGCGCCATATATCATCCGGGTCAGCATATCGCGCCCCAGATTGTCGGTGCCCAACAGATAGGTCGAATCCCAGGGCAGGAACTCCCCCCCCACCACTTCGCTTTCGCCAAATGGCGCGATGATCGGCGCCAGCGCAGCAACCAGCACATAGATCAGAATGACCAGCAGGCCAAAGCTGGCGGTCAGCGGTGCGGTGCGCATCTCTTGCGCCTGCCGCTGCGGTGAAACCGCAACCACAAAGGCCCGGAACAGCCAGCCAAGCGCCATGGCGCCGACCACAGCCACTGCGAACCAGAATATTGAAATTAGAATGCTCATGGTTTTCCCCTCAGCGCCGGTGCATCAGCCGCGGATTCGACAGGGTCGAAAGCACATCGGCAGTGAGATTAAGCAGCACATAGGCAGAGGCAAAGATCAGCGCCACCGCCTGCACTACCGGAATGTCGCGACGCGACACGCTGTCGACCATCAACTGGCCAAGACCGGGGTAGACAAACACCACCTCGACCACCACCACGCCGGTGATTAGATAGGCCAGGTTCAGCGCCACCACATTGATGATCGGGGCCAGCGCATTGGGCAGCGCATGCCGCAGGATCACCCGCATCGGGCTCATCCCTTTCAGCCGCGCCATTTCGATATAGGGACTGGCCAGCAGGTTGATGAGAGCCGCCCGTGTCATCCGCATCATATGAGCGGTGACCACCAGGGTCAGGGTCAGCGCCGGCAAGAAGCTGCGATAAAGAGATTCACCAAAGCCGATGCCCGGGGAAAACCGCACGATCGACGGGAAGTAGCCAGTCTGCGCAAACCAGAGGATCAGGATATAGGCGACAAAGAACTCAGGGAACGAGATCGAGGTCAGCGCCAGGGCGTTTGACATCCGGTCAAAGACCGTATTGCGAAACAGCGCCGCCAGGATGCCCAGGATCAGGGCCAGCGGCACCGCCATCGCGGCCGCATAAAGGGCCAGGAACAGAGTATTGCCCAATCGCTTGGAGATCAGTTCGATCACCGGTTGCTGATTGGCCAGAGATTTTCCGAAATCCCCCTGCAGCACGTTACTCAGCCAGCCGATATAACGTGTGTGAAAAGGTAGATCGAGCCCCAGATCGCGGCGGATTGCGGCGATGGTTTCGGGCGTTGCGGACTGACCAAGAATGGCCTCGGCGAAATCGCCGGGCAACAATTCGGTGGCTCCAAAGATCAAGAGTGAGACCACAAAAAGCGTCAAAAACCCAAGGGCGAGACGCTGGGCGATCATGCGCCAAACATGTGCCATCTGTTCTAGTTCCTCCGTTTGTCCGGCGGCTTATTGTTTTTGTCTGCCGCCTGGAAAGACAGCCCCGAGGCATAGACCTCGGGGCTGCAAGTATTTTTAAGTATCGCGGTGCTTAAGCGAACCACCAACGTTCGGCGACCCGGAACCCGTCCATGGTCCAGTTCGGCGCCACCTTCTCGGGCGTGACCACTGCGGTGGAATGCGCCATCACGTAGTTGGCAAACATCGGAATGATTGTGCTGCCTTCGTCACGGACCAGACCCTGCATTTCCACATACATCTCGCGGCGCTTGTCATTGTCCAACTCGGAACGCGCTGCGGCCAGAAGTTGGTCAAAGCGGGCGTTCTCCCAAAAGCTTTCGTTCCAGTTTGCGCCTGATTTATAGGCGGTGCTGAACATCCAGTCCTCGGTCGGACGACCACCCCAATAGCTGGCAGCAAAAGGTTTCTTCATCCAGATGTTGGACCAATAGCCATCGGCTGGCTCACGCTTTACTGTCAGGTTGATGCCCGCAGCAGCCGATTTTTCCGACATCAGAACACCGGCATCCACGGCGCCACCAAAGGCCGCATCGCTGACCGACAGTTCAATATCAAGCGAATCCATCCCGGCCTGCTTCAGATACCATTTCGCCTTGTCCGCATCATAGGTGCGCTGTTCCAGCGCATCACCAGCGTGGAACCGGTTGGCGGTGCTGATCGGGTGATCGTTGCCGACAGTGCCATAGCCGTTGAGGATCTTTTCCACCAGCTCTTCACGGTCAACCGCATGCTTGATTGCCATCCGCACGTTGTTGTCGCTGAACGGTGCCGCACGAGAGTCCATGGGGAACACATAATGCTGGGAGCCGGTCACCGACAGAACATTGATATTGGCAGCGCGCTTCAGCAGGTGCACCGTGTTCAGATCAACCCGGTCGATCACATCAACCTGGCCACTGATCAGGGCGTTCTGACGGGCGGCGCCATCGACGATGGGCAGCAATTCGATGCCATCAAAATGCGCCCGGTCGGTCTTCCAGTAATTTGGGTTACGGGTCAGACGGGCTTCGACACCGGGCTCAAAACTGTCCAGCACATAGGCGCCGCAACCATCCGTCGATGCCGGGTCAATGGCGCCGTCTTTGGCTGGCAGGATCGCGAGGTGGTAATCCGACATGATGAACGGGAAGTCGGCATTGCCCGATTCCAATGTCACCACAACGGTATGACTGCCATCGGCCTTGATCTCGGTGATTCCCTCAACGATTGGCTTGGCAGCCGACGTACTGTCCTCACCACGGTGGTGGTTGATCGAGGCGATCACATCCTCTGCATCCAGCGCTTTGCCGGAATGGAAGGTCACGCCCTGGCGGATCTTGAAGGTCCAGGTTGCGGCGTCGGCAGAAGCCTCCCAGCTTTCGGCGATTTCAGGCTGCAGCGCGCCATCGGCGTCGATCTCGGTCAGGTAATTGTGACGTGAGGTTGCAAACACCTGCGTATAGGCATCAGCCCAAGAACCCGGATCCAAGCTGTCCGACGTGCTGCCACTGCCCATGCCAATACGCAGGATTCCACCCTTTTTGGGTTCAGCCGATGCGGCGCGCATGCCAGCGGGCAGGATCAAGGCTGCCGCACCCAGTGCCGTTGCACCGCGCAGCACGCTCCGTCGGGTCAGACCCGTGCGAGTGATTGATTTGGTCATGTTATTCCTCCACTATTATTTTGTCGGCATTGTCTTGGTATTATCAAACATTGCAACATGTATTCGACGCGATCCATATTGCGGGATTCTGCCCCATATAACTGCGATAACCCCACAAAACCCCCGGCCACAGCAGCACACAGAGATATAGGATAGCCATGGAGCAGGGCTGAGCGGGATCAAACACGACCTGTCTCCGCGAACTAACGACGCCAGTTCGACTGGAAATAGGCTTGAAATGCTTGGCATGTCCCCCTAAAGCGCCGTGGCAAAATGCCTTTGATGCCATTGGGTCAACATACCGGCAATGGCGAGAGATTTACAGAGCAAACCCAGCGATATGCGCGAAAACCCAAAAGAGCGATACCGCGCCAACCCTGGCCGATCTCAACACCGAGGTTATATCCAGGCAGGCAACTGTCAGCTCACTTTGCGGCACGCCAGGGTCCCAAATCACAGCCGAAAATCCAATACCGCACAGCATTCCAAAAGTGGACCTGTGCCGCTTTCGAAACAACGCCCGCTGGTCAGTGCAATCCGCACTGCGTGGCGTTTGAATTCGTCGGAGGGTCGTGGATCTCCTGCGAGGCAGAATATGCGCTCAGGGGGACGCGGGGGCAGGCGGACCAATGCGGTGACAGGTCCGCTCGCTCAAACATCCCAAACCATTCGAAACCCCTGATGCGGAGTTGCGCTGTCAGGCGAGCTGCCTGAGCGCGCGGCGATCCGGTATCGGAAGCAATAGCTCTGGTGGCACAGAAAAGAGCCGCCCTTGGACAGGCGATACCCCTTCATCCCGGCCAATCTGGTCTTTACGGAGGCCTTCAGGGACTTGATCGTGAACCTGTCGGCGGTCCACTCCCAGACATTCCCAACCATATTGTAGAGGCCAAAGCCATTGGCTTCGAACGACTGCGCCGGGGCGGTATGGCGGTATCCGTCAGTTGCTGTATTTACCTGTGGAAACTGGCCCTGCCAGATATTGCATCGGAAATTGTGAACGTCGTCCGGATCACTGTCTCCCCAAGGATATTTGACATCTCCAAGCCCGCCACGGGCAGCATGTTCCCATTCGACCTCGGTTGGAAGTCGTCCCCCGACCCAGCTCGCGTAAGCCCGGGCATCGGCCCAGGACACTTGCGAAACAGGGTGATCTGACTGCCAGGCCCGCGAGTCCGTCTTTGGGCCATGACTGTTGCGCCAGTCCGCACCCTCCACCGCGCGCCACCAATCCAGCCCCGGAACCCGCCTCACGCCAGCACTCTCCTTGGCAACATCGCTCCAGAAGACAAAGGACCAGGCAAAACCCTCGGCCTCGGTGACATAGCCGGTTGCCGCGACAAAGGCCTGGAACTGGGCATTGGTCACTGCGGTCATCCCCATACGAAACGGCCTGACACGCGAAGACCGCAACGGGCTCTCGCCATCGTCGGCAATGTGCGGATGTGCGGTGCCGACTATCGCCTTGCCACCGGGGATCAGGGCGGTGTCAAAATTGACGCTGCTTTTCTGCGCAGTGAAGACCTGTGGGGCGCTGTCCCTATGGCCCATGTTTCGGGCAACCTGACAACAGGGTTTGCCATCAGTCATGCCGGGGCTCGCGATGATCCGGGCTGTGCGACATCGAAAAACTCGCCTCAAGGAGGTCAAGAAATCTGGCGGCGGGGCGGCTCAGATCGACATCCTTTGGCATCAATGCACCATAAGACAATGGCACTTCAGGCTGCCAGGCCCGAACCGTCAAGATAGACTGCGGAAATGTGGATGGGCTGTATGGATCGCAAATCGCAACGCCTAAACCCGAGGCGGCCATGTGGCAGCACGTGAGCGACGACGAGGCCTCCATTCCAACCTGCAAGGTTTCCCCTGAGGCCTTTAGCGCCTCTTCGATGCGGCACCGCAGCAATTGACGGCTTGGCAGAATGACTTGATGCCCCTGAACTGTTTCAGGGGTCAGCACATCCTCCCCCGAGAGCACGTGATCAGGGGCCATAGCAACAACGGCCGAGGTATCAACAAGTTTTCGCGCGCTAAGGCCCGGCGTGCTTGCAGGCAGCAGGGCAACAGCAAAGTCGACCTGACGCCGCACCACCCAATCTTCGATGTCAATCCGGGCGCGCGCCTCAAAAGAGATTTGTATATCCTCATAGTCCCGGCGGAAGTTCTTGATGGCCTGCATCATGTGGTGGCTGTTGATGATCGGCGGAGTCGCGGCAATGCGCAGGCGACGCTGGCTGTTGGTGGCAATGTCACGCGCAATCATCAGCAAATCTTCCAGCCCGGAAATCGTTGCTTCCGAGGCCTTAAAGAAAGCAATGCCCTCTCTGGTGGCGCTGGTGGCAGAGCCGCTTTTCCGGTGAAACAATGTGATGCCCAAAGAATGTTCCAGCGCGGTAAGCTGTTTGCTGACCGCAGGCTGGGTCAGATTTAGATTCTGCGCCGCCGCGGTGACATTGCCTGTCGTCATGACGGCGTGAAAGGCGCGGAGCTGACGTAGCCCAATGCGGTTATCCATGGCTCACCCTCCAAAACCGAAGCCTGTCAAAAATTCCAATTTGGAATGTTAAACTGAAAATAGATCATTTTTGTTATGCCAACAAGATCCCTATGTACCAAGGCGACGAGGCAGGCATTGGCGCAATCATTACGCCTGATTTGAACGAGATCTCCGCGGTTGCTGTGCGATATTCCAACGCCTAATCCGCATGTCCCGTTTGCATTCCGGCGCGCCGGACACTGTGAAGGGGCATGTCTCCCAAAAACCAAGGGGAGCGGACTTTCAACGCAAAAGTTGACTATGCCGAAAGGCACCACATGGCGCAGGCATTCCGTGGCGCGGGCTATCAGCCGGCGCCACCCGACCAAGCCTGCGGTCTGGTATCTGGGGTTTCGCCATCCGCATCCGCCGCCGGTGCCAGCGCTTTATCTGGCGGATGGAACACTGTCGCAGATGCGCCCAGGCCGCAGCGCCCAAGCCAAACTGGAGGCGTCGGTAAAGACCGTAGAAGCCCGCAGGCGCGAGCAAATCTGCCGGCTTGCCAAATCGGTGGCGAAAAGCCAACCAAAAGAAATGCCCCTGCACAGCCCGTTCTATAACACCCGGTCAACAGCGGCGCTGTTGTGCATCTGCATTCGTGCCATTCGGTTGCGCTGTCGATGATGCCCGCTGTGGATGCCGATAATTGCTTGCCGCCATTGCCCCCTCACGGCATCACCAAGTTCGGCTAGATGTTTAATTCCAATCAAAAGTTTATCGGTCAGGGCCGGTCAAATACCGCAGGTGGCCTATTTCAATGTTATGCTGGATCTGGATCATTCACCCGGTCGCACCTAAACGAGAAATCCGGCGCAAAGACACCAACTTCGGCGATACTTGCCGCTTTATTTCTATTTGGACTGTTGTTTCTCCTGGCTGCTTTTGTGGATTGAATTCCGGTACCGGCCATGTCTGGTACCATCATCTTTGTTGCTTGGAAGTTGATCAATTTTGATGTGATCCGACCTCTTGTGTTGAGGGATGGGCGGGGCATCCGGCCCGTGAGCCGTGAGACAGACCTATCCCGGAACCCGATCAAGAGTTATGTGCAGACGGCCTCACCGCCGAGTTGTCAGCGGCAAATACGGCCGCTGCGCCACAAGTTGAACGGCTTTGAGACCCGTTTACAGGCGTGGTATGATCTGGACCGGAAGCGCCCCCGGCGGCAACGACGAACCACCTTGCAGCGTTATGAACGACTGGTTGTCCCGCTCGGGGCATTGTTGGCCAATGCCCTGCCGGGCAGTGAATAATCTGCGCCTCTTTAAAATTGCTCTTTCGCATCTGTTTGCTCCTCTTAGAGGTTGCGCAAACTCTACTTCAAAGTGAGGGACATTTCGGGGGGCAGGCCACAAGTTCTCAAATGCCAGACCGCTGAACGAACGGCCGCGCAAGACCTTGCAATATCAAACCCCAGCAGAGAAGTTTGCTCAGTGTGTTGCGTTCACCTGTTGAGCCCACCTCAGATCGCCGGGTTTGGGCTGCGGGTGATGCCCTCCGGTGCCAATACCTATCAGGCGCGATATCGCAAAGGTGGAAGAACCCGGCGCATGTCCATCGGGCGGCTTTTGGGGCATAGCCAAATTCAGACAACCATGCGTTACCTGCATCTGGCGGATGATCCGGTCCGCAGCGCAGCCGAAAAGCGCTGAAAACTCTTGGAGAAATCAACGTCAACCTGTCGGCGAAGGCGCATTTTGCTCTGGTCTGGCCGCACCTGCGCAACACCCAGCCCCAAACATATCCCGAGGACGCCAAACCCGGAAACGAAGGCATTCGCGCGGGCACCCCCCCATTTATAATGGGGTCCACCTGTAGAACTACGCAGCCATTTTCAGTTCATGGCAGGTGTGATCCCGCCGATGCCCATGTTGGGTCGGATCCACTGCCCGGCAGGCTCCTCTGAAGTCACAAAACCGGTGGGCCGAAAAGCTGGCTCTGTGTTCTTCCCCTCTCGGGAATGAAAACATTCACTGCCGGGCAGTGGATGAAGCTAAATCTCATTGTCTTATACCTGCGAAGACCTGTGTTGCTTTGTTAGGATGTCCCGCTCCGACCTGAGAATACGGTTCTCCCGTCGAAGTCGATCATTGTCGCGGGCAAGATCCAGATCCTCTTTCGAAACCACATCTGTGCCTCGACGCTATCTGCCATTCGGCTCCACCGACACGAGCGATGGTTCTGGGCACGTGCCCCAATTCGCCGACACTCTTCCTTGGCTCGCTCCTAAAGGCCCCCCGGCCCAGAGCAAAGCCCCCAAATGCGTCATCAATACACGGTATAATGATGGGGCCGCGTGCCCTTAACCTGTCAACTGGTAGAGTAGCCACTTGCTCTTTTCACGAAACATGGCGGCTGCAAAAAAGAGGTCCTTTAGGGCATTCTTCTGATCTTTGTCTCGCACACAATTTCGGGCGTATCGGATCACATGTCTGTTCAGACACTGCCTTACCCGAGGGGTGAGATCAGCTTGGAAGACTTCGGTAAAGCCGTTGACTACAACCGCGACATCTTCTTTCGGGCTGATGCGATCCATGTCGAAGCCGGATCTAAAATGGTTCAAGGCGGCGCAGACACTGTACTGTGTTTGCACCGCCTTATTTTTGCGAGTGCTGATCTGATCATTATGCCTTCTGTACCCGATTAGAGGCACGTCCAGGTTGGTCATCCGAGCCTGCGGTAGCAGGCGAAGCCAAAGGTCGTAGTCCTGGCTATTCATGAACTCTTCGTTGTAGCCTCCGACATCCTCCAACACAGTCTTTTTAACCATTACGCTGGGATGAACGATGCAATTTCTGTGTGGTAATCTTAGCGCGATGGCTTCTTCCGATACAGGCAGTGGCTTTCTCGCCTTGATGGCTCCGCTCGCGCTAAGACTGTAAGCAAATGTTCCCAAAAGATCAGCGCCGGTGGTCTCCATGGCTGCGAGTTGCAATTCAAAGCGCTCTGGACCGGACACATCGTCACAATCCATCCGGGCAATTAGACTTCCACTCGCCTTTTGAATGCCCAGGTTCAGAGCATGCGACAAACCCAAGTTGGTCTCGAGGGAAATACATTGAAGGCGAGAATCCCTGCGCGAAAATTCGCCCAAGATTTCAACCGTTGCGTCACTTGAACCGTCATCAATGATGATGAACTCAAAATCCCGGAACGACTGCGATAAAATGCTATCAATTGCCTCGGAGAGGTATTTCGCACCGTTATGAACCCCCATGACTACGGAGAGAGAGTTCATAACGAGGCACCACTTACATTGAGGGAATTATAGAGAACGAAGTCCTTATGATATAGTTTCGACACCAGGTCTCGCTCCTCTTGTGAGATTTCGCCAAGTCGCTCATGCGCATTTGTCCGATCCGAGCGCCTTAATTCGACTCCAAGAAATTCTCCAAAAATATCCTCGCAAATACGGGGAAGATCCCTGTCGATATTCTCAACAGTTCCAATGTGATACTGTGACAGATCGCCTGGCGCCATGCTGGCCTGTTGAATGAAGTGGCCATTATGGTGAAATTCGTTTTCTTCAAGTGATCTCAAAAACTCGAGAAATGTAGGCGCTTGCGTATCTGAACCGGAAAACCTGCGTTTCTTTATCCAGGCTATATTGCGCCCCTTGTCAAGCCACATGGAGACTGCCCGCGACAGCGGTTCACGAAAGAATACAACTTTTCTGGCGAATTCAAATGCTGATGCACCGGGGTCGAGATTGAATAGCATCTTTGCCTTTTGGCCGGAGGTATCATTTGTGAGCACCACACCGCAGTGTTTGGAAAATGTCTTCACTAAGGTTGAATTCGCGCATTTCGGAATTCGTACAAAAAGGAAGTTGTGCTTCGGGCACACAAACATTCGAGTGGCGGTTGCGCGCTTTGCAAAATCAGGAATCTGAGCAAAAATTGGAGATCCTTCAATTCGACCGTATCTGGTTTGGGTCGCAAAAGCCCTGACACGCCTTGATGCGAGTCTCACCCGGTAGCTGAAGTCCATGTCGTTTGTTCCAATTTTTCTTGCTCGCCCATCGTCAGAGATCCATGATCGAGGTCCGTTACAGTTTTGAGCTGCATTCAATAAATGAAAGAGAGAAGTGGTCCTACTTTTTCGACCCGTCTGCAGCCTGCCTCAGATGGATCAAGGTTTCATTTAGGCTACTGATCTCATTGGTTTTACTTCGTTCTCATATGCCGCCTCTGGCGTCAATATTCCGTGGGATGAATGCGGGCGTTCGGCGTTATAGCATGTCATCCGTTTCATCATCTGGTTGTCCACTGCCCGGCAGTGGTTTGCTGGCAAACCATGAGAGGCGACAATCCGTAAGGCAGCCCGGATGTAGAGCCGCAGCGTTTCTGGCAGCCGCTGTGAATCGCGGATGATATGAGCCGGATCAAGAAACCAACTCATACCGCCAAGCGCATCGACTGCCGGGCAATGGAACGCCAATGGTCCGAGAGAGATTGGCGTTCCATGGGCTCACTCCACGACAGCGACTTGCTACTGGAGGACATTGAAACAGTTGTTGCACGCTGCATCACTGAAGGTGGCGACAGGAAGCGAACAACAGCAGCGTGCCGGAACAGATCGGGTTGCAAGTGCTGGCATCGCAGCATTATTGCCGCACCCCAGTTTTTGATCCATCTGTTTCCACAGTGCGTCCAGTTCTGGACGGGCAACACAAACAGCCCCGCCTGCCAAGAAGGGATCGCGGGACTACTACTATGAAGACGGGGGGCAACGGCTATATTATTGGAATAATCAACATGGTTCCCAACGTAAATCAAGACAAGCCCAAGTTAATATGTGAGTTCCTCTGAAAATTGGTTATATAAAATTACCAAATTCGGCGACGTGAGTCGCTTTAGTTGGGCATTGCGCCAAGCAACTGTTCTCGGGAGGAACAATATGACGATCAAATTACGTGCCGCTGTAGCCGGACTTGCCTTGATGGGCTCCGCCGTCTCAGCTCAAACCACTATTGAAATGACCACTGCTTTTGGTCAGAACCTGCCGATCCTCGGCACGGCCGCTGTGGATTTTACCACTCGGCTCAACGCGATTTCCAACGAAGTTGAGATCGATCGGTATGACCCCGGCAAGTTGGTTCCAACGCTGGAAGCACTGGATGCGGTTGCCAACGGCTCGGTTGATGCGGCTTACGCCACGACAGGTTACTGGCAGGGCAAACTCAATACTGCCTCGCTTTTTGCGGCTGTGCCATTTGGCCCCGAAGCTGGCGAATTTCTGGGTTGGATTCTCTATGATGACGGTGCCAAATATTGGCAGCAGATGTATGATGATGCTGGCTATAATGTGCACGCCATCCCTTGCGGCATAATCGCGCCGGAAACTTCGGGCTGGTTCAAGAAAGAAATCACCACTGTTGAGGACCTCAAGGGTCTGAATATGCGTTTCTTCGGCCTTGGTGCCAAAGTAATGGACAAGCTTGGCGTTTCGACCTCTCTGCTGGCTGCGGGCGACATTTTCCCTGCACTGGAACGTGGCGCAATTGACGCGACTGAGTTCTCGATGCCCCTCATCGACGCCCGTCTTGGCTTCCACAAAATCGCTAAGTTCAACTACTTCCCCGGTTGGCACCAGCCCTCGACCCTGTTCGAACTGCTGGTTAACGGCGACGTTTGGGCAGATCTGGACGAAACCCAGCAGGCGCAGATTGAAACCGCTTGTCTTGCCACAATCACCACCAACCTGGCCGAAGGCGAAGCCTCGAACTATGCTGCCATGGTTGACAACGTGGAAAACAACGGTGTGACCATCAAACAGTGGTCCCCCGAGATGCTGGCTGCCTTTGAAGGCGCTTGGGACGAAGTGGTTACTGAACTGGCCGCAGACGATCCGTTCTTCCAGGAAGTCTGGGCTGATCTGCAAGAGTACCGCGAAGGCTATAAGATCTGGTCAACAATCTACCTGCCACGCAACTGATTGCTGGCACGTTGAACGAAAGGACGGCGGCTGCCTTAGGGCGGCCGCCGTCGCATGAACAGAGGGAAGAAAGTCATGACCGGGGCAAATATCGACGTCGAGCAAGTGCTCAAGATCACCGATCCAGGTGAAATGAACCGCTCGGAACATCTATGGGGAGACAGGCTTGTGATCAACCTGGGCAATGTTATTGCCTGGTTGTTTCCGATCCTGATACTGGCAATCGTCACCCAAGTGATCATCCGCAAGATGGGCATGAACCAAGCCTGGCTTGACGATTTGCAGTGGTGGCTCTACGGCATCGCCATGCTCACGGCTTTTGGCTATGCGATCACCACCAACAGCCATGTGCGGGTGGATATTCTTCACGCCAATTTCTCCAAGCGCAAAAAGGCGCGGATTGAAGTATTCGGACTGGGCTGGCTGCTATTGCCGTTCCTTTTGATCATGACAGACGTGCTGACGCACTACGCGTTCTCATCGATCGCCGCGCGCGAAGGCTCTGACAGTCCGAACGGGCTGCACGGCCTCTTCCTTTTGAAATCCGCTCTGCCTCTTTTGTTTGTTGTGGCGATCATATCGGCGATTGCGACACTGTCCCGCAATCTTGCCAAACTGAATGATCCTGTGCTCTGGAGGATGATCCTCGGCGGGCTGCCAGCTTTCTGGTTTATGGGCGAGCGGGTGGTCTACTACGCTCTGTGGTGGATCATGCATCTGTCTAACCCTGAGCTCCATATCCGAAAAGTCGCCCGTGAGCCCATTTTCGACTACACGGTCTGGTACGGTCTGGGCCTAATTACCATCATTGCCGCGATCAGCTTTGTGCTGAACCGCCGCGCCGACTCCGAGGCCTGATTTCATGGAAATACTCTCTGCCATGGGCATGTTGATGGACCTGAACCAATGGCTGGTTCTGGTCATGTTCCTGACCTTTATCTTCATGCTGTTTCGCGGCATCCCGGTGGTCTACTCACTGGTTGGTGTCAGCCTGATCTTTTCACTCATTGCCTTCCTGGTGCTTGATCCCAACAAGGCACTGATAAACGAGTATATCGCATTTCACCGCACCGGCGTTTCTTATGTGAAACTGCACGTCAATGCGGGCCGCTTTTTCGGCAGTATCATCAAGAACCCCATCCTCGTCGCGCTGCCGATGTTCATCTATATGGGGTTGATGCTGGATCAGTCTGGCGTCGCGCAAAAGATGATGCGCTCGATGCAGGTGCTGTTTGGCGCTCTGAAAGGCGGGTTGGCACTGACTGTCATGCTGATCGGCATTATTCTGGCGGCTTCGACCGGGGTGATTGGTGCGTCGGTGGTCTTGCTGGGTGTCATGGGTATTCCCACGATGATGGACCAGGGTTACGCAAAACCCATCGCGACCGGCACCATTGCGGCCTCGGGTACGCTGGGTATCCTCATTCCGCCGTCGATCATGCTGGTGATCATGTCGGATCAGCTGGCGATCTCGTTGGGTGATCTGTTTATGGGCGCTCTGTTTCCCGGGCTTCTGCTTGGTGTGCTTTATATCGTCTACATCATCGTCTACGGCCTGATTTCGCCCAGTTCGATGCCGGTGCCGGAAGATCGTGAACCGATCAGCATGAAAGTGGTTAAGGACGTGGCACTTTCAGTGGTACCGCCCTTTGGCCTCATCATTGTGGTGCTCGGCTCTATCTTTTTCGGGTTGGCCACTCCGACCGAGGCCTCTGGTCTTGGCGCGCTTGGCGCGACACTGCTGGCACTGGCATCGCGCAATCTGAACGGCAAGGTCTTCTTGGATGTGATGCGCCAGACCCTTAACACCTCGGGTTACATTGTCGGGATTTTCATCGCTGCCAATTTCTTCTCGTATATTCTACGTCGTTTCGGCGGCGATGAGATCATCGAGAACATGGTTCTGGGCAGTTTTGACAACCCCTACATGGTTATTGCTTTCATTCTGTTCATCATCTTCCTGCTCGGCTTCCTGTTGGACTGGATCGAGATTACCCTGATCATTATGCCATTGATGCTGCCGGTGATTGTGGGCCTGAACATCCCAGTTGAAGGCTATGGCGTCGTCGACAACCCCTCGGTTGTCTGGTTTGCCATCCTTGTGGCTGTAACATTGCAAACCTCGTTCCTGACGCCTCCGGTCGGCTTTGCACTGTTCTATCTCAAGGGCGTTTGCCCGCCAAATATCAGCTTGAGCCACATCTATCGCGGTATTATCCCCTTTGTTCTGCTTCAGATCCTGGGCCTTTTGATCGTGTTCTTCGTCCCGCAATTGACCACTTGGCTTCCGGCTGTTGCTTACGCAAACTAAATCGCCTTGCCAAAAAGCTGCATCTAAGCCTTTTGGCAAGGCCCCCAAAACGCTCTTGTAGCGTGTAGTGTCGCGTCTTATCCCTGTCTCAGGTTTAAGGCGCGACGCCGTCATACGGGCCCAAGCCCCCAGTGGTACCCAGACCACAAAGTGCGAGTTCCACCCATTTCCGCTGTCTGACAAGACACAAAGGGCTAGAGACGTTGTGGTCTCAAGACACCGGCCCGAACCGGGTGCCTGCGTCTGCGCAACACTATTTTCTGGACCTGTGAGGCCTGACCGAACAATCGGCCTGGAACAGCGCGATCCTCGACCTCGGGTGGGCGTTCACTGATCGGAATGGCATCTTTGATTTTGCGCAACTTAAGGCCCTTTTGCGTGGCGTGCCTGGACCGCCTGATGGCGCGCGGGCTACGCAGGCAGCCCTGCAATTCCGTCTTCAAAACCCCGCGGGTTTGAACATTATGACTGCGATAGATCGCTCCTCTCTCGGGACATTGCTGCGCAATACCCTGCCGGGCAGTGCATGCGACACGCGGTTCTGCTCTTCGTCAGGATGCTCTCGTTTGAGCCAACCAGCGATCTGCTCCGGAGACCACATCAAACGCAGCTCCCGTGATATCCATTGGCACAAAGGCGCGTTGAACGAGAATTTACAAGATTTAGGCCGCCTTGCGCAGTCCTAGGCACGCTGATCTGAAGGTGCCGCGCGATAGGCCTGTCGGCCACCGTTGCGACCAATCTCTCGGCTAATTGTCGAGAGCGACCGTCTTAATATCCGCGCAAAAGAGTGAAATGAACGCTTGGCCGCGAGACCACGCTCTCTGTAGCTCGCCCTTTGTCACAATGGGCTGGAAGCATGCGTAATTGGGCCCCCTCTGTTTTGAGGTCGAGCTCCCGATAAGATCACAAGGTGGCTTGTGAACAAGGGTGATAGAATATGGAATATTTTGCCGGATTAGATGTATCGCTACGATCCTGTGCGCTGTGCATTGTTGATAGCAAGGGGGCGGTGTTGTTCGAGCGGGAACTGCCTTGTGAGATCAAGGATATTGCTGAGTGCCTCGCCGACTTCCCGCACCCTATCGAGCGGATCGGCTTTGAAGCGGGCACCATGAGCCAACACCTGTACTTCG
>JABSSD010000214.1 GCA_013214575.1 Paracoccaceae bacterium | reverse complement strand
TAATGGGGAAGATCATCAAAGCAATCCGCGATCTACCCCAGGTCGCGCGCAGATCCATTACATTTGACCGCGGCACCGAGTTCGTCAGCTGGCCGCACCTGCAGGCTGAGATTGGCACCCTGACGTGGCTCTGCGATCCCTCCTCACCCTGGCAAAAGGGCACCGTGGAGAACACCAATCGGCGGGCCAGACGCTGGTTGCCGCGAAAACATGACATCCGGTCTATGTCTGACGACGACATCAAAGAAATCAGTGACCGCCTCAACAACACACCCCGCAAATGCCTTGGATGGAAGACCCCCGCAGAGGTGTTCAGAGAAAAGATGTTGGAGGAAATGAAATGACCGCCCTACCCTGACAGCCAACAAGAGTCGCAGTTCAGGTATCGCTCACAAAGCATCTCGGCACTGTGCCGCCGCGAAGGCATTTCTGAGGGGCTGTATTGCAGCTGGTCCAAGCACTGCCCGGCAGTGCATGTTTATATGCATGAGAGGGGGAGTTCCTCGAAGCTGGGAAGCGTCGTTTGTCCGGTGATACGGCCCGTCAAGCCACTTCGCCTGAGGTGAAAGACCTGCGATCCGAGGCGATGGCACTGAAGGAATGCGTTGCGGACCTCACATTGGAAAACCGCCTGCTCAAAGAAAGCATGACAGGGCCTCTCGGTGGTGCCAGCACCACCTGCCGGTAATAGATGGGGTATAGTGAGCCCCTTGGCCGCCATTGGTCCGAGGACAATGGGCGAACGAATGAGGTATCTGTCACCCGGCAGGTGATTGCGCAGCAATCTGCCGAAAGGGGGCGTCAGAGAAACTGGAAATCATCCGCACCGTTGAGGGGTCCCATCTGTCCCGTTGCCCGGCAGGCGATGTTTCCATCGCCGAGAGGAGGGCGAAGCAGACTTTGGATATGTTGGGCATCCCGCGCACCACATCCCTCTCGGTGAATGCTTCCATTCACCTGCCGGTCAACGGGATATGACCGCTATGTCGAAGGCGGCTTTGACGCCTTGGCGGATCGCTCTCCCCGCCCAAAGTCTGTCTGGAACAGTGTCCCTCAGACCAAGCGGGATGATCTGATCGAGTTCGCGCTTGAGCATGAAGCGCTGACGACACGCGAGTTGGCGGTAAAATACACGGATGAGAAGCGGTATTTCATCTCTGAATCATCGACTTACCCCTTGCCTGGCAGGGTATGCGCAGCATGCACGAGAGGGGAACATGCGGGCCGTGGATGTGACTGACACGATTGAACTGGCTTTGGCTGCGTCCGGGTGCGACCAGGCCGTCGTTCGGCACATGCCTCGCCTGCTGAGCCCCTCTCATGGTTTGCTGTGCAAACCACTGCCGGGCAGTGGACAACGGGTCCTGTTACATCTCGGGTGATTTGGCCGAATGGCTGGAAGAGCAGAAAATGGATCACGTTCGTGGCGCACCGTTCCACCTTTAAGCGGACAGGCGATGCCCGCTTCGCCGAGAGGCCGCAAACCCAAGGCAAGATCGAGCGCTGGCATCAAACCATGAAGAGCCGGGTTCTGCTGGAAAACTACTATCTGCCCGGTGATCTCGAACGCCAGATCGGCGCCTTCGTCGACTATTACAATAACGAACGCTACCATGAGAGCCTCCAAAACTCAAACCGCTCTGATGTCCCATTTTATATGACGACGGACAGTCGAAATGGCCAATTTCCAGATCATAGCTACCGTTCACCACCCGAGGTCGCACCAAACGCGTCATAACGCTGGCCGTAGATGTCACAATCGCTGCCGTCCTGACCATTCGGCGACCGGTCACCACGAAGCCACCGTCCGACAGCGGCGCGACTGAACTGAAATTCTGACTCCCGCCGGTGGCGCTGACCCGGAACTCACCGCCAGAGGTCGCACCAGACGCATCGTAGCGCTGGCCGTAGATGCCAAAGCCGCCGCCGTTCTAACCATTAGACGACCAGGTCACCACAAAACCGCCATCCTCAAGTGCAGCGATATTTGCAAGGATCTGCGCATTCGTCGTCGTGCTGTTGACCTGGATATCGCCGGTCAGCGCCACCGGCGTCGTGATCGAGGGATCGCCGGCCGTCTTACCAAACATTTCTGTATTCCTTTGTTCCTCATTTGGGGCTGGAGACCCCATCGACGTCTGTGAGTGACTTTAGTACGGCCAATCAATACGAAGTTGGTTTACAGATCGGCTTCTCTTGAACCGTTGGCTCTATATGGCACAAACTAACGACGCCCTTTTGCGAAAGTTGGCCAAGTATTTGTGAGTTCCTGCCAATGTGGCCCATCTCAACCGTAAGGGATGCTAACCGTGTCCCGAGTTTCCGACGCCGCAATCCGCTACTTTAAACGTAAGCCTAGCGTATGCGGCGGGCAACCTGCGAAACTGAAACACCGAGCACCCGCGCCTGATCGCAAATCATCTGCGTCTCGTCATCGCTTGCAAGGGCGTCTTACTGCCTAATGCTGATTGTGGGAGGGTACTGGAACCTGAAGTCTGGAAATTTTGTTGGCGATTGCGCTGAGAGCCTCAGCTGGGGCGATCCAAACGGGTGTTCCATGGAGTTGCAAAATCAACCGTGGAGAACCGAATATGGACAGACAGAAGGATACAGGCTTTGAGGCCATCTTGGAATATCTGATCGAACATGGCGCGAATGGCTTAGCCATCCAGAGCACCACCGCCGTCGCTTGCGGACCTCGAACCTAATTGAGCGCGCCATCCAGCGGGAGCTCAAACGCCGAACCATCAAGGTCAGAGACGTTCCAGATGAAGGGGCTCTGGAACGTCTCGTCAGCGCTGTGCTGGTCGAGATCTATGAACGATGGGCAGTTGACACAAAAGGCCACATCAAATGGGAATGCCAGGATGCGTGAATGCCCCAAAACCGAATTTCCAGACGACAGGTTGCGTAATCCGCCAGCAAGCCATGGCTGTTGATCTATCGCCAATTGCGGAGTGTGGGCGCTAGCGGTTGTAGAATTCGATCCATTTGCCAAGCTCAGAATACTGTTGCGACGCTGGAACTGTCGACGTTCTGGGCAGTGAAACTTTGCTAAAAAGCTTGTATAATCGGTCGCGATTAGACGACGACCTCATCAACAAAGCCTCGTTCGCCCGTGACCATATCAGCCCATCGGTTAAGTGCGTCAGCCCTTTGAGGGAGCAGCTCTGCCTGATTGTAGACACGTGCCACGGCGCTCGGCGCTGAACCACTGGCAGAATGGTTTAGAATTCGATCGGCAACGGTTTCAGGTATTCCGGCCTCCACCATAGCGGTGGCAAACGCAGTGCGTATATCGTGCAGCCTCCAAGGCCCGAAGCCCTCGCCCAAGAAACCATCCAAACGGGCCTTGGCCTTGGACACACCGGAAACCGGGGTGCGGCCAGTGGTCGTGAATAACAAGTCTGTCGGCTGATCATCCGGCAGGCGGTCGCACAGGGCTTTGATTTCGCGCAATGCGGCATCAGACAGGTGAGTAATATGTGCCTTACCATTCTTGGTAAGCGAACCTGGTTTCACAATCCGTGTGTGCTCAATCTCGATTTCGGACCGTCGAAGGGAAAATACTTCTTCTCGCCGTTGGGCTGTCAGCAGCATTAGGCGTAGGGCAGGGCCCCACAGGTCGCCCATCTGATCTGTAGCGGCCCAAATCTCTCGAATCTCAGAAAGGCTTGGCACTCGCTCGCGGGCTGTCTCCTTTGTGGCACGTGGGATGCCGGTCCCGATATCTTCTGCAATGAAGTTTCGACCCCACGACCATCTTGAAAACGCAAGCAGTGCTGCTCTAATCCGGTTGGCAGAGGTTTTTTTTCCTGCTCTGGCCTTAATGTCAATTGCGGTCTGGAACTGGGTTCGAGACAAATCTGATATAGGAGTATCCAGACAGGGTGATATGGCTTGGCGAACGTGTGTTTGCGTTTAATACCACCCTTCACCCTTCACCCTTCACCCTTTTTTCGTACATCCAAGTGGCTTTTCCAGAAGCGGACAAACGAAACCGAAGGCCGGGTCGTTTCGTGTCCGATACTTCCAGTTACTTCCAGTCGCCCATGTTCTGGTCGCTTCAAGCTTCTTAAAAAGCGGTCAGTGAGTTCAGTCATCATATTTTCAAACGCCTTGGGGGACAAGCCTATCCGTCAGGTAACGCTATAGAAAGATTAGGAAAACAAGATGGAGATGGATGCCAATGGGCGGCTGGAGATGAAAGTTAAAATAGTGGCCCTTCTCTATCGCGGCCTATGTCAAGAGTGGGTCGATCATGTCATGTTATGTTCCTTTAAGCTATTGATCTGCCTTGCCGATGTGCCGTCACGGAGCTCGTGCTTCTCTTCGAGGTCGGCGTGTGGCCGCCTCATGATGGG
>JABSSD010000213.1 GCA_013214575.1 Paracoccaceae bacterium | reverse complement strand
ACGACACCCCACTGAAGGTGAATTCGGCAAAGGCGGTTTGATTGGCGACCGCATCCCCGGCATCGACGTCCCACACAAAACTGCCGGCCACAAAGCCATTCACCCAGAGGTTCATCTGCGACTGGCCGTCGGATTCATCGTAGTGGCCGATGGTCAGGTCGTAGCTGCCGTCGGTATCCATGAAGGTATAGGAGGCGCGCTGCTCTCCCGACCCACCGGCTTGCAGATACTGGCCGCCGGAGGACTGGCCGCTGTTCTTGATGACAAAGCCACTGACAATAGCCATCGTCTCTGCTTCAACCCGGAAGGGATCGCCGATGATCGTCACCGATACGGCCGCGGGCGAAGAGCGCGCGCCCTGGTCGTCGGCCACCGTATAGGCGATGTCTGTCACTGCGCCGTCGTAATCCGCCTCAGGCGTGAAGGTGATCGAGCCGTCGGTGTCATCCACCGTCCAGACGCCTTCGCCCGGCACTGTCTTCACCTTGCCGCTGGCGTCATCCGCCGCCGCGATCTCGACGCTCGCCGCATCGAGCGTCCCATCCGCATCCGTGTCATTGACAAGCACATCAACCGCCACCGAGCTGTCCTCGGCCACCGTCCCGCTGTCCGCAGACGCAACGGGGGCATCGTTCTCGCCGAAGACAATGTTCTCGATACCCGTCAGCGTGTCGGTACCGTCATCGCCATCCGCGGCGTTGTTGTCGGTGACCGTGAAGCTGCCGCCGCCATTGTCGACAACCGTGTAGCCAGCTTCGATGCCCGCGTAGAGCACCGTGTCAGTACCCACCCCGCCATTGATGGCGTCATTGCCGCCATTGCCGAAGAAGCTGTCGTCGTCATCACCACCGGTGAGGGTATTTGCCCCGTCATTGCCTTCAATGCGGTTGGCAAGGGCATTGCCGGTAACATCGATGTTGCCGTCACCTTGGAGGGTGATGTTGAGGATGCCGGGATCGAGGGTGAGGTCGTCGGTTGTGCCAGCGGGCGCATCGAGTGTGAGGCCTTCCTTGCCGACGGTAATGGCACCGGCCGCGCCGTAATTGTCCGACAGCGCAATATTGGCGAAGACGAAAGATGTGTCGATCGCGGCCTGAAGATCGGTGAAATAGGCTGTGCCGTTGTCGTAGTTGTTGTTGGGATGATCTGGGTTATCGCTCCTGGCGAAGCGGCTTGTAGCGGAAAGGGCCGTTTCGTCGATGGTCACACCGTTGATAATGGCTTGCGGCATGAGCACGACCGCCGTTTTGGCTTGCCCGGTGAAATTGGCAATATCCTCAGCGATAACCAGAGTGCTTAGATCAACTGCACTGGTCGACTGAACCGCTATGCCGTCACCCCCGCCGGAGACCGCGTTGTTTTGCAACGTGGCGCTGCGAGGATTGGAATACACTCCGATCCCTGTGCCAGTTGTATTGGGCGCGGAGAAAGTGACGTCGTTGCCGCTGATCTGGGAGTTATAAAGAAAACTACTCAACTGGATACCAGCAGCAGCACCAGTCGTGGACAGGGTGATCACATTGTTCTGAACATTGGATATGGCATCAATGGAGTTTAGATTGATCCCCAGTGAAAAGGCTTGAATATTGTTGGCGCTGACCTCCGCGCCTCCTTCGATCAACACGGCCTCATCCGAGATGCCCTGAACAATAATATTGTAGGTGATCTGCCCTCCGGTAGCGCCGTTGATAACCTCGATGCGCTCGTCGAACGACGTGCCCGACACCGTGAACCCGTCAATCGTCACATTGTCGGCCTGAACCAGGAACCGGTCGACCGTCACCTCCGCCCCGCGCGCGCCCGTGTTCGGATCAATCCCCGCATTGCTGTCCGTCTCAATGGTCAGCTCTTTGGTGACCGTGACAGCCTCCGGTACGACGGGGGCGTAGTTGGCCGCAATCACTCGGATCGTGAAGCCGTCTTGCGTTAGTGCGCTGTTAATCGCGCTCTGGATTGTATTGAACGTCGCTACGAATGCACCGAAGCCGTCTAGAACATTAACGCCAGCCATCTGTATTTCCTCCCTTTACAACCGCCACTGCAGTCCTTGACGCAGCGCCCGCGACCACCTGACTATCGAGGTTCGAGAATTTGGGCGATGTCACGTCCATGCGCCGGGCGCAGTAAAAGTTGCCGAACGCAGTGTCATAGACCAGACAGGCATGTTCCTCGTAGTCGGAATTGTTCCCGGTTCACCAGATCGGCAAATCCGCCACTCAGGTCGACAGGCAATCCACCGCACAAACCGATGAAAACAAGTTCATTCTCAGCGGCTTCAAAATTTGCCAGCCGACTCATTTCAAGCTTAACCCACATGATCAGGCGCCTTCTGTCGCGAACTAGTCATGCTATGGTACGGGGAACCGGCGCGCGCCACATCTATCCCTTGGCCAACCGTCAGCCTGTGACGCGCGTCACAGTTCGGTCATGCACAGACGAGCGCTTCAGTCCGCCTCTGCAATTCTTTTCAGCCCGTCCCGGTTCAGCAAAATTATCCAGCCCTTAGTCAGATCGAGCAAACCATCCCTTTGCCATTTGTGCAGGCAGCGGTTCACATTCTCACGCGAGCTGCCGACCATGTCGGCGATTTCGGACTGTGAATGTGACAGCCCTTTCGTCGGTCGCGCACCGGCACCTTCACCGCTTGAAGACACGCGGAGCATGGTACGGGCCAGCCGGGACGGCAACTTGAGAAAGGCGAACTCCATCATACGTTCGTCCGAGCGGCGCAGACGCGCGCAGAGCAATTCGAGCAACCTGATCGCTAAATTCGGAGCGGTTTTCATGACTTGGAGCAGTGCGCGCCGTTCCAGAATGAGCAGCATGCAATTCGTCTGGGCGTGAGCATCTGCGCTGCGCGTGCCTCCATCCAGCAAGGCCAATTCACCAAAGACGTCACCTTGGGTGAGCTCGGTCAGGATAACATCGCGTGCAGTGGGGGTCATTGCGCTGATCCGCACTACACCTTGGGTAATCACCATCATGCTTTCACCCTGGGAGCCGTCTCGGAAGATCAGATCACCCGCCATGTACTTACGAAGATGTGCGTGGGCAACCAGGCTACTTAGTGTCGGACCGTTAAGCCCGGCAAATAGGGTGCTTTGTTCTAAAAGGGAAATTTTTTCGGATAGGCTTTCGTCAGTCATGACACAAGGCACACTTTCGAGGCTAAAAAACAGGCAGCTTTACAATTCGGTTGGGCATTCTCAAAAACTAGGCCTTTATTGGTATCCGACCACCACGCTGAAATATATTTACCCTAATTTTGGGCTTGTTGAGATTCAGGATTCACTTTTGAGAAAAGTTAAGATTCACTCCTCTCTAAGAGGGAGGTTTGGATGATGAGCGACCGTTTTGTGACCAGCAGTACCCAGTGGGGTCCTGTCAGACCAATTCGAACTGGTCTCTGCAAGGACAATATGGCTGTCCTTTATACCGCGCCAAGTTGGCGCCACTCAGCGAGAGCGGCGGTGCAGTTGAGCTTGAAATTTTCGCGTGAATAAAGGTGACGTTCCTGGTTGAAGTGATTGTAAACCGAGGCGTGTACGGAGACGAACTTCTGCAAACTTCGCAATCGGCGGAAGCGCAGCATGGCTCGCTCTCGTCGTCGAAATGGCAGATTTGAATTCTCAGCCCGCTTATTCAGTCAACGTCCGGTTTTTTGCCGGTCAGCGTTGCCAATGACCTTCAACGCGGCGCCGTAAGACCGCAGTAGATCCGTCACGATGACATGTGGTGGGCCAAAGCGCTTCATTGATTTTCTGAGGAATTTCAATGCCAATTTGCGGTCACGGCGCTTGGTGACATAGCATTCAAGCACCTCGCCCTCGTGATCCACAGCCCGTCAGAGATTGTGGGTTTCACCGTTATTTTTACGAACACCTCGTCCAAATGCCATTTCCAATTCGAATGAGCACGAAGTTGCTGAACCCGTTTTCTTCGGATCTCTGCGGCGAACAACGGGCCAAAGCCATTCCACCAAAATCGCACAGTCTCATGACTGATTTCGATCCCGCGCTCATGCAGCAAATCCTCCACATTCCAGAGCGACAGGGGGAACCAGACGTACACCATCACCGCAAGGCGGATGATGTCGGGACTGGTCTCGAAATACCGAAATGGGCTGT
>JABSSD010000212.1 GCA_013214575.1 Paracoccaceae bacterium | reverse complement strand
TTCCCTTTTGAGAGCGGTTTTGGTTTTTTCGCGGGGTTGCAGATCTCGAACCTGTTCTTCCAGCCACCGCCGCAAGAGTTCGGAGGTGGTCAAGACCGCGTTTCCATCCTCTTGGAGTTCGAACATGCGGCCTAGCCAATCATCAAGCTGCGCGCGATCTATGAAGGCTGGATGCGAACCTGCGGGAGCCCTGTCGGCGGGCAGGGTGACTTGGGACAAGATGTAATTGATCGTTAGCCCATCTTCTCGAACGCAATCATTCCATGGCACCAAACAGTTTCGACCAAATTGAACCATCAGCTCACCCGAGCAAAAAGCCGCGTTCAAGTGACTCTCGGCAGCAGCTCGGCGGGCGAACCGTTCGCCATCTTCAATTTCGCCCTGGTTCGGGTTGGGTAGTGAGATAATTACCTCTCTATGGTCGGCTCGGTCCTGATAGAGCTTTGACAAGAGCGATGAGAAAATATCTCGTTCCACCATGGTTCGGCTGACATCAAATTCCGTTTTGATTTGGAGGATTTTTTTGAACACGTTAGCCAAATTGGCTTCTGCCTCCTGGCGCTGCCGCTGGACATCAACAAGGTCAGTCGGGGCAGGCTTGGCCCAGGCTTCGTCACCCTGCCAATCCTTTGGAAACTGTGCGCGACCTACTTCATCAAATGCGTGCAGTAATGAATATTTTGACCGCAGATCAAGCCGTAGATTTACCATATATTTCCTCGAGTCATCCGTTATTTAGCAGCAGCACTGTTGCGCCCTATTGTTAAGGATGCAAGCAGATCACGGACCAATGCGTATGGTCTACGAGTGGCCTTATTAGACGGTTGAACGGTTGGATCGAACGGTTCTGCTACGGGCTGGCGCAACCGTTCAGCCCTTAAGAAACAACCCTCAACTTGTGCCTTGCCGTTGTCTGAGCCTGCAATGCCCCCGCCAATCGGCTGGCAACGGAGCCAGCGGCCCTTTGCACGGCATCATCCGCCAAATGCGCGTATCGCAACGTCGTGCTCAGGTTCTTGTGGCCCATGATTTCCTTGAGCATGAACGGATCAATACCGTTTGTAACCGCAACGGATGCATAGGTATGTCTCAGGTCATGCAACCGAACATCTTCGAGACCTGCGCGCTTGCGAATGCGCCGCCACGGTTTTTCGAGGTCGGTTAGGTGGCCGTCCTCAGTGTTCCCCAAGATGACATAGGGGTTTCCCTGCAAGCGTGGCAGACCCATCAGAATGTCATGGGCCTCGCGGGGCAGGGGGATGCGCCGCCGCCCGGTTTTGCTGTCGGGCAATTCCAAGTGGCTATACGTCACGTAGTCCCATTTAAGGGTGGTGATTTCGCTCATGCGACAGCCGGTCAACATCAAAAGCATGATTGCAGACACGATATGTACTGTTTCAGTCTCATCTTCGAGCGAACGCATCAGGACTTGCCCAAGGCGTGATTGTTCATCGTCACGAAGATAGCGCTTCTTTTCCTCTTCGCGGTTTTTCTTAATCCGGCGGGCAGGGTTGGTGCCTTCTGTGCGCAGGCCCCAATCTTCGGCGGTGTTAAACATCTTGGAAATCAGCCCCAAAACGCGGTTTGCCTGATAGGGGGTCTTTTCACTGATTTTGAGGTGCAGTGCAGCCACGTCTGCGCGACTGACGTCGTTGATCAGCATAGGTCCCAAGGCAGGAATTACGAAACGACGAGAACTGCTGGCATAGTCACGCACGGTCGAAGGTTTACAATGTCGCTCTGCATATTCGCTGAGGAACCTGCCGCATAGCGCGGCAACGGTTGGGGCCTGCCTGTGGGCCTGTCGCGTGCCGGAGGGGTCTTCCCCTTTGGCGACGTCCCCCAACAGTTTCTTGGCCTGAGTTCGGGCCTCTTCTGCGGTCAAGACACCGTGGGGGCCGATTGTGTAACGGCGCGTGCGTTTGCCGCTGCGATATTGGATCAGGTATTTCTTCTTGCCGGACGGATACACCCGCAGGCCAAATCCGACTACATCACTATCCCATTCAAGGTAATCTTTGTCTTTGATGTCGAGCGCCTCAACGGCGCGTTTTGTCAGTTTCAAGTGTTGGCCTCCTTTCGGCGCTTTCTGGCGCTGCTACCGGAAGCAATACGGAAGCATCAGACAGCAGAACTTGGCGCTAGTGATGAAAGAG
>JABSSD010000211.1 GCA_013214575.1 Paracoccaceae bacterium | reverse complement strand
CAATGAACACGCCCGGGACCAGGGCACGAAACGAAGCGGTCCGAACCTCAAAGTATTTAGGCCGCGCATTGTGGCGGCAACTGACCGGATACCACCGCCGGAGCCGCGTCGAAACGAAGATGCATTGTGTGAAACTTCTAGGTCAGCGCCTCTCCGCAAGGGACTTCGAGCGGCAGGTTGCGGAGACCCAAATTCGCGCCGCAATTCTCAACGAATTCACAGCTCTTGGCATACCTGAAACTGTTACCGTAGGATAAGTCCGTCAGGGGTAAGGGGGAGCCCGACCTCAGGCCGATTTGTGCAACAAAGCCAGCTCCATCACACTGTCGCCATAAGGTCCGATACGGGATTTTCCGTGGAAGTCTGGAGCTGCATCATTTGGATAATGTGGCCGCGTCCAGCCTAGAAATAGAAAGAAAGGCGTTTTCGATCCGGCATGGGTTGTGATGAAATCGGTTGCTGCGTCTGCAATGTCTCGATCGATGAAACGACGATATTCCAGATCATATGCCCGTACCGGTTTGACCGGCCCTCCCGCATGATCCGCCTCAATAATCTGGGGGATTAACGCTTGCCACTTTTCCGGAGCCTTCGTGCGCGCCATGCTGTCGCCATATAATGTAGCCTCCGTCGTCCCAAAAAATCCAAACCGCCACTCGTCAAATCCTTGATTTTGAGGCTGGCTTTCTTCGGCCGAGCCAAGATGCCATTTCCCCATATATGCCGTCCGGTAGCCTTGCGTTTTGAACACCTCAGCAAGAGTCACTTCTTCGGCCTTGAGAGTGTTTGCTGTGCCTCGCAGAATAATTTTTGAAAGGCCCGAGCGTATGGAGTAACGCACGGTCATCAACCCTGCGCGAGAGGGGGTGCAGCCCGGTTCCACCAGGAACTGAGTGAACCGCAAACCCTCGGTAGCAAGTTGATCTAGGTTCGGAGTAGGCATGCCCCGTATCTCACCCGCACCATACGCGCCAATATCCCCATAGCCGAGATTATCGGCAAGCATGAGAACAACATTGGGCAACTTGGATTGGGCGAAAACTGGGGTTGGGATAACAAGGCCAGCAAAGAGCACGAGAGCCCGCGCAGCAGACCTTTGACGCGTCTCCTCCCAACACTGAAAAGACAGGAAAAATCAGCTTCCGCTTTTAACAAAAAGCGGAAGCTGTTGAGATTTCCAAAATGTGGTGTCTTCACGGATCCCACTGGCCAAAAAAATCGACTGGTACGAATTTTGAAGCCGGTGTTGTTACCGCAGGCCGCTCTACTTGCTGATCTCCAGATCGTCTGGGGATGCCCCTGCTTGAATTGCTTCCTTGAACCAAGTGGGCTGACGCCCACGACCGCTCCAAGTCAATGATGAGTTCTCTGGGTGGCGATACTTGGCGGGAGCAGAGCTCTTGGCTTTGCGCGCGCCTGCAGCACCGGTCAGCTCTTCAAGCGTATAACCCATCTCCTGCGCCTTTGCAGTCAGCGCAGCTCGGGCTTCCTTCAATTTGCGAGCCTCAAACGTTTTGATTGCCTTGGCTACGTCTTTTTGATGGGTCTTGAGTTCAGCGAGTGTTAGTGCGCTGAGATCGATATTGGACATCTGTTTTGCCTTGTTGTTAGTTCCTGTCGCATTCGCGATCTGCGGAGCATTATCAGTCATTGCGAAATTAATCAAAGATGCTCTGGATCGACCGATTAGAGTGACGCGCAAGTCCGCCAAGAGTTACCGGGCAAGCGCTTCTGCTTTTTACTAAAAAGCGGAAGCGTTTTGTACTCGGCCAAACGGCCGGCCTGGCCCTTCGTGCCAAATGCTGCACCAAGCACATGTCGACATGAAGGGCGGATTCCGGGCGTTCGCTGCATCCGGCGTAGACGTATGCTACGCGGGGCCTTTCGGACCTTCGCTCGGATCAGCCCAACTGGCGTTTTCGGCCCTGAGACGACGTCAGATCCAGGCCAGTTTGCGTCTTTCATCAGCAAGCACGCGCCGGATTCTGGACTGCATCCACGATAAGGACGGTCAACAAAACTGTTGCCGCAGCGCTTTGGGAAACCTTGCCTTGCCGAAAGGCCCCACTACTTGGGGAATGTCGGCTGAAACGCTACGGGCCGGTATTGGACGATGAATCATCAAGGCATAAATTATGAAAACACCAATTCAAAAACGCGTTTACCAAAACCATCACATCGACAGTACCCGGTGGGAGACCTTTAAGCCCCGCGCAGATGATATTGTCGTTGCGACGTCGATTAAGGCAGGGACGACTTGGACTCAAGCGATAGTCGCCCATTTGTTGTTCCCTGATCAAAACTTTCCAGCACCAGTATGGAAATTGGACCCATGGATCGATTTTCGGGGCGTCCCGCTTGAAATGATCATGGATGGTTTGGAACATCAAACCCACCGGAGATGCGTGAAAACGTATTTACCGATTGATGCATTGCCGTTTTTTCCGCAGCTGAAATAGATTTATGTCAGCCGAGATGGCCGTGATGTCGCGATGTCACTTTGGAACCATCACGCCAAATATTCAGCGCGGGCCTATGCCGACGCCAATGATACACCGGGTTTGGTTGGCGATGCGTTCCCTAGGCCACCAAAGGATTTCCACATTTATTGGCGAGAATGGTGCACAAAAGGCTGGTTTGAATGGGAAAAAGACGGCTACCCGTTCTGGTCTCATCTTCAGAATGTCCAGTCGTGGTGGGATTTTCGCGATTTTCCGAACATTCTGTTCATGCATTATGCGGACATGAAACGAGATACTCCAGCCGCGATCAGGATAATTGCAGAGTTTTTGGAAATCCCAGTTAACGACGCACAAGTTCAGGCAGTCGCGGATGCCGTCACGTTGGATGCCATGCGCGGAGACGCAGATAACTATGTGCCTGATGGTGGAACAAGCTGGGAGGGCGGCGCAAAAACGTTCCTGCACAAAGGAACGAACGGACGCTGGCGTGATATATTGTCTGATGCAGAGTTGCCGCTGTATGAACAAGCTTGTGACCGAGAGCTTAACCCAGAGTGCCGACACTGGCTTGAACATGGTGGGGACGCGAAAGCCTTCTGACTTTGTGTCATAGCATGTCTCGATCAGTGGCTTTGGCCATGGAATATGCTCGGATAAATATAGCGCGGCGCGACTATTGTCAGAACGTTGCTCACAATGTTCGCATCATGCCATGCCCCTACCAAAATGTAGCGCGTAGAGCCAAATTTGACGCACAGGCGATCCAAGTTAGATTTTCTGGACATTACCAGCCAATAGCAGATCCGAGCGCTCAGCGCCCAATCCTGCTGGCGCGAAAATTTATTAGAATGGGTGGGGAGCCGACATTCGCTGCAATCGGCTCCAATGGCAACAATGCGCAGAAACCGGGCTTTGCAAAGTCTTGTCGGCTTCCCGAAAGCAGACCTTGGTGCCGGATGTGGCGATTGGCAGGTCTGAGCTCAACCGGCTGGATGCTGTGCCGTGGACGGGAAGCAACTTCTCCGAAACGGCTAAAAACGTGACAGAAACAAAAGCCGTTTTGCCAAGGGTTTGTGGTACAATATTCTTTAGCGGTTTCGGTACTTGCTTGTAGCGTGACCAAAACGACCGATTTTGGCGTGTAGGTTTCGGCGGCACACTTTTGATCAAGCAAGCAGCAAGACCCCGGTTGGCACTAATTGGATCGTGAGATGAACCTTTGAAATGGGTTCAAAGCCTCGCTCATCCATTTCGACTCTCTCATTGATCCAGATACACAGCGGGCTACAATCGATTTGGGTCTGACCCATTACCCGTTGTGATTTTAAAGGAAGAAAATAATGTTCAAATTAAATTTCTGGCTCTGCGTATCGGCCTCGATGATCGGCTCCGCAGCTTTGGCCGCAGGTGACGACCGCTCCGTATCGGATGAAGTGATAGCCGAGCAGCGCGCAGCGCTCGCTGCCGCCACCGACGGCATGGGATATGGCCCACAGTCGCCACGCGATATCGATGCACATGATGGCGCCAACCATCGTGCGTTCGGCACCGCGCCTGCGGTAACTCAGATGGCGCTTTGCGACATCCATTTCCACGAGAACGCCGAGCACAAGGGCGGTGAATTCACAACCTTTGCCGGAAATGGCGACGGTCACGGATATGGCACTGGCTTCAAGTACAACGGCGAGCTGACCGAGGCGGAATTGGCTCCTATTGATATGACAGTCGGCGAAAGCAAGCATGGCGACCTTGTTCCGGGCGATACCATCGAGATTCACTTTGTTCATTCCACCGCGCAGGCGACTCTTGGCAATAGTCTTGCCACATGCCTGAGCGATGCCATCGGCAACCCGCAATTGCGCGTCGAAACCGTCGTTGCGGTGCTGGTATCCGAGGGCGGAGCCGACTTTACCGAAGTGGCTCATATCGGAGAGATTAACGGCCTGAACCAGGTTCCTAACCTGCCGACTGATCTGGGTGAACCGGTCGTCTACGACGGCTCGACCACCGGCCCTGGCTACAATGAAAAAGGCTCGCCCTTTCAGGTGACCTGGAGCGTACGCCCGAATGTCTTGAAGCTGAGCATTGCTTCGGTAGGCGAGTGGTTGCACGACAACTCCTTCAGCGAAGATCATGCCCATGGCGTGAGGAATTTGCTCATCAATCCCGACCTGCTGTCGCAGATCAACTAATCGCACATTCGGTTAGGGGTGGGCAATTCTGCCCGCCTTTTTCTCAGAGGCTGTTCTGCTTGCGTGGACAAAAGTCATTCATGTTTGTCGCGGGCAAAAGCGACCGATTTTGCCCCGCTCCGGGAAGCAATCATTGGCGCAACTGCAGCAGAAGCTCACTTGGTCCGGCATTGCTGTCGCTCGGCGTTGAACGGTGAACGTCCGGTTTCTCAATGCATGGCCCGTCCGTTGATGACAGCTTCGGGCTGAAAGTGTGAATTCTCTGCGCCGAGGTCCAATGGCGGCAATGCGCAGATTGCGACCTTTGCAAAGTCGAAGTTTCATGCGTCACGAGAGTGCATGAACGGCCCAATGCCGACCTTCGTGCCCCCTGTAGAGGATGGCTGGTCAGAGCCCATCCTACAGAAATGCTGCAACGTCGCGAATGTCAGCTTTGCCATGTCGAACACTTTGCAAAACACTTGACCTAATTAGTATTACCATCTAGCCAGCGCTCAGGCCGTAGACGCCTGCCTCCCGCTGACGTTTTGTCTTGGTTAAGTTCTGCGAAGTCACATCTCTATCTATCTCTTTCCGCATATCGCGCGGATGGTAATGCGGGTCCCATCTCAATTTGCGCGATTTAGCTTGAGAGATTTGGGATATGTCTGACACCCCCACAAATACGTTCACCGATGGGCCGCTTGGCGCCATCTATCTAAAAACAGCGTTGCCGATCATTTTTGTGATGGGGATGAATGGCCTATTGTCGGTGGCTGACGCACTGTTTCTGGGCATCTATGTCGGCCCAGACGCGCTGGCCGCCGTCACCCTGATGTTCCCGATTTACATGCTGATCGTGGCACTATCGACACTTGTGTCGAACGGAATGTCGAGCCTACTGGCACGTTATCTGGGAGCGGGCAACTCGGAAGACGCCCGTGCCGTTTTTGCAGGCGCACACGGACTGGCCCTAGTTTTAGGGGCGGGCCTAATCTTGCTGTTCCTTTTCCTTGGCCAGTCAATGACCTTGCTGGCTGCTGGGGGATCTGACGAACTGGCGCAAATGGGGTTGATCTATCTACGGATCACCGTGTTCTTCGCACCGTTGTTGTTTGTGTTGTCGGTCAACTCTGACGCGCTGCGTAACGAAGGCCGCGTGGGCTTTATGGCCGCGATGAGCCTGCTGGTGTCCATTGCAAACATCGGGTTCAACTATGTGCTGATCGCGAAGTTCGATATGGGTGTGGCGGGGTCTGCATATGGCACAGCCGCAGCACAAGCTCTCGCGTTCGGGATCATCTTAGCGTTTCGTTTGTATGGAGGCACATCGCTGCGGCCATCAACCTTGCTGCACTACTCCGTACGGCGACACTGGGGGCAGATACTCTCGTTGGGTGCGCCACAAAGCCTGAACTTCATCGGTCTCGCGCTCGGATCAGCTGCAATCATCACAGCGCTGCAATGGGTTGGCAGCGCAAACTACCCCGACACGGTATCGGCGTATGGGATTATCACGCGTGTCATCACCTTTGCCTTTCTGCCGCTTTTAGGGCTGTCGTTTGCTATGCAGACGATCACAGGCAACAACTATGGCGCGGCACTTTGGGGGAGGTCGGACGCAAGCCTTAGGATCGCGCTTTGGGTCGCGTTCATTTATTGTACCTTGGTACAGGTCGTTGTGATGAGCTTGCCTAGCCAAATCGCTAGCGCATTTGTCGGTGACGGCGCCGTCATTGCGGAGGTGGCCCGCATCCTGCCAGTAATGACCTGCGTTTTCTTTCTAATGGGACCATTGATGATGATTGCAACCTATTTTCAAGCAATTGGGTCTGCGGTGAAGGCCGCGATTTTGGGCCTCAGCAAATCCTACGCCTTTGCGATCCCACTGACGTTTTTGCTACCTGTCTGGTTTGGTGAAATCGGCGTCTGGTATGCGGGACCGCTGGCCGAAGTGATGCTGCTCGGTTTGACCATCGTCGTGCTCTGGAAAGTTGCGCAAAACAAGCAATTGAAATGGGGTATCTTTCACAATGAAAAAGGAGCCCTGTTATGAACGCGCAATTGCCGTCCGCACTGCAAGCAAAAGATCAGGCAAAGCGTCTGCGGACGAAAAAGGCCGGGGGTGGGACGACGATTGGGCATGCCAAATCACTCGAATTGGTCGCCCATCAGCACGGGTTCCGGGATTGGAATGCGATGTTTGGAGCCATCGGGAACCGACCACCCAAAGATTGGCGTCCAGGCGACAAGGTCTGCGGCACATACTTGTCCCAACCTTTCACGGCGAAGGTGATTGCTGTCGCGATACTCAAGCCCGGATGGTTCCGACTGGAACTGCACTTGGATGAGGCCGTTGATGTTGTCACCTTCGAAAGTTTTTCAAACCTCCGCACGCGCGTTCGTGGCGTCGTTGGTCCCAAAGGGCATTCCGTAGAGCGTACCAGTGACGGAAAGCCGCAACTGCAAATCGACATGTCGTAGCGAAAAAATCCAGAGCCATTATTCGAAAACGGTCATTGGTACGGTCGGGTCCAATGATCGTTTTGTCCCGCACAGCAGGCATAGGTGCGACACGCAGCAAATGGGGGCTCTCCGCCTTTCGTGTTGGATGCTGCATCGCGCGCCAAGGTCTTAAAATGGCTGGAACCGGCCATTAGACGCGATCACCACCAACGGCAGCAATGCGCAGTTAGCTTGCGTAATTGGGCTGCCTTTGTTGTGAGGTCGAGCTCCCAGTATGATCACAGGATAGCTGTGAACAAGGGAGATAGATGATGGACTACTTTGTTGGACTTGATGTGTCACTGCGGTCGTGCGCGCTTTGCGTTGTTGATACGAAGGGCAAGGTCGTTCTCGAACGCGAGTTGGCTTGCGAGGTCGATGACATTGCAGCATCCCTCTCTGATTTTGAGTTCCCGATAGAACGCATCGGTTTGGAAGCTGGTACGATGAGCCAACACCTTTACTTTGGACTGCAGGCCGCAGGTTTTGATGTGGTTTTGCATGGAGGCGCGTCAGGTAAACGCAGCCCTGTCTGCGATGCGAAACAAGACCGACAAAAATGATGCCAAACGCATTGCGCATGTTCTGCGCACTGGTTGGTTCAGCCCGGTCCACATGAAAAGCCGAGAGGCCCATGGTCTCAGAGCGCTACTCAGTACACGCAAGGCATTGCTCAAGAAGACGATGGATCTGGCAAATGAAACCCGTGGAT
>JABSSD010000210.1 GCA_013214575.1 Paracoccaceae bacterium | reverse complement strand
CATTGAGGTCTTCTACAACCGCCAGCGCCGCCACTCCGGTATCCAATATAAAACACCGCTACAAGCCTTTGAAGATATGGCTTGGAAAATGGCCGCATAGGGTCAATAACGAAAATGTCCGGGATCCGGGACGAACTTCATTCCTTAGCTGGTCGGCCATGAAATCCTTTGACCAAACCTGGTTGGGTTGATCTGGCACGGACAAAGGATCTGGCCGATTGGCAAAAAGGGAAGTGGCGAGCCGTGGAGGACTCGAACCCCCGACCTGAGAATTAGAAGTTCCCTGCTCTAATCCAGCTGAGCTAACGGCCCGCGTGTCGCTGTAGTGTCGTTAAACTGCACCGATGTCAACTTGCTACCTAAGTGGCGCGCATTTCGTCTATGAACCGATAAAAATAGGTTCACAATCAACGTGATACGCCTAGTTGCTGCATGATATTTCTGTCTGCCCGGCTGGGCCAAGGCATCGCTTCGGCTCTGTTTTGCGACGGCTTAAGCCGCGCCGCTCAAATCCAGATGCATAAAAGTTGACCAGGGGTCTTCCTGGTACTCCGAAAACGGCGGGCATTCGACAAATCCAAGCGAGGCATAGAGCCGCCGCGAGGCCATGAATGCGTCATTTGAGCCGGTTTCGAGATAGACCCCCGTCGCCGCCTGATCGCGGGCAAGGGTCAATAAATGCTCCAGCATCGCCCGTCCGGCGCCGCTGCCCCGGGCCTCGGCAACGGTGTGCATCGATTTCAGCTCAAGCGCCCCATCGCCAAGGGTCTTGAGCGCCCCCATGGCAATTGCCACGCCGTCACGCTGCAGCAGAAACAGCCGCGCATCCGGGGCGTCCAGATCAGATTGACCCTCGGCGTGACAGCTCTCAGCTGGGGACTGCGCCGCCATCTGGGCAAGATGACGGTGAATCAACCGCGCCGCCTCCGGATCACCGTTTGGCGCCAGCCTGATTTCAAAATCCGACACTTAGTGGGTCCAGACGCCGCGCCTGAAGGTGGCAAAATTCTCGCCATAGCCGCCGGGGCGGACATTGACCTTGCGGGGGGTCGGTTCAACAACCTGCGCGTCGATGCCATGGGCGGCGGCATAATCCACCGCAGCCTGTTTGCTGTCAAAGCGCAAACGAATCTGGGTCTGGGTGTCATCGGAGGAGGTCCAGCCCATCAGCGGGTCAACTTCACGCGCATTGGCCTGGGCATAGTCCAGTACCCATTTGCGTGTCCGTGCCATGCCCGAGGTCATCGCATTTCTGGCTGGCTTGAAAATCCGCGCTTGCATTGCCGTCTCCTGCTCATTCACTGCACCCGTTATGCGCAAAACAGCCCGGCGCGGCAAGCTGCCTTTTGTCTCACATTGCCGGTGATTTCCGTGGCTTTGCCCAGATCAGTACGAATCCGCTTGAACCAGAACAAAAACAGATCAAAATCCGCCACCAGACAGGAGATCCGCTTATGCCCTATGCCCATTCCGACAGTTCCACCCCCAGCATGGGGTCAACGGACGTGCGCCAGCGGCTAAAGCTGGAGGGCGGTAAGGCCTTTGTGCTCAACACCAGTTTTGAACCGGCCGGCGATCAGCCCACCGCCATTGCCGAACTGTCCCAGGGGCTGATGGACGGCGAGCGTGATCAGGTGCTGTTGGGGGCCACCGGCACCGGCAAGACCTTTACCATGGCCAAGGTGATCGAGGCCACCCAGCGCCCCGCCATCATTCTCGCCCCGAACAAGACCCTGGCGGCGCAATTATACGGAGAATTCAAAGGCTTCTTCCCGGATAACGCGGTTGAATACTTTGTCTCCTTCTATGATTACTACCAGCCCGAGGCCTATGTGGCGCGCTCTGATACCTTCATCGAGAAAGAGAGCCAGATCAACGAACAGATCGACCGGATGCGGCACTCGGCCACCCGGGCACTGCTGGAGCGCGACGACGTCATCATCGTCGCCTCGGTGTCCTGCATCTATGGCATCGGTTCAATCGAAACCTATGGCGCCATGACCCAGGATCTGAAGGCCGGCGAGACCTATGACCAGCGGCAGATCGTGGGTGATCTGGTGGCGCAGCAATACAAACGCAACGATCAGGCGTTCCAGCGCGGCTCGTTCCGGGTGCGCGGTGATTCCCTGGAAATCTTTCCCGCCCACCTCGATGACCGCGCCTGGCGACTGTCGTTTTTTGGCGATGAGCTGGAGGCGATCACCGAATTCGACCCGCTGACCGGCGAACGCACCGGCACGTTTGAGCAGATCAGGGTCTATGCCAACTCGCATTATGTGACCCCCAAACCGACCCTCAATCAGGCCATCATCAAGATCAAGGAAGAGCTGCGGCTGCGGCTCGACCAGTTCGTCAGCGAGGGCAAACTGCTGGAGGCACAGCGGCTGGAACAGCGCTGCAAGTTTGATCTGGAGATGCTGGAGGCCACCGGCCATTGCAACGGCATCGAGAACTACTCGCGCTATCTGACCGGCCGTGCCCCCGGCGAGCCGCCCCCCACCCTATTTGAATTCATTCCCGACAATGCCATCGTCTTTGCCGACGAGAGCCACGTCTCGGTGCCGCAAATCGGTGGCATGTACAAAGGCGACTTTCGCCGTAAAACCACCCTCGCAGAACATGGCTTCCGGCTGCCGTCCTGCATGGACAACCGCCCCCTCAAATTCGAGGAATGGGACGCCATGCGGCCGCAATCGGTGTTTGTCTCGGCCACCCCGTCGAAATGGGAGCTGGAGCAGACCGGCGGCGTGTTCACCGAACAGGTGATCCGCCCCACCGGGCTGCTGGATCCGCCGGTGGAGATCCGCCCGGTTGAGATGCAGGTCGATGATCTGCTGGACGAGGTGCGCATTGTCACTGGCGGCGGTATGCGCACCCTGGTCACCACCCTGACCAAACGCATGGCCGAGGATCTGACCGAATATATGCACGAACAGGGCATCAAGGTGCGCTATATGCACTCGGACATCGACACTCTGGAACGCATCGAGATCCTGCGCGATCTGCGCCTTGGCGCCTTTGACGTGCTGATCGGCATCAACCTGCTGCGTGAGGGTCTGGATATCCCCGAATGTGGTCTGGTTGCGATCCTGGACGCCGACAAGGAAGGCTTCCTGCGCTCAGAAACCTCACTGGTGCAGACCATTGGCCGCGCCTCCCGCAATGCGGACGGGCGGGTGATCATGTATGCCGACAAGATCACCGGCTCGATGGAGCGCGCACTGAACGAGACCAACCGCCGCCGCGCCAAGCAAGAGGCCTATAACATCAAACACGGCATCACCCCGGCGACGGTGAAGAAAAACGTCGAGGACGTGCTGGCCGGTCTCTATCCCGGCGACACCGACCAGTCGCGCGTCACCGCCACCATCGACAAACCACTACACGGCGCCAATCTGGAGACCGTTCTGAACGGGCTGCGCACCGATATGCGCAAAGCGGCTGAGAACCTGGAGTTCGAAGAAGCCGCCCGCCTGCGCGACGAAGTCAAACGGCTGGAGGCGGTGGACCTGACCATTTCCGACGACCCAATGGCGCGGCAGTATGCAGTTGAGAAGGCATCCCAAGCAGCAGTGAAGTCGAGGGGCCGGTCAACGGCTGGCAAGGGCGGCACCCGCAATTACCGGGGCAAATCGCAAAAGAAGTTTTGAGGTAGCAAAGGGCACGGGCATAACTAATTTGAGGGCAATCCTAAGCAATTGTCACTCAATGGCCTCCTCCGACCGAGACTGTTCGGATGACCGAGGAGCACCCAAGCTTCAACATTTCGCCTAATTGCCGCCAAATTTCTGTTGTTTGTAGGCAAAATTACCAAAGTCCTTTTTGACTACTTTTCAGGAACCCGAACATATGAATTGGCGCTTATTATTCTGCGACATCTCTGCACGCATCATTGGTCTTTTGGGGCTGTACGCAACTGTCTTACTGGCCCGCTTTTGGTTCACACTTCCCAATGGCATTACAGTACACGCGGCTGTAATGACCGCTGTTGCGGTTTTTTCTCTCGTGATGACGGGGCTTTTTCTGCTCCCTAAAACCCACGACGCGTTACTGAGAAAGACCAATGATTTCTGGGCGTTTCAGATCTTTGTTTTCGTTTGTTTCCTTTGGCTCGGCCTCATCGGCCTTGTGCTGTTCAGCTATATGGATGCCCCCAAACGTCTGATCACCGTCGAGGTCCACCGGATTGTCCTTTTCTTCGGATTTCCAACCGCCCTGTTTTTATTCTCGGTTACTATTTTCCCCTTCTGGACATCCTATTCAGGGTTACCCGTCACAACTGCGAGCAATGCCGAGGACAAGCATGCTCGCAAACCCGGTAGAAAACCCGACATCTGGGATCAAATTTGCTTTTCGATTATGCTGTTGCCAACATTTGTCGGCGCCGGCGCACTCCATTTTGGAACAACGTAACAAAAAACCCTGAAGCAGTTCTTCGCTACGAAGTGATCGGCAAGAAGTCCAACCGCCGCAGAAAGTGCATTTCCTTCCAACCCGAAGGCAGAGCAGGTCTAAAATTTGAATTGTGCGGTCTGGGGCAATATTGGCATTCTCGACTGGAGTCTGGAGACCTAGTCGAGGTCAGAGGGGAACTCAGCCGGTTCGGCCACACGTTTTCGGATATCCAAGTGTTGGGACCTAGCTGATTTTCAGTCGCCTAGCTCCGCCCCCCTACTTCAACTCCACCTCAACAAAACTCATCGCCGTCTCGCCGATGTTGATCACATTGTGCTCCACGCTCTCGGCCCGCCGGTAGGCTGTGCCTGCGGGCACTACTACGTCGTGCAGCTCGCCTCCTGGCAGCTCTAACCGCATGTGGCAGTCAGTCACCGCGGTGATCACGTAATCCATCGCGTGCCTGTGCCAACCCGTCTGATCCCCTGGTGCGAAATCAAACCGGGTTACCCGCACCCGCGCGTCGTCAATCATCTGTGTTGCTGTGGCCTGTGCCATGGCTGTCTCCTGCTGGTTCCCACCCAGCTTGGGCCCTGCCCCTGGGTTTAAATAGGGCCAGCCCTTGCAAGACTGCGGGCCAGGCTGGCAAACCATGCTAGGGTCACTGCAAAGGAGCCATTGTAATGTTAAAGCATTTTTTAAGTATCATTCTGATTATTCCCTTTCTCGCTTTGCCGCTGACCGCCTCCGAAT
Organism: Paracoccaceae bacterium; assembly: GCA_013214575.1. GTDB lineage: Bacteria > Pseudomonadota > Alphaproteobacteria > Rhodobacterales > Rhodobacteraceae > Parasedimentitalea. The sequence continues at coordinate 12,107 of JABSSD010000210.1, read as the reverse complement.
ACGGCGGTGGCGAAGGTGGCAGCGAAGGTGGGCGCGGCGACGAGGGCACCGGCCTGCAAAACAGAACCACGCGGCACATTGTCAATATTCTGACCAATGATTTCAGCCGCTGCCGCAGAGAGAAAAAGATCTATCGCTGGGACTGCTATCGCAAGACCTACCGCTTTGCGGTCAGCCAGTTGAACGGCCGCCTCAGCTATTCTCATGCCCAGGATGCATTGCGCCACGTCGAGCAGGAGCTGGACCAGATCATCGCGCAGTACCGCGACCGGACCAAGCCCAAGAAGCGCCGGATGCTGCAGAGCTATGCCGCCATCAAACCGGAGGCGATTCCCGCCGCCCGGGCCCGCACCGAACGGGCGATGGAACAGGCTCAGACCATGTTGCTGCGGGCGCCCTCGCACACCCAGTCGCACTATGTTCGCATTGCCGATGCCATCAATTCCAACAAGGTCCTGCTGCGCTCGGCGCTGCTGATGCTGCCAAACCGGTTGATCCGCCTGGCGCTGGTGTTTGCCAAATCCACCAGGCTGTCGCTCTAATCTGGCCGCAGGGCTTGCCCTCAGCGGGCAACAGGGGCACAGTAGAGCCCCACTCGAAACCTCAGGGCGCCCAGGCCGCGCCGCTGATTTAAGAGCCGTGCGGCCATGGGGCACCCGTCATCCCGACGGAGAAGCCAATGACCATTGCCGCACGCCTGAAACATCACCTCGAGGCCCAGGGTCTGCCGTTTGACATGATCGCCCACCCCTATGCCGCCACCGCCAGTGGCTGCGCCGAAGCGGCGCATGTGCCCGGCGACCATCTGGCCAAATCGGTCCTGATCCATATGGAAGAAGGCCCGATACTGGCCGTTGTGCCCTCGAACCACCATGTGGATCTGAGCCAATTGCAAGCCATGCTGGATCGCCGTCTGGGGCTGGCCGCCGAAACCGAGATCCAGATGGTGTTTGACGATTGCAACCTGGGCGCCGCGCCCCCCGTCGGCGCCGCCTATGACGTGCCGACCATCGTCGACAACAGCCTGTCGGGCCTGGACAAGGTCTGGTTTGAGGCCGGCGACCACCAAACACTGGTCGAAATGCAGGGTCGGCATTTTGACCAGTTGATGCAGGGGGCAAAGCACGGCTCATTCTGCACCCTGCACTAACCGACGCCAACGCCAAGCGCCAACCGCACAGAAGCAGCTGGCGCTTGATATGCTATGCCAAGGCGAATGATCCTCGCTTATGGCAGGATCAAGTAAGCTCGGGCAGAATTTTCAACAGCTACGATTTAGCGCAAGACATGCACAGCGCAGGCCGCGTGGCGCACCACTTGCGAGGCGGTGGAGCCCAGCAGCAGATCCTGCATTCCCGGACGATGCGAGGCAATGATAATCAGGTCCGGATTGTTGGTTTCAGCCCAATCCAGAATGGAGCGTCCCGAATGGCCCTCGATCACCACACCGATGGCATGCGGCAGGGTGGCGGCCAGGCTGTCCAGCTCGGTCTGCAGCGCTATGCGAGCCTGGGCCAGATAGTCAAGCGGCATATAAGAGATGGCATAGGCCGGTATGTGCTCAACCACATGCAACAGGGTGACCGCGCCACCGGAGGTGCACAGGGTCTTGGCCAGTTTCAAGGCGCCGGTGATATCGCGATCGGGATCAAAGGAAATGGGCACCAGAATTTTGTGATACATAAAAGGTCTCCTCGTGTTGGCTCATCACAGACTGCGCCGAAATGCGCGCTGTTTCCTTGATCCAGGTCAACCCGGTTCTTTGAGCCTACCCAAGCGTTTAACAGCCAGAGCCCCCCCGGAACACCGCCGGAACATCGACCCGGAAAACCCCCAGAACACCGAGCCGGACCAGCACCAGAGCCCCGTCCTTTGACAAGTAGCGCGGCCAAGCAAGTAACCCAGTCAACAGTCAGGCTTTCCCGCCAGTCACACTGGCAGTCATACTGGCAGTCACACCAGTATCCGGGGCGGCATCCGAGGCGGATGCAGAGGCGGTTTCAGAGCCTGGCGGCCTGGCAGCATGGGGGCCAGCCCCCTTTTGGCCTGCGGGGCAAATTCACCCCCGGGATATTTTTGGCCAGATGAAGCCCCGCGGCAGAGACATCGAAACGCGCCGCCGTTACCCGAAGGTTTCGGCGACATCATACATCACCGGCTCAAAACTGCGGCACAACCCGTTGAGCTTGCGGTTTCGCTGGCGCATTTCCGGAGTGCGGAGCATGGCCAGAAAATCTTCGCGACGTTGCCATTGGGAATAATTGGCAATCCGGGTCTGTGCGTCATTGACGTGCAGGCCCGCTGAAATGAACCCCGGTTGTAGCGAGATAAACTCGGAATAGGCCAAGGTCAGTGCGTCGAGCAGGTCCTGGCAGGTGCCTGGGGTCATTTCAAACGTCGTAATGACAGTCTGGATTTCAGCGGTTTTGGCTATTGTTGGCATTGGCTCCTCCGTTGAAGATCTTCAGCCTAGCCGGATTTTCATCACAAACAGAAGTGTTTTCAGCAATCTGTGCGTTAAATCCCTGGCGACTGGCCACCCGGTGTCGGCAAAGTAACCCTTTGTTAACCACATGCGCGCCCCAAATGATGCTGGGATTGCCTGTCATGTTTCGTCGTTTCATCCTTATCTGGCTCTTGGTTCTGGGCCCGACCGCGGCCCGGGCCGGCGCTTGGATGCGCGATCCGGGCAGCGGCTTTGCAGCGGCCAGTGCCACTTTGCGCAACAGCGATGGCGGCTGGTCATCGGACCTTGGAATATATGGAGATTTTGGCCTGTCTGCTGGGCTGACACTTGGCATCGACCTGAATGACAACGATAATTTATCCGGGCATGCACTGGTCTTTGCCCGTATTCCGCTCGATCTCCTGCGCTCAAACCACCATCTGGCGACGGAACTGGCCCTGGGCGGGGCCCATTCGCAGAACCGATGGAGGCCCATGCAGCGGCTGACACTGTCCTATGGCCGGGGTTTTGACAGCGCCTGGGGGCCGGGCTGGCTGGCGATCGACGGCGCTTTTGAAATGCGCGCAACCAGCCCGGATCCGATCTTCAAACTGGACACCACCATCGGCCTGACGGGTCAGAATCGCCTGCGACCGATGCTGCAGATTGAAACCGCCAAGATCTCAGGTCAGCGCCTGTTCTACAGCATCACGCCTTCGCTGCAGATCCCGCTGCCACAGCAGGTTCAGCTGCTGATCGGCGTCGAGCACCGGGTGGCTCCGCAGCGCAGTCTTGGCCTCAAAGTCGGAGTGTGGCACAGCTTCTAGAGCATCGACGAGGACCCAAGAGACAATGACCAGCCCAATCCGCCCCACCGACGACCAGGCCCGCGCCCTGGCGCAGAGCCTGATGAGTAAGGCCCGATTTGCAGCACTTGCGGTGGTGCTGGACAGCGGCACACCGCTGGTGACACGGGTGGGTTTTGGGGTTGATCCCGAGGGCCGCCCGCTGAGCCTGGTGTCATCGCTGTCGATGCACAGCGGGGCAATGCAGGCCAATCCGCTCTGCTCGCTGCTGGTGGGAGAGCCCGGCGACAAGGGCGACCCGCTGACCCATCCGCGTCTCAGCCTGATCTGCCGGGCCTCGTTCCTGCGCCACGCTGATGACGGTTACGGCGCGCTGGCCGCGCATTATCTGCGCGACCATCCCAAGGCCAAATTATACATCGGCTTCACCGATTTTGCCTTTGTCCGCTTTGAGATCATTGAGGCCCATCTGAACGGCGGCTTCGGCAAGGCCTTTCATCTGACGCCGCAAGACCTGGGCCAGAGCCAAAGCCAGAGCTGATCATTTGTCCATCCGCAGGGTCAGTTGCACCTCGCCTTTCACGGATTCCTCCCAGACCAGATCAACCTGATCCTTATTGCTGCCCTGTTCCAGATTGGCATAGGGCATGGCATGGCGGGAAGATCCGCCGCTGGTGGTGATCGGTCCCAGCGCGATGACACTGTCCACCCCCCGCGACCTGCCGCCAAAGGGCAGCGCATCACCAGGATCAATGGTCCATGTCTTGGCCGCCGAGGATTGCACGTGGCGGATCCGTGCTGGATTGGCCACCAGGGCATCGACGTTGTGAAAGGTATTGCCCGCGAAGAACACGTTTTTCGAGCGGCTGAAATCAAGCCCGGAGAAGCTGGTATCCACCCGCTCGGCGCGGTCGATGTTGCCGTTGATCGAGCGGAATTTATTGCCCGCCACCGAGACTCCGTTCAGGAAATGGCCACTGCCATGCGGTTTGACCACAATATAGCTGAACCAGGGCGCCACGTCCCCCGACAGGAACACATTGTCCGAGATCGACAGCGAACTGAACGAAAACCCGGAGGTGAAATCCGGGGTTGGATCCTGCTCATTGGTCCACTCAATAAAGCAATTGTCGATATAATTGTCCGACACCGTGGTGGAACAATAGGTGCTGGCCAGGATCAGCCCCGCCGTGCGCACCCCGCCCGCCACTGAATCTCCCTGGAAGAAGTGATTGCCGGTCACCGTATTGTTGCCCCCGGCCAGCAAGGCAAAATGGCGGAACTTGGTGACCCGGTTGTTGCGCAGCTTGGCGTCATTTGCGTTTACGTTCAGCGCCACCGAGGTCCGGTCCGGCACATCTTCGGGTTCCTCGGACGACAGAAACTGGCAATGGTCGACCAATATGCCCTGACAGCCGGTGCCAATCGACGAAATACCGCGATCCTTGGGGCGGGAGATAAAGCAGCGATCCAGGCTGAACACCGAGCCGGACGGCGCCAGGCGAATGGCGCTGCAATGGCTGTTGCACTGCAGTTCGACCTCGGTAAGGCCAAATTTGCTGAGCGCGCTGAAGCCGCTGAAATCCAGCATGTATTTGAAATCTCTGAAGGTGAACACCTGGGTGCCCGCCGCATCATAGAGCGGCGCATTCAGGGTCAGCTCTCCGGCGCCGGTGTTCTTCGACTTTACATAGATCTCGCGGCCGACCCCGGCGCCCTCGACCAGGGCTCCAACCGGGATATTGGCGATGTCAGCCACCAATGTCAGCGTGCGCGCATCATTGGGGTCATAGGTGGCCTGTGAGGTCACTGTCACGGTATCCCAGGCCGCCCCCGACTGCGCCTCGATCTGGCCGTTTCGGATCACCCGGCGGGTGGCATAACTGGTCTTGTTGGGCACCGCCGCCTGCATATCCACCGGCGCGCTGAGGCTGACCTTGCGGCCTCCCAGATCCAGCGATTCATGGTCCGTATTGTTGAGCAGCGCCTGAAACGCCTTTTTGAACCCCAGTTCCTCATCGCCAAAGGCCGCTGCATAGGTGGGAAAGTCAAAATCCCTGGTCAGCAGCAGCATCTTGTCGGTGGGCATGGTGACGGTGCCCTCAAACACCACCTGATGGTTGAGAGACACCGTGTCAGCCAGATGGAACACCCCGGCAGGCACCAGAATACGGCGACCGTCAGCGGCATCATCTGCCGCCTCAAAGGCTGGGGCATCATTGCTCGCACCATCGCCGGTAGCGCCAAAGTCGGTCACATCCACCAGGCTGAGCATATCGCGCAGATAGGCGCTGGTGATGTCGGTGATTTCGATATCATCCACCCGCAGCACGCCGCCGCTGGCGCCAGTCAGGTCCAGCCCCATATGGCCGTAACTGGCATTGCGCCCCCAGGCCATGTCGACGCCGCCCCGGGCGCCGGTGCCGACAATGGCACTGATCTCGACCACCTCGCCATAGTTGGTGAGCGGGGTACTGGGGCCGGTTTCCACCACCCCACTGATATGGCTGCTGCCCGATCCACCGGCCCAGGCGGCGATCCGCACGCTGGGCAGCGCGCCACTGACAGCCTTGATGCGCGCCTTGATCTGCAGGTAACATCCCGGCAGCAGCGGGGTTTGCCCCATGTGGCGCAGTTTTTGGGTGGCCTCGGTCTTTTGCAACTCCAGGCAGCCGCCAAAATCGGCATCCGCAGGCACAAAGGCCGCGTTCACCGCATTGTCGTAGGTATCAGACCCCGGCGTGCCGTCGCCACTGGACCAGACATCCAGACCACCCGAGAATGCGGGTGGCATCAAGACTATGCCCTCGGTGATGACTTTGTTCATGGGAAACCCTTTCCTGCGGTGCCGGTGCGGCTGGCAGAGAGGGTTTAAAGCGGCACGGTTAATTCAGCGCCAGCAGGGCGTTCGCCAGTTGCGCAACGCCCTGCCCCGCTTCATGCCCCCCGGTTCAGGCCCGGTTCAGGAGATCTGCCGCGCCTGCCCCTCCCAATAGGGTTTGCGCAACTCGGTCTTGAGCACCTTGTTGGCACCCGAAAGCGGCAGCGGATCGCTGCGGAATTCAATGCTGCGCGGGCATTTGTAGCCGGCGATCAACTGGTGACAATGAGCCTGCAATTCAGCCTGAGTGACCGTGGCATCGGGATGCAGGATCACAATGGCATGGACGCTTTCGCCCCATTGATCGCTGGGGATACCGATCACCGCACTGGTGGCCACTGCCGGATGCTGACCCAGCGCATTTTCCACCTCGGCGGAATAGACGTTTTCGCCGCCCGAGACGATCATGTCCTTCAGCCGGTCCATCAAAAAGATGAACCCTTCACTATCCATATAGCCGGCATCGCCCGTCAGCAGCCAGCCATCGCGGATGGTCTCGGCGGTGACCTCCGGTTTGTTCCAGTAGCCCAGCATGGTGATCGGCCCCTTGACCGCAATCTGCCCCACAGAGCCCTGCGGCAGCGCAGTGCCGTCGGCATCCTCGATGCGGATTTCGCAGACCCGTGTTGCCCGCCCAGCTGAGCGCAACTTGCCGGCCTTTGGCCCCTCCAGCACGTGATAATCCGTCTGCAGGATGGTCGCCACCGGGCTGAGCTCGGTCTGCCCAAAGGCCTGCAGGAAGGCCACATTGGGGAATTTCCCAAAGGCCTCGACCAAGACCGATTCAGTGATCGGCGACGCCCCATAGGCAATCTGGGTCAGCGACGAAATATCCGTGCTGGCCAGCTTGTCACTGCGCAGGATCATTTGCAGCATCACCGGCACCAGTAGGGTCTGACTGGGCCGGTGCCTCTCGATCGCATCCAGCGTCGCTTCGGGAGTGAACATCGGGATCACCACATGGGTGCCGGCCATAAAGGTCAGGGCGGTGACCCAGATCATATCGGCAATGTGGAACATCGGCGCGGCATGCAGATAGATGGTGCCGTCGCGCATGTTCATCTCATGCGCGTTGGACACGCCACCGACATAGAAATTGATATGCGACAGCATCACCCCCTTGGGAAAGCCGGTGGTGCCTCCGGTGTAAAAGATACCGGCCATATCATCGCCGCCGCGCCCGGCATCCACCGCCGGCTCTGCCGCCGCCAGCATGTCCTCGTAGTTTTCCATGCCCTCAGGGGTGTCACCATCGCCGCAGTAAACAAGGGTCTTCAGCCCCGGCACCAGCGACTTGATCGTCAGGGCGGTCTCTTTGAAGGCATCGTCAACCAGCAATATCTCAGCCCCGGCATCGTTCAACGCATAGGCGCATTCGGCCGGCGCCCAGCGGGTGTTCATCGGCATCATCGCCCCACCGCCCCAGACGGTGGCATAGAAATACTCAAGGAACCGGTCCGAGTTCAGCGACAGCAGTGCCACCCGGTCGCCGGGCCCCATGCCCAGAAGCTGCAGTGCGCCGGCCAGCCGGGCCACCCGATCCGCCATCTGGCGCCAGGTTTGCTGGCGCTGCTGAAAGATCGTGGCAATGCCATCCGGGTTGATCTGAGCGGCCCGTCTGAGGAGGGATGTAATCTGCATTTGCCTGACCTTTCAGCCTGTTGCGTGTTTTGTGTCGCGATAGATTGCGGTGTTCCTTGTCGCCATGTCAACGGCACAAATACTGCGGCAACACCGTCAGCCATCAGCGCAGCTCACAGGATCAGCGGCAAGACCTCTGGCGGTTTTCCCAGTTGATTACCCTAGGTCGCGGAGATTTCACCATGCAAACGACATCATGGCGGGCCATTCACGACCGGTTCCCAGATCCGTCAACCGGAACTTTCGGCCCAAGGCACCCTCTGGGGAGCGAACGAGCGGCTCGCTCAACTGGACATCGGCGGGCGGCGCAGCATTTGGCTGTGCTCACGGTCTGCTCTGCGGGATAAATCCACCACCTGTCGCCACAGCCCCGGAGTGATGCATCAGTTGACCGGCCGCACTATCATGTGACTGTGCAAGTGCATCCATCAGAACGGCAAAATCTTTCACGCAGACAGGGCCGTGGTCGCTGGGTTGGTGAATTACTTCATGATGAAGCCCCATTGCTGCAGATAGATTTGAAAAATAGAACGGGACTAAATCGGACCCGATATGGACGCTCGACAGGATCTCTACAACATCTGCACCGCTGCGCGCCCAAAGCAGGTTGGCCAAGGCAGCGCCATGTTGCGCAACAATGATATCCGCCATCGAAAACAGGGCCATCTGAGACGCCAAGCGTCGCCCTTCCAGCGTAATCACTGCCACTGAAGTGAACCGGCTTCGCGCCAGATCAGCCAGATCGCCTCTGTTTTCAACCGACCACCTTTCGGAGCCCGGCACCGATACATAATCCAACCGATGCCCGGCTCTCCGTAGCTTTTTGGCATTTTCTTTAGCGACCGGTGTGTCGACAGCGGTAGGATGCACAGGCCGCATGAGAAAGCCGCGAATTGACGCTAGCATTTCAAGATCTTTTTTACGCCAACGACCGCCCCGGCATCTTGTTCAAGCAGCATCAATCAAGCGACCCCGATAATAGTTGATCGTCCGGTCCAGCCCGTCTTCGAGAGGCACCTGCGGTTGCCAGTCAAGAATTTCGCGGGCCAGAGAAATATCGGGCAGAGGTTGCCGAGGGTCGTCCATTGGCAGTGGGCGGACGGCAATTTTGGATTGTGACCCGACTTTGGTCAAAATCTGCTGCGCCAGCTCCACAACGGAGATTTCATGCGGCATTCCCAGGTTAACCGGCCCAGTCACCTCTGGTCCGGTCCCCACCAGGTCGATCAGCGCGGTCACCATATCCCCGACATAGCAAAAGGGCCGCGTTTGAGAGCCGTCACCGAATATACTGATGTCCTCATTTTGCAGTGCCTGAAGCACAAAAGACGAGACCATCCGCCCATCATTAAAACTCATCCTCGGCCCATAGGTGTTGAATATACGAGCGATTTTGATCTGCACATTGAGCTGTCGATGATAATCCATGAACAGCGTTTCCGCGCAGCGTTTACCCTCATCTTAACAGGCTCTGGGCCCAAGCGGGTTCACATGCCCCCAATCGCTTTCGCGTTGCGGATGCTGCTTCGGATCGCCATAAATTTCGCTGGTTGAAGCCTGCAATACTTTGATATCGAGACGCTCGGGCAAATCGAGAATGTTAATTGCCCCCAACACCAGAATTTTTCATGGTGTGGAGCGGATCGCGCTGGTATTTTTCCGGAGATGCTGGGCAAGCCAAATTATAAATCTCGTCCACCTCGACATGCAGCGGGTTTGTCACATCGTGGCACAGATACTCGAAACGGCGATGACCCAGCAGATGCTCAACATTTTGCTTGTTGCCGGTCAGAAAATTATCGACACATAGCACCTCATGACCCGCCTAGATCAGACGATCAATGAGATGCGACCCGATAAACCCACAGCCGCCCGTCACCAGAATCCTTCTGTTTCGAACTGCCGGTTGCGGCGCGCTGCTTTTCGCAGCTGCTGCGGTGTTCGAAAGTTGCAATGATTGCGCGCCAAAATCATTGTTATCTGCGGCCTGCGGCATGAAGGGACACCTGCGGTAAACCACTTGAATGAAAAGAGAAATTCCGTTCAAGCAGCTAAAGCACAAGTAGAAATGGAAATCGCAGCCAAAGCGTCAGTTTAAAGCGATGGCCAAAGTGGAGGCCAGATATGGCTAGAAACAAATTGAAGGCCCTTGAAGTCAAAAAGGGCGCAGCCGAGAAATGGGGCTTAGCCCCGGCCCTACGGTCAGCCTGACGGATGCGCGCAAAGAGCGGGACCGTTGGGAGATAGTCCTCAAGGCAGGTGACGACCCCCTGATAGCCCGCGAACGCAAAACAGAAGAAGCCCGAGTAGAAACCAGCAGACAAGACCCCACTTTTGAAGAGGCAGCCAACACCACCTTTGACGCCATAAAAGCTGGCCTGCGGAATGATGGAACCGCAGGGCGCTGGATGAGCCAGCTTCGGCCTTACATAGTCCCGGCCATAGGCGAACGTCGTATGTCACAGCTGCATCAATCTGATATCCACGCCGCGCTTGCCCCAATCTGGGGGAGTTTCTGATGTCGCGGTCGCCAAGGTGCTTCGTAAAATTGCGCCGGGCGCCTCACTACATGGCATGCGGACAAGTTTCAGGACATGGGCGCAGGATACTGATGCAGTCATGGGCTGATTTCGTGACAGGCGCAGTGCCTAAAGCTGTTCCTTTGCAACCGCTTCGAGAGGGAGCGACCGCCTACTCTATCGGCTCTGCTTCGACCTTTGTTATAGCGCGGCGCAGCCTTCCGGACGTATCGACGACGTTTACCGGACAGAGATAGTGCCCAATGCTGCTGGCCGAAGACTTGTTAGAATGGGCGGATTCCGGTCATTCGCTGCGCGTCGCACCGATGTCCCAGATGCGGAAAATTTCGCCGCTTTGAAATCAATCATAGGGTGCCGCGACGGCTCCAAAAGCCAGCCGGGGGGCTGATTAGCACTACAGTCGCGTTAGCTCTACGCGGGCAAAGCGCCAGCCATCAGCGTCACGTCAACGCATAGCGCTCAAGTTTGCAATTAGCATAGCGCGTTTTTTGTCCATTTGCTCTTGAATCTTGTGGGCTAGATCGGCCTCAGGGCCGCAGCAGACAACTGCAGTTTCTTTCATCTCGCGGTGTGTGCGATTGGACGCGTCGAGCATCGCTCGCTGAACGATTTCAAAAATCGCCTCCCGCTCAGTGGTCGGAAGGTCGGCGGAAAGCGCAGCTTCAAGCTCTTGCTTCACTCGTTTTGAAAGTTTCTCGAGATTCATCTGGTGTCCTTCATTTCATGCTTGTTTTATAATCCGACTGCAGGATCCGTAGGTCAGTATTACACGTTCATACCTTGCACACCGATTTTCTCCAAGCACCATGGGCTGAGGGCCTTGGTGCTGGATCTATAAACAGCCAATGAATGCAACGTCCCCCTTCCTTGCTGCCATTCGCTGCAGTCGTCACGAATGGCCTGTGTGGATGGCTCCTGCATAGCAAGACATTTTCGATCGGATTGTGCATTTGTCAAAAGCAGTCATGTGCTCCACTGCCCGGCAGTGGTTTGCCTGCAAACCATGAGAGGGGGGCCTGTTTGCGCGGTTTTGACCGCTGGCCCTGAAGGGGTCCGCAAACCAAGTCCTTATCAGCTTTGCGGGCTATACTGCCCGAGCCATTCGGCGGGGTGTCTTGGTTTTGGCGGCAGACTTATGCACCATCATCTCGCGGATCTTGCTAACTCGTTGTTCTTCCTCCCTTAGGCCGCGTGCGGTGTATATGGTTCGTTGCGGGTCAAAACGGCCCAGACGATCCTTGCCGTTTTATTGGCCCTTCTCGGGCAGCGATAGCGACAGTTGCGACGCGCGCTGGTTTGCGTTCCAGCAGTGACGCCAGCCAATTATTGGCGCGCTCCGGGTGTGACTTGGTCTGTCGGACGAGCGACGTCATGCCAACGACCAGCAATGATCGTAAGTATTGATCACCCATTCACTGGCCGGCAGGGCATCGCGAGCGATGTCCCGAAAGGGATCAAAATGCGCCCGAGCTTCTCTTTGCCGCCGCTGGGTTTGTTCGCGGGCGTCAGACCCAACCATGCTGCAAGCTCGCGGCCATTACGGAACTGATGACCCGCGCGAGGCCCTTTGCGATGTAGACGCCGAACTCCGCGACCATACCACCCAAGCCATTGATCAGCTGCCTGCGTTGGCGGACAAGCAGAGCCCCTGCGCGATGGAGCGACAGCAGAGCTTGTTGTTCAGCTGTCTTTACGGCAACAAACCGCATTCTGCACCTTTGAACGATCCCCCGGATCGTTCAATCCGTCAGCGCGGATCAGCTTTAATTCGGACGCGTGACTGCTTCACAAAT
>JABSSD010000021.1 GCA_013214575.1 Paracoccaceae bacterium | reverse complement strand
GATGTCCTGGCCGCTGCCGATCGCGGCATGGCGGCGTGGGATGGTGACCAGTTTACCGAGGCCGATCGAGCTGACTACATCAAAAGCTTGAATGATGTTCGCGCCGGTCTGGGTGAGTTCGTTCCAGAGGGTGGCTTGCGCTATTTCCTAGATATGGTCTTGCATGCCGAGATCCAGGGCGCGCTTCATATCGAGGCGGCGCCTCAAGTCCATTAAAGGAGCGCTAAAGCTTGCTCACACCAGGATAAATTCGTCTTGCAGAATTCCGTCGTCGAAGAACGCGACCTGAAGCGCCGGAGCGAAAGAGAATTCCGAAGTTACGAATTCCGGCAGAACGACGCCGACGGAAGTAAAATTTGCATCTCCATCGTTGAGCAGGAGCGTCACCTCGAAAGGACCAGACCTCGGCACTATCAGAAGGTCTACATCGCCATCGAGATCGAAATCTGCATTGGCTACCACATTACCCCTGATTGAGGCGTCGAATGATTTCAGCACGAATTCCTTGCCGTCGGCGGTTTCGACGACATCGAAAACCCGCAAGCCCGGATCAATGCCTTCATCATCGTCTTCGGCCCCAGCGCTGACCATTTCGATGCCCGAATCAAGATCGAAGTTACCGGCTTCCATCGAGCCGATGTAACCTGCCTCGCCAGAGGTGAAGCTTGGTCCGCGGCCCTCTTCCTTCACCCCCGTTCCGTCGTTCAGGAAAGAATAAATGCCGCGCGATTCGCCTGATGCAACGAAGAGGACGTCCTCGTCGCCATCACCGTCGAGATCGAGGATCTGACCATCTCCGTAACTTTCTGCGCTGGGGGATGTAACGTCGCTAAAGGCCAAAAGACCCGAGCCGTTATTGGTATATATGCCAACCTCATTCTCTTGGGAATCCGTGAAAAACACGGCGTCGAGCGCCTCATTCCCATCGAAATCTGCCAGTAGCGCCCGGTTCGAAATTCCCAAAACTGCAGAGCTTCGCCCGAGGAGGGTGAAATTTCCAGTCCCGTCGTTCTGCAGAAGGAATGAGGATCCTCCAGCAGACTCGGTCGCCAGAAAATCGACGTCTCCGTCGCCATCAACATCCTTTGCGTCATGAGCCTTGAAGACGAATTTGGAATTGCCGTCGTAGGAATGGTAAACTGTGAAGGTCGAAGCCTGCCCCTGCGTGAAATTTCCAGACCCGTCGTTCTCGAAGACGGTCGTCGAAATGTCGAATTCGAAGTTGTCCGGACCCGTCGAGGGCATGGATTCGCCGCTCGAGATGACACGCAGGAAGTCAATATCGCCGTCAGCGTCGAAATCGCCCGACAAAATATCTGCGTCACCGACCGCAATACCGGTTCCACGCTCGGTAAACGCACCGGTACCGTCGTTGAGGGCGATGACGACCTCGCCGTTGTCTTCATACCAAAGGTCCGGGGTTGGCTGGGGGCCTATTTCCGTGGGATCAAAGCGCAAGAAATCGGTGCGCAGCGGCTCGCGGCCGTCACCAGAGCCGACGATCTCGATCCGATCTCCAATCTTCAGGACAACATTCTCAATTGTGCGTTCGGCGCGGCTATTAGAGTCCGCAAGTTCGTTGCCCGATGTGCTGTCCCAATCAAAGTTGTCGATTTCGACCCCGTTCAACAACACGCGCAGGGTTGAGATGCCGTCGGTCTCGTCGAAATAGCCGACGGTCACATTGTAAGTGCCACTCTGGCTGACTGTGTAGGCAGCGCGGGCCTCGACTGGCTGTCCGTTTTCGCGATCGTAATCGTCCTGCAGGAACGCTCCGCCGGACCCAACAGAATTCGTCACAATTTTGAAACCCGAGATGATATCCATGTTTTCGGCTTCGATGACGAACGGTTCGGTCGGCGGCGGTGACGAACTGGGCTCAAGATCGAAATAATCCGTACGAAGTTTTTCGCCGCCATCTCGGGTGCCACGGATTTGGATAACATCGCCGGGACTGAGCCAAATACTCTGGATGTCGTGCTCAGCCCGTCCGGCTCGGGTGATGATCGCGTCGCCGAAATCACCGTCCCAGCCGAAGGCATTTACGACAGTACCGTTCACCACGACTTCCATATGCGATACACCGTCGGTCTCATCGAAATATCCGACCGTGAGATCATAGTACCCGGCCGTTCCGTCGAAGACACCACCGGCGCTCGAGGAATCCTTCGTGGCCTCAAGATAGGAGCCACTCGAGGCGTGCGGATTGGCTTTCACTCGGAAACCGTCGTCAAGACTGAGATCTTGAGCTTCTGTACGACCGATATCTATCAATGCGGTGAAGGGGGAATTCAAAAAGGACACAATCGGGTTGATCGGGGAAGGGAAGTTCATTTGATGCCTCACGACTAAAAACGTGAAAATTACAAAGTAATTTGACACTATTATAATCGACTGCGCGTCCCCCATATGGGGGAGAAAACTAAAAAAATTATCGACTGCGATGGGGCGGGCGGGGACCGCGAACTGGCGGGGCGTAGCCTTTATGGCTGCAGGAATTGCTAGCGCTTCGATGGCGCCGGAAATAGCGGACATCTATCTAGCCCGCACTGTGACCAGATAGGGAGCCTATCGGCGAGCGGCCCGCAGTTGCAAACAAGGGTTGTTTGGGCGCGGGCCACTCTCCCCACCCAGGTCATAGGCGGATTGAAAAATATCTAGTGCAAATTTGATAACGGTCCAGAAAAGGAGGGTTCCGGAAATGTTCTCGTAGGGGCTTTCCCGACTCACTGACCTCCGATATCCCCAGCCCATGCTCAAACGCGGCGGCACGCGCCTATCAGTCATCCCCGAACACCAGCTGTGGCTTGAATGCGCCTGCGGCCACAACGGGCCTGTCCAGGTCGTCGACATCATTGCCAAGTGGGGCGATCAGATAACGGTTGGCGAGGCGATCGCGCGGCTGCGGTGCTCGGCCTGCCGTACAAAGCAAATCAAGGATTACCGGATTACCTATGTGGGTGGCTCCTGGGGGGCGCTGCGCGGGGCAGAGCAGGGGAGCACTTCGTCGAAGTAACGAAGCGTTCCTAGGTTCAGTGAACCTGCGTGAACCGGTTTAACTCTCGTTGCTGGTGAAAATTCCCTTTTAAAAAGCGTCCCCCTGACCAAAAATCAATAACTTGCGGCAGGGGCGTGTTGTTCACATCGAAGATGTCAGGGGTTCAAATCCCTTATCACCCACCATATTTTCCTTTTAAAACAACGGGTTTAGGGGTGCGAATGTTCTGTATATGAACGGAGCTTCCCAAGGTTCACCTCGGTTTCCCAAAATCAGGCATGAGGAGGATGGTTTCCTCGTGAAGGTCTGGCCTGATGATCTCCCTGCGCCCACTTTTCGGTCCGCAACTTTAGCGCTTGGGCCGTGACGTAGGCCAGGTCACGCTGGATCTGCGACATCAATCCGCTCAGCCGTTTTGGGCAACAAAGGCGGCATCCGCCGGTCATGGGGCGCTTGCAGGAGGATAATTTTCCAACATAGCTACCGATCAGGCCGCTCAGCAGATCAGGGCCCGACAGACCAATGCCGTTTCACCGGAGGCAATGGCCAGGCGATATTTTTCAAACCTCGCCGCGACGTCTTCACACCTTGGAAACCAATTTTCCGACCAGGCCGCTGCCTCTGGCGCCGGTCGCGAAACATGCAGAAGCGCCAACAGGCTTAGTCGCCCACAACTGGACAGTCTGACCAGCCTGTCATCTCCCGCCGCACAAAATAATGCCTGGCTGTGGAAAACGCCGTGGCAAAATTCGGTGCAGAGAATGCGTTGCAGTTTTGCTCTTGAAACGGCAGGTCGTGCAACCAAGTCGACACAGTAATGTCGGCGCGGTCTGCCGTTCAGGATGGCTCGTTCAAGTCGCTGATCCATCGGTCGTATCGCCTCCGAGCTGATCAGGAAAAGACTTTGCGAAAGGCGTCCTTTTTCAGGATCTTGCCGCCCCGAAAGGCAAAAATATCGCAGCCGCGAATATCCACCTCCTGGCCGTCACTCTGCTCGGTAAAGGACCATTCGCTGATGGCCTCGTTGCCAAAAATCACGGTTGCCCCTTCTTGCCGCTTGCCGGTGTCATGCGCCAGCATGTTGGCGAAACCGCGCCGCACCTCGTCCATGCCGCGAAACGTCTGCCCCGGTTCCGGGCCAACCGAGGCGGCATAGACGCAATCGGGATGGACGTAGCGCATCAGGGTTTCCAGATCCTTGTTGGTCCAGGCCTGGCTGAAGGTGGCCAAATCATCATAGGTCATATCAAGTCCTTTGGTCAGGGAGATAGGCTTTGGTTGAGCTGTGCCAGGCGTGTGAATGCCCAGCGTGCCTTGTCTTCCGGCAAAGCAAAGCAAATGCGGATCGCAGTGCGATTGTGGATCCCGAACTTGTCCCCCGGTTCTACCAGGATGCCGTGTTGGTCACGCAAAAGAGCGGTTAAGTCGCGGCTGTCCAATGGGCAATCTGGAAATTCAACCCAGAAGGCCGGCGTCGCAATTGGGTTGGAGGTTTTTAGGCGGCTGCCGCTCAGAATGGAGCGGCCCAGGTCGCGGGCGCGGCGGAGAAAGCGACGTTGTGACGCTTGCAGGCTGGACACCTGCAACGGGCCGGTGCCGGCAATAGTCGACTGGCTCACTTGGCTGGCACCCAGCGTCAAATCCTGGTGAACCTCCACTATTTGTTGCAACAAATTTTGCGGCGCGGTCAAATAGCCCAACCGGGCCCCCGCCAACCCACGCCCCTTTGACAGGCTGAATACCTGTACCGCCCCCGGAACCACCCTGGCACTACCCTTGATGGCGTCGGCGTCAAACACCAGCCCGCGATAGGTTTCATCCAGAACCGGTTGAATTCCAGCGGTTCGCGCAGCAGCACAGAGCTCCGAGACAGTGCCATCGGGGATAAGTGTTCCAAGCGGGTTGCCCGGGTTTGCGATGACGATTGCGCCGCCTTTGACGCCCTGGTTAATGGCGGTTCGAATGCTCACTTCGGCCGGTTCCTGAAGCGACATGTCATAAGTCTTATGGGCAATTTTCAAATGCTTTACCGCCCGGTGATAACCTGGAAAGCCAGGCCGTGGGATCCGGATTGGCCCCGAGTCTTGCAGTACGGCAAAGGCGCTGACCAACGCCATGGAGGCGCCTGCCGTTACCGCAACCGGCGGCATCCCGTCGAGGCCTGCGGACAGGCGCGCCCGCAACTCTGGGTCACCGTAGCGGTCTGGGTATGCCACCGGGTTGGACCTCTTCCCGTCACAGGGGGGCCAGAAATCCGCGTCGGGGTGTACCACACCAATTGAGAGATCGATTAATGTGTCAGGGGGCCACACAGCAGCTGCCTCGCCTCAAAAGAGTTGATTTGACCCCATCGCACCGGGATGTTCGCGGTGGGGTCTGATTGCTTTGGTCAGGCGTTAACTGGGTGTAACTCAGTGTCGGCATCGCCTGAAGCAGTCTTCGGGCCTGCGCTGTCACCGGGCTCAAAAGCCTTGGAGGCGATTTCCGCCGCGCGGAGTGACATCAGGCTGATTGATCCGGCATCCCCCATGCCATGGGTCACTTCGCAAAGCCCGTTCATCAGGATCTTGCCGGGAGCTTCTGGCGTCAGAGCAAGGTCGTATTTCCGCCCCACCGACACCGCGCCTCTTTCAAGCTGCAAAAGATGCTGCAATGGCTGCAGCAGATTGGGTATCTTTTGGTTGTGTGGATGCGGCCCATAGTTGACAAATCCGGTCGCCAAAATCACCCCGTCATAGGCCTTATCGAAGGTCCGGGTGTGCATTCTGTCGTTGATGGTGATTTCTATTTTCCCGCCCTTGTCGCGGACGTTCTTGATCTCTGAAAGCCGGTGGAGCTCCAGTTTATTGCGACCAGCCAATTTATCATAATAAATTTGCTGGTATATTTCCTGGATGACGTCCTCGTCGGCCGTGCCGTAGTTGGTGCCGTAAACGTCGCGATCAATCCGACGTTTCATGGCCTCTGAGGAATTGAAATAGAGATCCGTGAACTCTGGGAAATAGATTTCGCTGACAAAGGGCGTGGTATCCTTGAGGGGGAAGCCGAAGCGTCGCATGATCACATCGACTTCGATCTGCGGGTGCATCTTGGTGAGGTGCAACACAATCTCGGCCGCGGTCTGGCTGCTGCCCACGATGGCAATGCGTTTGTCGTTGCCGGCAACCATGGCCTCTATGGACGAGTTGTATTTGGTGAAGTGGATGCAATTGGGGTTTTTGATTCCCTGAAATTGTTCAGGGATTTGTGGCGGGCGCCCGGTTCCCAGAACCACATGCCGGGCCAGTATCTCAGGTCCTTTGTCGCATTTGATGGCATAGTGGTCACCGCGTGGTTCAATCCCGGTTACCCAGGTGCCGCCAATGAAATGATCCCGGAAATTCTCGGCCACCCAGGCAATGTAATTTGCAAAATCAGGCCGCAGCGGCATGCTCATGTTTAGGTTCAATTGGGTCCAGAACAGACCATTCTCGTGAAGATAATTGAGGAAACTGTAGCGGCTGCGTGGATTGCGCGGCGTGGCCAGATCGCGATGAGGCGAATTTTGAATATTCGAATACACATCCAGCGCGTTTTCGAACAGCATTTCATTCTGCCAGACTATCTGCTTCTGGCTGTCGACAAAGCGAAAGCTTTTGTCGGGGTGCAATTCTTCCAGTGCGATTGCCAGAGCGATGTTGGCGGGTCCGAAGCCGATGCCGACAATGTCATAGATTTCCGTCGATGGGCTAGAGTTCTTCATAGATTTTCTTCCCAATTGTTAGAGTTATGCATTTGCTAAAATCGGTTGCGACAGGGTCGCCTGCAGAGCCGCCTCAATGCGGCCAATACCATCAAGCATGTCGGCTTCGGAGATCGTCAGGGGGGGCAGCAATTTCAGAACTTCACCCTTGGGACCACAGGTTTCGACAATCAGGCCTGCTGCGAAACAGCGGGCACTCACCGCGTCGGCGAGGGCCCCGTCGCGCAGATCAATGCCCTGCATAAAACCCCGCCCCTTGGTGTAAAAACCATAGCGATGTGCCAGCGTTGAAAGCTCAGACCGCAGCACTTCTATCTTGCTGTTCAAACGCTGGGCAAATGTGTCGTCCGCCCAATAGTGTTCAAGTGCTACCCGGGCTGTCACAAAGGCAAAATTGTTACCTCTGAAGGTGCCGTTGTGTTCTCCGGGCAGCCAGTGGTCCAGTTCGGGCTTGATCAGCACCATGGACATCGGCAGGCCAAACCCGCTCAGCGCCTTGGCCATGGTAATCATATCCGGCTCGACCCCCATGTGCTCGAAGGAAAAGAATGTTCCGGACCGGCCGCAACCCGCCTGGATATCGTCGATGATAACTAGAATATCATTGCGTTTGGCCACTGTGGCCAGCTTGCGAAGCCAGGGCGCGGAGGCATGGTTCAGGCCGCCTTCGCCTTGAACGGTTTCAAGGATAATCGCCGCCGGTTTATCGCAGCCACTGGAGGGGTCTTCGAGCATTTTCTGGAGCAATTCACAGGTATCTGTACCGGCCCCGAGATAGCCGTCGTAAGGGAACCGGCTGACCTGGCTCAACAGTGACGCAGAGGCGGCGCGGTGATGGCTGTTGCCCGTCAAGGCCAATGCCCCAAGGGTGCAGCCGTGAAACCCATTGGTGAAGGCGATTACATTGGTGCGCCCAGTGACCTTGCGGGCAAGCTTTATCGCGGCCTCGACGGCATTGGCGCCTGTGGGCCCGGTGAACTGTAGCCGGTAGTTCATTTTGCGCGGTCTGAGGATAAGGGAGTCGAAGGCATCGATGAATTCCGACTTTGAGCGGGTGTGCATGTCCATCGACATCGCGATACCGCCCGACTGAATGTAACCCAGCAAGGCATCTCGCAGCACCGGGTTATTATGACCATAATTCAGTGCCCCGCAGCCGCTTAAAAAATCTAAGTACTCGGCCCCCTCTAAACTATACATATGCGCACCGGCAGCGCGCTCGAAAACTGCCGTATAAGACCGGCAATAGCTCCGGACTTCGGATTCAATTTGATGATGCATTGTGGTCCCCCAAACAAATATCCATCCCCGCGCAATATTTCTCTATTGCTCCGTCAGATTGAAACGGAGCTTAGCCAAGATAGGCAAGTGCGGGTCGGTCACTCATGAAAATTCGCCGTCAATGTCGGGAATGGCACTGCAATTCGACGGCAGGAAAAATAAATCGCCACGTTTAACAACCTAAGGTTTAGCCTGATGGAAAATTAATTGCAATGTAAGTTTGAATTATTGAAGGGCTGGTGCTGACACAGGCAGATTCGCGTTTGAAAGGAAACTCCAGATACTGAAGAGGGGCTGTGCCACCTTCTTAGTGAGCGCGCCGCACTGGGCCAAGATGGCGGTCTGAGGACCACAGAGTGGAGAGGGCGCCAAGAACCTGACGCGGCGGCGCGCAGCGATCAGAAATGCGTCTCCACGACCAGAATTCCAAGGAATCTCTCCTCAATGGGATGCGCCGGAGGCTTCATAAATGGACTCAATTAGTCAGAAGCTGCCTGCACTGATGCGGGCATCGCGACACGGCTCGCCTCCAGTGCAAATGCTATGGAGGAGATAAAGACCAGCGTCCCGAAGCATGCCATCGCCGCCAACACCAGTGGAAATTCTCCGACAGAGTGCAAAAAGGCGATGATCGGTATGGCGAAACCTCCGACTGTGAAACCCATGAAATATCTTAGGCTGAAGGCCTTGGCGCGAAGCTCGCGCGGCACGTATGAGGCAACGATGGCATCGTTGACCACCACCTGACCATAGATCGCGGCCATTGCCATCACCAGACCCATCAACATCAGAGGACCGGTGCTGGTTGCAGCCACCATGAGGCCGATTGGCTGAAATATGGCCACACAGAGAAATACCATCGGCAGGCTGAAGTTTTCGATCATTCGGCCCAAGGTGACTTGGGTCAGAGCGCCCAGCAGGAAAACGATTGTCGCTAAGGAGCCGGTGAGCACAAGCGACAGTTCAGTGCCCAGCCGCTCGTCGACAATTTTTGGCAGGGAGATGGTTGTCATATTGAAGGTCAGGCCGCCGGCCACGATAGCCAGTCCAAAAATTGCCAATAGTACGATTGGCCGCGCCACCGGCGGGCGCTTTCCTACCTTGGATATTTCCTGATTTTGACCCTCTCCGTCGTAAGGTACTAGAATAATGAATAAAATACCGATCCCGATGCAAATTAACCCGGGCACCACAAAGGCGGCCTGCCATCCAACGGTTGTAGCAATCAGCGCAGTTACCCCAGGTGCGCTGGCGGCGCCGATGTTCCCCCATGCGCCATTCCAGCCAAGTGAACGGCCAGGGCGCTGCGCATGCGTCACGATCATATCCGATCCGATTGGATGGTAGATCGCTGAAAATACGCCCAGAATGAGCAGCCAGATAGCCAGCCCATGCAACGAGGTTTGGGTGGAAACGCCAATGCAAGATAGACCATATCCGACAAAGAACACCGCCAACATGTTGCGAGAGCCATAGCGCGCTGCCAGCCAGCCAACCGGAAGGGAGCACAGTCCAAAGGCGACAAATGCTCCGGTTGCCAGGGTGATCAGCATCGCATAATCCAGCCCCCTCTCAACCGCGATGGCAATCACCGCAGTTGGATAGATCAGCAGGATGAAATGGTCAAAAGAATGGGCGATATTCACAAATACGATGGTGCGACGGGAGAGGTCGTTTGAGGTCATGATGGCCTATTTCCGCGAACTGATACGATGGGTTGGCTGCATTTTGTCTGGTCACGTGGCCGTCTGTCGGTGATGCGCAATCTGCCCGATGTCAATTCGCGCCCTGCGTCCCGGCACTGGCCGACGACTGCGGCCCTGCACCGGCGGCAAGCTGCCTGCGGCAGCCAAATGTTGCGCTGGATGGTCCGCGTTATGAATCCAATGGGCCGCAGTCACGATTGACAGCAGAGCACCGGCAAAACCCGGTCCGCTGATCTGATATCCCAACCCGGAAAGAATGGTGATCATCTGTGCTCCTCACCGGACCGCACATTTGACCAATGGACCGCGCATTCCGTGGTCGAACATTAGATTTTTCTTGGCAGTCAGGGTCGTGGTTTCAAAAATAGCTTGATCTTAATTTAGACGATACAGGAATGCGGTGGTAAAATCAACTTGTGGTAGATCTTAAATCAATTAGTATACATTGACAGTCAAGTAAATGATTCGGATTATCCGTGGATTCTCTGCGGACTTTCGATTTTTCAGCAGGATTCCGTAAAGACTTAAAGAGGTAATTGAAATGACAGAAGAAATTGCTTCCGAAGCGCCGATCAAATCCACCACACGAAAGGCAAGTGCAAAGATAAAACCCAAGGCCATTGAACCGGAAAATCCAGAGCAGGATGTGGCTGTAGATCAGCCAGATGTTGTGCAATTGGCGGCGGAAAAAGCGACTGAATTACCCAGTGAGATTGAGATCGAGAACTTGATCAAGACCTATGTTGTCGCTGCCATGGGGGTCGCCCTGGTGCCGGTGCCGATGTTCGACGCAGCGGCCATCATTGCCGTGCAACTGAAAATGGTTCACGGATTTGCCAAGCTCTATGATGTGCCCTTCAATGAGAAACTCGCCCGCCGCATTATCATCTCGCTGATTGGCGGCGCCGCACCGGTGGCGATCGCCTTGGGCGCTGCCAGCTTGGCCAAATCGGTGCCGCTGGCAGGGACCTTGGCAGGGACTGCAGGCATGGTTGTTCTTGCCGGGGCTATCACCTACGCCATTGGCAAGGTTTTCGCCCGGCACTTTGACAGTGGCGGTGATCTGATGGGCTTCAGCGTTGCCGAAATGCGGGCGTTTTTTCTGCGCGAGTTCAAATTGGGTAAGTCGGTGGCAAAGGACCTGAAGGCCGATAGCGCCACAGCCGAAACGGCAAAGCCGGAACCCGCATAATCTTGGTATTGGCAGGCCCTTTTCAGGCCCTGCGCAATACCGTCGCGGGGCCAACTGACTATTTTGGAGGGCCTCTTCAGTGGATGTAGCTGATCTGGCGCCTCAAAGTGGTGTCGAGATACCGAAAAAACACCGGTTGAGATGGGCCGTTGATTCGGCCGCCAAGGGGCTGCTGGCCTTTCTCGCGATCCTTCTGATCCTCGGCGCGGCGCTCTATCCTGCCGTTGTTCGCATCATTCCCGCTGGCTCGGCTGGGGTCCTTTACAAACCGCTCTCCAACGGCACCATCACCGACCGGGTGTTTCAGGAAGGCGTGCACGTTAAGTACCCATGGGACAAGCTGTATATCTACGACATCCGCATCCAGACCATCCTGCACGATTTCACCACCCTGACCAACAAAGGCTTACCGGTGACGCTAAAACTGGCCATCCGCTACCACCCAGAACGCGAGCTTGTCGGGATGTTGCACAAACATATTGGTCCAAACTACGCCGAAGTCATTGTAATAAATCAGATTGAATCGGTTCTGAGACGGCGGTTGGGACAGGCCGATCCTGAAGAAATTTATACCAACAAGGCTGGCATTTTGACCAGTGTTCTGCAGGAGGCGGGCGAAGAAGCCGGCCAACGCTATGTGAAAATCACTGGGGTGCTCATCCGCGAAGTGGTTCTTCCGCCGCGGGTGGCTGCGGCGGTGGAAGATAAGCTGGTCTATCAACAGCAACTGGAAGCCTATGAATTCAGGATCAAGCAACAGCGAAAGGAAGCCGAGCGTCTCAAGATTGAGGCCGGCGGCATTCACGACTATCTTTTTGAGATCAACAGAACACTGAATGACCGGTTGATCAACTGGCAGGGTATCCAAGCGACGCTGGAGCTGGCGCGTTCGAACAATGCCAAAGTCGTGGTGATTGGGGCCAGCCAGAATGGCCTGCCCCTCATTCTTGGTGGGGACACATTCTCAAATACTCCCAATGGGTCGCCTGCTGAGGATGAGCGCTCGCCTCCGGGCATTTCTTTTACCAATGTGAGGCGCACTGAAACCGTACCGGCTGTCTCCGGTCAGCCGCCACGCGCAGAAGTGGCGGACGGTTTGCTGACAGCAGCAGAATTTCTTGAGGCCCCATTCGAGGTGTTACCATGACCGTAAACAAGGTGCTTTTCTTTATCCTCTGCGTTGGCCTTGGCTTGAATCTGGTGGTCCGCGGCGATCAGGAATCTGAGAATAATCTCGATTTGTCGACCCGACCTCCCGCGATCAATGAGTTGGGGGCCCATAAAACCGTGGCGCTTGGACTGGTTTACAATGGCAACACCCATCCACAATTTCGGGAGGGGGTGAAGATGGCCGTCGCCGAAGTGAATGCACGCGGTGGCCTGCTCGGAAAGCCACTCGGGCTTATTGAAATGGACGAAGCGGCGCTGGACCCTGAGGAGAGAGACAGAAATGTCGTTGCGCGTCAGCTGGTCGAAAACTCTGCCCTGCTTGCGGTCATCGGTCATTCCACTCGGGCCAACGCTGCGCAGGCCGCCATTCTTTACGATGCAAACAGTATCATATATCTGAACGCTCTGGTGGCGCACAAGACGCTGAGCAATCTCCCCCTTGATTACACTTTTGCCATTATTCCTGACAGCCGGGACATAGGTGAAGGCATCGCGGATGCCTTATCGCAGTTAGGATTGCGGTCTGTCGCGATTGTTAGGGATCCTTCCGATCTCTCTGGTGAAATCGCCATTGCTGCAACAAACAGGGCGGCCTTCCGGAAGATCGACATTGCCTTGCAGGTCACCCTGCACCGGCAACAGGCGAGCTATCAGGATCTGCTGACCCGTCTGGGTCAAGCCGATGTTGATGCGCTGGTCATTCTGGCAAACCGACAAATGCGCGAGGGCCTGCTGCAGGACGCCGCGCGGCTGCGTTACGATCGGCCGATTCTGCTGGGGCATCCCGAGGAATTTGGCCTAACCGCCAAGGACCGCTTTTCAGAGGACCTGATCATCCTAAAGCCCAGCCTATTTGCCGAGCAAGAGAATGCATACCAAGTGGCGGACTTTCGAAGAGCATTTTTGCGCAGCTACGGAGTCACCCCAAATGGCTGGGCCGGTCAGGGCTATGACGCGGTGTTATTGCTTGCTGCCGCGGTAGACGCCGCACAGTCGCTTGATCCATCCGTTGTGGCACCAGCCCTGCGCAACAACCTGCCCTGGGCAGGCATCACCGTTGGCTACCCCCATATCTCGCCGCAACCGACGGATTACAGCGAGGCTCTGATCTTTGTGCCGGGCAATACTTTAGCATCTGACATTTTCATTTCTTCCAACCGATAGGTGGCGACATGCCCATAGCAAATCATTACGTTCTCTGGATTGCGGCAGCTTATCTTTTGATCTGCGGTGTTCTTGGTATCGTCGGCCGCCATCGCAAGCTTGGTGGTTGGGCATATTTCTTCGCTTCGATTTGTCTGACGCCTTTACTTGGGGTGTTGCTTTTGATGGCCTCCGACCCGCGCCATCGTCGCGGCTGAGGGACTGCCGCCGTGCGGCATCTGCGCCGGAAAAATTCAGTGGCAACGCACCAAGCTGTTGTTACAGGCCCATGATTTTTTGAAAGAAAATTGCCAGGTCCTCAAAACCATCCAGTGGCAGGACATGGGCGACATGCTGGTCTGGACGGATGATCAGTAGCGCCCCTGTAGTGCGGTTGATCCCGCGAATATCAAAAATGTCAGGGGTTTGCTTGAGGTCGGGGCAGAAGGCCTTTTCGTAGTCCGTTAGACGGTGGATCCCCTTGGCGGGCAGCAGCAGCTTTGGTAATGTTTCCAGTGTCATAGAGCGATGCTGCAACTGAAACACGGCGCGCAGGTCAAAGAGACTGTCGATATCGGCCCCTTTGGGGGTAAAGCGTACCACCGGACTGTCCGGATTATCGGTCAGAAAGTCGCAAAGCCGGGCAATGCCGCCACCGGGTTGGCCGCTATCCTGCGCCGCTGCAAAGGCGATTAGCCGCCACCGGCCATCGGCTTTGAGCGTATGGCCAAGCTGCATCGGTTTGCCGTCACACAGTCGGATCACAGGCGCTGAGTGGAACCGCATTCCAACTTTGAAACCTGTTGCCAGTGTTTGATGCGTCTCCGCTGCAGTGATGAGAGAGGTCTGATATCGTGTCTCAACTCCTGCGGTATAGCGCCCGTGTTGCTTGAAAAAGCGCTGGAATTGCGCGGCCTCTGCCGCGTCCTTGGGTTTGGCACTAAAAAGGCGGGCCATATCCCTGTCGAAGTCAATCAATTCCTTGGCTTTGGCGCGGCGTTCTTCCGAGTAGCTGTGCAGCAGAGCAGGGGCCGCCTGGCCACGCAGAACCGCCGCCAGTTTCCATCCCAGATTGAAAGTGTCAGCCATCGACACATTCATGCCCTGGCCAGCCTTTGGGCTGTGGGTATGGCAGGCATCACCGGCGATGAAGATATTTGGGTTGCGGCTGCGCCGCTCCCCGTCAGGGACATCGTCAAAGGCATCACAGAGTCTCTGGGCTATTTCATAGGCAGACCACCAGGCGACTTCCTTCACGTCCAGCGAATAGGGGGCAATGATAGCGCGCGCTTTTTCGATCAACATCTCAGACGTCACGTTCCTGTCGGCGGCCCGTTCATCGCCGTGCAACTCGTCCAGTTCAATATACATCCGGACCATGTAGCCGCCTTCGCGCGGAATAATCAGGAGGCTGCCTTGATCCGCCGACTGGATGGCCGTTTTCAACCGAATATCCGGAAAATCGGTGATGGCCAGCACATCCATCACGCCCCAAAGCTGCCGTGCCGAGGCGCCTTTCAGGGATTGGCCAATGAATGTTCGCACGGTGCTGTGGGCGCCGTCACAGCCAACAACATAGCGGGCGCGAATGATTTCCGTCTCGCGGTCGCCATTAAGGCATCTGAAAGTGGCGGTGATGGGATATTCCGCGTCATCAGATCTGCTCAGCTCTATCAGTTCTCGATTGTAATCTGGTTTCAGTCGATGCGGGCTGTTGTGCATGATCTCAAGATGGAAATCATGCACCCTTGCCTGATTGAGGATGACATGGGGCATTTCTGACAGATCATCTGCGACGTCCTGAATCCGGTCTGCCCGTTGCAGACCTGAGCCAGCCCCGCCGGGGCGCCAGAAAGCCACCTCATTGACCCAGTAGCCCTCCTTGGTCACCTTCTCCGCGAATCCGAAAGCTTGAAACATCTCGATTGACCGGCAAGCGATGCCATCGGCTTGGCCGACTTGCAGCGGGCCCGATTTGCGCTCTGTGATCCGCGTGGTGATCTCGGGAAAGGCAGACAACTGCGCCGCAAGTGTCAGCCCAGCCGGACCACAGCCAACGATCAGAACATCAACGGTTGCTGAACTGGCATCTGTTGCGTCCAGCGCCTTGGCGACAAAGGGAACGCCGGGGTGAAAGCCATTCAGATGATACTGCATGTGCGGTTTTCCAGTTTGGTATGTATGCTTGTCAAATAGCAGGCAAGGCGCCGTCGCGTCAATGTAGTATGTATGCATACCATATTAACGTTCGGCGCGTTTTACGTCGAACTTGGTGCCGTCGGGGCCCTCTTTTACAGACCGTTTCATTGGATGTTCCAGGAGATGGATTTGGATGTGAATTTGAATTTCTAATAATTACCCAACTAAAGAGCAATTGTTGACAGATGCAGGGGAAGAGGCCACGGTTGGTCAAATGGCCTGTGTTTTTTCGGGCAAAATTCTGGAGCTTTAAAACCCGGAATGCTTCGATTGCCGGGCGCAGTCACTTTGTAATGCATTTGAAGTCTAGTTTATTGAATAGCCAGCTGGCGACAAACGCGCTGGCATTGTCAAATGGGGGAGGGAACTAAATTATGCCTAAAGGTGTCAAACGAGCCCGCGGCGGTGATGACGTTGGGGATCGAAAATCAAAACGACTGAAAGAGCAACCTGATGAAGACACTATTCTAGATCAGTTGAAACCACTGAAGGCCAATCTGGGAAAGTTTTTGACGGGGGCATCAACCGCTCAGTATCGAGGAGGGGGAGTGAAGATCGGTGGGGCAGCGACACCCGGACCATTGAAAGCCTCCCATAAATTTGAGGTCAATAGAATTGGACGTACCAGTGGATGCCATACATGTGGCAAGGCACCGAATGACGTATGGATATCAGATCACATCCCACCAAAAAATCTAAGTGAAAACGCCATTTCCCACTATTGGCCAAAATGGAAGAAAGGGTCTTATCGTTTTTTCCCCCATTGCAATACATGCGCCGAGGATCAGAGTAAACTGGTCAAAAAATTAAATGCTATTGCTAAGAAGAAGGGTGTATTTCCGGGTCTTTCGGCCAAAGAGAAAAGTAATATTCACCATCAGGATTTGTCACTGAGTATTAAAGGACAAAAGGCTGATGCGTCTGACAAACAGCGCGATGAGATGCAAGATTTTGGCGATTCGGACGGATGCCATACATGTAAGAAAAAGCTGGCCAGCACAAAGTTCGATGCTGATCATGTTCCCCCCCAAGAATTTGGTACGGCATATTTTCAGTATGCTTTGAGTGTCTTGAAAATTCGGGTTCCCAAATGGCAGGTGAGACCGCAGTGTAAAACTTGCTCCAGAAGCCAAGGGGATGACGTGAAGCAAATGGGTGTCAAAATTCGGAAAATTTTGACGGAGAACGGACTGGCTGTCTTCAAGTAGAAGCGATTGGCCCATATCGTAGATATGGCCCTGATTGGGCCGCCCCGTCAAACCGGCTGTTCCTCAGCCTATGAGGTTGTCGCGGTCAGACCGCAGGGCGGCCAATAATCAATGTGGATTGTGGTGGTCGGGGACTGGGCCCCGGACCGATTTCTGATCCGCCTCAGGCCACCTCCACCCATGTTTTCATGCCAGCCGCCTGATGCCCGAGCATATGGCAATGCAACAACCATTTGCCGGGATTGTCGAAGACGCAGAGAATATCGCGGGAGTCACCGGCGTCGACCAGGGTGGTATCCCTGAAGGCTGCCGGTTTCCCATCCGCCTCAACTTCAAAAAAGTGATGACCATGCAGGTGAATTCCATGTGGGAAACGGGTGTGGTTCACCAATGTTATGCGTGCGGTCTGGCCGCGTTTGAAGCTGTGAAATGGAATGTCGGTTAGTCCGGACTGACCGTTTAGGCCCCAGATGTCAGTCAGCGTATTGCGTGGGCTCATTGCGCCACCGTCCATTGTCAGCGTCAGGGCCAGCGCATTGTCCAGGTCAGGCTGCGCCACCCTGTTGGCCGGTAGCGGCGGCACGGTTGAGGCGACGCGCTGGGTATTGGTGCCTGTACTGGTAATCTCGCCCATAACATAGGCGCCGTCGCGGGTCGGAAAGACAAATTGAACGCCCTGGGAGGAGGTGACATCCGCAATGATATCGGCCCGCTGCGCCGGGGCCAGAACCAGGTCTGCAAGGTCCTGAGGCTCAGCAAGCGGCATACCGTCCAAAGCGACCAGCTTACCTTCGATGCCAGTCAGATCGATTGGGAACACGCGGTCGGTTGCAACATTGATCAGCCGCAGGCGCAGCCGGTCGCCGGTCCGAACTGCACCCTCTGTGGTGATGATCGCGCGGGCAAAGTTCCCCAACCGGCCCGCATGGGCCTGGTCATGCATGCTGTCAAAGCCCGCAGCCAGAACACCGGTGTCCGACATGCGCCAGTCATCAATCAGAACGGTAATATCGTGATCCACATCCGGTGGATTGCTTTCTTCGACGATCAACGGTCCATATAGCCCCTTGGCGACCTGCTCCCATGATCGGTTATGAGAGTGATACCAGAAGGTTCCCGCATCCGGCGCCCGAAAGCGATAGGCGAATGCATCGCCGGGCTGGACGACATCCTGGGTCAGCCCCGGAACACCATCCATAGCGTTGTCCGCGCGCAGCCCATGCCAATGCACTGCCGATCCCTGATCGATCTGGTTCAGAAATCTGACATCAAGGACGCCTCCCTGAGGCAGGCGAAGTTCGGGGCCGGGTGTGGTGCCATCGTATCCCCACATCGCGGATTTTGGACTGCCATCGGGTAAGATCTGGGCGCTCACGGATTGCGCAATCAGGTCGAGTGGAGTGGCTGCCCAGCTGAGCTGCGGCGCCAGTATTGCCGCGCAGCTTGCGGTCAGGAAGTCGCGTCTTTTCATAGTGTTTCTCACATCGGTAATGCCAAAACGCTGGTCAGGATCGCGGTTGCAACCAAGACAGCGGTGATGACAGTGATTTCCAGATCAATGGAGCGGGCAAGGTGAGCCGCCGCCTTTTGATTTCCCGCATGCATCGCCGGAATAAAACGGAGTTTGTTGGCGGCTGCCAATCCTAGCAGCAGCGCCACCAAGCTCACTTTGCCGGCCAGCGTCAGGCCATAAGCGGTGGTGAAGATCAGCGAGAGAGACCCCAAAATCAACCAGGCCATCAGCCCTCCGGCCAGCACCAGGACGGCGACAATAGCCGAGGCCATGACCCCGAATTTATCGCCGAATTTTGCGGCGACCGCCAAATATGCGGGGTCGCGGGCCAGCCAGCGCAGCGGGGCAAGTATGCCAACCCAAAACGAAACGCCAGCCAGATGCAGTAGCAGCAGCCGTATGCCGGTTTGCTCTTGGTCCGGGATGTGGCCAATCTGGGTAAACGACCACAGGCCTAAAAGGCCGCCAGCCAGGCTGACCCATGCCCCGATCACAGGCAGGTACAGGCCGATAATGATCAGGGTGATGCCGGCCAACCGGTAGGTGAACGCCTCCCCCACCGAGGTGCTCCACAAGAGGTCAAGCATTTCGCGGTCAACCATACCTGCGATATCGCCGGTTAAGGCCGCACCGCGGAGCAGAAAACCAACGATGGCGGCGGTGAGGGCGACGCCAGCCAGAGCAAGCGAAAAGCGCCGCAGGCGCGCATCAAGGGATTTCACGTCGTCCCAAAAGATGAGCCGGACCATGGCGATCCCCGTTGCCCCGGTAATCCCGGCGTACAACAGCAGTTTTGCCAATATCGATGCGCCTTCCCAAATGTCCGGCATGCTCAGTTCACTTCAAAGGTGAAAGCGCCCTGCATGGCGTGACCGTCCATGCCCAACCCCCGCCATTCGATGTGGTAACTGCCGTCGCCCATGTCTTGTAGCGGCAGCGTAAAGTCCCGCTCGAAATCGGTCTGCCCAACAAGATCAACAGGCACCGTCGGATCGTTGTCGTGGGTCAGCTTCACCTTGGTCAATCGAATGTTCTTGGCAAAGTCAAAGCCGATCTGGGCCGGAGTATCGGAAAGCTGGGCCAGGTTGGGCGGCGTTGTTGTGCTGACCTTTGAATGGGCAGATGCCGCTGAGGCGAGCAACGCGGAAACGATCATTGTGATGATAATTTTCATGGCGATACCTCAGTGGATTCCGTTGGCGCGCTGTAGCGTGCGAATATAGGCGACGACCATGGTGACATCGCCACGGGTCAGGCCCTGGACCGGCGGCATATCTCCAAATGGCCAGTGATGGCTTTTGACGCCAAGCGAGGCGGCGCGTTGGAACGCCTCATCCGCATGGTGACTGGGTTCATAGATCTTGTGCACCAGCGGTGGCGCCAGACCGTTGGTGCCGGCTGCGTTTTCGCCATGACAAGAGGCACATGCATTGTCAAAAATACCCTTGCCAATCGCTGCATTGCCTTCCATCAGCGGGCTTTGCACGGCGACAATTGGACCGCCCGCGACCGCCTCGATGGTCGTCTCTGACTCTGGGGATCTGGTCTGCCAAAAGGCAACCAGGATGAGGGCGGCAAATGCGCTGCCAGCGAGTACGGTATATTTTTGTTTCATAGGGTGTTCCCAACAAGGATATGGACTGGAAGAATGCGTTTGCTGGTCGGCAGCGACGCCAAAAACAACCGCACCCAAGTTTGGCCGAACAGCAAACGCACGGCAATTCAGTCTCAGAAGGTTGGTGGCCGGTCTGGGGCTTCGATTTGATTGACATGATGCAGATCCCGTTTGAAACGCGCCTGGACTAAGTCGAAGTGAACCATGCTGGCAGATATCTGAGGTGTCAAAATGGTCAATCCCAGGCACATGTGTACCTTGCATTTATCGTGCTCACCGCCTGAACACTCAGGGGATATCTCAGGCGGGGAGGTGTCGATGGCAGCATTTGTGGTCGCATTGGCCTCAGCGCGCATGGGCATGGTCTCTGCGCAGTGGCCCGCGTCTCTATCCATGGCCAGCGCATAAGCGGTCGTGCCGAACCCCGTTGTCAGGATCAGCAAACCGATTGCAAGGGGCGAGAGTATGCGCTTCAGCAAGTCCATTGGTTTTTTGCTAGGGCCTTTTAATTTCGTGATCAACCTTTAACGACCACTGGCGGTGTTTGGCCATATCACAATTGCGTAGATCCTTGATCGCCCCGAATTTGTCGCAGAGCCCCACCCCAAGTCAGCAGCCGTTTGCGCCGGGACTGGGGGGCCACAGAC
Organism: Paracoccaceae bacterium; assembly: GCA_013214575.1. Taxonomy (GTDB): domain Bacteria; phylum Pseudomonadota; class Alphaproteobacteria; order Rhodobacterales; family Rhodobacteraceae; genus Parasedimentitalea. The sequence goes on along the minus strand of JABSSD010000021.1, from coordinate 48,836 downwards.
CCGGCGCAGAGCTCAGATGATATGTTACGCATCGGGAGACCGCCTTTCATGGCGCCTCAGTTCGCGTAGGAATCATTTTCACTGTCAAGGATGGCTTTCAGCTCTGCCAGGTGGCGCTCGGATTGATCGGGATAGTCCTCCAGTTCCTGCGCCGCTTTTTCAGCGATCGCATCGCTGAGAATTCGCAGCTTCTGGCCGGTTTGCAGCGCCCGGATATAGGTCTCGGCGGCACGTTCAAAATAGTAAAGCCGGTTAAAGGTGTCGGCCACAGTATCGCCGATCACCAGCACACCGTGATTGCCCATGATCATCACCTTGATCTTGGGATCTGTTAACAATCCGGCACAGCGCTTGCCTTCACTTTCAAACGCCAGGCCGCCGTATTCCTCGTCCACCACATGGCGCCGGAAAAATATCGCGGAATTCTGATCGATTGGTGGCAATGTGCTATCGGCAAGTGAGGCGAGAACCGTGGCATGGATAGAGTGCACATGCATCACACAGCGCGCATGTGGACAAAGCCGGTGGATCGACCCGTGCAACCCCCAGGCGGTCTCATCGGGCGCCCCCGGACGGTCCATCGTGTTCGGATCGTTTGCGTCCAGCAGCAACATATCGGACGCCTTTATCCGGCTGAAATGCATCTGGTTTGGGTTCATCAAGAACTGCGACCCATCGTTATTCACCGCCAGGCTAAAGTGGTTGGCAACCGCTTCGTGCATATTGAGCCGCGCCGTCCAGCGAAAGGCGGCGGCCAGGTCAACGCGTTCGTTCCAATGGGCGAGGTTGGGTTGCGTGGTTGCGGCAGTTGTTGACATCAAAGCTCTCTCTCTCTGTCCGACATTCCCCAAATGGAACGCCCTGTGGCCCAGGTTGAAACCGATGGCCGCTTGGAGCAAGCGAATTAGGCAGCCAGGGTGCTGTTTTTACATCCATTGCATTTGATCTTTGGGGGCAGGCCGGTAGCCCCGCCTTAGGCTGCCGTTCTTCCTTAGTCTCACCGTCATCGCCTGGCTCGCCTTGGTTGGTCATGTCCTATCCGGGATCGTGATGTTTGACACATTGACCTTGCCGACCGGGCCGAACAATGATGCGGCCATGAACATGTCTTTGAAAATAACCCGCCTGCCGCGCGCCTTTGATGTCGATCTGGGGGCTGAAGCTAAAGCATCGGTTCCTGCGCTGGGCGGCGAAATGGCGGCCCTCATCGGTGGTGCGGCCGGGTCCAGTCCCTTTCTCAAAGAGCTGATAGGGCGCGAATCGGGCTGGCTGGAACAGGCCCTGGCAGACCCCGAGGCGGCGATGGCGCAGGTGTTTGACTTCTGCCGGGCCTTGCCGCTGGATCAGATCAGGCCGGGATTGCGGCAAGCCAAGCGGCGGGTTGCGCTGGTGACGGCACTGGCGGATCTCAGCGGCGGATGGAGCTTGGAGCAGGTCACCCGGGTTTTGGCCGAGTTTGGTGCGCTGGCGGCGGATGTGGCGATCAAGGCCGAAATCGCGGTTTTGATCCGGCGCAACAAATTGCCGGGAATGACTGAAGATGACATCGCCACCGCGGGCGGGCTGAGTATTCTGGCCATGGGCAAGATGGGCGCGTATGAGCTGAACTACAGCTCTGACATCGACCTGATCTGCCTGTTTGATGAAACCCGGTTTGACCCGGAAGATTTCCAGCAGGCCCGGCAGGGCATGGTGCGGGCCACCCGCAATATGTGCGCGACGCTCAGCGACCGCACTGCCGATGGCTATGTGTTTCGCACCGACCTTCGGCTGCGCCCCGATCCCTCAGTAACTCCGGTTTGCCTGGCGATGGAGGCGGCGGAACGGTATTATGAAAGCTTGGGGCGCACCTGGGAACGCACCGCCTATATCAAAGCGCGCGCCTGTGCCGGTGATATCGCCGCCGGAGAGCGGTTTCTCAACACTCTGAAACCTTTTGTCTGGCGTCGCCATCTGGATTTTGCCGCCATTCAGGACGCCCATGAAATGCGGCTCCGAATTCGCGAGAACAAGGGGGTCGGTGGCGCGATCACAGTTCCCGGTCATGATATGAAACTGGGCCGTGGCGGCATTCGCGAGATTGAGTTTTTCACCCAGACCCGTCAGCTGATCGCCGGCGGTCGTGACGAGAGCCTGCGCCTGCGGGGCACCGTCGAGGGGCTGGCCGCTTTGGCAAAACGCGACTGGGTGCCCAGCGATTCGGCGGCAAAACTGACCGAACATTACCGCGCTCACCGCGAGGTCGAGCATCGCATCCAGATGATCCATGATGCGCAGACCCACCGGATGCCAAAAACCGAGGAAGGTCTGGCGCGGGTCGCCTGCCTGATGGATCTTGAACCGGCGGCGCTGATCCGCCAGGTCAAGTCGAGGCTGACCGAGGTCCATGCTCTGACCGAAGACTTCTTTGCGCCGGGCAGTGGGACCGGCGCGGTGCCAGTGCTGTCGCAAGAGTTGGACGGCGATATCATTGCGCGTTGGCCAACCTATCCGGCGTTGCGGTCGGTGCGCGGCGCGCGGATTTTTGAACGGCTTAAGCCTGAATTGCTGGCTAGGCTGAGCAAAACCGCAAAACCATCTGAGGCGCTGATGGCGCTGGATGGGTTTCTGGCTGGCTTGCCTGCCGGGGTGCAGCTGTTCTCCTTGCTTGAGGCAAATCCGCAACTGATTGATCTACTGGTGGATATTGCCGGCACATCGCCGGCGCTGGCCAGTCACCTGTCGCGCAATTCGGGGGTGTTTGACGCGGTGATTGGCGGCTCTTTCTTTGATGAGTGGCCGGGCACGGCAAGCTTGCAGGCCGATCTGGCCTCCAGGCTGGCGCAGGAGGTGGATTATGAGGCCCGGCTGGATGGGGCGCGGCGCTGGTGCAAAGAATGGCATTTTCGCATTGGTGTGCATTTTTTGCGTGGACTGACCAACGCCCAGGAGGCCGGCAGCCAATATGCGCAACTGGCTGAGGCGGTGATCGCTGCTTTGTGCCCGCTGGTGATCGCTCAGTTTGCAACCAGACATGGCCCGCCGCCGGGGCGCGGCGCTGCGGTTCTGGCGATGGGATCTCTGGGCTCTGAGCGGATCAATGCGCAGTCTGATCTGGACATTATTGTGATCTATGACCCGCTGGACGAGGAGATGTCACAGGGCAAGCGACCGCTGGCCACACGTCCCTATTATGCGCGTCTGACCCAGGCCTTGATTACCGCACTGACCGCGCCGATGGCGCAGGGGCGTTTGTACGAGGTCGACATGCGGTTGCGGCCTTCGGGATCAAAGGGGCCGGTGGCGACCAGCTGGTCCAGTTTCACCCATTACCAACAGAATGAGGCCTGGGTTTGGGAACATCTGGCGCTGACCCGCGCCCGGGTGGTGGCGGGGCCGGCCGATTTGACCCAGGACATCGAGGCGTTTCGCACCGAGGTTCTGACTGCCCCGCGCGACCGGATCAAGATCCTCAGCGAGATGGCACAGATGCGGCTGCGGCTGGCGGCGGCGAAAACACCAGAGGGCGTTTGGGATGCCAAGATTGGTGGCGGCCGGATGATGGATATCGAGCTGACATCGCAGGTTGGTGCCTTGCTGGAAGGCAGCACAACTCAAAACGTTGGGGCGGGTTTGCAGGCAACCGTCGCAAGTGGCTGGCTGGATGTCGCGGAGGCGACATATTTGCACAGTAGCTATGATTTATTCTGGTCCGTACAGACCGCCGCAAGGCTGTTGTCCAGCACCGGGATAGAAATTGCTAATCTGGGCGAGGGCGGCGCGCAATTTTTGTGCCGCAGCACCGGATTTGACCGTCTGGAGGACCTGCAGGATAATCTGGAACAAAGATATGAGGCCTGCAACACACTGATTGCAAAGGCCCTGAAACGGGAAGGTGCAGATCGTGGCTAGGATTGAATTAGACCCAAAGTCATTGATGTATGAGGCTTATCACATCGACGGAATAAAGCCGTCCGAGTGCCGCAGCATCTTTCTCGATTGGGCCTTGAGCCTGCCAGGCGGCCAGGACAGTGCCGCGGCGATCCAGGTCATTCTGGATATGTATGGCACTGCGAACCCGGATCACCCGATGAGTGTGGTATTGCAGCAGGGGCTGGAGGCTGTGGCCAATCCCAAGCGCCGTGGCGGTTGGCGCGGGCGCAAGCGGGACTGATGGCACCCGCGAAACCCGGCGCTGACTGTTAACATATGTAAACAGGCGGCTGCCGAACCCCCTTAATTTAACAGCGATAGGGTAGGGGGCGCGTCAATATTCATTAACATAACGCGAAATTGAGCCAAATTTGCCTAAATGCTGCCGCGTTTGGGCGCGACCTTGTGCAGGACCTCTCAGACCGGGACATTCCGGTCACCGCAAGGAGCAACCTGATGACTATCCTTCGTAAACTGATGCTGCTCACTCTTGGATTGACCGTTTCGGCCTGTGCCTCGGTGGACGTGCCAACACGTAACGCGCCGTTTGAAGCCCTTCCCGATGGGCAGGTGAGCACGCCACAGGGATATGAGATCCGGCAGCAGACCGCGCCGCTGTGGAGGCCCATGCTGGGGGCGCCGGTGGTCACCGACGTGACCCCGGTTGTTGCGGTGGTTTCTTTTGGCGGCGCTGAATTTGCGGCGCGGCAGGTGCCTGTGCATGTGACTTCGGTGCAGGTCCGCGTGCCCCGCGCGCTAAAGGTTTCTGAGGCCAATCGCTATCTTCCACATGGTGATATTGTCTGGCGTGAAGATCCACTTGGCGACCGCTACGCCCAGGTGCAAACAATTGTGCAGAGTGCAATGGACCACGGCGTTGCCGGGCTTGACGGACCGGTGCCAGTGGTTCTGGACATAGAGATCACCAAGTTCCACGCCTTGACCGAAAAGGCACGCTATACCACCGGTGGCCGTCATGGGATCGAATTTGAGATGGCTGTGAGACATGCGGAAACCGGCGCATTGCTGTTGCCCCTGCGCAGCGTCCGGGCCGACCTCAACGCCTTTGGTGGTCAGCAAGCCCTGGTCGCCATCGCCTCTGGTCAGACCCAAAAAGTGCGGATCACCGCGCATCTGGCAGCCGTGATTCGGCGCGAGCTGACCAAGCCCGAAGGCTACCAAAACGCCAGTGCCGACTTTGTTCAGATGCTCTACAACTTCTAACGGGTCCCCATTGGGGCCTTTCCCTGAACCAGTGATACCGCTAAGAGGAGGCCATGACAGCCTCCTCTTCTGCGTCCCAGCGCGCCCGCGTCCGTATGAAACCCAAATCCAATGCCCGCGCCATCCGGCACGGGTTTCCTTGGGTCTTTGCCAACGAGCTGGTCACTGACCGGCGCACCCGTAAGTTGGTCCCCGGCACCCTGGCGGTGCTCGAGGACGAGGTGCAGACCCCGATGGGGCTGGTGACGGTGAACCCCGACAGCAAAATCATCGCCCGGATGCTGGACCGCAACCCCGATGCTGAACTGAATCTGGCTTGGTTCGAAACCCGCCTGACCCGTGCGCTGCAAATGCGCGAACAATTGTTCGACGCACCGTTCTATCGCCTGGTTCACGCCGAGGCCGACGGGCTGCCCGGTGTGGTGATCGACCGCTTTGGCTCGGCCTGCGTGCTGCAACCCAACGCCGCCTGGGCCGAGGCCCATCTGGAGCTGCTGACGCAGGCGCTAATCAATGTTACCGGCGTTGAGGTGGTGCTGAAAAACGCCGCCGGCCGCACCCGCAGTCTTGAGGGGCTGGATGATGTGAATATGGTGCTGCACGGCACCGCACCCGAGGCTCCGATTGTGGTGCAGATGAACGGCGCCAGCTATATGGCGGATCTCACCGGCGGTCAGAAAACCGGCCTGTTCTACGACCAGCGACCCAACCATGCCTTTGCCGCAAAACTGGCGTCGCCCGGTGCGCGGGTGCTGGATGTGTTTTCCCATGTTGGCGGCTTTGGCCTGGCGATGCTGGCCGCAGGAGCCGGTTCGGCGCTTTGTGTCGACGGTTCGGCCCCGGCGCTGGCGCTGGCGGAACAGGGCGCTGTCGCCAGTGGCTTCGGCGACCAGCTCACCACCCGTCAGGGCGATGCCTTCGACACCCTGGCCGCTCTGGCCACTGAGGGTGAGATGTTCGACGTGGTGATCTGTGATCCGCCCTCATTTGCGCCATCAAAACCGACGCTGGAGGCGGGCCTGCGCGCCTATGAACGCATCGCCAAACTGGCGGCGCCGCTGGTCAAACCCGGCGGCTACCTTGGCCTGTGTTCCTGCAGCCATGCCGCCGACCTCAGCAAATTCCGCGGCGCATCGGCACGCGGCATCGGCCGCGCCGGTCGCTCTTCGCAACTGATCCGCACCGGTTTTGCCGGGCCGGATCACCCGCAATTGCCACAATTGGCCGAAAGCGGCTATCTGAAATCCGTGTTCTTCCGGCTCGACTAAGGTCGGGACCGGTGAAACTGCTGCTGGATACCTGTGTGCTTTACCCCACGGTGATGCGCGAGATGCTGTTGGGCGCGGCCCCGCTGGGGCATTTCGTGCCGCTGTGGTCGACCCGCATTCTGGGCGAGTGGGAGCGTGCAGCGGTGAAGCTGGGCCCCTTGGGCGCAGCACAGGCCAGCGCTGAGATTGCTCTGATCCGGGCCAACTGGCCGCAGGCGGAACTGCCCCCGGCACCGGGGTTAGAGTCCCGCCTGTGGCTGCCGGACGCTGCGGATATTCACGTGCTGGCGGTGGCCGTCTCAGCCTCGGCGGATGCCATCGTGACCCTGAACAACAAGGACTTCCCGCGCGATATCCTGGCCGACGAAGGGTTGAAGCGTCTTGGCCCCGACGCGCTGCTCTATGATCTATGGCTGAATGACAATCGCGGGATGGAGCAACTGGGCCAGCGGGTTATGGCAGAGGCAAGCCGCCTGTCTGGCTCGGAATGGCAGATCCGCCCATTGTTGAAAAAGGCCCGGTTGCCGCGCCTGGCCAAAGCACTGGCCGGCTAAAGATCCGCGGGTATCATCTGGCCAAAAATATCCCAGGGGTGAATTGGCCGCATGGCCAAGAGGGGGCAGCGCCCCCATTTGTCGCCAGCCGGGGTCGCTAGGACCGGGTCCATTTTCCCTGCAACCGTTCCAGCGCCTCGATCCGGTCCTCGGTTTTTGGATGGCTCATCAACCAGGCGGGGGCCATGCCGGCCCGGCTTTGCGTCAAAGCTTCCAGTTTGCGGAACAGGGTCTTTTGCGGCTCAACCCCGATCCCCGACTTGATCAGCAGTGCCGCTGCATATTCATCCGCCTCATATTCATCGCCGCGCGACAACCGGGCCGCAATCAGGGTTGTCAGCATGCCGGCAATCCAGGGGCCAATAAACGGGATGTAGCGGCCCAGAACCATCATCAGCGCCGTGCGCAGGGCGTTCTGGCCAGAGAAATCGATCATGCGCCGCTTGGCATGCCCCAGCGCCACATGGCCCAGCTCATGGGCAATCACCGATGCCAGTTCTTCGGCGCTGACTTCACCGTTTTGATATTTGCGATAAAATCCGCGGGTGATGAAAATCCGGCCATCCGGAGCGGCCAGGCCGTTGACCGGGTCAATCTCGTAGATGAACACCGGAATGCGCGAAATCTCCAACGCGGCGGCCATTCGATCTGTCAGCGCCTTCATCTTACGGTCGGCCAGCTCGGTCGACTTGGCATCCAGATCCTTATGGGTGCGCCAGATTGAGATCCGGTACATGACAAGGCCATAGGCAATGGCCAGTAGAATTGGGGCAAGACGCAACATGGCTTAGATATGGGCTGTACCTCCGCGTTGAACAAGAGAGAAAGACGCAGAGGTGATGCTGGGGGCGCCAAATGTCTATTAACGGATAGATCTAAGTCCCTGCCGAGACCCCGCCGAGATCCTGGCGTGCCGGCTCAGCGGGTCAGTTCCTTCATGCCCTTTTCCAGGCCGGACAGGGTCATAGGCACCATCTGACCGGCAAAGATCTCGCGCATCATTTTGATCGAATGGGTGTGATCCCAATATTTCTCGGGCAGCGGATTGATCCACAGGTTGGACGACCAGCGGTCGCGCGCCCGCTGTAGCCAGACCTGACCGGCCTCCGGGTTCCAGTGTTCATTGGCACCGCCGGCATAGGCGATTTCATAGGGGCTCATCGAGGCATCGCCGACAAAGATGCATTTGTAATCCGGGCCATAGGTGCGCAGCACCTCGTGGGTCGGGATCTGCGCCTCCCAGCGCCGGGCATTGTCGCGCCAGACACCTTCGTACAGGCAATTGTGGAAGTAGTAGTATTCCAGATGCTTGAACTCGCTGCGGGCGGCGGAAAACAATTCTTCCACCACCTTGATATGCGGATCCATCGAGCCACCGACGTCGAGGAACAGCAGCACTTTGACAGCGTTGTGACGCTCGGGGCGGGTCTTGACGTCGAGATAGCCATGTTCAGCGGTAGAGCGGATGGTGTTGTCGAGATCCAGCTCTTCATGGGCGCCCTGACGCACCCAGCGGCGCAGGCGTTTCAGCGCCACCTTGATGTTGCGGGTGCCCAGTTCGACATCGCCGTCCAGATTTTTGAATTCGCGTTTGTCCCAGACCTTGACCGCGCGTTGGTGGCGGCTTTCTTTCTGGCCGATGCGCACGCCCTCGGGGTTGTAGCCATAGGCGCCAAAGGGCGAGGTTCCGGCGGTGCCAACCCACTTGCTGCCACCCTGATGACGTCCATCCTGTTCTTTCAGGCGCTTTTTCAGGGTTTCCATCAGCTTGTCAAAGCCACCCAGCGCCTCGATCTCGGCGCGCTCTTCCTCTGACATGTGCTTCTCCGCCATTTTGCGGAGCCACTCTTCGGGGATGTCGACCGCATCCATAACGGCCTGCGCCGGGATCGCCTCTAGTCCTTTAAACGTGGCGGCAAAGGCGCGGTCGAACTTGTCGATATTGCGCTCATCCTTGACCATGGAGGCGCGGGCCAGGAAATAGAAGGCCTCGACATCATAGGTGGCAAGGCCTGCTTTCAGGCATTCGAGAAAGCTAAGGTATTCGCGCAGAGATACCGGCACCGAGGCGTTGCGAAGGTTCTCAAAGAAGGGCTGGAACATGGTTTCAGACCGCCAAACGATGCACCATCAGGGTCAGCAGCATACCGGCCAGGCCCAGAATGATGCCATAGACGGCGGCATATTGAAGAATATCCGCCAGCCCACCGCCCCGCTTTTGGGCCTTGTAGCTGCCCAGCAGGGCCCCAATAACCAAACCGCCAATTACGATCATTTTCTATCCGCCCGTCAAAGTATTGGGGTTCAGCGCGGCAATTTCATTCAGTCTTGCCCGCACCGCCCAGTCTGAACCGAACCCGTAGCGCGCCCATCCCAGGCTGTCCAGCCTGACGGCGCGTGCCGCGTCAAAATCACCACTCAGCACCAGCGCCTCGGCCTGCAGCATCATCAGGGTGGCCAGCAATGTGGCATTTTCAAACCGCGCCGCGGTTGGGATGCTGGGTTGCAACAGGGACTGTGCGGCGCGACCGTTGCCACGGGTGATTTCAAAGGCCGCCATACGGGCGGCGATCTGGGCGCGGTGTAATTGGGTGATCGGGGCGTTGCCAAGATAGCGCATCGCTGTCTTGAAGTGGTCTTGCGCCAGATCCGGGTCAGATCCCTGAACCATACGGCCCAGAATGAAGTGGCTAAAAGACCGGCGGTGATCTTGCCAGCCCAAACGCTTGGCAATTGCGGCGGCTTGGTTGGCGGCCCGTTTGCGGGTTTGAGCTGTGGCATTGGGGCCAATGGCGGTTTCCACCGCGGTCACCCAGTCGCGCGGGGTGTCCTGCAGCGGTGCCGAGGGCCGGGATGCGCCCCGGGGATTGATCCGTCTCAGCAGGGCCGGCAGGCGGGCCGAGACCTCGGCGCGGGTCATCCCGGTTGCCAGCTCGGGCGCATAGGTGGCGCGCAGGATCAGCATGTCAAAGCCGGTAAGTACCGTATGGACATTGTCGTCGTTGAACACCGAATCCGGCAGTCGATACAGATCGTTGAGCGGTCCGATTGCCTGCGCCAGTTCCTCGTGCAGGCAGTCGCGCACCTCTTGCGGGCTGACATCGTTGGGAATGAAAATCGCCAGCCTGGCGCGCTTGCGCAGCTGCGACCAGTTGGTTTTGGCGCGCCGTCTGTTGCGACGGTATTCGGCCAATGAGCCGACGTTTGGAACCACAAAGCAGGCCGCCCTTGGCAGCACCCGGCGGATCTGGGCGCTGCTGACGGATTCAATGGTGATAACGGCGTTACTGCTGTCAACGCGGTGAATTTTGATACCCGCTTCGCTTTGCAGTCGCGCCAGCAGGCGGGCAAGATCCGGGGTCAGGTTTTTTGCCGGGCGACCGGTGACCCGCAGCGTTATCGGCTGGTCAAACCGGGTGAATACCGGCAGAGAGCTGCCGCCCTCCAATTTGAAGTGCAGATCCAAAAAGTCACGCGCCATATCGCTGTTTGACCGCTGTGGCGGCAGCGGGCGTGATGTCCCAAATCGTTTGACAGGCGGCAAGGCGCTGTCAGCGATGCGGGCGCGCGTCGGCGGCGGCTCTAGCGGAATGGTGTTGCAGCCACCCAGAACTAGGGTCGAGATCAAGACGGCGCGCCAGATCATTTGCGCTGATACCGGATAAACGGCGTTTGTTTTCCAACCCGGTCATAGAGCCTGCGCGCGGTCTGGTTGAAATCCTGCGTCAGCCAGTAAACAGAGCCATTGCCCTTCACGTCGGCGGCGCCATAAACCGCCTCGATCAACGCGCGGCCAACACCGGTGCCGCGGCACTCGGGGCGGGCATACAGATCTTGCAGGTAGCAGGTGTTGTCCAACGTCCAGCTGTGGCGATGGAACAAATAATGGGTCAGGCCGACGATTTTACCGTCCTGCTCGGCTAATAAGCAGGAGAAATCCTGCGGGTCCTCACCGATCAAGCGGCCAAAGGTGCTGTCGTAGATTGCTTGCGACACCTCGGTTTCGTAAAAGGCCAGATAATCGCACCACATCGCGGCCCAATCGGGGTGATCGTCGGCGCGCAGCGCGCGGATCAACACTTGTCCTGTCATACTTAGAGGATCCAATTCCCAAGAGATGAAATAGCGCGTCAGGTGCGCTCATGGTGCCATTGCAATTGAGTGGTGGCAAGCGGATCTGAAATCAGCGTTTGCCGCGTGCCATGAAGGCCAGACGCTCAAACAGATGCACGTCCTGCTCGTTCTTCAACAGCGCCCCATGCAGCCGGGGCAGGGCGTCAACGCCGTTTCGGGCCAGATCCTCAGGCGTTAAATCCTCAGCCAGCAACAGCTTCAGCCAATCCAGCACCTCAGACGTAGACGGCTTCTTTTTCAACCCGTCGGTGTTGCGGATTTCGTAGAACTGGGTCAGCGCGGTGGTCAGCAGCGCCTGTTTGATGCCGGGGTGGTGGACTTCGACAATCTGTTTCATCGTCTCGGCATCCGGAAAGCGGATGTAGTGAAAGAAACAGCGCCGCAAAAACGCGTCCGGCAGTTCTTTTTCGTTGTTCGAGGTGATGATGATGATCGGACGGTGCTTGGCCCGGATGGTCTCGCCGGTCTCGTAGACGTAGAATTCCATCTTGTCGAGTTCCTGCAGCAGGTCATTGGGAAACTCGATATCAGCCTTGTCGATCTCATCAATCAGCAGCACCAACCGCTCGTCGGCATCGAAGGCGTCCCAGAGCTTGCCTTTTTTGATGTAGTTGCGCACGTCATGCACGCGCTCATCGCCCAGTTGGCTATCGCGCAGCCTTGAGACCGCATCATATTCATACAGGCCTTGCTGGGCGCGGGTGGTGGATTTGATATTCCACTCGATCATCCGCATCCCCAGCGAGCTTGCCACTTGCCGTGCCAGTTCGGTCTTGCCGGTTCCAGGTTCCCCCTTGACCAGCAGCGGCCGTTCAAGGGTGACAGCCGCATTCACCGCAATTTTCAGGTCGTCGGTCGCAATGTAGTCTTTAGTGCCCTGAAAACGCATATTTTTCCCACCTTGATTGCGCAGAAGCCCGCGACGTGTTGCTGTTACGCCGCTTTTAACCCTGTACGGTTACTATTGTGTAGTGACAATCTCGGGTGGAGCAGATAAATGCTGCCGCAGAGGGGGCGGCCAAATGTTTGGGAGTAGACTATGACCAGCATTTATGGCCTGACCGAAGGAGCCGAAATGAAGCAAGAATTGTTTCTGCCGGATGACTATCGACCGGCCGAAGATGAACCTTTCATGAATGAAAGGCAGTTGGAGTTTTTCCGACGCAAACTATTGGACTGGAAGCAAGATCTTCTGGCGGACAGCCGTGACACGATTGAGGCACTGCAGGATAATACGCGAAATATTCCTGATGTTTCCGACCGTGCCAGCGAAGAGACCGATCGTGCCCTGGAACTGCGGACCCGTGACCGGCAGCGCAAATTGGTATCCAAGATCGACTCTGCAATCCGCCGTGTCGTCGAAGGTGAATATGGCTATTGCAGCGTGACGGGTGATCCGATTTCGTTGAAGCGTCTGAATGCCCGGCCAATCGCCACGATGAGTCTTGAAGCGCAAGAACGTCATGAGCGCCGCGAAAAAGTTCATCGCGACGATTGAAACCAGATCAATTACTTAACAAACTAACGCCGGGGCCTGTTGTCCCGGCGTTTTTCGTTTATGGATGAAGAACATAGGCGAAGTCGGGTGATATGGAACTCAAAGGTCAGAAGATCACGATAATTGGCGGCGGCATCGGTGGGCTGACCGCGGCGCTGGCTCTGCAGCGAAAAGGCGCCGAGGTCACGGTGCTGGAGCAGGCCGAGGCGATTTCCGAAGTTGGCGCCGGGTTGCAGATCACCCCCAACGGGGTGGCGGTACTGGCGGCTCTGGGGCTGAACGATGATTTGGCCTGGTGCTCGCTGCGGTCAAGGGCTGTTTGTTTGCGGCACTATCGTCACGGCCGCCAAGTGGTGCGGCTCGACCTTGACCAATATGGCGGCGGTCAGAATTTCTATTTTGTGCATCGCTCGGACCTGATTACGATGCTGGCGGATGCGGTGCGTCGGGCCGGAGTGCAGGTTCGATTGCTGCAAAAGGTCGAGCGGGTGGAGGCCGGATCGTCTCCGGTGGTGCATCTGTCCCGCGGCGACCAATGCGGCGGTGACCTGGTGATCGGTGCCGATGGATTGCACTCGAAAACCAGAAAAGCCTTTAACAATCCAGGCCAGCCAGCGTTCACCGGTCAGGTGGCCTGGCGGGCGACAGTGCCCAATCTGCTGAATCTGCCAGCCGAAGCGCAGGTGTTCATGGGGCCCAGGAAGCATCTGGTTGCCTATCCCCTGCGGGACGGCAAGCAGGTCAATCTGGTCGCGGTACAAGAGCGCAGTGCCTGGGCGGAAGAAGGCTGGAACCACAGCGATGACCCGGCCAATCTGCGGGTGGCTTTCAGGGAATTTGGCGGCGTCGCTGGTGGCCTGATATCGGCGGTCGACGAGGTGCGTCTTTGGGGGCTGTTCCGTCATCCGGTGGCGAAAAACTGGTATCAGGGGCATGTGGCAATTCTGGGCGATGCCGCACATCCAACGCTGCCGTTCATGGCGCAAGGGGCCAATATGGCGCTGGAAGATGCCTGGGTGTTGACCGAATCCCTGAGTGCCGCCGACACTATCGAGGCCGGTCTAAAACGCTATCAGCATCAACGATATACCCGCACGCTGCGCATCGTTGAGGCCGCCAATCATAACGCCTGGAAGTACCACCTGCGGGCGCCGCTGGCATGGCCGGCGCATCAGGTTTTGAAGCTGGGAGGCCGACTGGCGCCGCAGCAAATGGTGCGCCAGTTTGACTGGATATATGGGCATGACGTAACCGCCGAAGTTTCGTGAATTAGCCTCGGCGGCTACCGTCTTGCCCATGCCGTGAGGCGGCGGGTGAAATGGTGTCAGTGGAGGGCCGGCCTCAGAGATCCAGCTCGATCCAGATTGGCACATGGTCCGACGGTTTTTCGCCGGCCCGCACCTGTTTGTCGATCTGACAGTCCAGCAGCAAGTCTGCGGCCTGAGGTGTCAGTAGAAAATGGTCAATGCGGACGCCGTCGTCCCGGTTCCAGGCGCCGGCCTGATAATCCCAGAATGAATAATGGCCAGGGCCCTGGTGGCGGGCGCGAAAGGCTTCTGTAAAGCCTAAGTTGACGATGCGCCGATAGGCGGCGCGGCTTTCTGGCCGGTACAATGCGTCCTCCAGCCAGGCCTCTGGTCGGGTGGCATCTTCGGCCTGCGGTATGATGTTGTAGTCGCCAGCCATCAGCGCCGGGGCATCGCCTGACATCAGCTCGGCAGCGCGCGCTTGCAATCGCTGCATCCAACGCATTTTGTAATCGTATTTGCCACCCGGTACCGGGGAGCCGTCGTCTTGCAGTTCCACGGGGTTTCCATTTGGCAGGTAGAGGCCGCAAATGCGCAGTGCCTGTTTGCCAATCACTGTCGCCTCTATCCAGCGCGCCTGAACATCGTCGTCGTCGCCGGGCAATCCCCGTGACACGTCCTCCAGCGGCAGCTTTGACAGGATCGCAACACCGTTAAAGCCCTTTTGGCCGTGGGTTTCGACATTATAGCCCCGGTCCTCGAACAGCGCGCGCGGAAAGGCTTCATCGACCGATTTGACCTCTTGCAGCAGCACCACATCGGGCTGGGCGTCATCCAGCCAGGCCGGGAGAGCCAAAGCGCGGGCTTTGATGCCATTGATGTTAAAGCTGGCGATTTTCATCTCAGGTCTCCTGTTGGGCTGAGTGAGATCTATTGCCGATGTTGGCGGCAGGGGCAAGCTGGCGATGTGAACATGGCGACCGAATCGGCGGCTGGGGCGATCAATTTGATAGTGAAATGTCGCAAAATAAACCCTCGGTATAGTTAAGAAGTCTTGCAGTTTTGCGGTTATGGGGGCGGGCGGCTGAATATTTATTGATTATTTATTGAGCAATTATTTCATGGAGTTGTGACGCGAAGCTCTCCGAAATATGAGACACCGTACAATTTTGAGGGTATTTGATTAATATATATCGCGTTATGAGTGCAAGCGTTAGCTGCACCCATTCAACCTGTTTAAGGAGTTTATTCCATGACCGCTCTTCGTAATAATACTGCGTTTGCCAGTGACCATACATCCACAGTGTCCAGCCTTTTTGACGGGGGTGACACCGCATTGTTCTCCTCTGGTTCCAGTGCTGAGATGAGCGCGGATATTTTCAACGGCGAGGCAACCGGTGCCTTCTCGTCGGGTTCTGCTCCGACCTCTGTGTCCGACAGTTTGGCCGGTGAGGGCACCCAGTTGTTTTCCTCTGGCTCGGCGCCAGCCCGTCTTCAGCTGACCACTTTGGGCGAGGGCACGCAGATGTTCTCGTCGGGCAGCTAACGGCGCCTGCTCATTGCCCCATAAGGGCGCCTTGTGATTACGTGGACTGAAAGAAAGCAATCGAATGTCAAACGTCATTCCACTCAGGGCGCCGGGGGCGCCAGGTGCGCAACCCAGTTTTGACCAGCAATGCACTGCCCTTATTGATAATTTTGCACAGCACCGGCGACAGCAAGGCGATGTGTACTGGTTAAAGGAAAATGCCGAGCTGTTGAATATTCTGGAATGCACCGGGGCTAGGTTAAGCGAAAACCAGCTGCGACCATTGATCAGTTTCTACCATCAGATCGAAGATCAGATTTGCTTTTTCCAGCAATATTATCGCTTCATCTTGTCGATCTGCCTGGATCTTGAGGATCTGGGTCTGGCGGGACACAAAGGTGAAGATATTGCCAATTGGGTGGCGCAGCAGGGGTTGGCCGAGGCCGAGTTGTCAGACCTGCAACGTGCTGAGGCGCACAGGCTGATGCAGCGGCGCGGCATCAAGGCCGTCGGCGATTATGCGGCCCTCGAGCACCGTTTGCGGCGCTTCATCAATCGCTCTGAAACCTTTGCGCTGCCCAATCGCAAGGCGGCCTATGAGTTGACCCATATCGTGTTCTACCTGTCGGAATACGGTCGCCTTGATCCGCAGCTGGAGCCGAGCGCGCTGATCAGCCTCGAATATGCCGGGCTGCTGGCCTATCTGGATCAGAACGCGGATCTGCTGGCAGAGGTGTGTATCGCCTTGCACTATGCCGGAAAGCCGCCACCGGTGGCATGGATGGGCTGGCTCTTGCGGCAGACGGCTGGTTTTGTTCTGACCACCGATGACCCGAGGCAGACAGCAGACGCATATCACCAGTATTTTGTGTGCAATTGGCTGATGGCGGCGACGCAGCAGCCATATTTTGCGCAGCGGGTGCCGCCGGGCGCGATGCAAATCAGGCAAAGCGCCAGCCGAACCGGGCCGCTGCGGCAGATGTCACAGATGTTATATGAGCTGCAGCACCACAGGAGCGCCGACTGGCCCCTGATGCGGCGGCATTTGCAGGCAGGCCTGAGCCAAGAAGCCCATGATATTCTGAGTGCCGCCGAAAGCAGCACCAGCAATTTTGAACGCTTCTTTGCTGGGTTTGCTCGGGTCGGCTCGGCCTTTGGCTAGCCGCAGCCGAAGCCTCTGAAAACGCCAGCCAAAGCCTGAATTACATTGAAAACGAGGTGCCGCAGCCGCAGCTGGAGGTGGCATTGGGGTTTTCGATGGTGAAGCGCGCCCCGATCAGTTCCTCGGTGAAATCAATCACTGCGTTCTCCAGAAATGGCAGCGACACGGAATCGACCACCACCTTTTCACCCTGACCTTCCAGCACCAGATCGTCAGTCTTGGCGCTATCCAGCTCAATTTCGTACTGAAACCCGGAACAGCCGCCGCCTTCAACGGCAATGCGCAGGGCCTGACCCTGTCCGGCAGCGCCGATCTCTGCCAGTCGGGCAAAGGCCCGGTCGGTTACTTTTGGTGGCAGTTGCATGCCCATCTCCACGAAGTTCTGTTGCGGTGTCATCCATTATATAGAAAGGTAGAGGCTGGGCGACAAGATTTGCAAAGGAAAAGATTTAAGATGCATGCGCCTTATGCCTCAAAACCAGAAAACACCCGTGGCCGATTGGTCGATGAGGAAGAGAGCAGCTTTCGCTCGCCTTTCCAGCGCGACCGCGACCGGATCATTCATGCCAGCGCCTTTCGGCGGCTCAAACATAAGACCCAGGTCTTTGTTGAGCATGAGGGCGACAATTTTCGCACCCGGCTGACCCATACCATTGAGGTGGCGCAGGTCGGGCGGACCATTGCCGGTGCCCTGGGGTTGAACCAGGAACTGACCGAGGCGGTGGCTTTGGCGCATGATCTGGGGCACACCCCCTTTGGCCACACTGGCGAGGACGCGCTGCACGCGCTGATGGTGCCCTATGGCGGCTTTGACCACAACGCCCAGGCGATCCGCATCGTGACCTCGCTAGAGCGTCATTATGCCGAATTCGACGGGCTGAACCTGACCTGGGAAACGCTTGAGGCGATTGCCAAGCACAATGGCCCGGTGGTGGGCGATCTGCCCTATGCTCTGGCCGAGTATAACACGCGGCATGATCTGGAACTGCACACCCACGCCAGCGCCGAGGCGCAGGTGGCGGCGCTGGCCGATGATGTTGCCTATAACAATCACGATCTGCATGACGGGCTGCGCGCCGGTCTGTTTAGCGATGCTGATATCTCTGAGCTGTCGATGATCGGGCCCGCCTATGCCCAAGTGGACCTTCTGTATCCCGGATTGGATCCCAGCCGTCGCAGACACGAGGCGCTTCGCCGGGTGTTTGGTGTCATGGTGGGCGATGTGATCGACACCTCGCGCGCCGTGCTGGCTGATACCGGGGTGCAAACCGTCGAGGCGGTGCGGGCGCTGGATCACCCGGTGGTTCAGTTTTCAGACCGGATCTGGAGCGAGCTGAAGGAAATCCGCAGCTTCCTGTTCACCCGCATGTACCGCGCGCCCTCGGTGATGGTGAAGCGTTCCGAAGTGAGCAAAGTGGTGGAGGCGCTGTTTCCCTATTACCAGCAGAACCCGCTGCAAATGCCGGATCGCTGGCACGCCGAGATAACGGCGGCCAACAGCGAGACCGCGCTGGCGCGGATTGTGTCGGATTATATTGCCGGCATGACCGACCGTTTTGCCCTGCAGGAACATCAGCGATTGATCCTGGGGCTGGAGGTGACCAAGTGAGGGCCCGGAGTTTCCGGGCTGGAAATAAGAACGGTCTGAAACTGGCCCTATGACCTCTGCGCATTATTCTTTCTTTGTGAGGGAGACAGCTAGGGAGGCCAGAATGACACATTGGACCGTCACCTTTCAGGATACCCCTGAAATGACCAAGATCCGGGCCGACAGGGCGCGCCGGGATGCCCATATTGCTTATGTGCGTGGGCGGCCGGGGTTGCAGATTGGCGGCACTTTGGCGCTGTGTCCGCAGCAGGATTTTCCGGGCGCAATCTGGACGGTTGAGGCCGAAACCCGTGCCGAGGTGGAACGATTGGTGCTAAAGGATCCCTATTACATCCCGTCACTGCGCCGGTATTCCATTGATATCCAGGGTCAGACCTCTGTGGTGCAGGACATGCTGGCCTGAGCCGGACTGTTAGGGTGGGGGGCGCCATATGGCCCGCGAATGCAGCCCGGCACCGCTGGTGATGCGGTCCATAAGATATTGACCCTTGGGCTGGGCGTGATACTTCGCGTGACTGAACCTATGGGACGCCAGACATGAACCTGTTTACAGATATCCGCTCGCTTGTGCTTGAAAGCCTCGACACTATGGTGTCTGACGGCACACTTCCGGCAGGTTTGGACCTGCGAAATGTATCGGTTGAGCCGCCCCGCGATGCGGCCCACGGCGACATGGCCACCAATGCGGCGATGGTGCTGGCCAAGCCTGCCAAGATGAAGCCTCGCGACATTGCTGATGCTCTGGCGGCCAAGCTGGTTGCGGATGACCGCATCACCTCGGCCGAGGTGGCGGGGCCGGGGTTCCTGAACCTGCGTCTGGCGGCGTCGATCTGGCAAGGCATCCCAAAAGCAGTGCTTGAGGCTGGCCTGGGATTTGGCCGTTCCGATATGGGCCAGGGGCTGAAGGTCAACGTCGAATATGTCTCGGCCAATCCCACCGGACCGCTGCATGTGGGCCACACCCGCGGCGCGGTCTTTGGTGACGCGCTGGCCAGTCTGCTGGATTTTGCCGGCTATGACGTCACCCGCGAATATTACATCAACGATGGGGGCGGTCAGGTCGATGTTTTGGCGCGGTCAGTGTACCTGCGCTATCTTGAGGCGCACGGCCAAGAGGTTGCCTTTCCGGATGGCACCTATCCCGGCGATTACCTGAAAGAGACTGGCAAGGCGCTGAAGGACAAGGTCGGCGACGCCTATGTTGACCAGCCCGAGGAGGTCTGGCTGCAGGAGGTCCGGACCTTTTCAACCGACGCAATGATGGTGCTGATCCGCGCCGACCTGAAATCACTGGGCGTGGTGATGGATAATTTCTATTCCGAAAAGTCGCTCTATGGCACTGGTCGGATCGAAGCAGCTATTTCCGAGCTGGACGGCAAGGGGCTGATCTATCAGGGCGTGCTGGAGCCGCCAAAAGGCAAAAAGCCCGAAGACTGGGAACCGCGCGAGCAGACCCTGTTCAAATCCACCGAGCATGGCGATGACGTCGATCGCCCGGTCAAGAAATCTGACGGTGCCTGGACCTATTTTGCCCCCGATATCGCCTATCACTATGACAAGGTCGATCGCGGCTTTGACATGCTGATTGATGTCTTTGGCGCCGATCACGGTGGCTACGTCAAGCGGATGAAGGCGGCGGTTTCGGCGCTGTCCGATGGCCGGGTGCCACTGGATATCAAGCTGACTCAGCTGGTCAAACTGTTCAAGGACGGCCAGGAGTTCAAAATGTCCAAGCGGGCAGGCACCTTTGTTACGCTGCGCGACGTGGTGGATCTGGTGGGGGCGGATGTCACCCGTTTTGTGATGCTGACCCGCAAGAACGATGCGCCGCTGGACTTTGATTTTGCCAAGGTGCTGGAGCAGTCGAAGGACAATCCGGTGTTCTATGTGCAATATGCCAATGCGCGGATCTGCTCGACCCTGCGCAAGGCGGTTGTCGAAGGAATCGCCGTCGACGATGCAACCCTTGTCGCGGCGGATCTGACGCTGCTGGCGGATGACGCGCAGATCACGGTGGCCAAAAAGCTGGCAGAATGGCCGCGTCTGGTCGATATCGCCGCGCGCACCCATGAACCACACCGGGTGGCCTTCTACCTCTATGATCTGGCCTCAGACCTGCACGGGCTTTATCATATGGGTAAATCCAATGAGAATTTACGATTTGTTAACGCACGCAACCAATCGGCAACACATGCGAATTTGGCACTGGCGCGGGCCGTTTCGATTGTTATTTCCGCTGGTTTGGGTATTCTGGGAGTGACTCCGGCGCAGGAGATGCGGTAACAAAATCGCCCGAAGCGCTGGTCTGAGGCAGATCAAGAGACCCTGAAAATGCGCGTTGACGCATCAGCTGGGCAGTGAGGCGGACATGGCGTTTAACGCGCAAGCTGGCGAGAGCCAGGCGTATTCTTTGCAAGGTGCATCCTCGTCCCGGGGTGCGCCCGATGATGGCCGCTACCAGACCCAATACCAGCAGTATGATCCGCAGGCCTATGGCCAGGCGGATCCTCTTGCGGGGGATTTGGATGCCCCGATTGCCTCCTCGGGGGATGTCACCCGGACGCTGGGCTTTTTGGGCGCTGTGGCCTCGCTGGCCCTGATCGTGGGGGTTGGCGTCTGGGGCTACAAACTGGTGGCGCGGGACGTCAGTGGGGTGCCCGTTGTCCGGTCTCTGGAAGGCCCGATGAGGGTTCAACCCGATAATCCAGGTGGCCAGGCCGCCGTCAATCAGGGCTTGGCGGTCAATGCGGTTGCCGCCAATGGCATTGCGTCGGATCCGGCGGACCGGTTGATCCTGGCGCCCAGCTCGCTGCACCTGACCGAGGATGACGTTCCCGTGGTCGAGGTGGTTATTTCCGGATCCGCTGCGCCGGTTCGCGCGCTCAACGATGCCGGTCAGGATGCGGGCCAGGGAACCGAATCCGCCGCCACTCGGTCCACTGAAATTGATGCGCTGGTTGCGGCGCTGACCGCCGGTGTTACACCTTTGACCACAACCTCAAACCGGGTGGGCGCAACCCTGGCCTCGGCTTCGGCGCCCTCAATCGTGCAACCCGCGCCGCTGCTAACTGTCAGGTCTGGAACGGCGGTTGCCGCTCCGGCTGTGCTTAATGCGCCCGGCGTCAAAGTGTCGTTGCGTCCGCTGGTGCGTCCCGCCCGGTTTTCGCCCTCGCTGTATAGCGCCTCCGCCTCTCAGGGGCGGTCAACGCTGGAGGTCGACGCCGCCAGCCTGCCTGCGGGCACCCGTTTGGCCCAGCTTGGGGCCTATGAAAGCGCCGAGGTGGCGCGGGCCGAGTGGGATCGTATTTACGGAAGGTTCGAAGATTATCTGGAGGGCAAAAAGCGGGTGATCCAAAAAGCACAAAGCGGTGGCCGGACCTTTTACCGGCTTCGGGCCATGGGCTTCGCTGACCTGTCTGGCGCCCGGCGTTTCTGCGCAACGCTGGTGGCAGGCAAGGCCGATTGCATTCCTGTGACCACCCGCTGATGCGGTTTGGGGCCACCATTCTGGACGCCACTGGCCTGCGGCTGACAGCCGAGGAAGTGGCGCTGTTTCGCGACACCAACCCGTTTGGCTTTATCCTGTTTGCCCGCAATATCGATACGGCGGAGCAGATCCGCGGGTTGTGCGATGATTTCCGCAATGCGGTGGGGCGCAACTGTCTTATTACGATTGATCAAGAGGGCGGCCGGGTTCAGCGCCTGCGCCCACCATTGGCCCGTCAGTGGCTGGCGCCGTTGGACCATGTTGCGCGGGCTGCGGCAACTGCCCCGCCCTCTGACGTATCGGGGGCTGTCGCCCGCGCCATGTATCTGCGTTATCGGCTGATCGCGGATGAGCTGCAGGGGCTGGGAATCGATAGCAATTGCGCGCCAATGGTCGACTTGGCCGGTAAGGACACCCATCCATTTCTGAAAAACCGCTGCTACGGGCAGGATCCGATCACGGTGGCGGCTATCGGCCGCGCTGTGGCACAGGGGTTGCTGGACGGCGGTGTTCTGCCAGTATTGAAGCACCTGCCGGGCCACGGGCGGGCGACCGCGGACAGCCATCACGATCTGCCGCATGTGGGCGCGGATCGCACCAGCCTTGATAGCACTGACTTTGAGGTGTTCCGCAGCCTCAATGATCTGCCGATGGGGATGACCGCACATTTGGTCTATGACGCCATCGACCCTGATCCGGCCACTCTTTCTGCGGTGATGATGCGGCTGATCCGGCAGCAGATTGGCTTTGATGGGTTGATTATGACCGACGATATCTCGATGAAGGCGCTGTCTGGCACGCCTGCCGCGCTAACGCGTGCAGCGCTGCACGCGGGATGTGATGTGATCCTGCATTGCAATGGAACACTGGCTGAGCGCAGCGATACGGCTGCGGCCGCCGGTGAGATGACCGAGACAGCGCAAATCCGCGCTGACCGAGCCCTTGCGGCGCGCCAAACCCCTGATGAACTTGACATTGCTGCCGCCGAAGAGGAACTATCTGTCCTCATGGGCGGACTGGTATATGGCTGACGATCTGTTTCAGGAGACTGCGGAAACGGTGGCCGACAGGCTGGCGGCTGAGGCGCTGATTGTGGATGTTGACGGGTTTGAGGGGCCGCTTGATGTGCTGCTTGGCCTGTCGCGCAGCCAAAAGGTCGACCTTCGCAAGATCTCGGTTTTGGAGCTGGCCCGGCAATACCTGAGCTTTGTGGAACGCGCCAAGGCGCTGCGGATCGAGCTGGCTGCGGATTATCTGGTGATGGCGGCCTGGCTGGCCTTCTTGAAATCACGACTGCTGTTGCCCCCCGAACCCGGTGAAGAGGGCCCCAGCGGCGAAGAACTGGCAGCCCATCTGGCCTTTCAGCTGGAGCGGTTGCAGGCGATGCGGGATGCCGCCGCCCAGTTGATGGCGCAGGATCAGCTGGGGCGTGACTTCTTTGCCCGTGGTCAGGCGGAAGACATCACCCGGATCAAGATGGTGACCTATAGCGCCACCCTGCTGGATCTGATGCAGGGCTACGCCCGCATCCGCACCCGCGATGACTTTCGCCCCTTTGTGATTGATCGTGACTCTGTGTTCACCATGGAAGAGGCGCTGGAACGGATGCGCGGGCTGATCGGCTTTACCGGCAGCTGGACGGATATGCTCAGCTATCTGCCAGATGGCTGGCACAGTGACCCGGTGCGGCGCCGCTCGGCGACCGCTGCGACCTTTGCGGCGGCATTGCAACTGGTTAAAGAAGGTAAGCTTGAACTGCGCCAGTCAGAGATCTACGCTCCGATTCAAATGCGCAGCTGCGGCGAGGGCCATTAATGGAAGACCACAGTGCCGTTCCCCAAGGCGAAAGCCTGTTTGATGCGCCGCTGATGGCCGAGCAGGAACGTATGGTCGAGGCGGTCCTGTTCGCCAGTGCCACGCCTGTCACCCTGCGGGATCTGCAAGCGCGGATGCCACCGGGCTGCAACCCGGCCGAGGCACTGGCGCATCTTCGCAAAACATATGAGGGGCGCGGTGTGCAGGTGGTTCGGATTGGCGACACCTGGGCGATGCGGACGGCGCGTGATCTTGGCTTTCTGATGCAGAAAGAGACCGTCGAGACCCGCAAGCTGAGCCGGGCGGCGATCGAGACCCTGGCCATCATCGCCTATCACCAGCCCGTCACTCGGGCCGAGATCGAGGAAATTCGCGGCGTCTCAGTGTCGCGGGGCACCATTGATCAACTGCTTGAAATGGAGTGGATCCGGCTGGGGCGGCGCAAGATGACGCCGGGGCGGCCGGTGACCTTTGTGGTGACGCCGCAGTTTCTGGATCATTTCGGGCTAGAGAGCGCCCGCGATCTGCCGGGGCTGAAAGAGCTTCGTGCCGCCGGCCTGCTGGAAAATCGCCCACCGCCCGGAGCCTTGGAACTTGGCGATCTGGATGAGGTAGACGAAGAGCAGCCGGAACTGTTCGAGGATTGAATTGACAACGGATCTGACGCCTCTAAATGGACTTAGTCTTCTGTTAAGAAATGCGACGGATTGCAGGGAGCACTGGTATGAATCTAAATTCCATCATCAACATGGTTGTCAGGCAGTTGATGCGCCGGGCGGTTAATTTTGGCGTCGGTGCCAGTATCAAAGCGGCCACCAGGCTGGGCAAAAACTCCCGTGGAGGCGACAGCCGGGGATCGACTTTGCCTGTCCCCGGATCTGATCGCAAGCAGGCCGTTAAACAGGCGCGTCTGACGCAGCGGGGGCCATGGAAGTAGCGCGCCGCAGGCTGAGGGATTCGACCGCCTCGATCAGACATAACAGCGCCGAGATCGCCAGGCATCCAGCCAGCCCCCAGCGGGCGTAGGCCTGATCTCCCAGAACCGGCACCGCAAAGATGCACAGATAGGTTGCGGTGCTGTATAGCCCCATGATGGCGCCTCGTTGCGACGGGTCCAACGCCGTTAGGCGGGCCACCAGCAGATTCAGGCCCAGATGCTGAACAATCCCCCAGACAACCGCAATCATCAACATGGCGTGAAACGATTCCGTCAGGGTCGCCATGCCGAGGTATATCAGGGAAATGGCCAGAAACACCGGGGCGGTTGCCCGCGCCAGACCCAGCCGGTCCAGCAGCGGATCCAGCAGTACCGCCAGACCAAAGCCAATTCCATAGAACAGCGGGATCAACCCGGCCTTGGTGGTGCTCAGCCCCAGAGCCACGGTGACATGGGCACCAATAAAGAAATAGGTGAGGTAGAAACTCAGCATCAGCATCACCGTGGCCAGCAAGCCGCGGGCCATGCCGGGCACTTTCAGCGCCGTCAGCGGCGATGTGCCTGGGTTTCCGCTGGTGCCCAACTGACGCAAGCCGGAACTGAGCAGCCAGAGAAGGGCAGTGCCAACAGCCAGCGCCGTGTACACAGCCCGCCAGCCTGCCAGGTCGGTGAGCAGGGCTCCGGCGCTGACGCCCAGCACCAGCGACACCGTCCAGCCGGTCAGCACCGCCCCCATGGTCTGCGCCTCGCGCCCCTTTGGGGCGATGGTGATAGCCAATGTGTAAATCGAAGGCAGCGCCGCGCCAGCCGCCAATCCGCAAAGCGCTTGGGCGGCAATCAGCGCCGCAAGGTTCGGCGCCAGGGCGCTGGCCGCCAGTCCGATGGCCAAAACGACCAGCGCCGCCCGCAGCAGGCGTCCGGCGCCAAACCGGTCGCCCAGCGGTGCCAGCACCAAGGCGGCAGCCGCGACGCCCAGCCCATAGGCGCTGGCGGCCTGCATGACCTGTGCTGCGCTGACCTGCAAATCACTGCCGACGGCGGTCACCAGCGGCGACAGCAACAGGGAATTGGCCCCGATGACACCAATGGCACTCAGTAGAATAAGAATGGATGCCACCATCGGCTTGCCCTCGAATTGTGTTCAGGATGATCTTGTATTGGCTGAACCTAGGTCAGTGAAGGGACCAAAGACCCGCTGCCGCAGATTTGTGAGACCCAGGGCGGGCTGCGGCGGCTACTCAATCATAATTGTCTGACGCAGGGCGCTGCTTTCGGCATCCAGAATCAGGATGCGGTTGTCGTCAGTGACCACGGCAATCCAGCCCTTGCCAAAGGTGACGGCGGTCGGTGTGGTGCCGTCGGGCAGGGTGATGCTGTCGGGTAATGTTACAGCTTTATCCGACAAGCGGATGACAAGCAGGCTAATTACCACTACAAGGCCGCCAATCATGACCGCGGTGAGCGTGGTCACCAGCCGTCTCAGGAACTTTAGCTGAGCTGGCTCTTGGATTTCGGGTTCGGAAGGACGTGTCATGGGCAGCCGCCAAATTGAGTTTGTCATTGCGGAAAATCCGCCTAACCGGCTTGATAAAGCGCTTTCGCGGAATGTGCCAGAGGAAGCAACCCTGTCGCGCACCCGGTTGGTCCGCTTGATCGCTGCCGGGGCGGTGACTGTGGACGGTGTGGTGGTCGAAGACCCCAAGGCCAAGGTCGCTGAGGGGGCGGTGATTCTGGTCACCGTGGAAGAGGCCGAGGACAGTCATATCGGCCCCGAAGACATCGCGCTGGACGTGATCTATGAAGATGATGATCTGATTGTGGTGAACAAACCGGTTGGCATGGTTGTGCACCCGGCGCCGGGCACCCCGTCGGGCACTCTGGTCAATGCTTTGCTGCATCACTGCGGGGAAAATTTGTCCGGTGTGGGCGGCATAAAGCGCCCCGGTATCGTGCACCGTATCGACAAGGAAACCAGTGGCTTGCTGGTAGTGGCCAAGTCTGATGTGGCGCATCAGGGGCTGGCCAAACAGTTCGAAAAACACACGGTTGAGCGCTATTACCGCGCCATCTGCTACGGCGTTCCGGATGCCAATGACCCGCGGCTTCGCGGCATCAAGGGCACCAGTTTTGAGCCGGGAAATATCCTGAAACTGACCACCCAACTGGCGCGGCACAAATTTGACCGTCAGCGCCAAGCGGTGCTGTTTCAGGGCGGCCGCCATGCGGTAACCCGGGCGCGGATTGTGGAACCCTTTGGCAACCCAGGTGTTGTGGCGCTGATGGAATGTTGGCTGGAAACCGGCCGCACCCATCAGATCCGGGTTCATATGACCCATGCCGGTCACGGGCTGGTGGGCGACCCAACCTATGGCGGCCGTCGCAAGCTGGCGGCCAAGTCACTGGCTCCGGTTGCACATGAGGCCCTGCGCAACTTTCCACGTCAGGCGCTGCACGCAGCGGTTCTGGGCTTCGTGCATCCGGTATCGGGTGAGGAAATGCGGTTTGAGGCGCCAATGCCAAGCGACATGGAAGCGCTGATGGAGCTGTTGCGACTGCCGGCCGAGCAGGCCAGACCAGCCTGAGAGAGGGCCTGAGCGTCTGACCTGATCGCACTATGAGGCCCGGCTGCAAGGCCGGGCGGGTGCTTTGTCGCTGCAGGCGGATAGGATTTTTAACTTTTTGGCAACTTTTTGCACATCCCTGTGAAGCAGATCACAGACGCGCCTTCTCGTGTTAGTATATCAGAAAGATGCAGCACCTCTTGAAAGGGAGACAATGCTGACCCATATGCTGATATGTTAAGTCCTTATACATTAGGGAGGGGCACACTACATGGCGAATTTTAAGAACCTACCTGCACCAACACCAGAGGGCGGTCTGAACCGCTATATGCAGGAAATCCGTAAGTTTCCGCTGCTGGAACCGGAAGAAGAATACATGCTGGCCAAGGCCTGGGTGGAAAAGGAAGACACCGGTGCCGCGCACCGTATGGTCACCTCGCACCTGCGATTGGCGGCAAAGATTGCCATGGGCTATCGTGGCTATGGCTTGCCTCAGGCCGAGGTGATTTCAGAGGCCAACGTCGGTTTGATGCAGGCGGTAAAGCGGTTTGATCCCGAACGTGGGTTCCGGCTGGCGACCTATGCGATGTGGTGGATCCGGGCCTCGATTCAGGAGTATATCCTGCGGTCCTGGTCGCTGGTGAAACTGGGCACCACCTCGGCGCAGAAGAAACTGTTCTTCAATCTGCGCAAGGCCAAGGCCCGCATCGGTGCGCTGGAAGACGGCGACATGCACCCCGACAATGTCAAACGCATTGCCACTGATCTGGGGGTGACCGAGGCCGAGGTGATCTCGATGAACCGGCGGATGTCGGGCGGCGATGCCTCGCTGAATGCCACCGTCGGCTCTGACGGCGAAGGCACCATGCAATGGCAGGACTGGCTTGAAGACGAAAGCGCCGATCAGGCTGGCGATTACGAAGAACGCAATGAACTGGACGCCCGGCGTGAGTTGCTGGGGGAGGCGCTTGAGGTGCTGAATGACCGTGAAAAGGACATTCTGACCCAGCGCCGCCTGGCCGAAAAGGCCATGACCCTGGAGCAGTTGAGCGGCCAGTACAGTGTGAGCCGCGAGCGGATCCGTCAGATCGAAGTGCGGGCCTTTGAAAAGCTGCAAACGAAGATGCGGGAACTGGCGCTGGCCAAAGGTATGATGGCCACAGCGTAACTCGATTTTTCGGGACTGAAATGCGAGAAAGGCGGTGCTTATGCGCCGCCTTTTTTGATGCTGGCATTGTCCTGCTGGCGGCACCGGAAACCGGCGTGGCTGGCAAAGGCAGTGCTGGCTGGCAGGATGCGGCTGGCTGTTGGGTAATGTTTCAGCGACTGGCTAGGGCAGGGCCCTTGGCTGACATAGCTGGCTGGCTGAAACATTGGGGGCTGGCGTGTCTGGCTATCAGGCGTGCCCTGCGGGCTGGCTGGATTGGCTCGATGCTTGCGGCCTGTAGAGTCTGGCTTGCTGCATGTTCTGTCCCTTTGATAGGTCAGCCCCCGCGCGCGGTCAATGAAAAGATGTAATAAAATCATATACTTGACTATTATGGTCGGAATTGACTAGTCGACTGAAACACTCGGATAGTCTGTGGCGACAAAAAACCCGCCCACGGTGAGGTGGGCGGGTTTGAAACATTTCCATTGCGGGGGTTGGGTTTTGTTCAGTCCAGCCTGGCGCGCAGAACCCGGAGCATGTTTTCACCAGCGACCTTGCGGATCTGGCTCTCGCTCAGCCCAATGTCCAACATGGCCTGTGTCACCGCCACCAGTTCGGAGGTGTCAAAGGACGTGGTCACTGAGCCGTCGAAATCCGAGCCCAGCGACACCGCGTCCTCGCCCACAACCTCAATGGCAACTTTGATCGCTTGGGCCACCCCGGCGGGGCTGTCATCGCAGGTGACATCAGCCCAATAGCCGATGCCGATCACGCCGCCAGTGGCGGCGATCTGCTGCATCAGGTCATCGGGGAGATTACGTTTGACCTGACAGTTCTTGTGAATGCCGCTGTGAGACACCACCAGCGGCATCTCTGTCATTGCCAGCACGTCGCGCACCACCTGGTGGCCTGAATGCGCCAGGTCCAGGATCAAGCCGCGCGTCGCCACCGCCTGAACGACCTCGCGGCCAAAATCGGTTAGCCCGGTATTGCCATCGCCGTGCAACGACCCGCCCAGTTCGTTGTCAAAGAAATGCTGCAATCCAATCATTCGATAGCCGGCTTGCTGCAGGCCCTGTAGTTTGACCAGATCGCCCTCAAGAGCATGGCCGCCTTCGATGCCCAGCAGCCCGCCGACCACTGGTTCCCCGGCCAGTTTCAGGGCCATCAGAGCATCCAGGTCGGCCTCGCTGCGGATGATGCGCAGGTGCCGACCCGAGGCGGCCTGTGCGGCGTGCAGCTTCTCCGATTGATACAGCGCCCGTTGATACAGCGATCCCCAGGTGCGTGGCGGCCAGAGCTGACCAATGGCCAGCAAGGTGATATTATCCCGAGCATCGGCCGCGTTGTGGTCATAGTTCATCCCTGCGGGCGTTTTTGTGACCGCCGTGAACATCTGCAACGCCACGTTTCCCTCGATGAGGCGTGGGATGTCGACCTGCCCGCGGGTGCCGCGGGTGTTCAAATCGCGGTTCCACAGCAGGCTATCGGCGTGCCAGTCGCCAATCAGCAGATCCTTGTGCAGCGCGGCGGCCTCGGGGCTGATCGGATAGGGCGCGTGTTCGCTCACCACATTGCGCTTTGTCTCCACATATTGCGGGCCGTAGATAAGAAATGCGATCACCGAAATTGCCAGCAGGATCAGCAACCGCCCCAGCCATTTTCCCAACCTGCGCATGTGAATACCCTTTTCCAGATCCATTTTTCCGGTAGCCTAGGGCAGGGCCATAGGGGCGCAAAGGGGAACGTCAGGGCAACACCCCCTTGCCGGTGGCGGCAGCATAGGTAAATTGCTCGCATAATCAGGAGAGTGTTGATGCAGAAACCAGTGAGATGGGGGATTTTGGGGGCCGCCCAATTTGCCCGCCAGTTTATGGCGCCGGCAATTCACGCGGCTGAGGGCGCGCAATTGGTCGCACTCGCCACGTCCAGCGCGGAAAAAGCGGAACCGTTTCGGGCGTTCTGCCCCGAATTGACGGTTTACGGCGATTATGACACGCTATTGGCCGATCCTGATATCGATGCGGTCTATGTGCCGCTGCCCAATCATCTGCATGTGGAGTGGAGCCTGAAGGCCTTGGCCGCGGGCAAACATGTGCTGTGCGAAAAGCCGATGACCATGCAGGCGGAGCAGTTCGACCAGTTGATCGCTAAGCGAGACGAGACCGGGTTGCTGGCGGCTGAGGCCTATATGATCGTGCATCACCCTCAGTGGCAGATGGTGAAGCGGCTGATTGACGAGGGCGCAATTGGCAAACTAGCCCATGTCAGCGGAAAGTTTTCATTCGATAACCGGGCGGATACCAATAATATTCGCAACAAGGCCGAGACCGGCGGCGGCGGCTTGCGCGATATTGGCGTCTATGTGTTTGGCGCAGCGCGTTATGCCACGGGTCAGGAACCGGATGAGATTTCGGCGCGTATTCGTTGGGAAAACGGAGTGGATGCTCTGGCCGAGGTGCAGGCGCAGTTCCCCGGATTTTCCTATTCCGCCTATGTCAGCATTCGGATGCACCCGTATCAAGAGATGCTGTTCCATGGCGAGTCTGGGGTGATACGGCTGACGGCGCCGTTCAACGCGCGTGTCTCTGGCGAGGCGCGGGTGGAGCTGCACCTGTCGGGATTAGAGGTGCAGGTGACGCGCTTTCCGGCGGATGATCACTACAAGCTGCAGGTCGAGTCCTTTGGCCGCTCGGTGCGCGACGGGGCCGACTATCCGTGCCCGCTGGAATTCTCGCGCGGCACGCAAGAGATGATTGACCGGGTATTTGAGGTGGCACAGCCCTTGTGAGGGCTTGGGTCGGAACAACAGGAGATGGTGCCATGGCAGGTGGTTGGGCAAAGGACGGCGCGGTCAGCGAGCAGATCGAGGCCTCGATCAGTGACGAGCTGGCGCGGATGCAGTCCCGCAAGAAACCTGTGGGCGACAGTCTGACCCACTGTGCCGATTGCGAGGAACCGATCCCCGAGAGGCGCCAGATCGCCATCCCCGGTGTCAAACTATGCGTTGAGTGCCAGCAGGAACGCGACGGGACCTATAAGGCCCGCGGCGGGTTCAACCGGCGTGGGTCCAAGGACAGCCAGTTGAAGTAGGTTTGCGGTGATTGACCAGGGTCATGTCTGACCCTGGGTGGCCGCGCCCGCCCCTCCCCCGTGGGGGAGGGGCGGGCGCGGCCCGGCCCGGCGGTGCCCGCCGGGCCAAACAGAGAAATATGGGGCCGGTTTAGTCTTCCATCGCCTCCAGCTCATCAATAAAGCCGGAAATCATGCTGAGGCCCTTGTCCCAGAACTTGGGATCGCTGGCATCCAGACCAAAGGGCGCCAGCAGCTCTTTGTGGTGCTTCGATCCACCGGCTTTCAGCATCTCGAAATACTTGTCCTCGAACCCCTCGTCGCCCTCGGCGTAGACCGAATAGAGCGCGTTCACCAAGCCATCGCCAAAGGCATAGGCGTAGACGTAGAACGGCGAATGCACGAAATGGGGGATATAGGCCCAGAAGGTCTCGTACCCATCCATGAAGTCAAAACACTCGCCCAGGGATTCGGCCTGCACTGACATCCACAGGGCGTTGATGTCATCGGGTGTCAGCTCACCCTCGGCGCGGGCGGCGTGCAGTTTGCATTCAAAATCGTAGAACGCGATCTGGCGCACCACGGTGTTGATCATGTCCTCGACCTTGCCCGCCAGCAGGATTTTGCGCTGCTCTTTGGTTTCGGCCTTGTCCAGCATCTTGCGGAAGGTCAGCATTTCGCCAAACACCGAGGCGGTCTCGGCCAGGGTCAGCGGGGTGGAGGACAGCATCTCACCCTGACCGGCAGCCAGCCGTTGATGCACGCCGTGGCCCAACTCATGTGCCAGGGTCATCACATCGCGCGGTTTGCCTAAGTAGTTGAGCATCACATAGGGGTGCACATCGGTGACGGTGGGGTGGGCAAAGGCGCCGGGGGCCTTGCCGGGTTTCACACCTGCGTCAATCCAGCCCTTGGAAAAGAACGGCGCGGCAAGTTCACCCATGCGGGGATCAAAGGCGGTATAGGCCTCCATCACGGTCTGTTCTGCCTCAGCCCAGCTGACGGTGCGGGTGTTTTCCATCGGCAGTGGCGCGTTGCGGTCCCAGACCTGCATCCGCTCCAGCCCCAGCCATTTGCGTTTCAGATCGTAATAGCGGTGGCTCAGCTTGGGGTAGGCGGCGACAACCGCGCTGCGCAGGGCCTCGACCACTTCGGGTTCCACATCATTGGACAGGTGACGACCCGCCTGCGCACTGGGCATGCCGCGCCAGCGATCGACGATCTCTTTTTCCTTGGCCTGGGTGTTGTGGACACGGGCGAAGATCTTGATGTTGTCCTGGAACACCGCCGCCAACTCGCGGCTGGCGGCCTCGCGTTTGGAGCGGTCCTGCTCGGTGAGCAGGTTCAGGGTGCCCTCAATATTCAGCTCTTCGCCGTCGATGCAAAAAGTAAGGCCGGCGATGGTTTCATCGAACAGGCGCTCCCAGGCGTCGCCGACCACGCCGAGATCATGCAGGAATTTCTCCAGCTCGTCCGACAGCTGATAGGGCTTCATCGCGCGGATGCGATCAAAGACGGGTTTGTAGCGGGCCAGATCAGTGTTGGCGTCAAAGTGAGCGGTCAGAATACTGTCGTCGAGGCGGTTCAGTTCCAGTGTGAAGAACACCAGCGGGGTGGTAAAGACGGTGATCGCCTCTTGCATGTCCGACATGAACTTGGCGCGGTCGGCATCGGTGGTCAGCTGGTAATAGCGCAGACCGGCATAAGACATGATACGCCCGGCAATACCGTTGATCTTTTCGTTGCGCAGCACGCAGGTCAGCAAGCCGTCAGCGTCGATATCTGCCAGTTTGCCCTCGTAATCACTGGCAAAGCTGCTGCATTCGCTCTCCAGCCACTGCAGGTCGCGTTTCAGCTCGGGGGCGTCTTCGCCGGTGTAGAGATCACTGAGATCCCACTCTGGCAGGTTGCCGAATTGATCGGAACCAGAGGCGGCATTGGCGTCGCGAACGGGGAAGGGGAGTTGGAACATGGTGCACCTCAATATCTAGCGTTGGCAAAACATCTAAGCGGCGCGAAGGGGGATCACAAGCGGTAGGAACCGCGTGA
Source organism: Paracoccaceae bacterium (assembly GCA_013214575.1). GTDB lineage: Bacteria > Pseudomonadota > Alphaproteobacteria > Rhodobacterales > Rhodobacteraceae > Parasedimentitalea. The sequence continues at coordinate 15,629 of JABSSD010000021.1, read as the reverse complement.
AACCGATACGGCCGCTAACCCCGGGGGCAGGGTTTGGCCGGGGCTTAGCGGTATTGATCAAACAGGCTGCAGATGCGGTCAAAGACGCGGCTGCGAACCTCAGCTGCCTCCATCATCACCTCGTGTCGGACGTTCTCCAGCAGAACCAACTCGCCACCGGGCCAGCGCGCCATGCGGTGATGAATGGCGGGACAATCGACGATCTGTTCCTGTTGGCCCAGAAAGGTGATGCAGGGCAGGGGGGGCGAGTCCAGTGCCGCCAGTGCGGCGCAGTCCTGCAAGCCCTGGCCCAGCCAGCCTATCGTTGGCCCGCCAAGCGCCAGATCCGGCTGTGCCTGCAGCTGGTCACGCATCAGTTGATACATTGCTGGATCATTGGTCAGAGTGTTGCCGTCGAACGGATTTGCCAGCACATAGGTTTGCAGCTCCAATGTTGGTACAAGTTTGCCGCCCAATCCGATGGCGGGGCCAAACTTGCCCATCAGCCTGCTCAAGAGGCGCATTGCCGGGGCGATATCAATGCCCCACATGGGGCCGGTGAACACGCAGGCCTTGACTGGCAGCCCCTCTATCAGCGCCCGCAAACCAATTGCGCCGCCCATCGAGTGACCGATCAGGAAATAGGGCTTTGGCAGGGCCAGCCGGTCGCCCAGATCCAGCGCCGCCGCGATATCCTTTTGGAAATCCTGAAAATCATCAATATGCCCCAGCCGACGGTCTGGTAGCATCCGGTCAGCCAGACCCTGTCCGCGCCAGTCGATGGTCAGGGTGGCATAGCCGCGATTGGCCAGTTCACTGGCGGCGGGGCCATATTTTTCGATATATTCCGTGCGGCCGGGGAACAGCAGCACCGTGCCCTTGGTCGCCGTCTCAGGCTGCCAATGGCCCACGCGGATGCGCAGGCCATCGCTGGTCTTTACCCAATGGGCCTGACCACCCTCCGGTCCTTTGGCGATATCGGCAAAAAACGGAGCGGGCTGCAGGTCACCTGGGCGGGCATCCATCAGGCCAGAACCGCCGCCAGCTTCATCGCAGTGCCCATGTCGCCGTCAATGGTCAGCTTGCCGGACATAAAGGCGCTGGTTGGGTTCAGCTCGCCGCTCAGGATGTCCTGAAAGGTTTCGGTGTCGGCGGAGAGGGTTACATCGGTCTCGTCATCGCTGACCCGTGCGCCATTGGCATCAATCACCACTGCGCCAAGGCCGGCAATCTCAAATTTTGCCGAGGCGTCGAAGTCCCCGCCTGCCAGTTTCTCGTTCAGCGCGTCTGCGGCCTGGGAAAGAATGTCGCTCATCTGGTGTCCTTAATTTGATACTGTAGCCAGCACTTCTGCGTGACGGACCGTCCGTCAGCACTGGAAATCATGGCCTGCGTCGTTACACTGCCTGACATCATGATCACAAACACGTCGAACCTCAAAGCTATCGTGGCGGCAACCCTGCTGTCAGTCACGATTATCTTACCATTTGCCGCGAATGCACAGGATTCAACGGATGAGCCGACGCTTTTGTCGGCGCTGGCCGGGGCAGAATCATCACAGGCGCTGCGGCTGGATCGCCAATTGCAGGCGCTTTGGAGCAAAAGCGGTTCACCAGCGATGGATTTGTTGCTGAAACGCGGTATCGACGGGATTGAGCGCGGGGATCTGCCCCAGGCCATCGACCATCTGACCGCGCTGACCGATCACGCGCCAGAATTTGCCTATGGCTGGTATCAGCGGGCGCGGACGTATTTCCTGATCGGACGCTATGGTCCGGCGGTCGCAGATCTGGAGCGGGCGCTGTTGCTGAACCCAAATGATTACAACGCCATTTTTGCACTGGGCAATGTGTTTGAGCTTTTCCGGGACCCGGAGGCCGCCTATCAGGCCTACCTGCGGGCGCAGGCTATACATCCGCATCACCAGGACGTATCCACGGCCCTGAATAGATTAAGGTCCGCGGTGGTGGGCAAGGAACTGTAATTAGGGCTGATGCAATGACTGGCGCATCTCGGGTTGTGGCCGTGCTTGGCCCGACCAATACTGGCAAAACCCATTACGCAATTGAACGTATGCTGGCGCACCGCACCGGGGTGATCGGGCTGCCGTTGCGGCTGCTGGCGCGTGAGGTCTACGACAAGATTGTCGCGATTCGCGGCCCCTCGGTGGTGGCACTGGTCACCGGTGAGGAGCGCATTGTTCCACCCCGCACCAAGTACTACGTCTGCACTGTCGAGGCGATGCCCGAGGGCATGGGCTGTGATTTCCTGGCGATCGACGAAATCCAGCTCTGCGCAGATCCCGAGCGGGGCCATGTCTTTACCAACCGGCTGTTGCGGGCGCGCGGGCTGCTTGAGACCCTTTTTCTGGGCTCGGATACCATGCGCGGGCCGATTTCGGCGCTGGTGCCCGAGGCGCAGTTCATCCACCGCGAGCGGCTGTCGCAGCTGGTCTATAGTGGCTCGAAAAAGATCAGCCGGATGCCGCCGCGCAGCGCCATTGTCGGGTTCTCGGTGGATAATGTCTATGCGATCGCCGAGCTGATTCGCCGCCAAAAGGGCGGTGCCGCCGTGGTGATGGGGGCGCTGTCGCCGCGCACCCGCAATGCTCAGGTCGAGATGTACCAGAGTGGCGAGGTGGATTATCTGGTTGCCACCGATGCTATCGGCATGGGGCTGAACCTTGATATTGACCATGTGGCGTTTTCCTCGGTGAGCAAATTCGACGGCCAGAGGATGCGGCCGCTGGAGCCAAATGAGCTGGCGCAGATCGCCGGCCGGGCCGGGCGCGGCATGAGCCACGGCAGCTTTGGGGTCACCGGTGATGCCCGCCCATTGGACGATCATGTTGCGGGCGCGATCATGGACCACCAGTTTGCACCGCTGAAAAAACTGAACTGGCGCTCTGCCGATCTGCAATTTGGCACGCCGGAAGCGCTTATCCGCTCATTGGAGGTTAGCCCGGTAGGCGAACGGCTGACCAAGGCCCGCGAGGCCGATGACCTGCGCACCCTGAAAATGCTGTCGCAGGATGCGCTGATCGCGGCGCGTGCCCGCTCGGGGCCAAACGTGAAATTGCTTTGGGATGTGTGCCGAATCCCTGATTTTCGCGGCGTTTCTCACGGTGAACATGCCAACCTGCTGGGGTTGATTTTTGACCATTTGGTTGAACGCAACGTGGTGCCGGACGATTGGATTGCGCGTCAGATAAAGTTGATTGACCGCACCGACGGCAATATTGATACTTTGTCCAAGCGATTGGCCTTTATCCGTACGTGGACCTATGTTTCGCAAAGGAAAGGCTGGCTTCGTGACGAAAGCCATTGGCGTGGGGCAACCCGCGCTGTAGAAGACCGACTGTCGGACGCATTGCACGAGCGTCTGACTCAGCGATTTGTGGATCGGCGCACATCCGTGCTTTTGCGCCGGCTCAAACAGAAGGAGGCCCTCTTGGCCGAAGTGAATGACAAAGGTGATGTGACCATCGAAGGCGAATTCGTTGGTCGACTGGAAGGGTTCCGGTTTTCACCGGACAAAAGCGCGCAGGGGGCCGAGGCGAAAGCCTTGAAAACAGCCTCGATGCAGGCTTTGGCGCCGCAATTCCATTTGCGCGCAGACCGGTTCTACAATGCACCCGATACCGAGATTGATTTTACCGAACAGGGTGGATTGATGTGGGGCGAACATGCGGTTGGCAAGTTGACTGCCGGCGCTGACGCTTTGACACCGACGATCACCGTGTTTGTGGATGACGCTGCCGGTGCGGAGGTCGCCCAAAAGGTTGAACGCCGCCTGCAGCATTTCATCAGTCGCAAGGTCGCCGCTCTGTTTGAGCCGTTGATCGCCCTGCAACAGGATGAAGCGCTAACTGGTCTAGCGCGGGGCTTTGCCTTTCGCATGGTCGAATCGCTGGGCATCCTGCCACGCGCCGATGTGGCCCAGGAGGTCAAGGATCTGGACCAGGACTCCCGCGGGGCCCTGCGCAAGCACGGCATTCGCTTTGGTCAGTTCACCATTTTCATGCCGCTGCTGCTGAAACCGGCTCCGACGCGGCTGCGTCTGGTGCTGTGGTCGCTGGTGCAGGGGCTGCAGGAATTCCCCGAGGCACCGCCTCCGGGTCTGGTGACCGTGCCTGCTGACGCCACTGCGCCCAAAGGCTGTGACACCATGTGTGGCTATCGCTCTGCTGGCACCCGGGCAATCCGCATCGATATGCTGGAACGTCTGGCCGATATGCTGCGCGGCGAAGACAGCCGCGGTGGCTTTGAGGCCAAGCCGGACATGCTGTCGATTACCGGTATGACGCTGGAACAGTTTGCCGACCTGATGAGCGGTCTTGGCTATAAGGCTGAAAAGGGCGAACGGCTTAAGGTCAAGGCCTCTGCCGAGCCAAAACCCGACGCCGCCAAGGCACGCGGGTCTGACGATGCGGTCGCAGATGCTGCGGTTGAACCTGCTTTGGCAGATGAAACTGCCGCCACCGCCGAGGCGCCAGCCGAGGCCACCGCAAGCACCGAGGCACCTGCCGAGGCCACCGAAAGCACTGCGGTGCCAGCCGAAGTTACCGAAAGCACCGAGGCACCCGCCGAGGTCACCGAAAGCGCTGCGGCCACTGATGCTGAGACCACTGAAGCTGCAGCTGTGACGGCAGATCCTGTGACAGCAGATCCTGTGACAGCAGATCCTGTGACAGCAGATCCTGTGACGGCAGATCCTGTTGCGGAAGACGCAGCAGTCGCTGCAGAACCTGCGCCTGAAATGGAACAGTTTGTGACCTTCACCTGGGGCCGCAATCGTCAGGCCGGTGGTCAACGTGGCCAACGTCGTGAGCAGGGCGCCGAGGGCGGCGCCGGTCGGGGTGGCAAACCCCAGGCCAAACCCCAGGGCAAGGGCCGTGGTGGTAAGCCGCAGGGCAAAAGTGGCGCTGGTAAAGCTGCTGGCGCTGCCAAAAAGGGTGGCCGTCCTCAGCAGGGCGCCAAGACCTTCTCATCGCGGCCCTCCAAGCCGGAGAAGAAGATCGATCCCGATAACCCATTTGCAGCAGCGCTGATGGGGATGAAGCAGGGTAAGTGATCTGATGTCGGAACCGGCGGACAGGATTCGAATTGACAAATGGTTGTGGCAGGCGCGGTTTTTTAAGACCCGCAGCCTGTCCGCCAAACAGGTCAGTACGGGCCATGTCCGCCTTAACGACACTAAAATTCATAAGCCGGCCCAAATGGTGACCTTGGGGGATGTTTTGACCTTTCCCCAAGGTCGTCAGCTGCGGGTGGTGCGCATAGATGCGATCGGCACTCGGCGTGGACCGGCCCCCGAGGCGCAGGCGCTGTACTTTGATATGAGCGAACCGCAGGACGATGTTCCAGCTAACCCCCGGTTTGAAGGAAAGGGCCGTCCTGGTAAGAAGCAACGCCGCGAGCTTGACCTTAGTCGGCGCCGGGGGGCGTTTTGACACCTTGAAGTAGGGCTGGCTCTGATTTAGCTAGGCGGCATGATACAAACTGGATCTGGCCTATGACCTACATCGTTACGGACAACTGCATTGCATGCAAATACACCGACTGCGTCGAGGTTTGCCCGGTAGACTGTTTCTATGAAGGTGAGAACTTTCTGGTTATTCACCCCGATGAATGTATCGATTGCGGCGTTTGCGAGCCGGAGTGTCCAGCGGATGCGATCCGCCCGGATACTGAGCCAGACATGGACAAATGGGTTGAATTCAACCGTAAATATGCTGAGCTCTGGCCGGTGATCATCTCCAAAAAAGATCCGATGCCCAGTGCTGAGGAACGAGACGGCGAAGCTGGCAAGCTGGAGAAATACTTCTCGGAAGCCCCGGGCGAGGGCGGCTAAACCGGCCAGCCCTGGCAGCGGATGATTCGCCAACAGGATCCGAACGCGGGCCATTTTCTGCAATATTCAGGCAGATTGGGGAAGTTTTTACTATCCTTTGACCTGGCTCACCTGTTGGAGCGGTGAATTTTGTGGTATGCTAATGCCACCAACATACTCACATACCGGTCCCCATTCCGATAGCGTGCCCTTTGGTGTGCTTATTCGGGTGGATTAACCCCACCCTGATTCTCTGATACGGGACGCATTCTGCGGCCAGTTGTGATGATGAGATGGTTTAACCGGTTTTTGGCCCTGAGGCCGATAGACAGCAAGGAACGACATGAATGAGTAAATCGAAGAAGCTCGACTTCCGCCCGAACGAGTTTGTGGTCTACCCGGCCCATGGCGTTGGCCAGATCATCTCGGTCGAAGAGCAGGAAGTGGCCGGCTTTTCGCTGGAGATGTTCGTGATCACCTTTGAAAAGGACAAGATGACGCTGCGGGTGCCGACCAACAAGGCCATCGAGGTGGGGATGCGGTCGCTCAGCTCACCCGATGTGATCGCCCATGCGATGAAGACACTGAAGGGCAAGGCCAAGGTCAAGCGGGCCATGTGGTCGCGCCGGGCTCAGGAATATGAGCAGAAGATCAACTCGGGCGATCTGATCGCTATTGCCGAAGTGGTTCGGGATCTTCACCGCACCGATGATCAGCGTGAGCAGAGCTATTCTGAGCGTCAGCTGTATGAAGCGGCGCTGGAGCGCTTGACCCGCGAAGTGGCCGCTGTGGCCGGGGGAGACGAGATCCTGGCCGCCAAGCAGGTTGGCGATGTATTGGCGTCCCGCGCCCCCGCAGCCGCAGCCTGAGCCACCGCTTGAAGCCAGTGATTGGGGCCGTGCCGTGGGGTGCGGCCCTTTTTCGTAGCAGAGGAAGATTTGGCAGGGGATGATTCACTGGGGAAGGGGCGCTGCCCCCTCTTGACCTGAGGCCAATTCACCCCTGGGATATTTTCAGCCAGATGAAGCCGGGCAGCGGGCTGAGGTTAAGTTGCCAGCGCCACCAGCAGCACCAGCAGCCCGGTGAGTTCGGCGATATTTTGGCCGGCGCCTAGGACATCGCCGGTCTGGCCACCTATTTTGGCGCGGGCGAGCAGGGCAATGCCGAGGGTGGTTAGGCCCATGGCCGCGGCGACAGGGACGGTGGTGGTGCCGATTATCAATATCGAAACCAGCAGCGCCAGAACCAGGCCAATGGACATGGCTGCGGCACTGGGGCGGCCCACCGATTGCGACAGCCCGGTGCTGCGCGCATGGGGCAGGGCCCCCATCAACAGCGGCATCACAGCCCGGCTGAGGAGGGCCAGGGCCAGCACCGGCCAAAGCCCGGCCTGCGGGATAAGCGCCGCCAGCGCCAGCCAGCGCAGGCTGATGCTCAGCACCAGCGCCAGCACCCCGTAGGTACCGATCTGGCTGTCTTTCATGATCTCCAGGCGGCGTTCCACCGTGAAGCCGCCCCAGAAGCCGTCAGCGGTATCGGCAAGACCATCTTCGTGCATGGCTCCGGTCAGTATGATTTGCACCGTCACCAGCAGCCCGGCGGCGATAGTTACCGGCAGGCCCAGCCATAGGGCCAGTGCCGCTGCGGCGCAGGCAGGCAGGGTGACAGCCAGGCCAGCCAGTGGAAACGCCCAGGCCGCCTGCGCCTGGTGCTGAAACCAGGGCTTGGGCAGGCTGGGCAGCGGCAGCCGGGTCAGCAGGATCAGGGCCAGGGCAATATCCCGGATGATGTCGTTTTTTCGCATTTGCGGGCCTCTTGCAGGACTTGCGGTATGGTTTGCAGCGGTTAAACAGTTGCTACCCGCTTTACCCGCGACGTCCCCTTTAATGCAACGAGGCTTTTTATGCTGCCAGTGCTGACTGATCTAGATCACTTCCGTTCCCTGCTGTCTCAAGCGCCTGCTGTTGATCCTGGGGCGCTGGCCGCTGCTGAGCAGCGCAATGGTCAGTTGACCAAGCCGCCAGGCGCTTTGGCCCGGCTGGAAGAGCTGGCGATTTGGTACGGTGGCTGGCGCCAAACCGGGCGTCCGGTAATTGAAAGCCCTCAGGTGGTCATTTTTGCCGGCAATCATGGAATTTGCGAACAGGGCGTGTCGGCGTTTCCGCCGGAAGTCACCGCCCAGATGGTGGGTAATTTTGAACAGGGCGGGGCGGCGATCAATCAGCTTGCTGCTCTGGCGGGGGCGCGGTTGGATGTCCAGGCCCTGCAACTGGATCACCCCACCCAGGATTTCACCCAAGGGGCGGCGCTGGATGAGGCCGGCCTGATGGCGGCGCTGCAGGCAGGCTGGGGCGCGGTGGATCCGGCCTCGGACTTGCTGGTTGTAGGGGAAATGGGCATTGGCAATACCACTTCGGCTGCGGCTTTGGCGCATGCGTTGTTTGGCGGTGAGGCTGCGGACTGGACCGGACGGGGCACTGGCGTTGATGATGCCGGGCTGGAAAACAAGACCCGTGTGGTCCGCGAGGGCGTGGCTCTGCATCACTCTGCTATCCGGGACGGGCTGGATGCATTGAGATATCTCGGCGGACGGGAGATTGTGGCGATGGCCGGGGCAATCGCTGCGGCGCGTATGTTGCGTATTCCGGTCATTCTCGACGGTTTCATCTGTTGCGCTGCGGCGGCCTGTCTGGCGCAGACTGCTGACGGGGCATTGGATCACTGCATTGCAGGTCACCAAAGCGCTGAAAACGCACATGCAGCCTTGTTGGCCAAGCTTGGAAAAGAGCCACTGTTGTCGCTGGGACTGCGTCTGGGAGAAGGATCGGGCGCCGCATTGGCCATTCAGATCCTGAAGGGCGCGGTTGTTTGCCATAGTGGTATGGCTACATTCGCCGAGGCTGGCGTCAGTGACGGATAGGCCATGACACCAGACATCGGACCCTAAAACCAAAAACAGGCGGCATTTACGCCTGATTTTGATCCTTTTCCTCGTATAGTTCCAGCAGCGCCGTTTCCAAGTCCTTTTCCAACTCCCGGGCGCGGGCGATATAGGCTTTGTTGAGGCTGGACGGCACTCCGGGTATCCAGTAATCGGCCAGATCGCGGAGGGTCATCCGATCATGGGCATAAAAGGTCTGTTCTGCCCGGGCGGCCTCATACTCGCTGAGACCGATGTTCTCCAAAACATAACGCCCGGCGCGCAGTGAGCTGTCGAATAATTCGCGGACGATGTCATTGGCACCGGCCTTATACAGCTCGAACACATGGGTGCGGTCGTGGGCGCGGGCGATGATGTGCAGATCCGGTTGCATACGACGCACCTGGCGCACCATCTGAACGGTTTTCTTGGGGTCATCCAGCGCCACCACCAATACCCGAGCCTTGGCCAGGCCTGCAGCCTTGAGAAGCTCTGGGCGGGTGGGGTCGCCCAGGAAGCCTTTGACTCCATAACGGCGCATCAGTTGGATCGACTTCATGTCATAGTCGAGCACCACGGTTTTAACGCCGCTGGCCCGAACCAACCGGTTGACGATCTGACCAAAACGACCAATGCCAGCGATGATAACCGGGCCTTCTTCATCGATTTCATCGGGCTCGAGTTCGGCTGCTGTGTCGCCAAGTCGTTTCGACAGCAGGTCGTAGGTGATGAAGAGCAACGGCGTGATCAGCATCGAGAGCGCCACGATCAACAGCAGTTTTTCAGTCAGGGCCGGCGGGATGACGTCCAATTGGCGGGAAAACGACAGTAGCACAAAGCCAAATTCCCCGGCCTGAGCCAGCCCCAGGGTGAACAGCCAGCGATTGCGCCGCTTCAGACCAAAGGCACGGGCGACGAAATACAAGATGCTGCCTTTGGCCACGATCACCAAGAGCGCCAGCCCAATCAGATCACCGGGATTGGACAAAAACAGCTGATAGTTGATGCCTGCGCCGACCGTGATAAAGAACAATCCCAGCAGCAGCCCTTTGAACGGGGTCAGATCGCTCTCCAGCTCGTGGCGGAATTCAGAGTTGGCCAGCACCACCCCGGCTAAGAACGCCCCAAGGGCAGGCGACAGGCCCACCAATGTCATCAGAAAAGAGATGCCAACCACGATCAGCAAGGCCAGCGCGGTATACATTTCGCGCATATTGGCCGCGTGGATATAGCGGAAAACCGGACGGGTCAGGTAGATCCCTGCAAGCACAATCAGGGCAACCAGACCGATGGTGACCAAGGTGACGCCCCAGCCGGGCAAGCCGTCCACCAGAGACAGGCGGTCGCCGTGGTCCGTGACAACGCTGCTGGCCCGCTGAATGGAGCCATCATCGGACATCTGAAGGAGGTTTTTTGCCGCCAGCAGTGGCATGAAGGCCAGAATGGGAATGACTGCGATATCCTGAGTCAGCAATACCGAGAAGCTGGCGCGGCCGCCACCGGTCTGCATCAGGCCCTTCTCCGACAGGGTTTGCAGGACGATGGCGGTTGATGACAGCGACAATGACAACCCGATCGCCAATGATACCTGCCAGGGCTCACCGGCCAACATCGCCGCCCCCATCAGCGCCAGAGTGCTCAGGATGATTTGCAGGCCGCCCAGGCCGATCAGCTTGTGGCGCATGGCCCAAAGCGCCCGTGGCTCCAATTCCAGCCCAATCAGGAACAGCATCATCACGATGCCAAATTCAGCAAAATGCTGGAGGTCACGGGCTTCAGAGCCAACCAGCCCAAAAACCGGGCCGATCATGATGCCGGCCGCCAGATATCCCAACACGGATCCCAACCCGAGCCGGGCAGCAATTGGAACCGCTATCACCGCGGCCGACAGATAGATCGTGGCTTGGTACAAAAAGGCTTCCATACTGTTGGTATCGCAAGGCGCAGTGGTCTTGGCAATGGGGTTGCCAAGACAGAGCTCTCGATGGTGACGGCTCAATTGCAGTGGTGTTTTTGTGGATCTGCTAGGGCGCGGCGCTTGCAAAATTTGCCCCACGCAGCCCTGTGAGGCTTGCCGAAATCATGTGCAGCTGGGGGCCAGAAGAGGCATTTATGCTTCGTTCTGGGCTGACCGCAGACTGATGTGCAGACGGATGTGCGTCCGGCACCGGCCGTTGCGCCGGGAGATCTGAAAAATCAAGCAGCAAAATGAAATTTCCGCAGGCTACGCAACGTAAAATTACCGCAATTAAGATCTGGAAAAGCTCGGTGTCTTAAAAATGGCTACGAATCATTTTTATATACGGAAATTGCCAATGTCTTTTCACGACCAGACTATCAGCAACCAGGCCTCCATCGGCGAAGCTCCATTCCAACTCCACGAGTGTTTTTTTTCAAGAACGGATGAACGCGGGATTATTCAGGCCGGAAACTACCTTTTCAAGCGGGTTGCAGGTTTTGAATGGGACGAACTGCAGGGAGCGCCGCATAAGGCGGTGCGTCACCCCGATATGCCCAAGGGCCTGTTCTGGCTTCTATGGGACACCATCAAGCGCGGCCGCAGTATCGGGGCCTATGTAAAAAACCGCACCAAGGATGGGCTTTATTATTGGGTCTACGCCATGGTGGTCCCCTGCGAGGGCGGGTACCTCTCGGTTCGTTTTAAACCCAGCAGTCCTCTGCTCGCAACAATCCAAACTGAATATGCTGCGCTGCTGAAGGCCGAACAGACCGAAAACCTAACGCCGCAAGCCAGCGCCATGCGTTTACTGGCCCGGCTGCAAGAGTTGGGGTTTGAAAAATATCATCATTTTGCAGCCCATGCTGCCAGCGAAGAACTATTGGCGCGCGATGTCGGTCTGAAGCGAAACCAAAATGCAACGATCGCAAACATGCGCAAGATGCTGCACAATGCCCAGACGCTGAAGCAGGAAAGCGAAGGCCTGGTTAAAGAATTTCAGGCGATGCGGACCATTCCGCATAATTTGCGGGTTATCGCCTCACGCATTGAACCTGCCGGTGGGCCGGTAACCGTTCTGTCGCAAAACTACAGCACCATGTCGGAGAGCATGTCACAGTGGTTTGAAGCACATGTTCTGGGTGAGAAAAGCAATTTTTCCAGTATCAATGGCACCGTCAATAATTGCCTGTTCGCCGAGTGTATGGCCCTGATCATCGGAGAGTGCGGCGAGTTATTTTCAGCCGAGGAACAAAGTCTCGAAAATCAGGATGTGGATGCAGAACGTAAGATTCTGAGTAAGGTATCGGCGGACCGGGTTACCGAGGCCTATGCTGGATTACAGGATGTGAAAACCGAGGCCGACCGCATTTTGCAGGCCTGCAGTATCATGCATCGTCATTTGCTGGGGCTGAGTTCTACCCGTGTCCTGTGCAAAATTGAAAGTGCGCGGCTGCCGGACACCGGAGAAACACTGACCGATATCATCGATCAGCTTGCTGATTTTCAGTCTCGTATTTCTGAAAAACTGGATCACATCGTTCGGTTGAGTAACGAAATTCGATCGCAGGATTTCGAGACACATCGGGTTCGGTAACAAAGCCCGCTTTGGCGCTTTGAACTGACCAACGGGCAACGGCCATCTGCTGGCTCGTTCCGGCCCATTCGCGGTGGTTCTTCGGTGGGTTTTCGGTGGTTTCAAACATATTTGGCCCACTCTTTTGCCAGGAAATTTGCCTGCATTTACCAGGAGACCGGTGCGCATGGTGCCTTTGCTGTCAGCCCCCAGCCCTCTGTCAAAGGAGGGTTGGGAGGGGGCAATCCCCTGATCCGGAGAGATCTGGCTGAGAAAATCAGCACCTGCGGGGGCGTTTCAGGCGGTACTGTCAGGGCCTGGCGGCGAATCCCAAAAAGATAATCTCCATCATGGTTTACCGGCTCAGGCGCGAGGCTATCCAAGGGGCCGGTATTTGGTTTTGAAGTTTGCGTTGGAACAACGTGGAGCGGTACCAAACGCAGTAGATCAGTGGTGAAACAATGTCCCAATATGGAGATAGCCAATGCTGACACGTAGAGCCACACTGATGGGTGCTGTAGCGGTCGCAGCCGCGCCGCTTGCAATCAAGGCCTCGGCTTCGTCGGAAGAAGTCATGGACACTTCCGCTGCGGAAGCGGTCGATCTCAGCACTCTTCCCCGTCGTAAAGTCAAATTGCTCAAACCGCCGTTTGTGCATGAGCATGAACAGGTCGCGACAAGCGGTCCTGCGGTTATTCAGTTCGAAATGAAGATCATCGAAAAAGAAGTGCAAATTTCCGATGATGCCTATTTGCAGGCGATGACTTTCAATGGGTCGATGCCAGGGCCGATGATGGTGGTGCATGAAGGCGATTATGTTGAACTGACCCTCTACAATCCGCCAGAAAACATGTTTCAGCACAATATCGACTTCCACGCCGCCACCGGCGCACTGGGGGGTGGCTCGCTGACCCTGGTCAATCCAGGTGAAAAGACAGTTCTGCGGTTCAAGGCAACCCGTCCGGGCACCTTTGTTTATCACTGTGCGCCAGGTGGGCCGATGATCCCATGGCACGTCGTTTCCGGTATGTCAGGTGCCATTATGGTGCTGCCACGCGACGGCCTGAGAGACCACGAAGGCAAGCCAGTCAGCTATGATCGCATCTATTACATCGGCGAGAATGACTTCTACATTCCCAAAGATAAAAATGGCGACTACATGCGCTTTGAGGATGCCGGCGACAGTTATGGCGACACACTTGAGGTGATGAACGGGTTGATCCCAACCCACGTGACCTTCAACGGTAAAGTGGGCGCGTTGACTGGCGATAACGCGCTGATCGCGAATCAGGGTGAAACGGTGCTGTTTGTGCACTCGCAGGCCAACCGGGACAGTCGCCCGCACCTGATTGGTGGCCACGGTGACTTGGTCTGGGAAACCGGCAAGTTCAACAATGCGCCGGATCGTGATCTGGAAACATGGTTCATTCGCGGTGGCTCTGCCGGGGCCGCATTGTATACATTCCTGCAGCCTGGGGTCTATGCCTACGTCAACCACAACTTGATCGAGGCGGTCAATCTGGGCGCCACTGCACACGTTCTGGTCGAGGGCGAATGGAACAACGATCTGATGGAACAGGTTGTTGCCCCAAGTGAATACGACGTGATGCACGAGGGTAAGACTGCGCTGCCATAAACAAGGCCGCCGATCTGCCGTGACGTTCAAGGGCGGCCGCTTTGCGGTCGCCCTTTTTTACCCCTGATGAGGTGACGTGATGCGACCCTATGTTACTCTTTCCACCCTCTGCGCCACCGGCGCTGCACTGACTGTGGCGGCTGTGGCGGCTGTGATGTGGTGGCCCGCAGCGCCACAGATAACGGATTTGCCGGAGATCGTGGTCATTCCTGCCGGCTCTTACAGCTATCGCCCCTCCGGTGATTTTCGCATCGGCACCCGTGCTGTCGATGCGCCGCGCGAATTTCGCCGCGCCGACACAGATTTCCAAATCATGAAATACCCGGTCAGCGAGGCGCAATATGGGCTCTGTGTTGCGGCTGGGGCCTGTAACCCGACAGTGGTGTCCGGCTTGGCGAATGCGCCGCAAGTTGATATCAGCTATGTGGACGCCACTGGTTTTGCCCGCTGGTTTTCGCAGATGACGCTGGAAACCTGGCGTTTGCCGACTGACGATGAATGGGTGCGCGCTGCGGGCGACCGTTACGTGGATGCCGGGCTGGAGATCAGCAAGGACGAGGGCGACCCCTCCAAGCGCTGGCTGGCCAATTATCGTAAATTGCTGACGGTCCGGGGCGACACTGATATTGAAATTCATCCACGGGGGCATTTTGGCGACAACGAGTTTGGCGTCTCCGACATGGCTGGCAATGTCTGGGAATGGACTGAAAGCTGCTTTGTGAATGGGCAGCTGTCCGAGGACGGCCGCGAAATTACCCAACAAACCAGTTATTGCGGTGTGCGCGCGGTGCAGGGCAAACACCGGGCGTTTATCATTGATTTTGTTCGGGATGCCAAAGTGGGAGGCTGCGCTGTTGGCATTCCTCCAGACCATCTTGGCTTTCGACTGGTGCGAGGGGGCTGACCCGACCCAGCCGCCCTAAGGGCGCCCAAGGGTCTGGTGCAATTGGGTGAGCCGCTGTTTCGCCCAGTTGCGCCATCCTCTGTTGGAGAAGTTATTTGTCGCAGAATTATTGCAGCCAAAAAAGGGGCAGCATGTTTGCACATGCCGCCCCGGTCCAACATCAGCGGATGATTTTGGATAAAGCCTAGGTTAGTTCGATGCCGCGATTTCGGAGGTGACCTGTTCGAACAGCGGCGCAAAACGTTTCTTTGCTTTGCCTTTTTGCTTGACGGCGGCAGCTAGCTCCAGATTGACGGGCTCCCCAACCTGGATCAGCGCAACCATACCCATGCCATAATGCGGGGTGCATTTGATCCCATAGAGACCTTCTAGATCCAGAGTGATCGAGAATTCCTTGCCGATCTTGCTTTTAAATTTGTCAAACCCTTCTGGGAACATGCCTTTGATGGTTTCGGCATTGTGGCCCTTGGAGGACGGGATGAAGGTGATGGTATCGCCCGGCTGTGCGGCAACAAAGGCAGGTTCAAAGACCATGGATCCGTCTTCGCCTTTGTTGAGCATCCGAACTTCAAAGGTTTCGGCGGCTGCGACACTGGCAAATAATGCGGCGGCGGCAGTCATCAGGGTGAGTTTTGCAAACATGTTGATTTCTTTCATTGCGAAATTAGAAGCCCTTGTCTTGCGTTGATATTAGGGTATGGGGAATTGTTGGTCTTTGTTCTTCAGCAAACTTGGGGTTGGGATATTGAGAAAACTGGATGAAAGCCTGTTGGGTCATATTCCACCGTTCCGGAAACTGGGGCGTCCTGAGATCCGTGCGATACT
>JABSSD010000209.1 GCA_013214575.1 Paracoccaceae bacterium | reverse complement strand
GTTGGGGCTGTTTGCCGATGAGCTGATTGTCCGCTTGTTCGAAGTTGGGGTGACCCGCACCACAATCCGCGGCGTCGCGGCGCCGCAGACCCTGATCGAGGTGCCTTCATACAGTCTGATTGCCCAGGATGTGACCCTGACCCAGATTGCTGAGGCGATTGCCGCCGAGGTGGCGGCTGATCCGGCAGGCGATGTCACCGGCGCCAATGCGCGGGTGCGCACCGGCCGGGAAAAACGCAAACCTGAGGAAATAGAGGGTATTGTGCTGCGCGCCAATGACGATGGATCGACACTGACCATTGGCGATGTGGCACAGATCTCGGTGCAGGGTGTGGACCGGAACCGGGCTTATTTTGTCGGTGGCAACCCGGCGATATCGCTGCGGGTTGACCGCTCCAGCAAGGGCGATGCCATTGGCATTCAGCGCAGCGTCGAGGGCGTCGTCGAACAGATGCAGGCCAGCCTGCCGCAGGGGGTGAAGGTCGAGCTGATCCGCACCCGGGCCGAGGCGATTTCCGGGCGGCTGACCCTGTTGGTGAACAATGGGCTGATGGGGCTGGCGCTGGTGGTGACGCTGCTGTTCCTGTTCCTGAACGCGCGCATTGCATTCTGGGTGGCGGCGGGCATTCCGGCGGCGATGTTTGCTGCCATTGCCATCATGTATGCGGCCGGCCTGACCATCAATATGATCAGCCTGTTTGGCCTGATTATCACGCTGGGCATTGTGGTGGATGACGCCATTGTGGTCGGCGAACACGCCGATTTTCGCGCCAGGCGGTTGGGCGAGCACCCGGTGGTGGCCTCGGAGAATGCGGCGCGGCGCATGGCAATGCCGGTGCTGGCCGCAACCCTGACCACCATCATCGCCTTTTTTGGCCTAACCATCATCGGCGGCCGGTTTGGCGATCTGATCAGCGACATTCCCTATACGGTGATTGCGGTGCTGGCCGCCTCGCTGGTTGAATGTTTCCTGATCCTGCCCAACCACCTGTCGCATGCCATCGCCCATGCCGCCAAGGAGCATTGGTACGATTGGCCAAACCGGGTGGTGAACCGGGGCTTTCGCTGGGTGCGCGATCACCTGTTCCGGCGGTTGATGGTCTGGGTGATCCGGGGCCGCTATGTGGTGGTGTCGGGGGCGCTGTTGCTGTTGGCCAGCCAGATGTCGCTGGTGATTGGCGGCGATGTGAAGTGGCGGTTCTTCAACGCTCCCGAGCGCAGTTCGGTCACTGGCAACTTTGCCATGGTCGAAGGCGCCAGCCGCGATGACACCCTGGAAATGATGCAGGAGATGCAGCGCGCCACCCAGGCGCTGGGCCTGGAATACGAGGCCCGCTATGGTCGCAATCCGCTGCTCTTTGTCATGGCTGAGATTGGCGGCAATGCGGGGCGCGGTCTGTCGGGGGTGGATGCCAAGAGCCTGGATCTGCTGGGCGGCATTTCCATCGAATTGATTGATGGCGATCTGCGCCCTGAATATACCAGCTCTGCCTTTGTCTCTGAACTGCAGGAAACCGTGCAGCGCCACCCGATGGCCGAGACGGTGTCGTTTCGCCGCTATCACTCGGGGCCGGGTGGTGACGCGCTGGATGTGCAGTTCTATGGCGCCACTGTGCAGACCCTAAAGGCGGCCTCGGAGGATCTGAAAGACGCTTTGCTGAGCTACCCCGAGGTCTCGGCGGTGGAGGATAATCTGGCCTATGACAAGGAAGAGATCGTTCTGGATCTGACCCCGCAGGGGCAGGCGCTGAACTTTACCATAGACAGCTTGGGGCGGGCTCTGCGGGCGCGGTTGAACGGGATCGAGGCGGCGACCTATCCGGATGGTCCAAGGTCGGCCACCATTCAGGTCGAACTGCCCGAGGGCGAGCTGACGGCTGATTTCCTGGAGCGCACCTTGATGCGCACACCGGCGGGCAACTATGTGCCGCTGGCCGATATCGTTTCGGTGACCCAGCGCACCGGGTTCTCCACCGTTCGGCGGGAAAACGGCATCCGGGTGATCTCCATCACCGGCGATATTTCCGAGGATGATCCGGCCCGGGCGGAACAGATTTTGCAGGCGTTGAAGGCTGAAATTCTACCCAAAATTGCCAGTGAGCGACAGGTGGAATGGCGCCTGGCGGGGATGAGCGAGCAAGAGGACGCTTTCCTGAATGATGCCCGCACCGGGCTGATCCTGTGTCTGACCGGAATTTATCTGGTGCTGGCCTGGGTGTTTTCCAGCTGGACCCGGCCGCTGGTGGTG
Organism: Paracoccaceae bacterium; assembly: GCA_013214575.1. GTDB lineage: Bacteria > Pseudomonadota > Alphaproteobacteria > Rhodobacterales > Rhodobacteraceae > Parasedimentitalea. The sequence goes on along the minus strand of JABSSD010000209.1, from coordinate 66,650 downwards.
ATGGCGATCATTCCGTTTGGCTTGGTTGGCACTATCTACGGCCACAATTTCCACGGGGTGCCGCTGTCGATGTTCTCGGTGGTTGGGTTGTTGGGGATGACCGGTATCATCATCAATGATTCAATTGTGCTGGTGACAACCATCGATGAATATGCCGAGGACCGCGGGCTGATCCCCTCTATTGTCGAAGGCGCCGCTGACCGGTTGCGACCGGTGTTGCTGACGACGATGACCACGGTGCTGGGCTTGGCGCCGTTGCTGGCCGAAAAATCGCAGCAGGCACAGTTTCTGAAGCCGACGGTGATCACCCTGGTCTATGGCCTGGGCTTTGGCATGGTGCTGGTGCTGTTGCTGGTGCCCGCCTTGATGGCGATGCAACGGGATGTGGCGCGGCCGATGGCAGCATTGCACCGCGCCTTGAGGGTCGCGGCGACGCGCTGGCTGATGCTGGGGGTTGCTGCCCTGCAGGCCGTATGGCTGGCGCTGACACTGGGCTGGACAGTGGCCACCGGCGCCCTGCAATCGGGGCTGGTTCAGGCGCTGCCGGGGTTGGCCGCTCTGGACCCGATGCGCGCTGCGCTGCTGGCTTTCCTCGGCGGCGCGGTGGTGATTGTGGTGGTCAGCTATCTGCTGGCGGCGCTGGGGTTCGGAGCGCGGCTGCGCCGTGAGGTTTAAGGCAACAGCCCTGCCAATCTACCGGCTGTGCATGCGGGCCTGTGCCAGTCGCGCCACCTCGGTGACCTGATCGAGCAGCGGCAGGCCGCAGGTCTCCAGGTCCTCGATCGCGATCCATCGGGCCTGCTCGGCATCGTCGGCCGGCTGTGGTGTGCCCTGCTGATAGTCACAGAGCACCGCCGCCAGCAGATACTGTTGCGCCACCGCGCCATGGGCGTCGCGCAGGATCACGTCGATATTGGTGAGATACTCCAGCGGGTGGGCGGTGACGCCGGTTTCCTCGAGCAACTCACGGGCCGCGGCCTGCAGCGCGGTCTCGCCCAGCTCCAGATGGCCGCCGGGAAAGCCCCACATGCCAGCGCTGGGCTGTTTGCCGCGCTGCACCAGAATGACGCGATCGCGATGGCAGACCACAGCAATGGCCCCGACTAGGGGATGGTTCATAGGGTTACCTTCAGGTTATCCGGCAGCACAGCCGCGAATATCCACAGCATGGCGGCTGCCCAGCACGGTGATCCGCAGTTTGGAGCGGTCCAGCGCAAAGCCATCGTTGCTGGTGGGCAGGAACTCGGTTGTGGCGATCAGCATATTGCCGCGCCGCTTGGTGGCGGTGGCGCCGCCAAAGGCCAGAGGTGTGCCGGATTCGATCACCGCAACCTCGGTGTCACCCGCCGCTGGCATCGAGATACGCGCCTCGACCTGGATGCCGTATTTGGTGGGAGACAGGCTGCAGGTGGCGGATTTCACCCCGGCCTCCTGGGCGGAGTAGGGGCGGTTTGCCATCGCGGCGGCAATGGCCGGGTTGCGGTCGGCCTGCAGGTTCAACTGGTGATCAAAGGACACTTCGGAGGGCACACAGATGTCCTTGCACAGGCCAAGTTGCATCTGGCCAGCCAGAATGACCGGTTGCTCGGGGCTGCTGGCGGTGATTTCGATCGGCAGCACCAATTGGTCCTGGTAGCCAATGGTCTGGTAGCCCGAGGTCATGGTGACCTCAGGGGTGGGCCAGATGATCGCCAGGCTTTCGATATTGCTGGAGCCGCGCCAGTCAAAGCTGGGCGGAATGCCGGTATCTCCGGGACTGCGCCAATAGGTTTTCCAGCCCGCCTGCAGGGTCAGTCGCAGGGCGCCCATATAGGTGCCACGGTCGGTGCGGCCGCCGTCCAGTACCTCGATTTCCACCAGCGGGCCAGAGCCACTGGCCGCCAGGGTGGGAGTGGCAAAGGCCAGTAGCCCAGCGCATAGAATATTGAGAGCTTGTGTCATGGCACAATAGATGCGCTGTCGGCAGTGAAAAGCCAAGTCACGTTGTGGTTAGCCCGGCTTAGCCCGGATGTGTCGGGGGCAGAAATGGCTGTGCCGCTGGCGGCGCTGGCAGCCCACCCTTGCGCAGGGCCTCGTGCCGCGTCATGATTGAGGCAGAGGGCCTGTGCCATCCGGGCCACCCGGCGTGACAGGGGCCTGCGATGGAGCTGCGGCCCAGTCAATTTTGCGCGCTGTACCAGCGTTGGAGCAGAGAGGGAACGGCATATGGATCTCACCGGTAAACTTCTGATTGCCATGCCCGGCATGGGAGACGAACGGTTTGAGCACACGGTGGTGTTTCTGTGTTCCCATACCAAAGACGGCGCGATGGGGCTGATCGTCAACAAAACCGCTCCCGAGGTGGAATTGGGCGATCTGCTGCGGCAGCTGGACATCAAGCCCGTCCCGGTATCACGGGGGCAAATTCCGGTGCGCTTTGGCGGTCCTGTCGAGACCCAGCGCGGATTTGTGCTGCATACGCCGGACTATGAGGCCAGCCTGAACTCGCTGCATGTGACCGAGGTGTTTTCAATGACCGCGACGCTGGATATCCTGGAGGACATCGCCATTGGCAAAGGCCCCGATCAGGTGCTGATGATGCTGGGCTATGCGGGCTGGGGTGCGGGGCAACTGGAGAACGAGATCGGCATGAACGGCTGGCTGACCGTCGCTGCGACAGCGGCGCTGGTCTTTGACACTGAGGATGATCAGAAATGGGGTGCGGCGCTGCAGTCGATTGGCGTTGATCCGCTGGGGCTGTCAAGTGAGGCGGGCCATGCGTGAGGCCTCTCGATGAGCTCCCGTCCAGCCCCGCCCTCCTGACGGAGGCCGTTGCCAGTTGGGCGTGGCAGCGGGCTGGCGCCCGCTGTGGTCGTTTTGCTGAGACGTGCTTGAGAGACAGATCTGCCGCTTAAGGCTCTAATTCGAGAGTATTGCAGGCCTGCGGTCCTCATTGACCCGACACAGGCCAGCGGCTGGCCACAGCCCTATGATTAAAAAATATCAATGAAAAGTCGCGCGATCGGCTTGCGGCACGCTCCGCGCGGCGCAGCCGCGCCCGGCCCAAGACCGTCATTGCGACCGGCGTAGCCGGGGGCTGTGTGGGCGCGGGAGCCATTGTTTGTCAGTCTCGCGGCGCTGCGGCGCGCTGCAGGCGGTCATTGATGGCCTGACCCAGCCGATGATTGGGCACCGGTGCAACGGCGATCGGCCTGCCTAGGGCATCAAGCTGATGCAGGTGGCCAAACAGGTTGGCCGCCGCCTCGGTCAGGCTGCCACTGGTCGAAAGGTTCAGATCACAGGCCATGACGCCAAATCCCAGCATCAGCTCACCGGGTTCGGCCTGAGAGGCATTCAGCCGCACCCGCTCGTTTGGCGCGTAGTGGGACAGCAATTGCCCCGGTGCGGTCAGTGCATCCCCGGTGTCGCGTTGCCGCAGCGGCTGTCCCAGCACCGCCTCGATCTCCTCGGCGGCGAGACCGCCGGGGCGCAGCAACATCGGCCAGGGGCCAGCCAGACCGACAATGGTCGATTCCAGGCCGACCCCGCAGGCCCCGTCATCGATAATGGCAGCCAGTCGCCCACCCAGCCCGGCCTCAACATGGGCGGCTGTGGTGGGGCTGATCCGGCCTGAGGGGTTGGCAGAGGGCGCCGCAACCGGCCCATCGACCAGCACCAGCAAACGCCGTGCGGTGGGGTGTGCCGGCACCCGGATGGCCAGTGTCTGCAGCCCGGCGGTGACCAGCGGTGAAATGCCGTGCCCTTTGCGCAGGGGCAGCACCAAGGTCAGCGGCCCGGGCCAGAAGGCCTCGGCCAGCAGCTCTGCATGATCGCTCCACTGAACATAGCGTCGGGCGGTTTCAACCGAGGCTAAATGGGCAATCAGCGGGTTGAAATTTGGCCGCCCCTTGGCCTCGAATATGGCGGCGACTGCCTGGCCCTGACGGGCGTCTCCACCCAGTCCGTACACGGTCTCGGTGGGAAAGGCGACCAGCTTGCCCGCCCGCAATAATGCGGCAGCCTGAGCCAGGTCGTGCTCGTTAGAACTCAGTATTATAGTATGTTTACTGCTCATATAGGTGACGCCGCGTTTTGGTTTGCTTGCGCGGCTGGCCCCGCTAGATATTTGTCCAAGCTTTGACAGTTACCGGCTGCGCAGGGGGAATCCAAGCCCATGCCGCAGCGCCACAGAAAGAGGATGCCATGAGTTTTCGCGCACCCGTTCCCGAGTATGAATTTCTACTGAACCAGATTGTTGGCTACGGGCAGGTCGCCGCGACCCCAAAATTTGCCGAGGCTTCGGGGGATCTGACCAGCGCCATTCTGACCGAGGCTGGCAAGCTGTGCGACACGGTGATGGCGCCGTTGCAGCGGGCGGGAGACCTACAACCGGCCCATCTGGAAAACGGCGTATTGCGCAGCTCGCCCGGATTTGCCGCGGGCTGGACGGCGATCGCCGAAGGCGGCTGGATTGGCATGAGCGCCCCCGAGGAACACGGTGGCATGGCGCTGCCGATGGCACTGACCACCTGCGTCAATGAAATGATGAGCGGCGCCTGCCTGTCGCTGCAACTGGCGCCACTGATGTCTCAGGGTCAGATCGAGGCGCTGGCGCATCACGCCAGTGACGCAATGAAGGCTCTCTATCTGCCCAAGCTGATTTCCGGCGAATGGGCGGGCACCATGAACCTGACCGAGGCGCAGGCCGGATCGGATGTGGGGGCGCTGGCGTCGAAGGCGCAGGCCAATGGCGATGGCACCTATGCGGTCAGCGGTCAGAAGATCTTTATCAGCTGGGGCGATAATGATTTCTGCAGCAATATCTGCCACCTGGTGCTGGCGCGGCTGCCGGACGGGGTGCCGGGCACCAAGGGGATCTCGCTGTTCCTGGTGCCAAAATACCTGCCGGATGAAAATGGCGATGCGGGTGTGACCAACGACCTGAGCGTGGTCAGCCTGGAGCACAAGATGGGGCTGCATGGCTCTCCTACTTGCGTGATGCAATATGACGGCGCCAAGGGCTGGCTGGTTGGCCGCGAACATGGCGGCATGGCGGCGATGTTCACCATGATGAACAATGCGCGCTTGGGCGTTGGCGGTCAGGGCATCGGTGTCGGCGAGGCGGCCTATCAGCAGGCGCTGGGCTATGCGCTGGAGCGCAGGCAGGGCCGCATTGCGCATGAGCGCAAAGAGACTCTCAGCGAAAGCGGCACCATCGTCGATCACGCTGATGTGCGGCGGATGCTGATGTCGATGAAGGCCGATCTGTTTGCCGCCCGTGCGATCATGCTGTCCTGTGCGGTCTCCATTGATATGCAGGCCGCCACCGGCGCCGCCGACTGGGCCGCAAGGGCGGCGTTTCTGACCCCGATTTCCAAGGTCTTTGGCACTGACACCGGGATCTCGGTGGCCGATACCGGCGTGCAGGTGCATGGCGGCATGGGCTTTATCGAAGAGACCGGCGCGGCGCAGTTCCTGCGCGATGTGCGGGTGACCTCGATTTATGAGGGCACCAATGGCATTCAGGCGATGGATCTGGTGGGCCGCAAGATGCTGGACGGCGGCGATATGGCCAACCGGCTGATGGATGAGATCGAGGCGCAGGCGGAGCGCGCCCGTGCCACTCATCCCAACATGGCCGAAAGCGTCTGGCAGGCCTGCGAGTCCTTACGTGAAGCCACCGACTGGCTGGTGGCACAGGACCGTATGAACGACCGTTTTGCCGGTGCAGTGCCTTACCTGCGGGCTTTTGCCCGGGTGCTGGGCGGGCATTTTCACCTGGCCGCAGCGATGGCAGATCTGGGCGGTCCGCGCGAAAAGCTGGCACGGTTCTATATCACCCGACTGCTGCCGGAACATGCAGGGCTGCTGGCCCATGCGCAGGCCGGCGCCGATGGCGCCTATGCGCTAACCCTAGAAGAATTGGCAGGACAATCATGACCAGCGTTCCCGAAGTCACCATGCGCCACCCCTGGGAGGTGCCGCCGGCACCGGGCGAGGCGATCGAGATCGCCACAGGCGTGCTGTGGATGCGGCTGCCGCTGCCAATGAAGCTGGACCATGTGAATGTCTATGCGCTGGACGACGGCGACAGCTGGACGGTGATCGACACCGGGTTCTCCTCAAAAAAGACCCGCGCGATCTGGGAGCAACTGATGGCCGGGCCGCTCAAAGGCAAGCCGGTCAAGCGGGTGGTGGTGACCCATCACCACCCCGATCACATCGGCAATGCCGGCTGGTTTCAGAGCGAACACGGGGCTGAATTGGTGACCACCCGCACCGCCTGGCTGTTTGCCCGCATGCTGACGCTGGACGTGCAGGAGGTCTGGCCGCAGGAAACCCTCGACTATTACCGCAGCGCCGGCATGGCGCCTGAGATCTATGACAAACGCATTGCAGACCGGCCCTTCAACTTTGCCGATGTGGTCTATCCGATGCCGCTGGGCTTTACCCGCATCCAGCAGGATGATGTGATCCGCATGGGCGGCCGCACTTGGGACGTACACATGGGCAACGGCCACGCGCCGGAACATGCGACGTTCTGGAGCCGCGATGACAATCTGGTGATCACCGGCGATCAGATTCTGTCCTCGATCAGCCCCAACATCGGCGTCTATGCCACCGAACCGATGGCCGACCCGCTGGCCGACTGGCTGGAGGCCTGCGAGCGGCTGGCGCTTCTGGCGCGCCCCGATCATATCGCGCTGGGCGGCCACAAGCTGCCGTTCACCCGGCTGCCGCTGCGGATGCGGCAGCTGATCGACAACCACCACGGCGCACTCGAACGGCTGCTGGAGTATCTCGATCAGCCCAAAACCGCCGCTGAATGCTTCTCAACCCTGTTCAAACGCAGCATCGGCGAGGGCGAATACGGCCTTGCCCTGGTTGAGGCGGTGGCGCATGTAAATCACCTGTATTGTATTGGCAAACTGGACCGCAGCCGCCGCGACGATGGCGCCTGGCTGTACCAGCGCAAGGGGTAGAGCGTTATGGGCGATAACATTAAAACCACAGCTGAGGCCGTCGAGGCCGCCGCACTGCCGTGCCTGCACGAGGTCCATGCCAACCCGGAGGCAAAGGCGGGCCTGACCACGGTGCCCGCAGCGCTGAACACTCCGGTGGCGAAAAAGAGCCAGGCGCGCTGGAGCTATGAACGGCTGATCCTCTATATTCAGAATTTTGAAAAACAGCTGGACGGCGAGCATGAGGTCGCCATGGGCTTTGTCGGCGGCGAGGCCGGGGTGCTGCGGATCGAGGGCATGGGCTATTTCGATCCCGATATCATCACCTTTTACGGCACCGACGGCGCCGGTGGCAAAACCCAGCTGGTGCAGCATGTCACCCAGTTGAACGTGATGCTGCGGGCGCTGCCCAAACCCAAGCAAGACCAGCCCGCCAACCGGATTGGGTTTAAACTGGCGTCAGACCTCGAAGAAACCTGACTAAAAACCGGCCGCTTTGGCGCGTCTCGGCAGCCCTGCGCTGGTCCGCAGGACCGGCGCCGGGCCCAACGGGAGGAGCGTCTCCGCCATGAGGCCGATGCCGGAGGGGAGCCATTTGGGCTGCGCGGCTGAGCCTGTGCTGCTTGGCCCGCTGTGCTGTTCTCGATCCGCTCTTGAGATCTGCCGCGCCCCGTCGTTTTATGGGCGGCAGACGGTCAGGAGGTTTGGTTTGAAATATTTATCCGACGTTTTGCAGGCCTACGGCGGCGCCAGGCGGCGCTGGCGGTTGTTTCTGGCGGTGCATGTATCGCTGCGACTGCTGGCTCTGGCGCTGATTGCGCCGCTGCTGGGGGCGATGGTCAACCTGGCAGTGTCGTTTTCCAGCCAATCGGCGCTGACCGATCAGGATATTGCGCTGTTTGTGCTGTCGCCGATTGGATTTGTGCTGTCGCTGGTGATCCTTAGCATTGTGATGGTGGCAGAGATGACCGGCTTTGCGGTGATGGCGGCCTCGCTGCGCTATGAACAAGCCAACCGCTGGCTGACCGCCCGGGTGGCGCTGCTGTCGGTGGTCAGAAAACTCTATGCACTGGCGATATTCATCGGCTTGCTGCTGCTGCGCATTCTGCTGCTGGCGGCGCCGTTTGCGGCCGTGGCAGGGCTGGTGGCCTGGGCACTGCTGAGCGACTATGACATCAATTACTACCTGAGCTATCACCCGCCTGCCTTCAAACTGGCGGTGGCTCTGATCGGTGGGATCGCGCTGGCGCTGGCGCTGGTTCTGTTGCAACGGCTGTCGGCCTGGGCGCTGGCGCTGCATCTGCTGCTGTTCGAGGATCAATCACCGCGTAGCAGTTTTGGGATCAGCACCCAGCGAATGAAGGGACATCATCTCAAGTTGCAGATCGAACTGGTGATCTGGGTGTTACTGCGCATGGCTCTGGCGGCGGTGCTGGCGGCTGTGGCGGGCGGGATTATCGCCTGGATGCCGGTGGCGGCAGAGACCGACCTGATCCGGGTGCTGCTGCTGTCGCTAGCAGTGCTGTTGCTCTGGGTGACGGGCGACGCGGTGCTGTCGGCCATCGCCCTGGGTGCATTGGCGCTTATACTGGATCGCCATTTTGGCGGCGTGCATCCGCCACTGCCCAGCTCTCTGACCCGGTCTCTGCGGCAACCCTCGCGGCTGCGGTCCGGCCTGCTGGGCTTTGCCGGGGTGGCGGTGATGATCGGTGGGCTGTCCCTGTGGCTGGGGCAATCGCTGTTTGACGCGGTAAAGGCTGAGGATGACGTTGAGATCATCGCCCATCGTGGTGCTGCCGGCAGCAAGCCGGAAAACACCACCGCCGCGATCGAAGAGGCGCTGCAGCAGGGCGCTGACTGGGTCGAGATTGACGTGCAGGAAAGCGCCGATGGCCATATCGTGGTGATGCATGACGCCGACCTGATGAAGCTGGCCAGGGTCAATCTGCAGATCCATGCCGCACCTCTGGAGCAGTTGCAACAGGTCGATATCGGCAGCTGGTATGACCCGGCTTACGCCGATCAGCGCATGCCGCTGCTGAGCGAGGTTCTGCAGCAGGTCAAGGGCCGCGCCAAGCTGCTGATCGAGTTCAAGCACTATGGCTTTGACGTTGATCTGGAGGGCCGCAGCGTCGCCCTGGTCGAGGCAGCGGATATGGCGGATCAGATCGCCTTTATGTCGCTGAAATACGGATCGGTGCAAAAGGCGAAATCCCTGCGCCCCGACTGGCGGGCGGGCATTCTGGCCGCCACCAAAGTCGGTGATCTGGCTGGGCTGGACGGGGATTTTGTTGCGGTGCGGGCCGAGATTGCCAGCCCGGCGCTGATTGGCTCGGTGCAGGCCGCGGGCAAGGATATCTATGTCTGGACCGTCAACGATCCGCTGCAAATGTCCAAGATGATCTCGATGGGGGTGGATGGGCTGATCACCGATGAACCGGGGCTGGTGCGAAAGGTGCTGCGGGTGCGGGCAGAGCTGAACACAGCCGAGCGCATGGTGTTGTGGCTGATCGAAGAACTTGGTCTGGATCTCAATCCACGGGAGTACCGAGATGTCAGCCCGTAGCTATCTGCGCCCTAGCTCTGTGATAGCGGTGCTGTTGGCGCTGTGGTCCAGCCCTGCTCCAGCACAGGAAGCCCTAGATCAGGCCCCAGATCAGGATCCGGTGCAGGCCTGGGACCATTTGGGTCGCGGGCTGGAGCTGAAAGGGCATCAGGCGCTGATGCAGCAGGTGGCAACAGCCGGGGCACCGAATCCCTTTACCACCGATGGCTGCAGCGGTGGCCTGTCCAGCACTTGGCAAGCGGTTGCGGCCTATTGGCCGCAGTTTGCCCGCGACCACCAGCAACAGCCGCCGTTCGAGCTCTGTTGTGTCAGCCATGACCGCGCCTATCACCAGGCCGGTGCGGCGCAGGTGGCCGTGGACAGCTATGCGGCGCGACTGGCGGCGGACCGGGCGTTGCAGCTCTGTGTCGTTGAGACCGGACAGGCCCGTCAGGCCGAGCTGGCGGTGTTATACGGGGTCAGCGAGTTGCAGGTGGCCGAGGCCTATGAGCTGCTGGCGGGCAGCCTGTATTACGCGGTGCGATTTGGCGGCGGGCCCTGCAGCGGGCTGAGCTGGCGCTGGGGTTATGGCTATGAGGCCTGTTGGAGCGGCAATTAACGCCGTTTCGGTGGCCCTGCGCCGCAATGACGTGGTGACAGGCATTTTTATTTGCGATATTCAAAGTGAAATGCACGCGAATAGGATATTACCCATGGCAGATCACCAGCACGGATCAATGGACGCAACGGTCCAGGAAAACGTTTACTCCGCATTTATGACCTTCATCAGCCGGGTTGCCGTTGCGATGATTCTACTGGCCGTGTTCCTGGCCATCTTCGCGACTTGATCTGGGGTTGCCGGTGCGCCTTTTTACAACTTTGACCGCATCGCTTTTGGCGGTGACTATACTGAGCGGTTGCGCCGATCAGCCACAGCCCAATGCGGATGCCGCAACCTTGGCGGCGGTGTCGTACCGCGCGCCGGGGCCCAGCACCCTGACGCTGTTTACTATGGTCAACAACCGCAGCGGACAGGGCGGCCATACCTCGCTGATGATCAACGCATCCGAGCGGGTGATATTTGACCCCGCCGGGTCATTTTATGCCGATGTGGTGCCCGAAGTTGACGACGTTCTCTTTGGGATCACCCCGGGGGTCGAAAAAGCCTACCGTGGCGGCCATGCCCGCAGCACCTTTCATGTGGTCATTCAAACCGTTGAAGTGACCCCGGAACAGGCCGAGATCGCCTATCAGAGGGCCAGGGCGACGGGCCGGGTCCCCGGTGCCTTCTGCGCCAAATCCACCGCCTCGCTGCTGGCTGGGGTGCCCGGGTTCGAGCAGGTCAACCAGACCTTCTATCCGGTGAAGCTGTCCGACAGCTTTGGCGCCCTACCTGGGGTTGTGACCGAGAAATACTATGAAACCGACAGCGAAGACCTGCAGGATGGTCTGGCCAGAAGCAACGCCGCGCTGAACGGCTGAAGCTTCAAAATGCATGGGCGGCCAGCAAGATGGCCGCCAAGGTGTTCAGTTGTTGATGCGCGGGCTGCCCGCACGCCTGTCTTGCCGACGATCTGACCTGCGGATGGTTCCGGTGACACAGGTTGGCCCCACGGCGCAGGGTTCTGCGGTTGTGCTGTTGCTCTGTTCAGGGGTGGTCTCTGTTGTCACGACTGTGGTGGTCTCGGTGCCGTCTGGCGCGGTGGTTGTCGTGGTTTCTGTCACGACCTCGGCCAGCAGCGCATTTGCGGGCAGGGCAACGACAAATACGATCATCAGTGCGGCTCGTTTTGCTCTGTTTTTCATAGATGGCCTCCTCTTCTCAGTGGATTATTTGGCAAATGTATTACCTCGCTGACGATCTGCCAACCCTCTGACCTCAAGCTATCCGATCAGCTGTATCAGCCCGTAGAGCGTCAGCGCAGCGGCGCCCATGGCGGCAATAATGTTCTTGCTGAGAAACCCCACCACCAATGCCACCAGCGCCGCCAAAAGATGTGGCAGGCTGGGCAGGCCGCCCGTGGCGGATGGCCAGGCCACCAGCGGTGTTACCAGGGCCGGCAGGATCGCCACCGCAGTATAGCGCAGGTGCCGCATCAGCCAGTCCGGCAGGCTGCGATCTCCCATCAGCGCCAAAAAGGCGAACCGCAGGGTGAAGCTCCCCAGCGCCAGACCAAGGATCACCGTCCACAGGGTCAGGCTATCAAACTGGCTCATCCTGAGACGTCCTTCTGCATCTTGTATCGCTCCACCCAGAGCTCAGTCTGAGCCCCGACACTCATGCCGGTCAATCCGGCAACAATCAGACCAAAGTTGTAAGGCAGGCCGGCCGCCAGCAAGGCGGTGACAACAGCGGCAAAGCAGGCCGCCAGATGCGCCGGGGTGCGCAACATCGGCCCGATCATCGCCAGAAAGGCCAGCGGCAGCACAAAATCTAAGCCCCAGCTCTCGGGAACCTGTGAGCCGATCAGCGCGCCGACAATGGTGGCGCCCATCCACAGCGGCGTCACGATGCCACTGGCGCCGAAGAAATAGGCCATGCGCTGCGGCGTGGTCATCTCGGGGTTGGCCTCAAATTTGGTGATCGACAGCGCATAAGACTGATCCACCAGAAAATACGCGGCAAAGGCGCGTTGCCACAGCGGCGCGGCGCCCAGATAAGGCGTCAGCGAGGCGGAATACATTGCCATCCGCAGATTGACCGCCAGCGCCGACACCAGAACGATGATTGTCGGCGCCTGTTCCTGCATCAGTTGCAAGGCGGTGAACTGTGCAGCGCCGGCAAACACCGCCAGCGAGAAGGCAAAGGCCTCCAGCACATTTAGTCCCGCTTCGGCCGCCAGGACGCCAAACAGCAGCCCAAAGGGGCCGGCAATCAAAATGAACGGTGCGCTGTCCCGAAATCCCCTCCAAAAGGCGGATTTGGTGGTGGTGCATGGCATGGCTTGATCCTAGTCTGAAGCCACAGACCTATGGCTGATCCGGGAGAGTTGCAATTGCCCAAACCTATCGACATGGCAGAGTATCTGATCGCGCCCAATCCGGGGAACCCGCGGCTGACCCGCGCCGTCACTGGCGTCGATCATAACGGCAAGGTCAGCCAGATTTCGGTGGTCGAGGAGAGGCCGCTGACCATCTATCTGAACAGCCAGGAAATCGTCACCGCGATGACCATTGGCGACTACCCCGAATATCTGGCGCTGGGCTTCCTGCGCAATCAGCGCATGCTGCGCGACGATGATGTGATCACCGGTGTCGACTATGACGAAGAGCTGGAAACCGTCGTGGTGCGCACCGAGGTGCAGACCAATTACGAGGACAAGTTGAAGAAAAAGACCCGCACCTCGGGCTGTGCGGTGGGCACGGTGTTTGGCGACATGATGGAGGGGCTGGAGGATATCCGCCTGCCCGCCACCCCGGTCAAGACCTCGTGGCTGTATACGCTGGCCAGCAAGATCAACCGCACGCCTTCGCTGTATCTTGAGGCCGGCGCCATTCATGGCTCGGTGCTGTGTCATCAGGACCACCCGCTGGTCTATATGGAGGACGTGGGGCGCCATAATGCGGTGGACAAGATCGCCGGCTGGATGGTGTCGGAAGGCGCCACGGCTGCGGACAAGATCATGTATACCACCGGGCGGCTGACCTCGGAAATGGTGATCAAGACGGCGATGATGGGCATTCCGGTGCTGGCCTCACGTTCCGGGTTTACCGCTTGGGGGGTGGAGATTGCCCGCGAGGTTGGCCTGACCCTGATTGGTCGGTTGCGCGGCAAACGATTCGTCTGTCTGGCCGGCGATGCGCGGCTGGAGCGGGATGTGGACCCGGCGACGGTGTCGGTCGAGGATGGCAAGCACCGGCGCAAGAGTGCGGATCGTTAGGGCAATGTCCGAATTCTTCGAAGAATTCGGGTCGGAAAATGCGAATTTTCCGGCGAATGAGGAAAGAGAGTATTTATGACCAAACCTATGGGCATAATTCTGGCCGGAGGCCTGGCCACCCGCATGGGCGGCGGCGACAAGGGGCTGTTGCAGCTGGGCGGCCAGAGCCTGCTGGCCCGGGTGATCGACCGCCTGGCACCGCAGGTCTCGGGGCTGGCGCTGAACGCCAATGGCGATGCGACACGGTTTGCTGACTTCGGCCTGCCGGTGCTGCCCGACAGTATCGACGGCTATGCCGGACCGCTGGCCGGTGTGCTGGCGGGGCTGGACTATGCGGCCGGGCAGGGGGCAGATTGCATCGTCACCGCCGCCGCCGACACGCCGTTTTTCCCGCCGGATCTGGTTGAGGTGCTGCAACTCGCCGCCAAACTGGAGGGTACCACTATCGCCCTCGCCGCCACCCCGGACCCAGAGCGCGGCACTCTGCGACAGCCGACCTTTGGCCTGTGGCCGGTGGCGCTGCGTGAAGACCTGCGCGCCGCCCTGAACGGTGGCATGCGCAAGGTGGTGCTATGGACCAATCGCCACGGCGCCGCGGATGCCATGTTCCCCAATTGGGACTATGATCCCTTCTTTAACATCAACCGCCCCGAAGACTTGCAAAAGGCCGAGGCGATGCTGGTCGAGCTCTCATGAATATTTACGGCATCACCGGTTGGAAGAACTGCGGCAAGACCGGGCTGATGGAGCGTCTGGTGGCAGATTTCATCACCCGGGGCTTTAGCGTTTCAACCATCAAACACGCGCATCACGCGACCGATGTGGATCAGCCCGGCACCGACAGTCACCGGCACCGCCAGGCCGGCGCCTCGGAGGTGATCCTGGCCTCGCGCCAACGGGTGGCGATCATGCAGGAATTGCGTGGTGCAGATGAACCTTCGCTGGATCAGCTGCTGGCCCGGTTGATGCCGATCGATCTGGTGCTGATCGAAGGCTACAAGGGCGAGGCTCATCCCAAGATCGAGGCGCATCGCCAGGTGGCCGCTCAGCCGCTCATTGCTTTGGATGATGCCACAATTCGCGCCGTGGCCAGCGATGTGCCGCTTGATCTGGACCGCCCGCTGTTTGACCTGAACGACACCGCCGCAATTGCCAACTTCATCCTGGCGGAGCTGGGCCTCACAATCGGGACATCGTAATGATCAAACCACCGCCCCTGCGCAATGATTGTTTTGCGCTGCCCGCAGGCACCCACTGGACCCCGGTGGATGCGGCACTGGCCAGCCTGCGCCTGCGCCTCTCGCCAGTCACCGCAGCCGAGATACTGCCGCTGGATCAGGCATTGGGGCGGGTGCTGGCGGCGGATGTCACCGCCCTGCGCTCGAACCCGCCGCTGGCCAATACGGCGGTGGATGGCTATGGCTTTGCCGGTCCAATCCCTAAGGGGCCGCAGCTGCTGCCGCTGGTCAAGGGACGGGCAGCGGCGGGCATCCCCTTTGACGGCACCGTACCTGCAGGATCGGCGATCCGGGTGCTGACCGGCGCGCCGCTGCCGCAGGGGGTCGATACGGTGATCCTCGAGGAAGATGTCAATTGTGATGGCCGCCAGATTGCCTTTCATGGCCCCCTGAAGACGGGCGCCAATGCCCGCCGCGCCGGAGAGGATGTCACCGTCTCGGATGTTGTCTTCGCCCAGGGCCGGGTTGTCACCCCCGCCGATCTGGCGCTGGCGGCGGCCACCGGCCTGTCGCAACTGCCGCTGCGCCAACAGTTGCGGGTTGGGGTTCTCTCCACCGGTGACGAGCTGGTCGAGGTGGGGCAAGCCGCCGGGGCAGGCCAGATCTACGACGCCAACCGGCCGATGCTACTGGGGTTGCTGGGGCAGATGGGCTTTGCCGCGGTGGATCTGGGCCGGGTTGGCGATGACCGGGATGCGCTTGAGGCGCGACTGGACCATGCGGCGGCTGATGTTGATGTCATTGTGACCAGCGGTGGCGCCTCGGCCGGGGATGAGGATCATGTTTCGGCGCTTTTGACCGAAAAGGGCGCGATCCAGCACTGGCGCATCGCGCGGAAGCCCGGCCGCCCGCTGGCGCTGGGCATGTGGCAGGGCACGCCGATCTTTGGCTTGCCGGGCAATCCGGTGGCGGCGCTGGTCTGCACCCTGATCTTTGCGCGCCCGGCGCTGGGGCTGATGGCCGGGGCCGGCTGGGCTGAGCCGCTGGGCTTTGCGGTGGCCGCCGGATTTGCTAAACGCAAGAAACCGGGCCGCCGTGAATACCTGCGCGCCCGCATCCGACAGGGCCGGGTCGAGACCTTCGCCTCCGAAGGATCTGGCCGCATCAGCGGTCTCAGCTGGGCCGAGGGGCTGGTGGAACTGGGCGAGGAGGCGATTGATATACAGCCGGGAGATCTGGTGCGCTTTCTGCCCTACAGCAGCTTTGCCCTTTAGGCCGGACCTCCCGCTCGTCATTGGGCCTTACGGCCCGCTTACCGTTGGGCCCGGCGCCGCGCTAGGCGCGGCGCGGCTGGGTCTAGCCGCCAGATACATCACCCCGGGCTGACCCCTTGCCGCATGGCGGGAAAGGGATCCGATACGGATCTTCTTCTTGTTAAAAATACCTCCGCCGGAGGCTGCGCCGCGCATAGCGCGGCGCCAGGCCCAACGAGAGCTAGGCATCTTTGATGCCACAGCGATCGGCGGGAGTGCTTGCGGTGGTTAGTCGAAAGTACCGGCCACGCGACCCAGCAGCATAAAGGCGCGGGCGGTTCGGGTTTCACCAAGGGCGGCCACTTCGCTGTCCGAGGCGTCGCTTTCGAATTCGGAAAACATCTGGTCGAACCGGCGCAGGAAATGGTGCGCCGCGTCGCGAAAGATCGGGTCCTGCTTCATGCGGGCAGCGGTCAGCGCCAGCGAGGTCCGGTCACGCACCCCGCCCAGAGCCGCCACCGGGCGACCGCGGGCGCCCTGGGCAAACTGACGCCAGATCTCGGGGCGGGCCATGTCCGGGCGCAGGTCGTCCATATAGATGCCATCCTGACTGAGCAGGGTCAGCACATCCTGCGCCGCCTGGATGATCTGCGCCGCCTTGCGATCCTGCAGCGCCTGACGCAGGGCGGCAAAGCCTTCCTCGTCTTCGGCGGTTTCCGGAAAATTCAGCGCCCGGATGAAATCGGTCATCGGCAGGGTTGCGGCAATGTCTTCGGCGGTGGTTCCCAGCGCCAGCAGCCCCTGATCCTCGGCGGGTTGCTCGACTTTTGGTGCCGGAATCGCCGCCCGTGGGGTATCGCGACGGGTCGAGTGAAAGGTGGCCAGTGTGGTTTCGGTCTTGCGGGTGGCCTCGGCGATTTCATCCAGTTTTTTGCTGACCGAGGGTTCACTGCCGGCCGCGCTCAGCTGTTGTTGCATGACATAGGCCGCGCGCAACCCATCAATCGCCGCATGCAGGCGCTGGCTCTCTTCGCGCATCGCCTTGCTGGAGCGAATGGTGATTGCCGCCACCCAGACCATGAGCACCGGCATCAGCACCACCAGAATGGCCATCAACTGGTGCAGTGCGGCAAGATCGGTCGGCTGATCACCGCCGGAAAACCCGACCCAGCCTGCCCCCAGAACCCACAAGACGCTGATCACCAGTGCCCAAATCTCGACATGGGTAATGGCGACGGGGCGCGGCTGATCATACAGCCGCGCTGAGGCGCCGTGTTTGCTGTCTTGGTCTGAGTGTTGTCCGGTCATCAGCAAGGCTCAAAATCAAAGGGAGGGGTCAGGAATAGACGATCTTCAGCACTTCGTATGAGCGCTGACCGCCGGGGGTTCGAACCTCGACACTGTCGCCTTCGTCTTTGCCAATCAGGGCACGGGCGATGGGGGATTTGATGTTCAGCATCCCCTTTTCCACGTCCGCCTCATACTCGCCGACAATCTGCCAGGTCTTTTCTTCGTCGGTGTCTTCATCCACCAGAGTGACCCTGGCGCCAAATTTGATGGTGCCGGACAGTTTCGCCGGGTTGATCACCTCGGCAAAGCTCAGCACGCCTTCCAGCTCTTTGACCCGGCCCTCGATGAACGAGTGCTTTTCGCGGGCCGAGTGGTATTCAGCGTTTTCCGAGAGATCGCCATGCTCACGGGCCTCGGCGATGGCCTGAATGATGGCAGGGCGCTCGACGCTCTTCAGCTGTTTCAGTTCTACTTCGATGGCGGCATAACCCGCCGGGGTCATCGGAATTTTTTCCATGTGACTGGGTCCAGATATCTATAACAGTGCGTGTCGATGCAAAACCGGCGCCCCGATGCGATGTGCAACGGGGCGCCAAGTTGGGTTGATATCCACCTGACCCAAAGCCGCCCCTAAATGCAAGGGGCAGGATCTGTCTGTTGACCGTCAAATCCCCCTGCGGGGTGAGTTTGGCGTAAAATTGCGCATTTGGCCGCCTCAAATGGCCTCATATTGCACCAGTTCGTATTCAATCCGGTCGGCATCGTGAAAGTAGAACCGCCGTCCGGGCTCATAGTCGCCGTGATTCACCGGGGTAAAACCGGCCTGCTTGACGGCCTGCTCCGAGGTGTCCAGATCCTCGACGATCAGCGCAATGTGGTTGAGCCCGCCGATGGTGGTGTAGCTGGATCCCTTGGCGGTTGCGGTGACCTCGGGCCGGTACAGCGCGAGATAGCTGTCATCACTGCCGACATGGACGGTGTAACCATTATCCTTGGAGGCCCCGGACCAGCGGATGTGCCAGCCAAAGATCTCGCACATCCAGGCGGCGGTGGCGTCCGGGTCGGAGACGGTGAAATTGGAGTGTTCAAGGATTGC
This sequence comes from Paracoccaceae bacterium, assembly GCA_013214575.1. Classification (GTDB taxonomy): domain Bacteria; phylum Pseudomonadota; class Alphaproteobacteria; order Rhodobacterales; family Rhodobacteraceae; genus Parasedimentitalea. The sequence continues at coordinate 48,466 of JABSSD010000209.1, read as the reverse complement.
GGGCATAAGAGGGCCTCCTGTTGGGGGATGTTTTGACTTGTATCGGCTCACCGTAATTTCTAAACCTAGCTTGAGGTCAAGGTATTTCTGACCACAGAACACGAAACACAGAACACGGAGGCAGATGATGGCATCCAGCGGACTTTCCATCGGCGCCCTTGCCGACCGAACCGGCTTGGCGGTGTCGGCCATTCGCTATTACGAGACCCAAGGGCTGATTGAGCCCTGGCGCAACAGCGGTGGGCAACGGCGCTTTCACCGCGCTGATATCCGGCGGCTGAGTTTCATCATGATTGCCCAGAAATTCGGGTTTTCCCTGCCCGAGATCGGCGGCTTTCTAAAGGCTTTGCCAGGGGGGCGGACGCCAACGCCGCAGGACTGGGCGCGGATCTCTGAGGGGTTTCGCGCCCATCTGGACCAGCGCATCGAGACCCTGCAACAGCTGCGCGACAATCTGGATGGCTGCATTGGCTGTGGCTGCCTGTCGCTGCCAAACTGCGCCCTGTACAACCCCCAGGATCAGGCCGCCAAAAAGGGCAAGGGGCCCAGATTCCTGATGGGGGATCACTCAGAGACGGAAAATCGCAGCTGAGGCACGGAGTTTTACATTTTTTGGTCTCAAAATACCCTTCAGTGGCAGTCTAGCGTCGAGTTCGGATTGACCTTGGCATCTGGTGGTGGCTAATCAATCGCGAAACAAAGTTGCGCCCAACGGGGCCGGTAGCGAAATATAGCCAAGGAGCGCCTGATGGCCGAGTTTGAACGCGAAGCGATGGAATATGATGTGGTGATCGTCGGGGCCGGCCCCGCGGGTCTCTCGGCGGCGATCCGGCTTAAGCAACTGGATGCGGATCTTGACGTTGTGGTGCTGGAAAAGGGCTCCGAGGTTGGCGCCCATATCCTGTCCGGCGCGGTGCTGGATCCCTGCGGTCTGGATGCGCTGATCCCGGACTGGAAAGCCCGGGGCGCGCCGCTGAATGTGCCGGTCACGGATGACAAATTCTATATGTTGGGAGAATCCGGTCAGGTCCGCATTCCCAACTTTCCGATGCCACCGCTGATGAGCAACCACGGCAACTATATCGTGTCGATGGGCAATGTCTGTCGCTGGATGGCGGAACAGGCCGAAGAGCTGGGTGTCGAGATCTTCCCCGGCATGGCTTGTTCCGAGCTGATCTTTGGCGACAAGGGCGAAGTCAAAGGCGTTGTGGCCGGTGAGTTTGGCAAAAATGCGGATGGCACCCCGGGACCGTCATATGAGCCCGGCATGGAGCTGCACGGCAAATATGTCTTCCTCGGTGAAGGTGTGCGCGGATCGCTGTCGAAGGAAGTGATTGCCAAATACGACCTGCAAGCGGGCCATGAGCCGCAGAAATTCGGCCTTGGCATGAAAGAGATCTGGGAGATTGATCCCGCCAAGCACAAAGAGGGTTCGGTGACCCACACCATGGGCTGGCCTCTGGGCGGCAATGCTGGCGGTGGCTCGTTCATCTATCACCTGGACAACAATCAGGTTTACGTCGGCTTTGTGGTGCACCTGAACTACCGCAATCCAAATGTGTTCCCCTATATGGAGTTCCAGCGGTTCAAGCATCACCCGATGATCGCGGAACTGCTGAAAGGCGGCAAACGCGTTGCTTACGGTGCCCGGGCAATCACCGAGGGCGGCTATCAGTCGATGCCCAAGATGGTGGCGCCCGGTGTGGCGCTGCTGGGCTGCTCGGTGGGCATGGTCAACGTGCCGCGCATCAAGGGCAATCACAATGCGATGTTCTCGGGCAAGGCTGCTGCCGAAGCCGCCTTTGAGGCGATCAAGGGGGGCCGCACGGGTGATGAGCTGACCGCCTATGAGAGTGAGGTCCGCGACGGTGTCATTGGCGACGATCTGAAAAAGGTCCGCAATGTCAAACCGATGTGGTCCAAGTGGGGGATGATGGCCTCGCTGATGCTGGGCGGTCTGGACATGTGGACCAACACGCTGTTTGGGTTTTCGTTCTTTGGCACGGTGAAGCACGGCAAGAACGACGCAATGGCCACCGAAGAGGCCAGCAAGCACAAGATGATCACCTATCCAAAGCCGGATGGGAAACTGTCGTTTGATCGCCTGACCAACGTCAGCTTTGCGATGACCAACCACGAGGAAAGCCAGCCCTGCCACCTGCAACTGGCCGACCCAAGCCTGCCGATCAGCGTCAACCTGCCCAAATACAACGAGCCGGCGCAGCGCTATTGCCCGGCTGGCGTCTATGAGATCGTCGAGAAAGATGGCAAGCCCGAGTTTGTGGTGAACTTCCAAAACTGCGTCCACTGCAAAACCTGCGACATCAAAGACCCCAGCCAGAACATCACCTGGGTCACCCCGCAGGGTGGCGACGGCCCGAACTATCCAAACATGTGAGGGTGATCCCTGAACGCATTGCCCGGCGGGACCGCCGGGCAATAGATCCGCGCCTATGGCCCTGCGCGCAGGGCAATCGCCGTCGCTATTTACTACGATAGGCAAAAAACCGTGTATTGACCCTTGGTGGCAACGCCCGCCATTGCGTCCTCGCCTGCGAGCGCCTAGCGTGGTTGGAAATTAAAATAGCGAGGCATTCGATCCGGTGACTTTTCCTTTCCGACGCGCCGCAACGGCGGCTTTAGCCCTTTCTATAGCATTTGCTGCGGCGGCTCCGGCCTCGGCACAGGAAGCCGCTGGTGCCTATCTAGCAGGCCGTGCTGCGACCTATGACAGCAATTTTGCAGCGGCGGCCAACTACTATACCCGGGCGCTGGTGCGTGACCCTCAGAACGCGGTGTTGATGGAAAACGTGGTGTTTGCGCAGATGGCGCTGGGCCAGCTGAAACGGGCGCATCCGGTGGCGCAACGCATGTGGGACGACGGTATCAACAGCCAGATTGCCAATATGGTGATGGTTGGCGGCTTTGCCCAGGCGCAGGATTATCAGGCGCTGCTGGATCGCGACCCGGAAAAACAGGGCATTGGCCCGCTGGTGGATGGCCTGGTGACGGCCTGGGCCCAGTTGGGCGCTGGCAATGTGACCCAGGCGCTGGCCGAATTTGACCGCGTGGCCGAGGACGAAGGCCTGCGGCTGTTCGCGCGCTACCACCGGGCGCTGGCTTTGGCCTCGATTGGCGATTTCGAAGCTTCTGAGGCGCTGTTTGCGGCTGAGGATGGCCGGTTGTCCAAGATCACCCGCCGCGCGGTGCTGGCCCGGGTGCAGGTGCTGTCGCAGCTGGGTCGCAATGAACAGGCGATGGCCTTCCTGACCGACGCCTTTGGCAGCCAGCTGGACCCGGCGCTGACCGTCATCTTTGACCGCCTTGCCGCGGATGAAACGCTGCCCTTCATTCAGGCCGCCACGGTCACCGATGGCATTGCCGAGGTGTTCTATACAGTGGCCTCGGCGCTGAGCGGCGAGGCCGCCAATGACTATGTGCTGGTCTATGCCCGCATGGCCGCAGTGCTCAGCCCCACTCATATGGATTCGGTGCTGCTCAGCGCCGACCTGCTGGAAAAACTGGGCCGTTACGATCTGTCGGTGGCCACCTATAAGCAGGTGCGCCCGGGTCACCCCGACTATCACGCCGCTGAATTGGGCCGCGCCGAGGCGCTGCGCCGCGCCGCCAAGCCGGACGCCGCTATCGAGGTGCTCGAGCAGCTAACACGGGAGGTCCCCAATCAGCCCAACGTCTATTCGTCCCTGGGTGACTTGCTGCGCCAGCAAGAGAATTATGCCGGGGCGATTGCGGCCTATGACACCGCTCTGTCGATTTTGGATCAGCAAAATACGTCAAGCTGGTTCATCCTCTATGCCCGCGGCATCAGCCTGGAACGGTTGGACCAATGGGACCGCGCCGAGGCCGATTTCCGCGCCGCGCTGGTGCTGAACCCGGATCGCCCCGAGGTGCTGAACTATCTGGGCTACTCGCTGGTCGAAAAACAGATCAAGCTGGACGAGGCGCTGGGCATGATCCAGCGCGCCGTCGCCGCCCGCCCCGAATCGGGCTATATCCGGGATTCTCTGGGCTGGGTGCTGTATCGTCTGGGCCGCTATGGTGAGGCCAGCGCGCAGATGGAACGGGCGGCGGCGCTGATGCCGGTTGACCCAGTGGTCAACGATCACTTAGGCGATGTGTTCTGGGCTGTCGGCCGCTATCGCGAGGCTGAATTCCAGTGGAAGCGGGCGCTCTCCTTTGTCGATCCCGAAGATCTCGACAGCGAGGCCGACCCGGACCGCATTCGCCGCAAGCTTGAACTGGGGCTGGACCGCGTCCTCGCCGAAGAAGGTGCCGAACCGCTGAAGCTGGCCAATGACGGCTGAGGCCTTTGCCGCCGCCAAGATCAACCTGACCCTGCATGTGACCGGCCAGCGCCCGGACGGCTATCATCTGCTCGACAGTTTGGTGGTGTTTGCCGATGTCGGGGATCACCTCTGGCTGACCCCGGGCAGTGAGCTCTCGATCGATGTGTCTGGAGAATTTGCCGACGGGGTGCCAGAGGATCATCGCAATCTGGTCTGGCGGGCCGCCCAGGCGGCTGGCTGGACAGGCAACATGCGTCTGGACAAACTGCTGCCCCATGGCGCCGGGCTCGGTGGTGGATCATCAGACGCGGCGGCTGTGTTGACATCGCTGGCTGCCCGGGGGTTTGCGGTTGCCGAGGCGGACCAGCTGGCGCTGGGAGCGGATGTGCCGGTTTGCAGGGCCGCACAGGCGTCGCGGATGCGGGGAATTGGTGGCCAGATCACCCCGGTGACGCTGCCGAGGCTGCCCGCAGTCCTGGTCAACCCCGCTGTGCATGTGCCAACCCCCAGCGTGTTCTCGGCGCTGGCCCGGCGCGACAATCCACCAATGCCCGTGGACATCCCCGCGTTCGCCACCCCGCAGCACTGTGCCATCTGGCTGGCGGCGCAGCGCAACGACCTGCAGGCTCCGGCTGCCGCGATTGCGCCACAGATCAATCAGTTATTGGCAGAGCTGCACAACACCCGCGGCGTGCTGCTTGCCCGCATGTCGGGCTCGGGGGCGACCTGTTTTGCGCTCTATCCCAGCCGGACCGAAGCCCGGACTGCGGCGTCAGCTATCGGTGCTGCCCATCCCGACTGGTGGTGCGTCGCAACTGAGCTGAGCTAACGATCAGTCCGGCTGTATCAACCGCCATCCGGGGTGACATCAATGCCAAGGCCAGACAGCAAATGATGTTGCTGCCCCGCCGAGACCCTCATGCCGGCATGGCTCTTCAGACCGGTCAGCCTGAGCCCGTGCAGATCACTGCCGCGCAGATCCGCCCCGGCGAAATTCGCATCTGTTGTCTCGATGTTCTGCAGGTTGCAGTCGCGCATCACCGCATTGACCAGCCGCGATTGCTGGAAGGTTGCATAAGACAGATCACAGGCTTCAAAGGAACAGGTGGTCAGGTCCAGCTTGTCAAAAATGGCGTCCGCCAACTGGCAGGCCTTGAAGCGGGCGCTGCCGAACCGGCGCTTGCCGACGCTCTGCACCAGCTTGCTGTTGTCCAGATCCAGCCCCCGCATCTGGCAGTCCTCAAAGGCCACATCATAGGCCTCGCAGCCATGTATCTTAACCAGCGTCATATTGCAGTTTGCAAAGCGCGCCCGCCCCAGATCGCAATAGCGAAACGCGGTGGCACGGGTGGTTGCTCCCTCAAAGAACACCGATCCGTCAAATCGCGCATCGCTCAGATCGGCGCCAACAAACTCACAGTTGATGAACCTGCAGTTGCTCCAGATGCTGGCGGCCAAGATGTCGCCGCTGATGCGGCTGTCGCGGAGGGTGCAGTCGCGAAACGACAACTCGTCCGCGCCATTGATCTGCGCAAAGTCAAAGCCAGAGAGGTCCTGACCGGCGCAGCCATTGTCACGCTCAATGGTGTCTCGCAGCGCCGTAATCATATCAATAATCCCGCCTGCTTCTTCTTGTCAAAAATACCACAGGGGTGAATTGACCTGCAAGGTCAAGAGGGGGCAGCGCCCCCTAAGCCCGCTCAGTTCAACCGTTCGACCACATAGTCCGCCAGATCATGCAGCATCTGACGAATCGGATGATCCGGCAAGATCCGCAAGGCATCCTTGGCTTTGGTGGCCCAGCCATAGGCATCATTCCGGGTTGCCGTCAGGGTGTCGTATTTGCCCATCAGCGCCAGCGCATGCTGCAGATCACCGTCCTTCTGGCGACCCTTCTCGATGGTGCGCTTCCAGAAATCGCGCTCTTCTTGCGTGGCCTGCGCCACCGCCTTGATCACCGGCAGGGTCAGCTTGCGCTCGCGGAAATCATCGCCAACATTCTTGCCGGTGGCCTTGGCATCGCCCTGATAATCCAGCAGGTCATCGGCGATCTGAAAGGCGATCCCCAGCGCATCACCATAGGTGAACAGCGCCTTGACCTGCGCCTCATCTGCCTCGGCGATAACGCCGCCAACTTCGGTTGCAGCCGAGAACAGCGCCGCCGTCTTGCCGCGCACCACCTGCAGATAGATATCCTCGGTGGTGTTCAGATCCTGCGCTGCGGTCATCTGCAACACCTCGCCTTCGGCAATGGTGGCCGAGGCATTGGCGAGAATGTCCAGCACCCGCAGGTTGCCGGTCTCGACCATCAATTGAAAGCTGCGGGAAAACAGGTAGTCCCCGACCAGGACCGATGATTTATTGTCCCACAGCAGGTTGGCGGTGGGACGGCCACGGCGCTGGCCGCTTTCATCAACCACATCATCATGCAGCAGGGTGGCGGTGTGAATGAACTCGACCGTGGCGGCCAGTTTCAGGTGATGCACCCCGTCATATCCGCACAGCTTGGCCGCAGCCAGGGTCAGCATCGGCCGTAGCCGCTTGCCGCCGGCCTCTACCAGGTGCGCGGTGACCTCGGGAATGCGTGGCGCGTGCTTAGAGGCCATTCGGGTGCGGATCAGCTCATTCACTGCATCCATTTCACCGCTCAAGGTGGCCGCCAATTGTTCGTGCGGTTTCTGTGCCAAACTCTGGTTCATTATATTCCCGACTGCAAGGCTCGACATCCGACCAGCCTTGCCCTTAGATCCCATCTTATGAAGGAACTTTTGCGCAGCACCGACCCAACCATCATGGCCTTTGCCTCTGCCCTTCTTCAGGGGGAGGATATAGACTGCTTTCAGCTCGACGTAAATATGAGCATTCTTGAGGGCGGCATCGGAATTTTCCCGCGTCGTCTGATGGTTCGCGTTGATGATCACGCCGCCGCCGTGCGGGTGATGACGGACAATGAAATTCCTTTGGGAAAATGAGCGACTTCAACGATAGCGCTTTAACCTGCAACGATTTCCTTGGCGGTAAGGTCCGCTTGTGGCAGCCAAAGGATGGCTATCGCGCCGGGTTGGATCCGGTGTTGCTGGCGGCCAGCGTTCCGGCGCGGTCCAATCAGCGGGTGCTGGAGCTTGGCTGTGGCGCCGGGCAGGTGTTGCTCTGTCTTGGCGCCCGGATCCCGGATCTGGGCCTGACCGGGGTGGAGCTGCAGCCCGACTATGCCCAGCTGGCGCGCCGGAACGGCGTTGAGAACGGCATCGATCTGGCAGTGGTGCAATGTGATCTGGCCGACCTGCCCGAGGATCTGCGGCAGCGCCAGTTTGACCATGTTCTGGCCAACCCTCCCTATTATTCCCGCGGGGCGCACAGCCCCTCACCCGATGCCGGACGGGCCACCGCCCTGGGCGAGCAGACGCCGCTGGCGGACTGGATCGCGGTGGCGGCAAAGCGGCTGGCGCCCCAGGGCATGCTGCATATGATCCAGCGCATTGACCGGCTCCCCGAGATGCTGATCGCCTGCAACGGGCGGCTGGGCTCAATCGAGGTGCTGCCCTTGGCGGCGCGGGTGGGGCGGGCGCCTGAATTACTGATTCTGCGGGCGCGCAAATCCGGCCGTGCTGCGTTTCGCCTGCACGCGCCGCTGATCCTGCACAAGGGGGCGCGGCACGAGGGGGATGGCGACAGTTATCAACCCTGTATTGCAGCCATTCTGCGCAAGGGTGCAGCGCTGGAATGGCCGGGCGGGCGGTAGGGATGCGCGGGGCTTTGCCGCAGCGGTTGTATCGACCGGCAAGAACTGGCCGAAGGTGATTATTTCACGACAAATGGATGCGCCTGCGGCGTGACAGATGCAATTTCTTGTGGTCCACTCATAGGGCAAACTTAGCTTTTAAGGAGGATTGCCATGAGCCTCAGCTCACATCTGGTTGAACTGAAAAAGAAGCATGTGACCCTAAGTGACGAAGTGGAATATGCGCAACGCGCACCCAGCACGGACGGGCTCCAAATCGCCGAGATGAAAAAGCAAAAGCTGAAACTCAAGGAAGAAATCGAACGTCTATCGAGCGTCGAACTGACCTAGCATGATGGGGGTCGGGGCCTGACGGCCCCCACCCAACCGTCTATGCAGCATAATCACCGCTGACCCGCCGCGTCGGATGCCTTGCGCCGGGACAGGGATACGCTGGCCCGCGCCGCTATGATGGCGCCCAGGGTGATCAGCACCGCCGCCACCGCCAGACCCCAGGATGGCGCCGCAATCCCGGCCATGACCAAAACCAGTGTCGACAGTAGCGGTGCCCCGTATGAACTGGTGCCCAGCATCTGAATGTCGCCCTGTTTGACGCCAATATCCCAGACATAAAACGCCAGTCCCACCGGCCCCAGACCCAGCAACAGGGTCGAGCTCCAGCCCAGCACACCAATCGGCCAGACCGTTTCCTCGATGGCGAAATGCAGCCCCCACGAGGCGATCGCAGTGGCGCAGCAGAACACCGCCACCGAACTGGTCGGCGCCGATCCCACCAGCCTGGAGATCACCGAATAGCCCGCCCAGGTCAGCGCACAGAGCAGCGCCAGCCCATAGCCGGGCAGAAACTGCATCTGAAACCCGGTGCCGCCGCCGGCAATGATGGTGGCGGCACCGGCAAAGCCCAGGGCCGCGCCGATCAAATGGCCGCGGCGCAGGGTCTCGCCGGGCAGCAGCCCGGAAAACAGCACAATCAGCAGCGGCCAGAGATAGGCAATCAGCCCGGCCTCAGCCGCCGGGGCCAGCCGCAGCGCCGAGAAATACAGCGCGTGATAGCCAAACAGCCCAACCGTGCCAAAGAGGTAGATCTTCCAGGACACCCGGCGCAATTGTCCCAGCTGGCCGCTGGCCAGTGTCCAGATCAGCCCGAGGGTGCCGCCGATGGTAAAACAGATGGCGTTCAGCAGCAGCGGCGGCGTTGGCGCCGAGCCAACGGTCAGCAGCGCCAGCAGCGACCACAGGAGAACGGCGATGAAACCGATCGCGGTGGCTTTGGATTTGCTCATAGGGGCGGGATGTCCTCGACTGGGATGATAGTGAATTCATCTGAGATATGGGCGGTTCTATCGATTTCAGCAAGAAACCAATCGCGAAACGCAGCGATTTGTGGACGTGTCTCAGCCCCGGCTAAGCACAGGAAACGGAATCGTCCCTTTGTCTCAATCGCAGTCTTGAAGGGCGCGATCAGGCGACCGTCAGCCAAGTCCTTACTAATCATTGAACGACGACCCAGCACCACCCCCACACCGGCGATGGCAGCATCAACAGCGTGATCGGCATTGGAGAAATGCGTGCCATGAATCGGCGTATATTCAAGCCCCATGGCCCGGAACCAGGTAGTCCAATCACAGGCCGGGCGTAGAAAACTTATCGAATCATCGTGGATCAGCGGCGCATTCATGAGACTTTTAGGTGTCGGGAACTGCTCGGCCTGTTCTGGAGTCATTGCAGGGGTTAGCCATTCCTTGCGCACGGGTACGCAATACAGCCCCTCATCCACACCTTCGCCAAACCTGATCGCCACATCAACATCGTCGCGCGTCAGATCCATTTTGCGAAGGGTTGCGGAAAACCTCAGGTCGATCTCGGGGTGGGCGCGGGCAAATTCATATAGCCGTGGTGCGAGCCATTTCGCCGTCAGCGCCGGGCCCGCAGTCACAGTGAGAGTGGTGTTGTCCTGCAAACGACGCGTCGCCGTCCAGGCGGTTGCCAGAGATTGAAAGCCTTCCGCCGCGCCGGGGGCCAGACTGCGCCCCGCGCCGGTCAGCTCGACCATGCGGTTCTTGCGGAGAAACAGCGGCTGACCCAGATGCTCCTCCAGCGATTTGATCTGAAACGACAGCGCCGCCGGGGTGACGTGCAATTCAGCCGCCGCCTGGGCGAACGACATATGGCGGGCAGCGGCATCAAAGGCGCGCAGGGCGGTGAGCGGTGGGAGGCGGTTCGACATTTCACACAAGTAATACTTAACTGAGCAGATGAAAAGTCTCGTTTGTGCGTGCTATGGGCTGGGGGCATAGTGGCGATAGGTGAACAAGCCTGAACCGAAGGGGACTCGCCATGCTGGAATATAGTATAAATGCTGCCACCCGAGACGCCATTGCCCGAGCCCATGCCGAGCGCGGACGCATGATGCGTGACATCTGGACCTGGCTGCTGCGCCCCGGCAAGTTGATCGCTGGCAAAGCCATTACCGCCTGATCCGGCGACAGTTTCCCGCTGAGCGCAGCGCGCGCGTTCTTACGGGATATAGAAAGGGCCGGCCCATATGGGGGGCTCATTCCGGTAAATGGGACAGGCAGAGGCCCCGCCGATTTTTTCGGCGGGGCCTTTTGACGAATATGGCCGGGATTGGGTCGAAAATCTCTGCATCGGCAGATTACGAGTAACCCTCTCTCGGCCTAGCGAAACCAGCCCAGAGTGCTCAACGAAAAAAATCACAGAGCTCCTTGTTTGAACTCAAGAAGAGACCTCCCTTCATTCCAAAGGTGAATCCCAAACCTGTCGCCGGGTTAAACCTTCATTTCAAAATGTCGGCTGAAAGGCTGACAGTATTTTCAAACGACCTTGGTCAATCAGACTCCAGGTTTTGGGTGATCGGCGACCGCGACCCCTTGGAAAACTGACATGATCGACGCTAACATCAACTTCCACTTCTGTGATGCCGACCTTCCGTTGCTGAAAAAAATCTGCGGAGCTACATATTCGGGATGTACCCCCGGCACATCGGCTTGAGATTTTGGCCGACGGTTGCGGCTTCAACGCGATGGCCGCTCTAAAATCCTCTCTTTCTGGGGCTTCGGATTGGGATGCTTGGAGCCAAAGCGTGCAGAACGACAAAAGATAACCTGATTGCAGCGGCACTGTATTCAAGGTTCCACCCACGCTCGCTAGTTTATCCGTGGGGCCATTCATGATCTCCCTCATAGCAAATATTGCTCGAATGAGACCGGAACTAAACCGCGACAAGACCTCTCTATGAGGCGACTGTTTTATTGGCCAGAGCTGGGAAATCAAACGCCTACCGAGGGGAAATCTCGGCAGGCGCTGTCTTATCTCCCGGATCCTGGAATGAGCCACCATATGGGCCGGCCCTTTTTTGCCGGGATCGGTGTCTTAGGCGAAGAACTGCGCACCATTGGCCGAGAGGGTGGAGCCGTTGATGAAGCCCGAGCTGTCCGAGGCCAGGAAGACAACACAGCGGGCGATCTCCTCGGGTTCCCCCAGGCGGCCGGTGGGGATCTGTGAGATGATGCCGTCGCGCACCTTTTCCGGCACCGCCATCACCATTTCGGTGGCGATGTAGCCCGGGCAGATGGCATTGGCGGTGATGCCCGCGCGGGCCCCTTCCTGGGCCAGAGATTTCACAATCCCCAGATCGCCGGCCTTGGTTGCGGCATAGTTGACCTGGGCAAACTGGCCTTTCTGGCCGTTGATCGAGCTGATCACGATGACCCGACCAAACTTGCGCTGCCGCATGCCGGGCCAGATTGGGTGAACGGTGTTGAACACGCCGGTCAGATTGGTGTCGACCACCTCGGTCCACTGTTCAGGTGTCATCTTGTGGAACGGCGCATCGCGGGTGATGCCGGCATTGGCGACCACAATATCGATTGGCCCCAGATCGGCCTCGACCTGGGATATTCCCGCCTTGCTGTCGTCGTAGTTGGCAACATTCCATTTATACGCCTTGATGCCGGTCTCTTCGGTAAAGGCGGCTGCGGCTTGGTCATTGCCGGCATAGGTGGCCGCGACACTGTAGCCTTCGGCCTTTAGCGCCTGAGAAATTGCTGCGCCGATGCCGCGTGTGCCGCCGGTGACGAGAGCTGTTCGTGCCATATGAAGAATCCTCTGGTAAAATGTTCACTTGGTAATCTTGCTACAATTTTACTACTCCGCGCGCAATATTATTGCGCGAAGAAAAATGTCGCAACACCGCATAAAGTGTCACATGCGTATCATTACAGTAATATGATGGGGCATTGATGCAAGCCATGTTGGGCGGGTCGCGGTGAGCTGCCCATAATTCAGGCACTCAGGTGGCGGCAGGCAGATTTAGCTGCGGCATAAAAAAAGGGCGCCCAAACGGCGCCCTCCTTCATGTAATCTTTAAAACGCTCAGGGGCGTTCAGGGACGTTCAACACAGATTGCGACACCCATGCCGCCGCCGATACACAGGGTGGCCAGACCCTTTTTAGCGTCGCGGCGCTGCATTTCGAACAGCAGGGTGTTCAGCACCCGGCAGCCCGAGGCGCCGATCGGGTGACCCAGCGCAATGGCGCCGCCGTTGACGTTGACGATCTCAGGATCCCAGCCCATTTCCTTGTTCACCGCACAGGCCTGGGCGGCAAAGGCTTCGTTGGCCTCGATCAGATCCAGATCGCCGACGCTCCAGCCGGCTTTCTCCAGCGCCTTGCGTGAGGCGTAAACCGGGCCAACCCCCATGATCGACGGGTCCAGACCCACGGTGGCGTAGGATGCGATGCGCGCCAGCGGTGTGATGCCGCGCTTTTCAGCGTTGTCGGCTGACATCAGCAGGGTGGCGGCGGCGCCATCATTCAGCCCCGAGGCATTGGCGGCGGTGACCGAGCCGTCCTTGGCAAAGGCCGGGCGCAGTTTTTGCATCGCCGCCATGGTGGCGCCGTGGCGGATGTATTCATCCTGATCGACCACGATGTCGCCCTTGCGGTGCTTCACCGTAAAGGCGGTGATCTCATCGGCAAACCTGCCAGCCTTCTGCGCCGCTTCGGCCTTGTTCTGGCTGGCGACTGCAAATTCGTCCTGCATCTCGCGTGAGATCTGCCACTGGTTGGCGACGTTTTCGGCGGTCTGGCCCATGTGGTAGCCGTTGAAGGCATCCCACAATCCGTCGCGAATCATGGTGTCGATGTATTTCATGTCGCCCATCTTGTGGCCCGCCCGCAGATGCGCAGCATGGGGCGACAGGGTCATGTTTTCCTGACCGCCTGCGGCGACGATCTCGGCGTCCCCCAGCATGATGTGCTGGGCCCCGAGAGCAACGGCGCGCAATCCCGAACCACAAACCTGGTTCAGGCTCCAGGCCGAGGCCGCAACCGGCAGGCCGGCGTTGATATGGGCCTGACGGGCCGGGTTCTGACCCTGAGCAGCGGTCAGCACCTGACCAAGAATGGTCTCGGATACTTCCCCTTTTTCGACACCGGCGCGTTCGACGACGGCCTGCAGAACAGTGGCGCCCAGATCGTGGGCCGGGGTGTTGGCGAAGGCTCCGCCAAAGCTGCCGACGGCGGTACGCGCGGCGGATGCGATTACAACATTGGTCATTGATATGGGTCCTCTGCCATCAAATGAAACGTGGGAAAGGACACAGCGCCGATCGTCCTGTTTGCAGGTGCAGCATCTGCCATTTCCTTCCCTTGCGGGGTTTCAAGCCGCCAATTGCTGCAGGTGCAGCAATAGACAGGGTGTCTCACGGGGGGGTGTCGAGTCAATTGCGGAAACGTAGAAATACCCGGATCCAGCGAGATCAGGTATTTCTACTTAGGTTATTGTGGGGGGAATCAGGCGCGGGTGCGCTGTTTTAACTCGTCTATCCAGGGCGGGCTGACCGAGGGTGCGCCGAACAGAAACCCCTGCAGGCAGTCCACACCGATCGACACCAGGAACTCGGCGTCGGCGCGGCTTTCGACGGATTCAGCCACCACCAGCATATCGAACTGCTTGGCCACCGCCACCAGCGCCCGGGTCATCGCCTGATTGTCATGATTGGCATGCACCCCGCGGATGAACTGGCCGTCAATCTTGACCGCATCAAAAAAGAAATCGCGGAAGTATTTGATCACCGAGGTGCCGGCGCCAAAATTGTCGAGTGCAAAGGCGATGCCATGTTCCTGCATCCGCCCCATGAAATCGACCACCAGTTCCGGTGCCGCCATCGCCGAGGCCTCGGATATTTCCAGCACCAGACGTTCGCCCAGTGTGGCGTCTTTTTTCATGAACCGTTCCACCACCCGCATCCAGCGACCATAGCCGATAGAGCGGGCAGACATATTGATCGACAGGCGGATGTCAGGACTGCGGGACAGGGCCTTGAACCCGTGTTCAAGCGCCAGGCAATCCAGCACCCGGCCCAGTTCCGTGTCTTCCACCACTGGCATGAACTCCCGCGCGGGAATCACCCGGCCGGTGGCATCCAGCACCCGGATATATCCTTCGTAAAAGGCGGGCTGATGCGGCGGCAACGCCTGCATCACCGGTTGATAGGCCAGCATGGTCTGGTTGTGCGCGATCGCATCTTTCACCATGCTGAGCGTTGATTGATCGCGGCCCAATACGGCTGCATTCAGCGGATTCTCTGACCCTTCGGGCATATCAGCCTTGGTTTGTTGCCACTTTTTCACCTTCTGGTCCTCATCGCTTGCCCGAGTCTGTCTGCGTTATGCGTCGGGGGGCAGGGTCCGATAAAAGGGTGAAGGTGCTCTTAAAGATTGCATTTTAGGGAAATTTGGTCGGCCGACCGAGACCCTGCCGACCAGGTGGATCAGTTGAACCCAGGCGTGCCGGCGTCCTCGGGGTGGCGCGCCAGGTGTTTTGCCTTCAGGGTTTCTGAGGTATCGCGGCTGCCATCGTGGCTATAGCCGGGCGGCGCCAGCATATAGGCAAGACGTTGGCGCAGGGTTAACCCCGACTGGCTGGCGTCGCTCCAGATGCCAACCCATTCATGAAACGCCACCCGCAGCGGGTTGAAGCTGGCCAGATTATGCACCAGCCCATAGTCCACCGCCTCGCTGTCCTGTTCCGGCACAAAGGTGCCAAACATCTTGTCCCAGATGATAAATACGCCGGCATAGTTGCAATCCAGATAACGTGCATTGCGGCCATGATGGACCCGGTGGTGGCTGGGGGTGTTCATCACCGCCTCAAACCAGCGTGGCATCTTGCCAATCGCCTCGGTGTGGATCCAGAACTGGTAGATCAGGTTGATGCCGCTGACAAACAGCACCAGCGCCGGGTGGAAGCCGATCAGCACCAGCGGCGCGCGGATGATCATGATCAGCGAAAAGGTGCCGGTCCAGGTCTGCCGCAGGGCCGTGGTCAGATTGTAGTGCTGGCTGGAGTGGTGGTTGACGTGGCTGGCCCAGACCCAGCGCACCCGGTGGCCAAGCCGATGCACCCAGTAGTAGCGCAGGTCATCCAGCACAAAGCAGATCGCAATCACCACCAGCGAGCCGCCCAGATCCAGCGGTGTCAGCGCCCAGAGCCACATGAAGAAGCCCCAGGCAATAAACCCCAGCGCGATGCCCGAGGCCACACTGCCCGCGCCCATGATCAGCGAGGTCACCGCGTCACGGGTCTCATAGCGGCCACCGCGGCCTTTGATGGCGATCCAGGCCAGCTCTCCCAATATAGCGATGATGAAAAAAGGCACCGCCCATTGGGTCACGTCGGGGTATGAAAATGTATCTGTCATGAATGCTCAACCGGTGTTTATCAGGAGACGCCAGTCGGCGCGCTCGGTTTCACTCAGGGTCAGGCGGGTCGAGGGGGCGGCAAATTCGTGAAAGCTGACGCGCAACCCATCGGGCCGGTCGCTCAGATCACAGCCCTGCAGCGGGCGGGCGACGGTATCGGCGCCAAAGGCCCAGACCAATCCCATCCCCTGTGAGGTTTGCAGCAGCGCCGCATGACCGTCTTGCGCGGTCAGAATCTGGCTGACGTCATCTTCGGGGAACTGTCGCAGCCAAGCGCTGCGGGCCTCGTCGACGGACATGACAGTCAGCGCCGAGCGTCCGGTCATATGTAAGATGAACGCGGTGACTGAAATCCCGCCGGCGACCAGCGCCAGTAATATTTCCAACGGCATATCATTCCCCCCGCAACCAGAGTGGCGGCCAATGGGGCCAGCTGTCAAAGGTGGCGTAGGGTCAATAGTGGCTGGAATATTCAGCCATTCCGATTTCTGCAAAGAAATCGGTTCGGAAAATTCGAATTTTCCGGGCGCCGACGCGAGCTTGGAAAAAGCGCTGACAGGCATTGTGAGGTCACTCGGCCGATTCCATCTGGTCCGGCAGCGATAGCAATTCCTGTTGTACAACCCGTTCGACAAAAGGCACCAGCCCGTCGGGCCCTGATCTGCGGTCTTTCAGGTGGATGCAGACATCAGGTCGCAGGGTGGCGATGATGCCGATCAGGTCGCCGCGAATACCGTCATCCAGCCCGGCCCCCATGATGACGCAGGCAATACGGGGCTCGGTCTCCAGCTGCCGCACCACCTCGGCGTGGTCATGGGCGCCCAGCCACTGGATCGGCAGGTGATCCAATTGCCGCGCCACATTGCCAATCACAGCAGGCAGACGGCCGATCAATAACACAACGGGATGCATGGTGTTGTCCTCTGGGATTGCTTCCACCCCGGATGTCGCGGCGGGTCACAGAGGACAATCTAGTGCGTTATTGATCGGCGATCAGGGCTGACAGAATCGCCTTGGCACTGTCACTGTTCCATTCCGCATCGCCGCGCAGGCGGGCAATCTCGCGGCCGCTCCGATCCAGGATCACGGTGATCGGCAGCCCCAGCACCGCCATTTCACGGGCCAGTGCCTGTTTTGGATCCTGATGGCGGGGCAGGTTGGTGATGCCAGCTTCGGCAAAGAACTTGACGATACCAGCCGGGGAGTTGCGGCCGGTGGCCAGGGTCAGCACCTCAAAATCATCGCCGCCCAGTTCCGCCTGCAGGTCCGACAGCATCGGCATTTCGGCGCGGCAGGGGGCGCACCAGGTCGCCCAGAAGTTCAGCAGGATGATTTTCCCCTGATAGTCGGCCAGAGTGCCGGTGCCGCTGTCGTCTTCCAGGAAAAACGCTTTGTCCGAGACCTCCATTGGGGTGCTGTGAAAATTCAGTTTTTTCATGTCGCCAAGGCGCAGCGCCTCAAGATCCGAGATCTCGACGGCAAGGGCGGCATTTGCACCCAGGCTCAGGGCGATATAAAGGGGGATCAGACGTAACAGACGCATTTTATCTCCGGGTATCTTACCA
The DNA here is from genome assembly GCA_013214575.1 of Paracoccaceae bacterium. Lineage (GTDB taxonomy): Bacteria > Pseudomonadota > Alphaproteobacteria > Rhodobacterales > Rhodobacteraceae > Parasedimentitalea. Next base: position 31,124 of record JABSSD010000209.1, on the reverse strand, counting down.
TGACAGACCAATCCTCGAACCAGATGTGGGGCGGCCGCTTTGCCGCTGGCCCGGACGCGATCATGGAGGCGATCAACGCCTCGATCGGGTACGATCAGCGGATGGCGGCGCAGGACATTGCCGGCTCCAGGGCCCATGCGGCGATGTTAGCCGCAACAGGCGTGATCACCGATAGCGATGCCGAGGCGATCAGGGAAGGCCTGCTCACCGTATTGTCAGAAATCGAGAGTGGAACTTTTCAGTTTTCCACCGCGCTGGAAGACATTCACATGAATGTGGAGGCGCGCCTGAAGGATATCATCGGGGAACCGGCTGGCCGGTTGCACACCGGCCGCTCGCGCAATGATCAGGTCGCCACCGACTTTAAACTCTGGGTGCGCGACCAGCTGGATGCGGCGGAAAGCGGCATTCTGGCACTGATCAAGGCACTGCTGGCGCAGGCCGAGGCCGGTGCGGATTGGGTGATGCCGGGATTCACTCACCTGCAGGTAGCGCAGCCGGTGACCTGGGGGCATCACATGATGGCCTATGTGGAAATGTTTGCCCGTGACCTGTCCCGGGTGCGCGATGCCCGCGTCCGGATGAACGAATCACCGCTGGGGGCTGCGGCGCTGGCGGGGACATCGTTTCCCATCGACCGTGACATGACGGCTGCGGCGCTGGGCTTTGATCGCCCCGCAGCAAACTCGCTGGATGCGGTCAGTGACCGGGATTTTGCGCTGGAGTTCCTCAGCACCGCTTCGATCTGTGCCATGCATCTGAGCCGTTTTGCCGAAGAGCTGGTGATCTGGTCCACCGCGCAGTTCCGTTTTGTCACCCTGTCGGACCGGTTCTCGACCGGATCGTCGATCATGCCGCAGAAAAAGAACCCGGATGCGGCTGAGCTGATTCGCGCCAAGGTGGGCCGGATCTTTGGTGCCAACACGGCGCTGATGATGGTGATGAAGGGCCTGCCGCTGGCCTATTCCAAGGATATGCAGGAAGATAAGGAACAGGTGTTCGACGCCGCCGACAACTGGATGCTGGCACTGGCGGCGATGGAGGGCATGGTCAAGGATATGACCGCCAACCGCGAGTCACTGGCGGCGGCTGCCGGCTCGGGCTTCTCGACCGCCACCGATCTGGCCGACTGGATGGTGCGGGTGCTGAAGGTGCCGTTCCGCGATGCGCATCATGTCACCGGAACATTGGTGGCAATGGCCGAAGATCGCGGATGTGATCTGCCGGATCTGAGCCTTGCGGATATGCAGGGAGTGCATGCGGGCATCACTGCAGATATCTTCAATGTGCTGGGGGTGCAGAATTCGGTGGAGTCGCGGATGTCTTATGGCGGCACCGCCCCGGCGCAGGTGCGCCAGCAGGTGGCGCGCTGGAGCGAAATCCTTGGAGCGTGATCCTCTGTCAGGGGTATCGGCAGGGGTATTGAAGGAGGTCGGACAATGCGTAAATGGATATTATCGGCGATAGCGGTTGTTGTTCTGAGCGCCTGTGGCGTTGATGGAGAGCCGGTGCAACCCTCGCTGAATGCCGGGGTTGGGATCTCTGACAGTGGCGTCTATGCGGGCGGCAGCCTTGGATTGCACAAAGGCCCGTTGAGCCTGTATCTCGGGTTCTAAGATCGCTTTGAACGCAAGGTTCTGCCGCCTGTGGAACGTGCCCTGATGGGCACAGTTCAAAGGCGGACGTAGCACCGCGCTGACGCGCGGTGCATTTGGGGGCGCTGCCCCCTCTGAGGCGCCCAGGAGGGGGCCCCTCATTCACCCCTGAGGTATTTTGGACAAGAAGAAGCTTTGGGCCGGGGCAGGTGTTGGAGACTCTCGTAGGGTGCGTGCTGGCACGCACCACGCGGAGAAATGGCGCGGCTCACAGGTGGCACACTGGGTGATATCAACTGAACGCGGGCGGAATCATTTGATTTGAGCTGCCACTTTGGCTATCGCGCTGGCATGGATCATTTTCTTTACCGCGACGGCGCGCTCTACGCCGAGGATGTTCCGGTGGCCGAGATCGCGGCTGCCGTGGGCACACCGTTTTATGTCTATTCCACCGCCACGCTGCAGCGGCACTTCAGGCTGTTTGATGAGGCGCTGGAGGGCATCGACCATCTGGTTTGTTATGCGATGAAGGCGGCCAGCAATCAGGCCATCCTGAAAACGCTGGCGCAGGTGGGTGCCGGTATGGATGTGGTCAGCCAGGGCGAATACCTGCGCGCCAAGGCGGCAGGCGTGCCCGGAGACAAGATCGTATTCTCGGGCGTCGGCAAGACAGCTGAGGAAATTCGGGTGGCGCTGAGCGGCGGCATTCGCCAGTTCAACGTCGAATCCGAGCCCGAGATGGAGGTGATCAACGCGGTGGCGCTGGAGCTGGGCATGGTGGCGCCGATCACCGTGCGGGTGAACCCGGATGTGGATGCCAAGACCCATGCCAAGATCGCCACCGGAAAATCTGAGAATAAATTCGGCATTCCCATTTCGCGGGCCTCGGCGGTCTATGCCCATGCGGCCTCACTGCCCGGATTGGATGTTATCGGCATCGATGTGCACATCGGATCACAGCTGACCGAGCTGGAACCGTTTGAGCTGGCCTACCAAAAAGTGGCTGAGCTGACCGAGCAACTGCGCCGCGAGGGCCACAACATCCGGCGTCTGGATCTGGGCGGCGGGCTGGGCATTCCCTACCATGCGCAGTCCAACGAGGCACCGCCGCTGCCGATGGAATATGGCGCGCTGATCAAGAAAACTCTGGGCCATCTGGGCTGTGAGATCGAAATAGAGCCGGGCCGGCTGATCGCTGGCAATGCGGGTCTGCTGGTGAGCAGGGTGATCTATGTGAAATCCGGCGAGGACCGGGAATTCCTGATCATTGATGGCGCTATGAACGACCTGATCCGCCCGGCAATGTATGAGGCCTATCACGATATCGTGCCGGTCCTTGAGCCCAAGGCAGGCGTCGAGAGCCAAGCCTATGACATCGTCGGCCCGATCTGCGAAAGTGGCGATACCTTTGCCAAGCAGCGCGCTATGGCGCCGCTGGTGGCCGGGGATCTGATCGCGTTCCGCAGTGCCGGGGCTTATGGCGCGGTGATGGCTAGCGAATACAACTCGCGCCCGCTGATCCCCGAGGTTCTGGTGCATGGCGATCAATTTGCGGTTATCCGCGCAAGGCCAAGCTTTGACGAAATGATAAATCGCGATAGCATACCAGAATGGCTCTGACGCGATCCCCTGTGTGAGCCGGTTGGAGACGTTGCAGATATGGCCATATCAGCCGGGCCCAAGGCAAAGCTGAAACACCTGCGTTGGCCGATCCGGCTGACGCGGCTGGGGATGATTGCGGAAACCAGTCTGCGGGCCTTTTGGCCGCTGGCCTCGGTTGTCATGCTGGCGCTGGCCGCGCTGATGCTGGGCTTGCACCAAGTGTTGCCGGTTGAACTGGTCTGGGCGGCGGCGATTGTGTCCCTGCTGGGTGCCGTGGCAAGCCTGATCTGGGGGCTGCGGCAGCTGCGCTGGCCGAGCTGGGCGCAGGCACTGGCGCGCTTGGATGAAACCCTGCCGGGACGGCCCATCAATGCCCTGATGGATGCGCAGGCCATTGGCCGGGATGACGCCGCCTCAACCGATCTGTGGCAGGCCCATCAGCTGCGGATGGCGACCCGTGCGGCCAGCGCCCGTGCGCCGCAGCCCAATTTACAGATCGCGGCGGCGGATCCTTATGCGCTGCGGTTTGTGGCACTGCTGGCGCTGGTGGTTGCGCTGCTGTTCGGCTCAATTCTGCGGCTTGGCACCATGCGCGATCTGGGACTGGGAGCGGCGTCCGCGATGAGCGGTCCGAGCTGGGAGGGCTGGCTGCAGCCGCCGCGCTATACCGGCTTGCCGACACTGTATCTGAATGACATCAACGACGCGAAGCTGACGCTGCCACGGGGCACAAAGGTGACGCTGCGGTTTTACGGTCAGGTGGGGGCGCTGACGCTGGCCGAGACGGTGTCTGGCCGCAGTTCTGACCCCAATTCTGGCCCCCGTTCTGACCCCAGTGGAGAGCAGCCCTCGGCGGCGGCTGGCCAGCAGGAGTTTGCGGTGACCCAGGCCGGGGAGCTGACGATTGAGGGTGCTGGCGGGCAGAGCTGGCAGGTCAAGGTAGTTGCGGACGGCCCGCCACAGATCTCGGTGGCGGGGCAGACCGAGATAGAGCCGGATGGCACCATGTCGCTGCCGTTTGCGGCGCTGGATGACTATGGGGTCGTCGGCGGCGAGGTGCGGATTACGCTGGATCTGCTGGCGCTGGACCGCCGCCATGGCCTGGCGGCTGATCCCGATCCGCGCGGCGCCATTGTGCTGGATCTGCCGTTGCCACTGAGTGGGGACCGGCGCGAGTTCACCGGACATCTGATTGATGATTTCTCGCAGCACCCCTGGGCCAATCTGCCGGTGATCTACAGTTTTGAGGTGCGCGATGGCGCCGAACAGCGGGGCGAGGCAGCCGGATTTGGCGCCAGGCTGCTGGCGCGGCGGTTCTTTGATCCGCTGGCGGCAGCGGTGGTGGAGCAGCGGCGGGATCTGCTGTGGGCGCGCAGCAATGCGCCTCGGGTGGCGCAGATCATGCGGACGCTGACCGATCATCCCGAGGGGCAGTTTCGCAGCCCGTCGGCCTATTTGCGGATGCGGATGATCCTGCGACGGCTGGAGGCCTATGCGGCCGCCGGGCTGAGCCCCGAGCATCAGGACGAGATTGTCACCGCGTTGTGGGATCTGGCGCTGATACTGGAAGACGGCGATGTGGGCGATGCGCTGGAGCGGTTGCGGCGGGCGCGGGAGCGACTGAGCCAGGCAATGCGCGACGGGGCCAGCGATCAGGAGATCGCCGAGCTGATGCAGGAGCTGCGCCAGGCGACCGAGAATTACATGCGCCAGCTACAGCGTCAGGCCGAGGCCAATGGCGAGGTGCTGAAACAGGGCGAGCTGCCCGAGAACATGATGCAGCTGTCGCAGGATGACCTGCAGGCGATGATGGACCGCATTCAGGAGCTGATGGAGCAGGGCCGCATGGCCGAGGCCGAGCAGGCGTTGCAGGAATTGCAGCAGATGATGGAAAACATGCGGATCACCGAAAGCCAGCAGGGCCAGGGTGGCAGCGAAGGTCAGCAGGCGATGGAAGGGCTGGCGGAGACGCTGAAACAGCAGCAGGGGCTGTCGGATCAGGCATTCCGCGATTTGCAGGAGCAGTTCAATCCCGGGGCCGGCAAAGGCGAGAGCGAGAAGAATCAGGGCCGCAATGGCGGCTTGGGTCAGGGCCAGACCCATGAGGGCGGTCAGGGCGGCGACGGCCAGCAGGGCCAACAGCAGGGTCAGGACGGTCGTGCCCAGTCGGGTCGGGGTCAGGATGGGGCGCAATCTCCGGGGGGCTCTCTGGCTGAGCGCCAGCAAGCGCTGCGCCAGGAATTGCAGCGGCAGCAAAACGGCCTGCCGCTGGGCAGCAGCGAAGAGGGCGATGCCACGCGGCAGTCCTTGGAAGACGCCGGGCGGGCGATGGACGGTGCCCAGCAGGCGCTGGAACAGGGGGATTTGGCCGAGGCCATCGACCAGCAGGCCGAGGCAATGGAACGGCTGCGCGAGGGCATGCGGGCGCTGGGCGAGGCGCTGGCAGAGCAGCAGCCCGGCCAGGCCGGCAGCCAGTCAGGTCGCAACTCTGCCAGTCAGGGCAGCCGGTTGGACCCACTGGGCCGTGACCAGCCCGAGGGCCGCGATGGAGCGGGTGATGACGGCGGCCGTATCGGCGCAGGCCGTGCCTATCGCCGGGCCTGGGATCTGCTGGAAGAAATTCGCCGCCGGGCGGATGAGCGTCAGCGCAGTGAGGGCGAGCGCGGCTATCTGCGGCGGTTGCTGGACCAGTTCTGAGCCGCTCCGGCTTGATGTGCTCCGGTTTGTTGTGCTCCGACTTAACAGGCTCCGATTTAGCAGGCGTGGTGCGTGCAAGCACGCACCCTACAGCCGCCAAAACACCTGCACTTGCCCTCACCCCATGGCCTTAGCCTCGGCGGTTACCATGGGTCCGCGTCAGTCCAGAAAGCTGGCGCAGAAAGCTGGTGCAGAAAACTGGGGCTTTGCGGGCTATTGGCTGGGCTGCAAGCCGCTTACCTTGGCGTCCAGCCACAGGCGGGCCTGATCAACCGAGGCCACATAGGAACTGAGGTAAGGATCTGCCTGCGGTAGGGTGTTCGCGATCTGAGGCGCGTTGGTGTAGGTCAGCACCAGAGCAAGCGCCAGCAAGATGACAAGCGCAAAGCCGCGCGAAAATCCGCTTTTGCGGCGGGGTGGGTGGCCTGATTCAGGCGCAATGGAGGTCGCTCCCGCGGGGGCGCCGCTGGCCCGCAGGGTTGAGTTGATTTCCTCTATATCCGGCAGCAACCCGCGCCGTGAGCCGCTGTCGGCAGCCGCCAGAAGGGCCGGGTTCTCGCCCTTTAGCCGCGCCATGCGATCGCGTGCCTGGTGGGCCCGCCGCGAGACCTCGTCTTCGGGTTCCGCATCCAGACCCAGATCCGGCTGGGATTCCAGCCCGGTGCCTTCGGCGGCTCTCAGCTTGGCCTCGCGCTTGGCTTCTTCGCGCAAAATACCGGTGACCGAGGGATCTATTCCACGCGCCAGCCCGCTATGGGGCGGCGCTTCAACTGGGGCCTCGTCCGGGTCATCCTTCTCAGCCGGTTCCATGTCGATTTCAGCTTCGGGCGCGGCGGCAACATCCGGTTCAGGGGCTGGAGTCGGGGCCGCCAAAGGCGCTGCGGCTGCGGGCTGCGGCTGCGTGTCTTCATCATTGGCCGCGTCTTGCTGAGCCTGCATTGCGTCGGCTTGCCGGATGGTTTGCTCAGTGAGTTGTTCTGCGAGATGTTCTGCGGGCTGCTCTGCGACGTGATCGGGCTGAGCGGGCGCGGCCTCGGAGGGGGCATCAAGCGCCGCGGCTGCGGTGGCATTGGCGCCTGTCTGATACCAGGTATCGCCGCAGTTGGAGCATTGCACGTCCCGGCCTTCGGGCGGAATGACCTCGTCCGGGACCTCGTATTGGGCGTCGCAGTTTGGACATGTCAGCCGCATTCTGTGTCTCCTGAGCTATAAGCTCCTGTCGGATGGTACTTTTCCAGCGACCATAAGCAGTTCCGCCTCCTCAAGAAAGAGACAATTGAAACGGCTCGAGTGCTCTGGCCAAGCCGGGGATTGTCGGCAACAGCGCGGCCCATTGAAACTACCCCGCTGCTAGGGCACAACGGATTGGATATACGCAGGGGGCAGCCGTGATCGAACTGGACAATGTAGGCTACAATTACGGGGGTGGCGAGCTGCTGACCAATGTGTCGGCGCAGCTGGCGCCGGGGTCGTTCCACTTTCTGACCGGTCCTTCGGGGGCGGGCAAGACAACGCTGCTGAAGCTGTGCTACGGCGCGCTGAGCCCGACCTCGGGGCGGGTGCGGGCGTTTAACATGGATGTCAAAGGGCTGGACCGCGATCAGATGGCGATGCTGCGGCGCCGCGTTGGGGTTGTGCATCAGGACTGCCGGTTTCTGGATCACCTGCCGGTGGTGGAGAATATCGCCCTGCCGCTGACGGTGTCGGGCAAGGATCTGGCACAGGAACAGGCCAATCTGCGGGACTTGATGGATTGGGTCGGCCTGTCCGAGCGCGCCGATGCCAAGCCGCCAGAGCTGTCCGGTGGCGAGAGGCAGCGCGCGGCGCTGGCGCGGGCGGTCATTCTGTCGCCGGAAGTGGTGATTGCGGATGAGCCCACCGGCAACGTAGATTGGGAAATGTCGCAACGGCTGTTGCAATTGCTGGTGGAGCTGAACCGTATGGGCAAGACCATATTGGTTGCCACCCATGATCTGGCTCTGATACGGGCCGCCAAAAATCAGGTGCAGACACGGGTGTTGCGGATTTCGGACAAGCGATTGCAATTGGCGGGGGCGGATCTATGAGCGGCCGTATCCGGCAGCTGATTGTTGGCGATGCGCAGGCCGACCGGGTGGTGCCGCCAAGCGGCTTTACCGCGCATCTGACCTTGTTTGTAGCGGCTGCGATGGCCTTTCTGGCGGTGTTTGCGCTGGCGCTGTCGCTGGCCTCGGGGCGGTTGGCGGATCGCTGGGCGGATGAGCTGGCGCGGGCGGCAACGCTGCGCATCAATGCGCCGGCCGATCAACGGGCGGCACAGACGCAGGCGGCGCTGACGGTGCTGGCGCAAACCCCCGGTGTGGCCTCGGCGCGGGCGCTGACCGCAGAGGAGCAGGCGGCGCTGCTGGCGCCCTGGTTCGGCGCGGAACTGCCGCTGGACAGCCTGCCGGTGCCGCAACTGATCGAGGTGCTGGAGACGGAAACCGGATATGACGCCGAGGGGCTGCGGCTGCGGCTGCAGGCCGAGGTGCCGGGGGCGGTGCTGGATGACCACTCTCGCTGGCGCAAGCCGCTAGTGGATGCGGCGCGGTCGCTGCGGCGGTTGGGGCTGTTCTCGATCCTGCTGATCGGCGGCGCTATGGCCGGGATGATCACGCTGGCGGCCAATGCGGCGCTGGCGGCCAATGCGCAGGTGATCGAGGTGCTGCGGCTGGTGGGGGCTCAGGATGATTATATTGCCCATGCCTTTGTGCGCCGGTTCACCCTGCGGGCGCTGGCCGGCTGCAGCGTTGGCGTCGCACTGGGCATGATTGGCGTCTGGCTGATGCCTGCGGCCTCGGAGGAGGGCGGATTTTTGACCGGCCTGGGATTTGTCAGCTGGGGCTGGTTGATGCCGCTGGCTATTCCGCTGCTTGGGGCTCTGGTGGCCTTTGTCGCCACCAGCCGCGCCGCAAAGAAAAGATTAGGAGATTTGACGTGATGACCCCCCTCCAGCGCCTGCGGGCGATGCTGTTCTCGGTGCAGATGTACCCAATGATGTTTGTCATTGGCCTGTTATATGCGCCCTGGGCGATCTTTAGTAAGGACGGGGCGCGGGCCTGCTGCAAGGCCTATGCGAACTGGATCATGTGGACGGCCGGCTGGATGGTTGGAATCCGCTGCGAAGTGCGCGGCACACCACCGCAGGGCGGGGCGCTGATCGCCGCCAAGCACCAGTCGTTTCTGGATATCCTGATGATCTTTGCGGCGCTGCCGACGGGGCGTTTCATCATGAAAAAGGAAATTCTGCGGATGCCGGTGATTGGCCAATATGCCCGGTTGCTGGGCTGTGTTGCTGTGGATCGGGCCAAACGGGGCGGCGCCATCGACAAGATGGTCCAGGACGTCGAAGCAGGCGAGGAGGAGGCCGGGCAGCTGATCATCTTTGCCCAGGGCACCCGCGTCGTGCCCGGGGTCAAGGCACCCTATAAGGTTGGCGCCGGGGTGCTCTATGAACAACTGAACCAGACCTGTGTGCCGGTTGCCGTCAATGTTGGTCTAATGTGGCCGCGCAAGGGCATTACCCGGCTTCCCGGTGTGGCGGTGATCGAATTCCTGGAGCCGATTGAACCGGGGTTGGAGCGCAAAGAGTTCCTGAATCTTCTGGAACAGCGGGTCGAGGCCGGATCGGACGCATTGATGCGCGAAGCCGGGTTTGATCCGGCGCCCGCCGCCGCCAAACAGGCGGGCTGAGAGAGGCTTGGTTCAGGGTCTGTTCAGGGTAACCCATGGGTTACCCTGTGGCCCCAGTCTAGCTTGTACCTTGGCCGTGCCTAGCTGATGACCTCGCCGATCAACATCTGCGGTTGCACGTTGGTGAAATTTGGGATGTCCTCCAGAACTGGGCCTGCGACCTGCATGGCGGCGTTCAGGGCGTCCTGATCTTTGAACAGCAAGGAGGCCACAGCAAAAATCCCCGGCGGTACATCGGGACCGCCGGCCAGCCCCTTGGTGACCAGCATACTCTCCATATGTGGGCCCATATGTTCGCCCACCAAATCAAAATGGGTGCTGGTGTAATAGTCAAAATCAAATGTTTTTCCATCGCTGATCGGATAGATCACCTGAAGTGAAACGGCCATGGCATGTCCTTTCTGAACTTGTACCAGTTAAATAACGCAGTCTAAATAGAGCCTAAATAGGGCGTTCGGCCAAGTAAAAAGGCGAAATTATGAATTGCGATGATCTTCACCCCGGGATCAAACGCAGAGTCATTTCTCAAGAACGTAATCGCCCTCAAATTTCTTCAAGTCATCAACGATGTCATACCAATCAGGTTTTGACGCGGTATGGATATGAAGTGTCGGCCGTATTTTGGGATCATCATCAAGAGCAGAAGCCGCGATGACATATGCATCACCACTGGCCATATCGCCCAGAGAGCTGCCGCAGTCCTTGCAGAAACAGCGCTCAAACTTGGCGTCAGTTGCAGGTTTGAACCTGGCAATCATATCTTGCCCTTCTGTGATCTGAAGATCGTCGGCCTTGCCGATAAGCACCGCAGAAAACACCCCCGCAGCTTTGCGGCATCTTGAGCAATGACAATAGCTCAATGAATATGGTTCGCCCGAAATCTGAAATTTCACTCTGCCACAAAGGCAGCTTCCCTTGATCATTTAATGTCCTATCTTTTGGATTTTCTTTATGGAACATAAAGGGAACATTTGATTTTTGCAAGAGGCGAGTCTTTGAGGGCGGCAGGTCCGGTTATATAGCAAAAGGCAGCCCCGGATGGGACTGCCTTTCAAGGTGTTTCTATCGCAGCACCTTAGCTGTGAATGGCGCCACTGCCGCAGGCCAGTGCTGCTTCGCGGACCGCTTCGGAGAAGGTGGGGTGGGCGTGGCAGGTCAGGGCGATGTCTTCGGCTGAGGCGCCGAACTCCATCGCCACACAGATCTCGTGGATCAGATCGCCGGCGCCGGGGCCGATGATGGCGCAGCCCAGGATGCGGTCCGTTTCCTTGTCGACGATCAGTTTCACAAAGCCGTCACCCTGATGCACCGCCTTGGCGCGGCCGTTGCCCATGAACATGAACTTGCCGACCTTAATCTTGCGACCTTCGGCCTTCAGCGCATCCTCGGTTTGGCCAACGGTGGCGACCTCGGGCGTGGTGTAGACCACGCCGGGGATGACGCCATAGTTCACATGGCCATGTTTGCCGGCAATCACCTCGGCCACCGCCATGCCTTCGTCCTCGGCCTTATGGGCCAGCATCGGGCCTTCGATGACGTCGCCAATGGCATAGACGCCGGGTACATTGGTGGCCCATTTGGCATCCGTCGCAATCTGGCCGCGTTTGGTCAGCGTCACCCCCAAGGCGTCAAGCCCGAGGCCCTCGGCATAGGGTTTGCGCCCCGTTGCAACCAGCACCACATCGGCGTCGATCACCACCTCGTCGCCGCCCTTTTTGGACTGGTAGCGCACCTTGGCTTTGGTCTTGGAGGCCTCAACGCCCTGCACCGCAGCGCCCATGATGAATTTGAGACCCTGTTTTTCCAGGATGCGCTTGAAGCTGCGCTGCACGTCCTTGTCCATGCCGGGACAGATCGCGTCGAGGTATTCCACCACGGTGACATCTGACCCGAGACGGGCATAGACTGAGCCCAGTTCCAGGCCGATCACACCGGCGCCGATGACGACCATTTTCTTGGGCACCTTGGGCAGCTCTAGTGCGCCGGTTGAATCCACCACGACGCCCTTGTCATTGTCGACCTCAACACCGGGCAGCGAGGACGGCACCGAGCCGGAGGCGATGACGATGTTCTTGGTCTGGTGGATCTCGTCGCCGACCTTGACCTGACCGGCGGCCGGGATCGAGGCCCAGCCCTTTAGCCAGTCGATCTTGTTCTTCTTCATCAGGAATTCGACGCCGACGGTGTTCTGTCCGATGACCTCGTCCTTGTAGGATTTCATCTGCTTCCAGTCGACCGAGGGCGATTTTCCCTTGAGGCCCATCTTGGTGAAATTATGCTCGGCCTCGTGCAGCATATGGGTGGCGTGCAGCAGCGCCTTGGAGGGGATACAGCCGACGTTCAGGCAGGTGCCACCCAGGGTCTCGCGGCCCTCGACGATGGCGGTTTTCAGGCCCAGTTGGGCGCAGCGGATGGCCGAGACATAGCCGCCGGGGCCTGCACCGATGATGATGACGTCATATTGGGACATTTATGTGGTCCTTTGTGGTTTGGGCGAGGAGGGGGCGCTGCCCCCGGCCCATGCGGGCCTCCCCCGGAGTATTTTGGAAAAGATGAAGGGGGTGTGTGAAACCCGATGCCGAACAGGTAAATTTCAAGGTGCCTCTGCTTCCTTAATGCTTCGGTGGAGGTGATCAGGAATCAGGTTTTCATAGGGGTGCGTGTGCATCCAGACATCAATTTCTCTGTGACTCAGTTCCATACCCATGCAGAAGCAAGTTAACTCAAATTTCTTTCGAGTGGTCTCAGGAGGAGATACTGTTTTCATCTCATGAAACAGGTCGTCCGAAAAATAGTTGTCTCGGAAATCTGACACCTGATCCTTAATTGAAGGGTCTTCAAAAGATGCATGGATGTTGTGAGCAAACCTGTTCCGTATCTTCGCCATTTTTGAAAGGCTGCTGTGCTCTTCGGGCGTGATGATCCTGAGGCAAAAGGCGCAGTCTAACCTTGCAACAAAAGTTCCAAGCGGACCTCTCGAACTAAGCATCTTCTCCGATACCTTGTGCGCGGCGAAATAGTATTGAAGGCACTTGCCTAACTTGCTTTCGAAGAAAGCGCCTGCTGAAAGCACGACCCCTAAATCAGATTCATCCTCGAGTTTAGCCCAGAACGCTTCGTTCTGGGCCTCCAAATTACTGAGATTTTCCTCTGAGTAGCCGTGTTTCAGCATGAGCTTTAACCAAGTTGTTTCGACTTACAGATCCATCAGCAAACGACGGGGATCTTCCAGCGCTTCTTTGACACGCACCAGGAAGGTCACGGCGCCTTTGCCGTCGACAACGCGGTGGTCATAGGACAGCGCCAGATACATCATCGGACGGATCACCACCTCACCGTTGATCGCTACGGGGCGGTCCTGGATCTTGTGCATGCCCAGAATGCCGGACTGTGGCGGGTTCAGGATCGGCGAGGACATCAGCGAGCCGTAGACACCACCGTTGGAGATGGTGAAGGTGCCGCCCTGCATTTCGGCCATGCTCAGTTTGCCGTCACGGGCGCGTTTGCCCTTCTCGGAAATCGATTTTTCGATCTCGGCAAAGGACATGGCATCGGCGTCGCGGATCACCGGAACAACCAGTCCATTTGGGGTGCCGGCCGCAACGCCCATGTGCACGAAGTTCTTGTAGACGATATCGGTGCCGTCGATCTCGGCGTTGACTTCGGGGACCTCTTTCAGCGCGTGACAGCAGGCCTTGGTAAAGAAGGACATGAAACCCAGACGGGCGCCGTGTTTCTTCTCGAACAGCTCTTTGTACTGGCTGCGCAGCGCCATCACCTCAGTCATGTCGACCTCGTTATAGGTGGTCAGCATGGCGGCGGTGTTCTGCGCCTCTTTCAGGCGGCGGGCGATGGTCTGGCGCAGGCGGGTCATTTTCACCCGTTCTTCACGATCCGCATCATGGGCGGAGACCGGGGCACGCACCGCAACCGGGGCGGCGGCTGGTGCCGCTGCGGCTGTGGCGACGGGGGCGGCAGCGACGGCGGCAATGGCGCGGGAGACGTCATCCTTCATGATGCGACCGTCGCGACCGGTGCCGGTGACAGCAGCCGCGGTCAGACCGGCCTCGGCCATGGCCTTCTCCGCCGATGGCGCATTGGCGATGTCTTTGCCTGCGGCGGCAGGAGCAGCCTCAGAAGTCGGCGCTGAGGTTGGCGTCGCCGCACCCGCAGCAGCGGCACCGGAGATCACCCCCAGTTTGGCGCTGGCATTCACGGTGGAGCCTTCGGCGGCGGTGATTTCGCTCAGCACACCAGCGATGGGGGCCGGCACTTCGACCGAGACCTTGTCGGTTTCCAGCTCACAGAGCATTTCGTCCTGGGCGACAGCATCGCCTACCTTTTTGAACCAGGTCGCCACCGTGGCTTCGGTGACGGATTCGCCCAGGGTGGGCACCATCACGTCGGTATTGCCTGCACCCGGAGCAGGCGCGGCGGCGGGCGCCGCAACGGCAGCCGTCCCCGCGTTGAGGGTGGCCAGCAGCGCGTTGACACCAACGGTTTCACCCTCGGCGGCGATGATATCGCCCATGGTGCCGGCGCTGGGGCTGGGCACTTCGACGGTGACCTTGTCGGTCTCCAGCTCGCAGAGCATCTCGTCTACGGCAACCGCATCGCCGGGTTTCTTGAACCAGGTGGCAACCGTGGCTTCGGTGACCGATTCACCCAATGTGGGCACACGAATTTCGGTGGTCATGGATCAGTTTCCTTCGATGCTTAGCGCGTCGTTCACGAGCGCAGCTTGTTGGGCTTTGTGTTGGCTGGCCTGCCCTGTGGCAGGCGAGGCCGATGTGGCGCGTCCGGCATAGGTCGGGCGGCTGTGCTTGGCGCCGATACGGGTCAGCACCCATTCGATATTGGGTTCAATAAAGCTCCAGGCGCCCTGGTTCTTGGGCTCTTCCTGGCACCAGACGATTTCCGCCTGCTTGAAGCGCGTCAGTTCCTTGACCATCGAGATGGCGGGGAACGGGTAATACTGCTCGACGCGCATCAGATAGACATCGTCGATGCCGCGCTCATCCCGCTCGGCCAGCAGATCGAAATAGACCTTGCCCGAGCACAGAACCACCCGTTTGACCTTGTCATCCGCCACCAGCTGGGTGTCGGAATTGCCGTGCTGGGCGTCATCCCACAGCACCCGGTGGAAACTGGACCCGGTGGTGAATTCATCGGTCTTGCTGACCGCCAGCTTGTGGCGCAGCAGCGATTTTGGGGTCATCAGGATCAGCGGTTTGCGGAAACTACGGTGCATCTGACGGCGCAGGATGTGGAAGTAGTTGGCCGGCGTGGTGCAGTTGGCAACAATCCAGTTGTCCTGGCCACACATCTGCAGGAAACGTTCCAGCCGCGCCGAGGAGTGCTCGGGGCCCTGGCCCTCATACCCGTGTGGCAGCAGCAGCACCAGACCTGACATCCGCAGCCATTTGCTTTCGCCGGACGAGATGAACTGGTCGAACATGATCTGGGCGCCATTGGCGAAATCGCCAAACTGTGCTTCCCAGAGGGTCAGCGCATTGGGTTCGGCCAGAGTATAGCCGTATTCAAATCCCAGCACCGCATATTCTGACAGCGCCGAATCGATCACTTCGTATTGCGACTGACCTGTACGGATGTTGTTCAGCGGGTAGTAGCGTTCCTCGGTGTCCTGATTGACCAGGCCTGAGTGACGCTGAGAGAAGGTGCCGCGGGTGACGTCCTGGCCAGACAGCCGCACCGGGAAGCCCTCGGTCAGCAACGAGCCAAATGCCAGCGCTTCGGCGGTGGCCCAGTCAAAGCCGGCGCCATCGTCGAGCATCTTTTTCTTGGCCTCAAGCAAGCGGGTGATGGTTTTGTGCACCGGCAGACCTTCGGGGAGATGTGACAGCGCCTTGCCAACCTCAGCAAAGGTTTCCGGCGAAACCGAGGTCTTGCCGCGCTGGTAATCCTCGTCCTTGGTATCCATGTTCTTCCAGCGACCATCCAGCCAATCCGCCTTGTTGGGCTTATAGTCTTTGCCGGCCTCAAACTCGTCGTTGAGCTTGGCCTGGAAGGCGGCCTTCATGTCTTCGATCTCGCCCTCGGGGATCAGGCCATCCTTGACCAGCCGTTCGGTGTATAGCGACAGGGTGGTTTTGTGGGTCTTGATCTTCTTGTACATCATCGGATTGGTGAACATGGGCTCGTCGCCCTCGTTGTGACCAAAGCGGCGGTAGCAGAAGATATCCAGAACCACGTCTTTGCCAAATTTCTGGCGGAACTCGGTGGCCACCTTGGCGGCGTGAACCACCGCCTCGGGGTCGTCGCCGTTGACGTGGAAGATCGGCGCTTCGACCACCAGCGCGTTATCCGTTGGATAGGGCGAGGAGCGCGAGAAATGTGGTGCGGTGGTGAAGCCGATCTGGTTGTTGACCACGATATGCATGGTGCCGCCGGTCTTGTGCCCCTTGAGGCCCGACAGGGCGAAACATTCGGCCACCACTCCCTGACCGGCAAAGGCGGCGTCGCCGTGCAGCAGGATTGGCATCACCTGGGTGCGATCGGTGTCTTTCAGCTGGTCCTGCTTGGCGCGGACCTTGCCGATCACCACCGGGTTCACCGCCTCAAGGTGGCTGGGATTGGCGGTCAGCGACAGGTGTACGATGTTGCCATTGAACTCGCGATCCGAGCTGGCCCCGAGGTGGTATTTCACATCGCCCGAGCCATCGACGTCTTCCGGTTTGGAACTGCCGCCCTGAAATTCGTTGAAAATGGCGCGATAAGGTTTCTGCATCACATTGGCCAGCACCGACAACCGGCCCCGGTGCGGCATGCCGATGACGATGTCACGTACCCCCAAAGCACCACCGCGTTTGATGATCTGCTCCATCGCCGGGATCAGGCTTTCGCCGCCATCCAGACCAAAGCGCTTGGTGCCCATGTATTTCACATGCAGGAACTTCTCAAATCCCTCGGCCTCGACCATCTTGTTGAGGATCGCCTTGCGGCCTTCGCGGGTGAACTGGATTTCCTTGCCCAGACCCTCAATCCGCTCCTTCAGCCAGCTGGCCTCGGCGGGGTTGGAGATATGCATGTATTGCAGCGCAAAGGTGCCGCAATAGGTGCGTTTGACGATATCGACGATCTGGCGCATCGAGGCCAGCTGTAGCCCCAGCACGTTGTCGATAAAGATCGGCCGGTCCATGTCCGCTTCGGTGAAGCCGTAGGTCTTGGGGTCCAGCTCAGGATGTGGCACGGTGGAGCGCATGCCCAGCGGATCCAGATCCGCCACCAGATGGCCCCGAATGCGAAAAGCGCGGATCAGCATCAGTGCGCGGATAGAGTCCAGCACCGCCCGTTTGATCGCCTCATCCGAGACTTTGACGCCGGTGGCCTCGGCCTTGGCGGCGATCTTCTTGCCGGCTGCCTTGGTTTCCACTGGGGCGGCCCATTCTCCAGTTAGCGCAGAGGTCAGCTCGTCATCGGGCTGTGGCGGCCAGTCTTTGCGCGCCCAGGAGGGGCCAGCGGCCTCGGCCTTTACGTCCAGTTCGGCATCGCCCATCTGGCGAAAGAACTCGCCCCATGCAGCGTCCACTGCATTCGGATCATTGGCGTATTGGGCGTAAAGCTGCTCCAGATACTCGGCATTATGCCCCTGCATAAAGGAGGAGGCATGAAAGAGGTCGTTGGGGCTTTGTTCGGTCATTTAGTAACCTCGAGTGGGTTGGGGCCGTATGGGGAGAGACCAGGGGTCATTTGGGGCAGAGTTGCTGCCAGGGGTTTCAAAAAGATGAAACGCCGGGCAGATCCCGCGGCAAAAAGCGCCGAAAGGGCTGTTTTAGCGACAGAATCTGGAAAAATCAGGGAAATGTGTGAGAGAGAAGACGCCCGGCGGCAGCGCCGGGCAGCGCCCGACCCTCCCCACGGGAGGGCGCTTTGCACCCCCCCAGGGTCAGGCGCTGCCCTATGGGCCTGTGCCGGACGGCCCGTCATTTTAGCCGATCGCCTTCAGAACGGCTTCGCCCAGGTGGGCGGGGCTTTCGGCGACGATGATGCCAGCGGATTTCATCGCTTCGATCTTGTCCTCAGCTCCACCTTTACCACCGGCAACAATGGCGCCAGCGTGGCCCATGCGGCGGCCTGGAGGGGCTGTACGGCCCGCAATGAAACCAGCTGTTGGCTTCCAACGGCCTTTTTTCCGCTCATCGGCCAGGAATTGCGCCGCTTCTTCTTCTGCCGAGCCACCGATCTCACCGATCATGATGATGCTCTGGGTCTCGTCATCGGCCAGGAACCACTCCAGCACGTCGATGTGCTCGGTGCCTTTGATCGGGTCGCCGCCGATGCCCACACAGGTGGACTGGCCCAGACCGACATCGGTGGTCTGCTTGACCGCCTCATAGGTCAGGGTGCCGGAGCGCGACACCACACCAACCGAGCCACGTTTGTGGATATGGCCGGGCATGATGCCGATTTTGCACGCATCAGGGGTGATCACGCCGGGGCAGTTGGGGCCGATCAGCCGCGATTTGGAGCCTTCGAGGGCGCGTTTGACCCGCATCATGTCCAGCACCGGGATGCCTTCGGTAATGCAGATGATCACTTCCATCTCGGCGTCGATTGCCTCGAGGATTGAATCGGCGGCAAAGGGCGGCGGCACGTAGATCACCGAAGCATTGGCTTGGGTGACGTGCTTGGCCTCGTGGACCGAGTTGAACACCGGCAGGTTCAGGTGGGTCATGCCACCCTTGCCGGGGGTGACGCCGCCAACCATTTTGGTGCCATATGCGATGGCTTGTTCAGAGTGAAACGTGCCCTGCGAGCCGGTCAGGCCCTGGCAGATTACGCGTGTGTTTTCGTCGATGAGGACTGCCATGTGGCGTTCTCCTTAAATAGTCTTCATGGGGAAAGGTGGGTTGGCACCCACCCCAAGGATTAGCCTTTGACAGCTTTCACGATCTTCTCGGCACCGTCTTTCAGGTTGTCGGCAGCGATCACGTCGAGGCCAGAGTTGTTGATGATCTCTTTGCCCTTCTCGACGTTGGTACCTTCAAGGCGCACAACCAGTGGAACCTTCAGGCCGATCTCTTTCACCGCAGCAACCACGCCCTCGGCAATCACATCACAGCGCATGATGCCGCCGAAGATGTTGACCAGGATGCCTTTGACCTTGGGATCAGAGGTGATGATCTTGAACGCCTCGGTGACTTTCTCTTTGGTGGCGCCGCCGCCAACATCCAAAAAGTTTGCAGGCTCAGCCCCGTACAGCTTGATGATGTCCATAGTGGCCATCGCCAGACCGGCACCGTTGACCATGCAGCCAATCTCACCGTCGAGGGTGATGTAGTTCAGGTCGTATTTGCTGGCTTCCAGCTCTTTGGGGTCTTCTTCGCTCTCATCCCGCAGCTCAGCAATATCCGCGTGGCGGTACAGCGCGTTGCCGTCGAACGAGATCTTGGCATCGAGAACCTTGAGATCGCCAGCGTCGGTGACGATCAGCGGGTTGATCTCCAGCATCTCCATGTCTTTTTCAACAAAGGCCTGGTACAGCTGGCCCATCAGTTTGACGCATTGTTTGACCTGCGCGCCCTTGAGACCCAGGGTGAAGGCGATGCGGCGGCCGTGGAAGGCCTGGTAGCCGGCAGCCGGATCAACGCTGAACGACAGGATCTTTTCGGGGGTCGCTGCGGCAACCTCTTCGATGTCCATGCCACCCTCGGTCGAGCAGACAAAGGAGATCCGGCTGGTCTGGCGGTCCACCAGCAGCGCCAGGTAAAGTTCGGACTCAATGCCCGCGCCATCTTCGATGTAGATGCGGTTGACCTGCTTGCCAGCCGGACCGGTCTGATGGGTGACCAGGGTGCGGCCGAGCATCTTCTTGGCTTCCTCGGCGGCCTCTCCGACCGATTTGGTCAGGCGCACGCCGCCTTTGTCACCGGCGTCTGCTTCTTTGAAGGAGCCCTTGCCGCGCCCCCCTGCGTGGATCTGTGCCTTGACCACCCAAAGCGGGCCGTCCATTTCACCTGCGGCGGCTTTGGCGTCTTCTGCTTTCAGTACAACGCGCCCGTCTGAAATTGGGGCGCCATAGCTGCGAAGAAGGGCCTTGGCCTGGTATTCGTGGATGTTCATTTGAAACTGTCCCGTCTGACTGCGATTGTGGTGTTTATACGCTGTGATAGCCCCTTTGGTTAAAGGGTTATTTTACAGGAGGCGGTGAAATAGCTAAGATTTTCGGAATTTGTGATCACAGCTTTTGAGCGTGTGATCACAAATTAATGCATCATCTGCAAAAGTGATTCGTTTGCGGTGCTGCTGTCGGTTTTCGCCGCTTTATGGTGAAACGCGACATCGCTGTGCCGGGAGGGTCTCTGAGCCCGGGTCGGGACCACTGCAAAGAGCGGGCCGTATCGGGTGTTTGCCGGTTGGCAGCCTATTAGATTTACCAGCTTTTCACCGGGCCATCGGCCGCCATCTTATGGCTCCCAAGGCGCCGCAGAGATCAGGACCTTCTGCCCGGATTGATCTGCAAACAAAAAGGGCACGCCATTGATCTGGCGTGCCCGAGGTCTGTAGACAGGCTGACGGATTAGGACAGCGAGCCGTCGATTGCCTTGCATGCATCAACCAAGCCTTTGACAGCATTGACTGAATTGTCGAACATGGCCTGCTCGTCAGGGGTCATCTGGATGTCGATCACACGTTCGATACCGCCGGCACCGATCACGGTGGGAACGCCAACATACATGCCGTTCAGGCCCAGAGCGCCATCAACGTAAGCGGCGCAGGGCAGCACGCGTTTCTGGTCCTTCAGGAAGGCCTCGGCCATTTCGATGGCGCTGGTGGCGGGCGCATAAAATGCCGAACCGGTTTTCAGCAGGCCAACGATTTCGGCGCCGCCATCCCGGGTGCGCTGAACGATTGCGTCCAGTTTTTCCTGGGTGGTCCAGCCCATCGATACCAGATCGGGCAGTGGAATGCCGCCAACGGTGGAGTAGCGGGTCAGTGGCACCATGGTGTCGCCGTGGCCGCCCAGCACAAAGGCGGTGACGTCTTTCATTGACACCTTGAACTCGTCCGCCAGGAAGTGGCGGAAGCGCGCGGAGTCGAGAATGCCGGCCATGCCGCAGACCTTGGCGTGGGGCAGGCCTGAGAATTCGCGCAGCGCCCAGACCATGGCGTCCAGCGGGTTGGTGATGCAGATCACAAAGGCGTTCGGGGCGTGGTCGCGGATGCCTTCGCCAACGGATTTCATCACTTTCAGGTTGATGCCCAGCAGATCATCGCGGCTCATGCCGGGTTTGCGCGGTACACCGGCAGTGACGATGCAGACGTCGGCGCCTGCAATATCGGCGTAGGACTGGGTGCCCTTCAGGGTGGCGTCAAAGCCTTCGGAGGGGCCGGACTGCGAGATGTCGAGCGCTTTGCCCTCCGGGGTGCCTTCGGCAATGTCGAAAAGAACGACGTCGCCGAGTTCTTTCATTGCGGCGAGATGGGCTAGGGTGCCACCAATCTGACCTGCGCCGATGAGGGCGATTTTGGGTCTGGCCATGGGAATATGTCTCCGGTCCGGTTGAAATTGCCGGTTGGCTACGGGGTTCCGCGCTGGCGTGCAAGAGTTCTGCGCTGCAGCGCGGCGCCGCAGCAACCTGACCGGTTTGTGGCTGATAACGCTAAAGAACTTGTAAACTAGGGGGTTAGGGCCCGTGGGAAATGCCGACAAGCGCGATAATGTTTTTCCGATTTGTGATCACAGGGACCGGTGTAGCGGCGCATTCAAGCGAGGTGGCGGCGCATTCAGGCGGGAAATTGAGCGAGAATTCGCGATAAGCGCGGCAGCGCAACCCTATCGATTCCCGTGCCGGTTGTTGAGGCCCAGGTTGCAACGGTGGTTTTTGGGGGCCGATACCCCCAAAAACCAGATCCCGTTCTGAGCCGGGTATTCTAAGCGTCGTTGCCCTGGGGCGGCAATGCCTCGGCCAGTTCCTCCCAGGACTGCCCCGACGCCACCAGGCAGGTTAAGCCATTGGGGGTGGTGACAGTGATGGTCCAGGTGCCGGTATCTGCCGAGGCAAAGGTTTCGATGACCATACCCTGTTCGCCCAGTCCGATGCTCTGTCGGCTTTCACCATAGGTGCTGGCCAGACGCTCGACGACTGCCTCGCGGGGGGCGCAATTTCTGTTTTGTTCAGCGGATGCCTGCTGAGGGGCCAATGCTATGAAACCTAAGCTCATAGTCAGTTTGAGTATTGACTTGATCATGGGTTTTACCCTTTTTCCGGAGCGGCCTGTACCACGTGAACTTGATCACGCATTACCCTCGATAGTTCCGTAGCGAGCCGGTTTCTGACGTTTACCGAACCTTTAGCCGTTCTAAACCACGATCTGCGCCGTTCTGGCTGGAAGGTAATGGGTTCGATAGAGACACTGTGCCAAATAGGTGCTGATATATCATTAATACAGCGTTCTTGCCCTTATTTTTATGATGTTATCCATTGAGAACCTTGAATAATATAAATGCTATGCTGCGATGCAGAATATATATCTTGTAATTTTATGACCGAATCCCTATCGATTTGGCAACTTTAAAACCTGGAGAGACAAGATGGACCTGCGCGCGCGCCCCTTTCGTTCGGTGCTGTATATTCCCGGTTCCAAACCGCGGGCTTTGGACAAGGCCAGGGCTTTGCCGGTGGATGCGGTGATCTTTGACCTTGAGGATGCGGTGTCGGCCAGTGAGAAGGTTTCGGCGCGGGAGGTGCTGGCGCAGCAGCTGCAGCAGGGCGGATACGGCGCCCGGATGCGGATTGTTCGCATCAATGGGCTCGATACCCAATGGGGGGTCGCGGATGCCAGGGCTGTGGCGCAAATGGATTGCGATGCGGTGTTGCTGCCCAAGGTGTCGTCGCTGGCGGATCTGGATGCCCTGGCCGCGATCACCGGCGACTTGCCAATCTGGGCGATGATGGAAACGCCGCGTGGCATGCTGAACGCGGCCGAGATTGCCAGACACCCCAAGTTGCAGGGCATGGTCATGGGCACCAATGATCTGGCCAAAGAGTTGCAGACCCGGTTCCGGGTGGATCGCATGCCGCTGATGGCCGGGCTTGGCCTGTGTCTGCTGGCGGCCAAGGCCGAAGGGCTGGTGATCGTTGATGGTGTCTATAATGCCTTCAAGGACGCCGAAGGGCTGGCCGAGGAATGCCGCCAGGGCCGCGACATGGGGTTTGACGGCAAGACCCTGATCCATCCGGCGCAGGTGGATGTCGCCAATACCGCCTTTGCGCCATCCGAGGATGAGATGGATCTGGCCCGGCGCCAGATCACTGCCTTTGAAGAGGCCGAGGCCGCAGGCCAGGGGGTTGCTGTGGTTGATGGCAAGATCGTGGAAAATCTGCATGTGGTTACCGCCCGCGAGATTATCGCAAAAGCGGATGCAATCGCCGCAGTTTCACTCTAGGCGTTAACCAAGTTAACATCATGAGGAAACTGATATGACATTACTGGTCTTAGGCATCCTGCTGTGGATTGCAGCACATCTGGTCAAACGGGTGGCGCCGGACATGCGCGCGTCGATGGGCAACAAGGGCAAGGGGCTGGTGGCGCTGGCGCTGGTTGGCTCGATTGTGCTGATGGTTCTGGGCTATCGCAGCATGGAGTTTATTGCCATCTGGGAACCGGCGCCGTTTCTGAGGCATATCAACAATCTGGCCGTCCTGATTGCGCTGTATTTCACCAGTCCAGGCCCCAGCAAGGGCGCGATTTTCTACAAGATGCGGCATCCGATGCTGATTGGTTTCAAGCTCTGGGCGGCGGCGCATCTGCTGGTCAACGGTGATCTGGCGTCGATCATTCTGTTTGGTGGGTTGCTGGCCTGGGGCGTGATCCAAGTGATCGTGATCAACCGGTCCGAGCCAAACTGGACGCCAAACCCCAAGGGCAGCATCGCCAAGGACGCAATGTTCCTCGGCGTCTCGGTCCTTTTGCTGGCTGTTATCGGCTATGTTCACGGGCTTGTCGGGCCTTCCCCCTTTGTTGGATAAAACACTATGAAACTCTATCGGTTCCTCAGCGAGGACGACACCTCGGCCTTTTGTCACAAGGTCACGGATGCGCTGAACAAAGGCTGGGAGCTGTATGGCGGCCCCACCGAAGCCTTTGATCCGGTCAAGGGCGTCATGCGCTGTGGCCAGTCGGTGGTGAAAGAGGTCGAGGGCACCTATACGCCCGACACCAAACTGGGAGCGCATTAGGGCGTTTCCAATATTGATGAATTCACCCACCCCGGCGAAGGCGTTGTGACAATCAAACGCTGCCTTGCCGGGGTGGGTGAACACCCATATTCAGTTGAATTGGAAACGCTAAAATGACCAAGACCAGTCCGGCGAAAACAAACTCAGGACGATTTTTTGAGGATTACGCGGTGGGCGATGTGTTGCAGCACGCGGTGCCGCGCACGGTGTCGGGGGGCGAGCGGGCGCTGTATCATGCGCTGTATCCGACCCGCCACGCGCTGTATTCCTCGGATGAGTTTGCCCGCCGGTCTGGTCTGCCCAAATCGCCGCTGGACGATTGGGCGGCGTTTCACCTGGTGTTTGGCAAGACAGTGCCGGATGTGTCGCTGAATGCGGTGGCCAATCTGGGCTACGGCGAGGGGCGCTGGCTGCTGCCGGTCTATCCCGGTGATACGCTGCGGGCGGTGTCCGAGGTGATTGGCGTCAAGCAGAACTCAAACGGTAAAACTGGCGTGGTTTGGGTGCGCAGCCGCGGCTTTAACCAGCGCGATGACTGTGTGCTGGAGTATGTGCGCTGGGTGATGCTGCGCAAGCGCGACGTGGAGGCTCCGGCACCGGTGACGGTGATCCCGGATCTGGCTAAGGTGCTGCGCGCGGATCAACTGGTGATCCCGGCGGGGCTGGATTTTTCCAACTACGATTTCACTCTGGCGGGCGAGCCGCATCGCTGGGGTGATTACCAGGTCGGCGAGAAGATTGACCATGTGGATGGGGTCACCATTGAGGAGGCCGAGCACATGTTGGCGACGCGGCTGTGGCAGAACACCGCCAAGGTGCATTTTGACGCCACCGCCCGGCCAGATGGCACCCGGTTGATTTACGGCGGCCATGTGATCTCATTGGCGCGGGCGCTGTCGTTCAACGGGCTGGCCAATGCGCAGATGATTGTCGGGTTGAATGGCGGCGCCCATGCCAACCCCTGTGTGTCGGGGATGACGGTGCGGGCCTGGTCTGAGGTGTTGGACAAGGCCGAGACCTCGGCGCCCGGGGTTGGTGCCATTCGCTTGCGGCTGGTTGCAACTTGCGGCGCGGCGCCGTTTGCCCTGAAGGGCGAGGATGGCAAATATCTGCCGGGGGTGCTGCTGGATCTGGATTACTGGGCCTTGATGCCACTTTGATCTGCGGCGCGGCTGATGGCTGGGGGCGCTGCCCCCAGACCCCGGGGATATTTTTGGCCAGATGAAGGACGGATCCTGGGCGCTGGGCGGCGAATGGCGAATGGCGAAAAAGTGATCCGTTTTTTGCGCCTTGCTTGTTAAGTTACGCGCATGTTGTTTCTGCGTTCTGTGATTTTATCGGTTCTGATTGGGGCGCCGGTCGGTGGTTTGGCCTGCGATCTGGCTTTGGTGCTGGCGGTGGATGTGTCCGGCTCGGTGGATGCTGAGGAATACCGCATTCAGATGGAGGGGTTGGCGGCCGGCCTGCGCGATGGGGTGGTGGCCGAGGCTTTGGTGCGGGGCAAGGCGCAGGTTATGGTGATCCAGTGGTCGGGCTCAACCCGTCAAGAGGTCAGCATTGGCTGGGTCGAGATGGGTGATTTTGCCGCCACAGAGCAATTAGCGGATCGCATCGAGCGGCTGGAGCGGCCCTGGCGCAATTATTCGACGGCCATTGGCCAGGCGCTGGTACTGGCTCTGGCGCAGTTTGAGAGGGTGCCGGACTGTAAGCGGCGGGTGATTGATCTGTCCGGAGATGGCACCTCTAACGAAGGGGTGGCGCCGCGTGAGCTGTATGATGCGTTGAGCCAGGCGCGGGTGACCGTGAACGCCTTGGCCATCGAGCAGAGCGATGCCGATCTGACCAGCTATTTCTATGAAAATGTGATCCATGGCGAGGGGGCTTTTGTGGCCACCGCCGGGGGCTTTGCGGATTACCCTGCGCGCATCCGCATGAAGCTGCTGCGGGAGGTGGCGCGGCAGACCGCGCAGCTGCGTGACGTGCAGTGATTTGCGGCAAGGGGCTGAGTCTGCAAAACTTCTCCAAATTGAAAATTTGTGATCACAAGCCCGAATACTGTGATCACAACTGTGATTTTTTAGCGCCAACAGGCAAAATACCACGATTATTTACCATTCGTTTGGGTGACAGTCGCTAAAAAACCGCTAAAACACCGACAGCCAACCGAAGAGGAGCCACCATGGCCGATGTCAATCGGGGTAATCGCCCGCTATCGCCTCATTTGAGTATTTATCGCCCGCAGCTGAGCTCGATCACCTCGATTCTCACGCGGATCACCGGCAACGCTTTGATCTTTGCGATTCTGCTGATCGTCTGGTGGCTGCTTGCGGCGGCGACATCGCCTGGGTATTTTGATGTGGTGAATGGTCTGATGACCTCTTGGCTGGGCAAACTGGTGTTGACGCTGGCACTGTGGGGCACATGGTACCACTATCTGGCGGGCCTGCGGCATCTGTATTTTGATGCCGGCCATGGGCTTGATATTCCCACCGCCAACAAGCTGGGCTGGGGCATCATCATCGGCTCGGTTGTTCTGACCGTCATCACCCTGTTTTTGGTATAAGGAGGCGAACATGCGCTATCTGACAGCCCGCAAGCGGGCCGAGGGCAATGGGGCCTCAGGGACCGGCACCGCCCATCACTGGTATATGCAGGTGAGCGCCGTGGCGCTGGCCTTTATGGTGCCGACGTTGCTGTATATTCTGGGCTCGGCGATCGGCGGCACCCATGAAGAGGTGCTGGCCACATTTGCCCGCCCCTTTCCGGCGCTGTTAACCGGGATGACACTTTTTGTGGCTGTTATGCATTTTAACAAGGGCGCGCAGATGATGATCGAAGATTATGCGCGCGGATCGATGCGCCGGGCGCTGATCATGTTGGTGATCAGCCTCAGCTACGGCACCATCGCCACCGGGCTTTTTGCCCTCGCCAAAATCGCGCTGTGAGGGAATAAGACATGGCTTCTTACGAATATGAAACGCATGAGTATGACGTTGTTGTGGTTGGCGCCGGTGGTGCCGGTCTGCGGGCGACGCTGGGTATGGCTGAACAGGGATTGCGCACCGCCTGCGTGACCAAAGTGTTCCCGACCCGCTCACACACGGTTGCGGCGCAGGGTGGCATTGCCGCCTCGCTGTCCAACATGGGCCCCGACAACTGGCAGTGGCATATGTATGACACTGTTAAGGGCTCGGACTGGCTGGGCGATATGGACGCGCAGGAATATATGGTGCGCGAAGCGCCCAAGGCGGTCTATGAGCTGGAGCACTACGGGGTGCCGTTCTCGCGCACCGAAGAGGGCAAGATCTATCAGCGCCCCTTTGGTGGTCACACCACCGAATTTGGTGATGGTCCTGCAGTGCAGCGGACCTGTGCTGCGGCGGACCGCACCGGGCATGCGATCCTGCACACGCTGTATGGTCAGTCGCTGAAGAACAACGCTGAATTCTATGTCGAGTATTTCGCCATCGACCTGATCATGTCCGAAGACGGCCAGTGTCAGGGCGTTGTCTGCTGGAAGCTGGACGACGGCACCATGCATGTGTTCAACGCCAAGATGGTTGTCTTGGCCACCGGTGGCTATGGCCGC
This sequence comes from Paracoccaceae bacterium, assembly GCA_013214575.1. Classification (GTDB taxonomy): domain Bacteria; phylum Pseudomonadota; class Alphaproteobacteria; order Rhodobacterales; family Rhodobacteraceae; genus Parasedimentitalea. The sequence goes on along the minus strand of JABSSD010000209.1, from coordinate 3,726 downwards.
GCCTATTTCTCGGCCACCTCGGCCCATACCTGTACCGGTGACGGTGGTGGCATGGTGGCGCGGGCTGGTCTGGCACTGCAGGATATGGAATTTGTTCAGTTCCACCCGACCGGTATCTACGGCTCGGGCTGTCTGATCACCGAGGGCGCGCGCGGCGAAGGCGGCTATCTGACCAACTCGGAAGGCGAGCGGTTCATGGAGCGTTATGCGCCCCAGTACAAAGACCTGGCGCCCCGCGACTACGTCAGCCGCTCGATGACGATGGAAATCCGCGAAGGGCGCGGTGTGGGCAAGGATGGCGATCACATCCACCTGAACCTCAGCCATCTGCCCGCCGAGGCGCTGGCTGAACGGCTGCCGGGGATTACCGAGAGCGCCAAGATCTTTGCCGGTGTTGATCTGACCAAAGAGCCGATCCCGGTGATCCCGACGGTGCATTACAACATGGGCGGCATTCCGACCAACTATTGGGGCGAAGTGATGAACCCCACCGCCAAAGATCCCAACGCGGTGGTGCCCGGTCTGATGGCCGTGGGCGAGGCGGGCTGTGCCTCGGTGCATGGCGCCAACCGTCTGGGCTCCAACTCGCTGATTGATCTGGTGGTGTTTGGTCGGGCTGCGGCCATTCGGGCCGGTAAGGTTGTCGATGCCGAGGCGTCCAATCCGGTGCTGAACCAGGCCGGGATTGATGCGGCGTTTGACCGCTTTGACGGGCTGCGCCATGCATCGGGCAATGTGGCCACCGCCGAGTTGCGGTTGGAAATGCAGAAAACCATGCAGGCCGATGCGGCGGTGTTCCGGACCTCAAAGACCCTGACCGAAGGGGTCGAGAAGATGACGGCGATTGCCGGTAAGATGGATGATCTCAAGGTCACCGATCGGTCGCTGGTGTGGAACTCGGATCTGATGGAGACGCTGGAGCTGGCCAACCTGATGCCCAACGCACTGGCCACCATCCACGGCGCCGAAGCGCGCAAGGAAAGCCGGGGTGCGCATGCGCATGAGGATTTCTCGGAGCGGGACGACAAGAACTGGCGGGTGCATACCATCTCCCGGGTCGATGGCGCCTCGGTGGAGCTGAGCCACCGTCCGGTGGTGGTCAAGCCACTGACAACCGAAGCAGACGGCGGCATTAGCCTGGACAAGGTCGCGCCTAGAGCGCGGACGTTCTGAGGTCGCTGCCGGATGGTTTTGGGGGATAAAACAGTGGTATTGACGGCAGGCAATGACCGGGGCCTGGCGCCCCGGTCATTGCCTGCCTGTGCGGGTTGGACCGCTATCGGCAGCGGTTTTATCCCCGAGGTCAGACGATGAGTGCGGTGGATCGCCAATTGGGCGGCGGCCCGCCCAGGGAGTGGACCCGTCTGGGTCTGGTTCCGGGGCAGGCGCTGCGGATGTTTGGCATGCGCCGGTCGGGAAACCATGCCATTGCCAATTGGCTGCAACGCAACGCGCCCTCGGGGCACTCGGTGTTTCTGAACAATTGCAAGCCGGACACCGATCCGTTCAAGAGTTTTCGCTCGATTGAGGTGGACGGCACCCTTGCATCGCACCGCAAGGCGCGCAAGGATCTGGCCTCGGTTGCCGGGCGCGCCGAAGAGGGCGCTTTGTTGCTGATCTCCTATGAGGACGTAACACCGGCGATGTTCGCGCCCCTGCGCGCGGTCTCGGGGCCGTTTGACGAAACGCTGCTGACCGCCGACGTGCTGATCTACCGGAGCTTTCTGAACTGGGCCGCGTCTTTGCTGAAAAAGATGCAGGGCAATGAGACCTACAGCCTGCTGCGCCGCAATGCGATCCTGTTGCAGGCCATCGATTATTACGGGCTGTTGCTGCGACAGGTAGAAGAGGCCGATGAGCTGGGCTTTACCTGCATCTGTTATGACGATTGGGTGCGCAGCGAAAAATACCGCGCGATGATCCTGGGGCAGCTGGAGCTGCCTGTGCGCGACAACAGTTTGGGACCCGTGCAACGCTATGGCGGTGGCTCGTCGTTTCAGAAGCAGGCCAATAGTGCCGACGAGCTGGAGACCAGTCGCCGGTGGCAGAAAATGGCAGAAGACCCGGAATTTGCGGCGGTGCTCAATCTGGCGGCGCATGACCCCAAGCTGACTGGCCGGCTGGAACGGCTGTTTCCGCGGGATGCGGCACTGCTGGCCCGAATTGCCGGGGTGTATGCCGCGCCTGAAGGGGGATCGTCGTGAGCGCCCCTGCCTGCAGCACGGCCGGGGCCTCAGCTTTAGAAAAACACATTGCCTGCGGAAACGCCGGTGAAAATTACGCGCCCGGGATCGCCAGTACTCTGGCGCGGGCATCGGAAAAAATGAACATCTGTCAGCAGGGCGCGGCAACGGCTCTGTTGGTGGGTGGCTAAGCAAGGAGACACATCATGGTCGAATTCGCACTCCCGAAGAACTCGAAGATCACCACGGGAAAGACCTGGCCGAAACCCAGCGGCTCCAGCAATATTCGCAAGTTCCGGATCTATCGCTGGACCCCGGATGACGGCAAGAACCCCCGGGTAGACACCTATTTCCTGGACATGGATACCTGTGGTCCGATGGTTCTGGACGCGCTGATCAAGATCAAGAACGAGATTGATCCGACGCTGTCGTTCCGCCGGTCCTGCCGCGAGGGCATCTGTGGCTCCTGCGCGATGAATGTCGATGGCATCAACACTCTGGCCTGTATCTACGGCATGGATGAGATCAAGGGCGATGTGAAAATCTACCCGCTGCCGCATATGTCGGTGGTGCGTGACCTGATCCCGGATCTGACCCATTTCTATGCCCAGCACGCCAGCATCATGCCCTGGCTGGAGACCAAGACCAACAGTCCGGCCAAGGAATGGAAACAGACCATCGAGGACCGCAAGAAGCTGGACGGTCTGTATGAATGCGTGATGTGTGCCTGCTGCTCGACATCCTGCCCCAGCTACTGGTGGAACTCTGATCGCTATCTGGGCCCCGCCGCGCTGCTGCATGCCTATCGCTGGATCATCGACAGCCGCGATGAGGCGACAGGCGAGCGTCTGGACGAGCTGGAGGATCCCTTCAAGCTGTACCGCTGCCACACCATCATGAACTGTACCAATACCTGCCCCAAGGGCCTGAACCCGGCTGAGGCGATATCCAGCATCAAGAAGATGATGCTCGAACGGACGCTGTAGCCAAGATCAATTCGAAGGTGAAGCGCCGTCCTGACAAGGGGCGGCGTTTTGCGTTGGTGGCGCGGCCCCCGGGTCAACCAGAGCCATGCTGCCGCTGCATGGCGACAGGGCATGATCACCCGGTGCCAAGCATGCAGGATGAGCCTATGGTTGCTGCACGCGCGACCATCCAATTCCTGTTGGGAGAGATATGATGCAGAAAGTTGCCAGATTGCCGAACAGGCAGGCGCAGGACGCGTTGACGCACCTGGAGCAGGCCTGGGCGTATTACACCGCAGAACCCATCGTCATGCAGGCGGTTGCACAGGCGGGTTATGAGCCGTCGGAAAGCCCGATAGTGCCGTATTATACCGCCGCCTGATCGAGCCTGAGTATTTGGCACACCAGAGAGTGGTTTCTGCTCGCCGGTCGTCGTCCTTAGGCGTGGCGGCGGGCTGATGTCACCAGGACAGGCGTTGCAGCCGGTGCCGAGGCTTGGCGCCACTTGCAAAGCAGCAGCCAGATGGTCTCCCGCCCATCGTTGGCCTCTTCGAGACCTGCCTCTGGTTGGGCGTGGC
>JABSSD010000208.1 GCA_013214575.1 Paracoccaceae bacterium | reverse complement strand
CCGACCAAGGTTACGCCAGCGCCTTGTTTTACCTCGGGTACATGTACGCCTACGGCATGGGTGTTCTCGATGACGCTAAGAATGCGGCACAGTGGTACCGGTTCCGGTCTACTGCCGACCAGGGCGACGTCGAAGCCCAGCTTCTCCTCGGGAACATGTACGAGTTCGGCTGGGGTGTTCCAGCGGACGGCAAGGAAGCGGCGCGGTGGTACCGGCTTGCTGCCGACCAGGGCAACGCTCAGGCCCAGAATAACCTCGGGGCCATGTACGACACTGGTTTAGGTGTCCTCGAGGACGCCAAGGAAGCGGTGCGGTGGTACCGGCTTGCCGCCGAGCAGGCCTATGCCCGCGCCCAGTCTAACCTCGGGCGCATGTACCGGCTCGGCAGGGGTGTTCTTGCGGACGACCAGGAAGCGGTGCGGTGGTACCGGCTTGCTGCCGACCAGGGCAACGACGACGCCCAGAATAACCTCGGGCTCATGTACGACAACGGTTACGGTGTTCTAGCGGACGATATCAGTGCCCATATGTGGTGGAACATCGCGGGTGCAAATGGACATGCGGACGCGCAAATTAACCGCAAGGCGGTTGAAAAAAGAATGACGCCAGCGGATATTTCCGAGGCCGTGAAGTCTGCCCGTACCTGCATGTCCTCAGGTTATCAAAACTGTAGGTGAGCCATGAGCAATTAGCGCCCCATGGCTTCGGGTCACTTGCTTTCCCGATTTACCGCGTATCAGTTACAGGGCAGCCACAGCCAAAGGACCCATAATCACCATTGTGTGAGGCCCGTGAAATTGAGCGGCTGAGCTCTAGGTAATCCTAGATCAACAGGGCCGGACGCGCCTGCACAGCCTTCAAGGCGTTCTGACCAACATCAGGCGGCACAGAAGCGGACAGCGGTTCGCAACAACATCGCCCGCGCGGATAGACTGGGGTTGGCGGTATGACTGGGAAATTCGGCAGCTATTTTCGGGTTGGGGTATTGGCGGTAGTCGTTAGCTTCGCGGGCAAAAGCGCTATTGCTCAGGATTTAGGTAAGGGCCTTGAAGCCATTGAACGTGGTGACTATCAGGCGGCTCTAGAGGACTTACTGCCACTCGCCGACCAGGGTAACGCCGCCGCCCAGTTTTTTCTCGGGCTCCTGTACGCTGACGGCAGGGGTGTTCCAGCGGACTATCAGGAAGCGGCGCGGTGGTACCGGCTTGCTGCCGACCAGGGCATCGCCCAAGCTCAGTTTATGCTCGGGGCCATGTACGCTGGCGGCATGGGCGTTCCAGCGGACGTCACGGAAGCGGTGCGGTTGTACCGGCTTGCTGCCGACCAAGGCAACGCTCAAGCTCAGTTTATGCTGGGGACCATGTACTTCAATGGCACTGGTGTTCTAGCGGACTACCAGGAAGCGGCGCGGTGGTACCGGCTTGCTGCCGACCAGGGCATCGTCAGAGCCCAGGCTACCCTAGGGGTCATGTACGCTGGCGGCATGGGTGTTCTCGCGGACCATATCAGCGCCCATATGTGGTTTAACATCGCAGGTGCAAATGGAGATGAGATGGGGCAAAATGGCCGCGAGGAGATTGAAAAGGAAATGACGTCAGCGGATATTTCCATGGCCGTAAACTCTGCCCGCACCTGCATGTCTTCAGATTATCAAAACTGTAGGTGAGGCACGGGCAACTATCGACCCAAGGTTTTGGGTCACCCGCTTTCCCGACTTAACGCCTGTCTGGGGGGAGTGTCAGACAGGTACAAGAAGCCTCTCAGCGAGGCCGCCACCGCCCATTTTTCCGTTGCCCCGGCGTCGTCAACGGCCAGCACTGCGGGCGGCGTGTCGGCAAGCTGTTTTCAGGCGGGCGATACTTCCTTTGCCGCCATTGCTATTCCATCGCTTATGGCAGCCAATCAGAAGACCGCCACGACCGCTTACTGAGACGCGCCAACAAGCTGCATGGCGCTGGGTGGTGAGCCAGGAACGGCGCATTTCATTGCATGGAAGCCCAAAGGCATGTGGCACCGTACATACCAGCGCAAGCGGTTTGAGATTGAGTGGTGCGAGGACCAAGCGAACATAGCGTTTATTCGCAAGTACTCGCATTTGCTCGGCGCAAGTGAGTTTGAGAGGTTCTTCGGTACGGGAACTAAATAGATAGCCGCAGTGCAACTTGCACAAGAATCTTGATTGGAACTCAAATCAGCTACAACATGCACGAGGAGGCATTCTACTTGGGGAATGTCGGCTAAATGCAGGAGGCGACCATGTCAGATAATACCGTTCAGTTTGTTGGCAGCATTCCCACTTATTATGACACAGGGCTTGGGCCAAACATCTTCTATGATTATGCCGATGCTCTGGCAAAAATCTGTAGCGCGTTGGGGGCGACAAATGTTGTTGAGCTAGCGGCCGGAACCGGTATCGTCAGTCGGCGGTTACGCGATGCATTGTCCCCTGATGCGCGCCTTGTTGTGACCGACCTGAATGGGCCGATGCTGGACGTGGCGAAAAGTAAATTTTCTGACCAGGACAAAGTCGAGTTTTTGGTCGCCAACGCGATGACGCTGCCGTTTGAGGATGCAGAGTTTGATCTGATGGTTTGCCAGTTTGGCGTGATGTTTTTCCCGGACAAACCAGATTCATTCCGCGAGGCGGCCCGGGTGCTGAAATCCGGTGGTCACTATGTATTCAATACCTGGGGGCCAATGTCCAAGAACCCTTACTCAGTAATGGCCTATGATGTAACTGCCCGGTTTTTCCCCACAGACCCACCCGGCTTTTACAAAGTGCCGTTTCATTATTCGGACCCGGTCAAGGTGCTTGGCGACCTGAGCACAGCGGGATGGACAGATGTTGAACACACAACGCTGCCGCTGAGCAAAACCATTGTTGATCCCAAGGCTTTCGCCCACGCGATTGTGTATGGCAATCCTTTGGTTGACGAAATCCGTCAACGCGGCGGCGTAGACCCCGATGATGTCGTCTCTGCTGTATTGGATGGCTTGCTGGACACATTTGGCCCCGCCCCACTGGTCATGCCACTACAGTCGACTACATTTGTCTGTCGCGTTGCCTGAAGACGACAACTGGCTGCATTACCAGTTGGAGTTCCCATTGATCGTTCCATTGTAGGGAGTGGCTAGCATTAGTGTTCCACATATCAGCGCAAACGGTCTGAGATTGAGTGGTGCGAGGACCAAGCGAACATAGCGTTTATACGCAAATACTCGCATTTGCTCGGTGCAGGTGAGTTTGAGAGTTTCTTGGGTGCGGGGGCCAAATAGATAGGCGCTGAACATGACGCCTATTCGGAAGCGGGCTGGGGCGCACTCCTAGCGCCGTATGGAAAACACCCGCCACGCCAACCACACTCGAGCTGAGGCCGTTACCAGGCACAGCACGCCAAACCCCCAGGCCAATGGTGCAAAAGCGGTTGGCCACAGACACAGCACTACAAAAAAGCCGATGGTCTCCGCGCCTTCCAGCAACCCACCAACATAATACAGCGTTTTCACGCCCTGCGCCTTGGTGGTCATCTTGCGTTTCTCAGCCAGTATCGCATAACCCAGAAAACTGGTTCCACTGACATAGAAACTTGCCAACAAAAACGCCCCGGCGACGCCGTTGTCTGCAGGGTTTGCCAGCACAAACCCTAGGGGCACTGCCCCGTACACGGCAAAGTCACAGGTAATATCCAGCAGGCCGCCAAAGTCGGTAGGCTGACTGGCCCGCGCAACCGCACCGTCCAACCCGTCTGCCAGCCGTGACAGCAGTAATGGTAACAGTGCCCAGCCCGGAGATCCCAATGCGATCAACAGCGCAGCGACTAGCCCCAACGCCAGCCCCAGCAGCGTCACCTGATTGGCGCTTATCCCGGCGCGGGCCAAACTACGCCCCTGAGCATTCAGCAGCGGATCAATAAGGGGGCGGATGTGGGCGTCTAACATACCAACTTACTACTGCCTGCTTGACCCTGACGGCCAGTCACAATGTGCGGAACCGGGACATGACAGCCCAAGAAATTGGTCGAATACGGGGTATCGGGGGCGTCTGTACAGCCAGCCCTAAATCCCTATGCTACAGGTTGAGAGCCAGCATTTTGGAATGAATGGGATGGGTACCCGCACCCAATATATATGACGGAACCGAAAGAAGGGTAAGCCCCAAGGGGTCTAATGCCGGAGAGTGCAGAATCCTACGTGTCCCAGTTGGTTTGATTTGAAAATCCAGTAATGGAGAAATGCATTGGTCCAGTACGAAGCAGATTTTTTGAGAAGCCTATCTGACGAACAGCTTGCAGCCGAAACGGGTTTTTCCGAGACTTGGGGGGCTCAGCAAGCACAACAAGAGTGGCGGCGTCGGGAGCTGCAAATTCAGCGCGAAGTTGCGAGTGTCCAAAGCGAAGTTGCAAGTGCCCAAATTCGTGCTGCCAATTGGACAAGATGGTCCGTCTTGGCAATTGCTATCTCAGTTGCGGTTGCGGCCATCGGTATTTGGCTGGAGTGGCTAACCGCAGGCAGTATCCTGTAAGGTCCGGAAATCCTGATGGACCCCTCTCAGCGAGGCTTCCCCGGTTTCCCGCCTGTCTGTCGTGGTGCAGGGGAATGCCGACCCCAAGTCTATGGCCCTTTAGGGGTAAAATTCCACTGATGGGTGGTATGAAATGTGGTATGATTTTGAGGGTGAAGAAATTTAATACATCTTTTCAAACCATTGTTTGTTTTTCTATGGGGACTGTCTGTCCGCCATTTTACTCCAAAATTAGCGCGTAAGTGATTGTTTTTAGGTGAGTAAACTGATAGCTCACGCGTTCACTCATGCTCTGCCCCCTCGTGTGCCCCCTTACAGAATACCTTTGGTCGGCGGGCATCATCGCGCCGCTTTGAAATATCCCCCTGCGTCATTCTGCCGCAGCCGTGTCCCTCCCCCCCCGGCCTCACCGGGTTGCGCAAGAGATTCATTAATACCCCAGCTAAACAAAGCGCGGCGTTTCTGAACTTTTTGACGAAGCAGACAGGAACCCTCCACAATCACCGGTGCTATGAACTGGGGATGGATGCGAGAACCACTTGCGGAAACCAGTGTTAGTTAATTGCAATTTTGCCCCACTCGAAAGTGCAAAGGCCCCTCATAGCTGCCGTTGACGGGGGTTAGATGGACCCATCTCTGCAATGTCGGCTAACTGCACTTTCGCGACCTTGGTGTGTAGTGCAGCATCCGTCACAAAGGGCGGGAAGTGGACGTTCGCTGCGGTTTGCATGGACGGCGGCTATGCGCAGTTCGTGTACTTTGCAAAGTCTGCGCACAACTTCAAAGCCGACATTCGGAAGACACGGCCTGCCGGTTGTTATATGCCCTCACTGGTCATTGCCTCAGGCACAACCCTTCGCTAGCGCTGCTGTGGTCACGAACGGCCCAATGGTG
>JABSSD010000207.1 GCA_013214575.1 Paracoccaceae bacterium | reverse complement strand
ACAAAGGACGACTGGCTGGCGGTGGAGCCTCCGGCGTCGATGTTCCAGACAAAATTGTCGATCTCGGTCCCGTTCACCAGGATGCTCATTTGCGACTGGCCGTCGGACTCGTCGAAATGGCCAATGCCCAGATCATAGGTGCCACTCACCGCTGCAAATACATAAGACGCCCGCTGTTCGCCGCTGCCGCCAGCCTGCAGATACTGCCCGCTGGAAGCCTGATTGTTGTTCTTAACGTTAAAACCGCTGAGGATGGTGAACGTCTCAGCTTCGACCCGGAACGGATCCGGCGGCGCTGCCGACAGATCCACCGTGAAACCCTGCAGCGACGGGTCGGCCAGTACGAAATTGCCGCTGGTGTCCTGAACCTCGGCGGCCAGAAGCGCGACGTTATAGCTGCCCTCGTCGGCCACATCCCAGGTTCCACCCGGCGCGTCCACCGTATAGGTCGCCGTGCGTGGGGTTCCATCACCGCCGATATTGACGCTGACGGCGCTGACCGACAGCGGCCCGCCCGGCCCGGTGACAGTGATGTCACCAGTGTCGATGGAGGAGACGTCAATCGCCACGTTGTCAGCGAAGGTCACGGTGACATCCATACTGACGCTACCGGCCCCAGCAGGACCAATGTTGGGCGCCAAAGACGACTGAACCACCGGCGCGGCTGTATCGCCACCGCCCGGGTCAAACGTCAGGAATACCGGCTGCGTCACAGCACCCAGAGGCGCGTTCGCATCGGCCGGGTTGATAATCGATGCCACAAAGGCGAGGGGGACTTCGTCCTCGCCGTCAAAAGTATAGTCGGCAACACCAGAGAAATCGAACGTCGACGAGATATCCTGATTGGTGCCGTCGAGGGGAATGTCGAAGGTCTGCAGCTCGACAATGTTGTTGGCCGGGAAGTCGCTGGCGGCCAGCGTGGCAAGCTGGGCATCAAGTTGAGGCGCGTAGGCCTGATCCTCACTGTTGCCGTTGTAAAACTCGTTGGTTACCGGCTGAATAAAGCCTTTGACCAGGGTCACCCGCGCCACATGTCCGACCGGACCGTTCAGGATCACTGTTGGACCGCCTGTTCCGTAGGTTCCGGCGCCGCCAGCCGCCACACCGTTCACTGAAAGGGTTGGCTCTAGCCCCGGTGTGGCCTGCGACGACACCGTGTAGGCGCCGCCATTGTTTTCTGCACTCATCAAATCACCGGTGCTGGTGGTGCCGTCCGAGTAGGTGACGGTTACCGTCGACGCGATGATCTCGGCACCGGATATTCCGGCGGCATCCCAGCTCATGAACGACCCGGCATCCAACAAGGTCTTCTTGCCGCCCAGCAGCGAATTCGGGTCCACGTCGATCGAGAAGGTGACCGTTTCGCCGGGATCAAAATCGTCAAAGGTCACAATGAGACCTTCGTAACCACTGGCGCCGCCGAGGCCCACATAGTTCGACGCATCGGGGGTGATATCAACGCCGGTTGATCCCGCCGAGTCGATGGTCAACCCCTTGAAAATGGTATCGCCGGCCTCGCCAAACGGATCAAAGACCGCGTCCGGGATGATGCCGTTGGTCAGGTCAAACTCTACCTGTGTGATCATCTTCTCGCCGACGTTGGCAATCACGAAGGAGCCCGCCGAAAAGGTCGATTGGTTGATGTTGTCCGAGCTTTCATTGACGCCAATCCGCGCCGCCCCGACAACCGGGACGATGTTGTCGACGTCGATCCAATCCCAGGAGGCGGCAAAGGAATCGTCACCGTCAGGCGCCGAGGCCATCATGCCGACGAAGGCACCGGTGGTGGTGCCCAAATTGTCATATTGCCCCTTGACCGCAGCAATCACATCCGGCGGCAGCAGCAACGCCGATGTGGAGACCCAGTCAGTATAGGCGCCATCCTCGACATAACGCGCCTGCGCCCGAACGGAGTCGATCCCGGCACTCAGGTTAAGATCAATGGCCACCTGGAAATTCGGATCGCCAAGCCCGGCGATAATCGGCGCTTCAATGCCGGGGATTTCAACAAATCTGCTGACTGCAACGTCATCTGTTTCCACCAGCAGCTGGACGCCATATTTCACCGTGCCGCCCTGATCAACAACGGCGATTGCCGCTTCGACATAGTTGGACTGATCACCTGGCCCCAGCACCAGCCCGACTTTCTCGCCGCCGTCCCAGACCTTGGCAGGTGGATCGGTGTTCAGCGAATAGGTGAAGATATTCACCATCTCGGTGGTGATGGTCAGCTGGGTGGCATCCGGGGTGGCAAAGCCGATGCCCAGAACATCTTGCTGGCTGTTGGCGACCCCCTCGGCGGTTCCGTCATGCGCCACATCAAGGCTGACAAAACTGGAGGCCCCGCCCAGATTATACACCCCACCATTGAACAGACCCGCAGCTTCATCACCGCCATTGTCAATCGCTGGCAGCACGCCATTGCGCCAGGCAGCATTGATCCCGATACCGCCGGCGATGCTGTTACCCGGCGGCACCGCACCCGTCGGTGTCGACGACGGGTTGTTGAGCTCGAAATCCCAGAGGGCTGAATTTCCCTGGGTGATGAGCACACCAAGACCGTTGAGCGGATCACCGACATGGCTGTCCACGACGTCGTTGAGCCCGTCCATATCCATGTCGTCGCCGGGATCGATCGGGGTGCCGCCCGGCACCAGGAAGGTGATCACATTGGCGCCATAAGTCGCCACCGCAATCACCCCCGAGAAATCATCAATGCCATCGCCGGTATTGTCGATCAAAGCCGCCGACAGGCCCTGATCCGGCAGCGCCACCAGCGCCAGAGGATTAGACCCCGCCAGCGATACCGTATGAACAATGCTGGCACTGTCGGTGCGGCCGTCGCCATCGGTGTCTTCGGGCATTGCAAAGTATAATGTCTCATCAAAACTCGCCGCGACAATGGTGCCCTGCAACTGACCGTTGAAATAGGTGGCGGTGAACTCGGTGAGACCATTGGTCGACTGTGGCGTCTCAATCAGCGAGCCGTCGTTGTTTTGATCAAGCAGCTGCGATTCAGGCGAGTAGGGGGTGCCATCCATGACGCTGGTGCCGTCAAAGAAATCCAGCGGGTTATCGATCGAGCTGCCCGGATGCGCCCAGTCATAGCCGGACAGCACGTCAAACAGGTCGGCCGGCAAGCCGGTCGCTGAGGTCACGTCATTCCAGGACCCGGACCCGTCCTGCTCATAAATGATCAGCAGTTGCGACAGATAGTTCTGGGCGTCAGCCTCGTCTGCGAAAATCTGGATACCATTGACAATAATCGGATCCGACGATGTGGCCCCCTTATAGCTGCCATCGCTGTTAAAGGAGGCCTGCAGCGCGGTCTGCGCCGCCCGCAGCGGGCTGGCATGGCCGCCGTAAGTTCCGTAAAGGTCGGTGACATTGCCGAGATAATGCAGCTGGTCACCAAAACCGCTGCTGCCGCTTTCATTAAACGCGTTGGTGGCAAATTCAGTGGTCCAATCGTCAACAATTGCGCCATCGGAATAGGACAGCGGTTGGCCGCCCCAGCCGCCATTGGGGCCGTTGTCCCAGGTGAAAACTTCGCCCGAGCTCATGGCGATGACGTCGTAAGGATTGCGGTATCCCGGCGCGAACAGCTCCACCGGGTTGCTCACAAGTTTAAGCTGGCCGCCGTCGCTGACCAGAACGTAGTTGGTGATCTTGGCCTGGTTCAGACCATTGTTGCCGCCCGCCCAATCGGGTTGCAGCACGCCGCCGATCTCGCCGTTGTCATCAAGTGTGAAATTGGGGTCCAGAGCAAGATCCTGGATCGACAGGGTCGCCAGGTCGATATTTGTCCGCGTTGGATCATCCAGCGTTGGCAGATCGAGAATATACTGGTTGCCGTTGGCATCCGTCCTGATGTCGTAGGATTCCAATTCGGTGAGGTTGATCTTGATGATTGCGCCCGACCAGGCAAAATCAGTGGTGCCGGCAAAGTTGTTGCCGGGCGCGCCCTTGTTGGTGATGCCACCCACCGCGACATACATGATCGCATCGCCAGTGCCGGGATCGATCGCCAGGTCGATACCATTGTTGGCGTGGTTCTCCTCGGAGCGTGGCAGCCCGCGCAGAACGGCAACGCTGGAGAGCACTGCGCCAGTGTCCGGATCCAGCGTTATGCGGTGAACCTGGCCGGAATTGGTATCAAGCCCGCTGTCTTCGCCAACGGCGATCCGCCAGTCGGAGGACGAGATATAAAGCACATCGTTGCCGGCGGCGTCCTTGGTCACCACCATGCCAGTGACCTGACGCTGCTGGGTGCCATTCAGGCTGCCGTCATCATCAAAGTTCTGCACGTCCTCCGGCACAACATCGATCAATGTGGTGCCGGTCACCACGAAGTCATCCGTAGAACCCGCATCCGGACCATCGAGCTGGCGTTCGATTTCATACCGGTAAATGGACCCGTCCTGCTGCGCCACGAACAAAGTGGGGTTGCCGGTCTTGCTAAAGTCGATTGCGGTTGGGTTGACTGAAACGTTTCCGCTCAGATCGGTTATGCCGAAGCTGATAGGCTCCATGATCTTGCCGTTTCCTTCCTCGCCCTAAAGCGGGTCTCCAACCCTGCTGCAGGGTTACCTCTTGGCGCGCTGCTCCGGTAAGGTCGCAAGACCCGGACTGCGGCCGATACCTCCGAATTTTCTGCGCAACGCTCGGATCACCCGCCAGGGCAGGAAATGTGAATGATGCGGCACCACGACCCGCTGCAACAGGTAGCGCTCGAGAATGTGGTGGGAATAGTCGCTGGCCGGTTTGTAGCGCAGCACCCATTGGCCGGTGGCGCCCAGAACCTTGCGCTCAGAGCAGATCCTGGCCATCCGTTTGACGCCGTTGGGAAGGGTGATAATCAACGCGCCGGGCCCGGCCACACAGCCCTCGGAAAGCAGGATATGCGCCTCGTCGATCCGCAGCACCGGATAGAGCCCGGAGCCGTCACAGCAGTACTGCACATCGACGCCGGTCTCAGCGGCAAGATTGCCCACCGGGTGCTGAACATCGGGTTTCCTGCCAATCGCCAACAGCTTGCTGATGAAGATCGAGAAAGCCTTTGCGATGACGCAAGAGGGCACCAAGAGTATCATCTCGAACTCTCGCCGGTAGCTCACCGGATTGCTGCACATGGCCGCGTTCAAACGGGCGCGGACCGCTTTTGGGGTGCCGTGCCCCATGAAGGCCTGGGCTGGGCCAAGCAGGCCGGGTTTGACATTAAAACGCGCGTCATAGTTGCGAATCTTGGACCGGTGCATATTGGCTATTTCGGGGCGGACCGGGCGCGGACCGCAGATATTCATGTCGCCTCTGAGGACGTTCAGCAATTGTGGCAGCTCGTCGAGCCGTGTCTCCCTGAGAAACCCGCCCAATGGGGTCTCCAGCCCAGATCCATTGGGGAGAACCCGGTCCCTGGTGAGCATCGCCGCAGTCGCGGTATCCAGAGTGCGGAATTTCAGGATCTCGAATGGCTTGCCGCGCTGGCCGGTTCGCAGCCCACGGTAGAAAATTGGCCGCCCCTGGGTGAGATAGACCAACAGGCTGATGAAGCCGATCAGAGGCAGCGCCAGCACAAACAGACCGCCCGCCAGCGTGGCATTATACAGCCGGTGCAGCAGTTCCGAGCGCGGCAGGAAGCCGAATGTCGCGCGCCGGTGTTGCGGCCGTTGTTGCTGCGGAAGGGATCGGGCAGGCGCGCCGCTCACCGCGCCAGCCTCGGCTTGCTTAGCCACATATTCAGGACCACATTCGGGAGCACTGTTTGCCAATTGGCCAACCAGCGCCAAAGCCTTTGACTTCGGCGCTTCTGGTCGGGCCGAGTTTGCCAGTTTCGCGTCAACACCCCAAAACATGTAACGTCGAAGTGCAAGGCCGCTTTTCTTATAGGACACAACGCCCCCCCCATTAAACAACTGAACTAATTACAAAATTTACCTGCTCAACCCCAAAAATCCCGCGCAACAAGCAGAGATAGGGGAATAACAGCAAGGCTACCGCCAGTATTTTCTGAACATCCTCGACTGCCGCACAGAATACCTGCGGTCCGGCCGAGGTTGAAAAGGCAACTCGCTGCCTGCCTGATTAGTAAGGCGCCAATTCGCCTATCTGGCTGCCCCCAAATGGGGGCATATTTTCGCCAGAATGTGCAGTAGCAACCATAATCACGCCAATCGTCTTGCGCCTGTCCCGGCTTTGATGATGGCTTGGATGCCACCGCCCCACGGCCTCTTCATGTACCCATGTGGTGTTTGCTACGGCATCACCTAAAGAGGAAGCATCCAAGCCTTCAACAAAGCTGGGCGCGGTTGGCAGACCGCTCCCAGCATTTGAGTTCAGTTTTACGGGATCGCGAGACGGAATTTCATTGGATTATTTGGCAGCAACAGCCATCGGCCTAAATTGTCGCTCAAGTGACACCTTGGACCTGCCTGGGGCGCGCTTTGATTAGACCCTGCGTGATTGTTTATCGGACCTTTAGCAATATGCGACTTGCAAATTCAGGCCTTCGATCGATCTTTCCCCCTCGGGGGTTTATCATTGGAGCACCAAAATGCGGCACCACGGCGCTGGCACAATATCTATCAGAACACCCTCAGGTTGCATTCAGCAAGCCAAAAGAGCCGCATTATTTCTCCAATGACCTGCCGGGACTGCAGCGCACCCAAGACCTCAAACTTTATCGTTCGTTCTTTGCCCCCACCGACCAGACCCGGCTGCTGATGGAGGCCTCGGTGTGGTATCTCTATTCGCAGACGGCGATCCGCGCCATTTTGCAAGCGCGCCCCGACGCCCGCTTTATTGTCATGCTGCGAAATCCGGTGCGGATGCTGCCGTCGCTGCATCGCCAGCTGGTGAATGCCTTCGACGAGGACGAAGAGGATTTTGAGACTGCCTGGCGCCTGTCGGACCTTCGCGCCCGGGGCCAGCAGATCCCCAATCGGTGCCGGGCGCCTGCCACATTGATTTACAAAAGCACCGCCGCGTTCGGCGAGATGCTGGACCGCCTGTGGTCCGAGGTTCCACGCGACAGAACCCTGGTGCTGTTCCAGGAAGAGATGCAGGCGGATACCGCAGCGGTCTATCGCCGCGCACTGGCGTTCCTCGGTCTCGACGACGACGCCCGGCAGGTCTTTCCCCGGGTCAATGCAGCCAAGAGGCCCCGGTCCAGGCTGCTGAGCTATACCATCGCCCGCGGCGGCGCGCTGCGCCAGCTCATCTCGCGTCCGATCAAGACCGCATTTGGGATAAAATCCCTCGGGGTGACCAAGCGTCTGAAACAGGCGAATTCCGTACCACTCAGCAAGATATCTTTGCGGCCAGAGATGGAACAGGAGATCAGTCAGCATTACGCCGACGAGCTTCGCCAGCTGGCGGCGCTATTTAAGGGTCAGATACCCAGGCAATTTGGCTGGCCGCCGCAGGACAAACCAGCGGCGCCAACAAAGCCTACGCAGATCAGCACGCAAGACGAGGACTAAAGCCAAGTAACTCATTCAATAGCAAGGTGGAAAACGCATGCCAAGACACTACCGAAGCCGCAATAGAATTCTCGTGACCGGTGGCGCCGGATTCCTGGGCTCGCATCTTTGCGATAGACTGCTGGAGGCCGACAACGAGGTGATTTGCGCCGATAACCTGTTCACCGGAACCAAACGCAACATCGACCACCTTCACAACCACCCGCGGTTTGAATTCCTGCGCCACGACGTGACCTTCCCGCTCTATGTCGAAGTCGACCAGATATACAATCTCGCCTGCCCGGCCTCTCCCATTCACTATCAGCATGATCCGGTGCAAACCGCCAAGACCTCGGTGCATGGGGCCATCAACATGCTCGGTCTGGCAAAACGGCTGGGCTGCAAGATCCTGCAGGCGTCAACCAGCGAGGTCTACGGCGATCCGCATATGTCGCCGCAACGCGAGGACTATTGGGGCAACGTCAACCCGATTGGCATAAGGTCCTGCTACGACGAAGGAAAGCGCTGCGCCGAGACGCTGTTCTTTGACTACCACCGGCAGCACAACGTGGCCATCAAGGTGGCGCGGATCTTCAACACCTATGGGCCGCGGATGCATCCCCGCGACGGCCGCGTGGTGTCGAACTTTATCGGGCAGGCGCTGGCCAACGAGCAAATCACCCTCTACGGCGACGGCAGCCAGACCCGGTCATTCTGTTATGTAGACGAGCTGGTCGACGGGCTGGTCCGTCTGATGGCCACCGACACGGACGTGGTCGGCCCGGTAAACCTCGGCAATCCGGTGGAGTTTTCGATTCTTGAGTTGGCCGAATTGATCATCCGAAAAACCGGATCAAAATCAACCCTGAGCTACCACCCGCTGCCGAGCGATGATCCCACCCAGCGGCGGCCGGACATCAGCCTCGCCAAAGAGCAGCTGAACTGGACCCCGACGATCTCTCTGGACCAGGGTATCGGCTATACCGTGAATTATTTCAGGGACTTGTTCAAACTCTGGAAGCAATAGGGCTTTGGCCATTGCAGCAATCGCTCACCGCGCGTTCAACCGCGACCGGCGTTAAACGGCTACAACTGGCAAAATTTGCCAAAATGGCCTGATCAAAGGCACGATAACTGCTACTGTGAAAAAAAAAGAGGAGCAGGGGCAGTGTTAGGAAGTCTTCTATTTTGCATTTTGACGGGCGTGGTCTGCGCGGCGACCAGTCTGGTATTGTTCGATGCAACGATCTGGATCGCGGTGTTATGGTACGGGGTTGGATGCTGTGCTGGATTGGCCGTTATCATGGAAATTTTCATATTGGCCAAAACGTCGCGAAAACGGGCAACGGCATCCCTGCGCCCGGAGTAGGGTAAAGCGACCGCGTCCAGGCAAGGCGCCTTATCGGCGAGCGGCCCGGGGCTGCAAACAAGGGGTGTCTGGCCGCGGGCTGCTCTCCCCGCCCATGTGCTGGACGGATGGCAAGAGACATGTTCCGCAAATTGATATCGGTTCAGAACAGGCGGCTTTACCCCGCAGGTTCCTTTTTCAGGTTCTGATACTGTAGGTGCGCAGCGACGGCAGGTAATAGGGATCCTTCAGGATCAGTTTTTCCACAGCTTCGCGGCTACTGGCCTCGACGGTCCAGGTCGCACCGGCGACGTCCTGGCTGGGTTGCAGCGCAATCGGCCCGACAGTCGGCCCGTCAGTCGGACTGACAATCGGACTGGTAGTCGGACTGACAATGGCCAGCTCGGGATGCGCGCGCACATAGGCGACATGCGCATCATGGCGGGTCCTGTCGCCGCGGATCTTGGCCATTTCGGGGGAATCTTGAAAGGAGACTGTCCAGCAGGTCATAGTGAGCATTTTACCTCCAAATGAGTGTGGAGATGGGCGTAAGACATCAAGATGCGGGGCCCGCAAGCCAGCAAAGTAAGCATTGACGGACCTGGCAGAAACTCTCTCCCCATCCACGTAATTGGCCGATTATTATGAGTATAGTTCGGAAGCGAGAGGGGTCCAGAAAAGCGCGCCTCCTGTGAGCGATACCTGAACTGCGACTCTTGTTGGCTGTCAGGGTAGGGCGGTCATTTCATTTCCTCCAACATCTTTTCTCTGAACACCTCTGCGGGGGTCTTCCATCCTAGGCATTTGCGGGGTGTGTTGTTGAGGCGGTCACTGATTTCTTTGATGTCGTCGTCAGACATAGACCGGATGTCACGTTTTCGCGGCAACCAGCGTCTGGCTCGCCGATTGGTGTTCTCGACTGCGCCTT
>JABSSD010000206.1 GCA_013214575.1 Paracoccaceae bacterium | reverse complement strand
TTGGTGGAAATGGGCTCTGACCAGCCGCTCGCCGCGGTGGTCACAAACAGCCGTTCGCGACAGTGATGGGAGAGGGAAGTAGTCCGATCGCTGCACCATGCACATTTCGACATGAAGGGCGGAATGCGGGCATTCGCTGCGGTCTGCCTGAAGGACCGTAGCGCGGGACTTTGTTGCCATTCGCTGCAGGCGCACGAATAGTCAGCCATTTGCGTATAGTTTAGGGTTTCGCGGGTAAATTGACTTCCTTCGGTTGTGTAATCTCCTCCGATGTGCAATCCAGAGCACATCATTTTCAAATCAATTAAAGCCATGCTCCGCAGCCAGATTTCAGCCCTTGCTCCTTTTTTGTTGTTGCTGTTCATTGGAACAGTCTGCAGCGCTATGATAATTCCCTTTATGGGTTTTTTCCTCGTGGAAAGTTTGGGGCACCCCCCTTGGGTCATCAGCGTGTATTCCGTCTTAGCTGTTTGTCTGGCCTTGACCGCCAACAGGCAATTCGCACGCCGAATAGACGCCGGTGCCCGAGTTTTTCCTTTGATTGGGATAGCCGCCGTCTGCTATGGGATTGCCGCATTTTCTCTAGCCCTCTCACCAGACCTTTGGACCGCTATGACGTTAGGTGTTCTGGGGTTTGGCGTCAGCTCCAGTGCAGTCTCGACAATGTTCAGCCTTGGCGGCAGACTTGCCGAGAGGAACGATATCGACCGAAACCGTTTTAATGCCTACATGCGGGCGACAACATCGACGGCTTGGATGCTAGGTCCAGCGCTGACGTTCCTGGTCGCGGATCAAACTGGCGCCAGAGCCGTATTTGCGATGTGTCTTGGAGCGGCAATAGTTTGGATATGTTTGTGGTGGTTTGGACTGCCACGGGACATCTCAGCTGCACCAAAAATCTTGGCCAATGCCGATGGTAACGGGAAAATTTCCACAACGGGTTTGTGGATGGCGGCGGCGTTTGTATTTTGCCTTTCCTCTGCGCATTCATTGACGTTTTCGGCGCTGCCGTTGTTTTATGTGCAAGAGGTCGGCCTGCCGGGTTTCGCCCCCGGGACTGCGTTCAGCGTAAAGACATTTGTCGAAGTAATCGCCATATTTGCAACTCCATTCCTGATTGAGCGGATCGGCATTCACAAAGCGTTACTGATGACAACTGTCCTCGCAATTATTGCTATTCAGGTCTTGGCGTCAGTTCAGTCTTTTTCGCAGATGTTAGCAGGGGCAGCTTTGGAAGGGTTGTATTACGGTCTTTATGCAAGTCTTGGGATCAGTTATGTGCAGTCTTTCGCGCAAGATCGCCCTGCTCAGGCAACGGCCATCTATTGGAACAGCTTGATGGTGAGTGGCCTGCTGGCTGGCCCGGCTGTCGGCTTCATAGCACACGCTTATGATTTCCAGGCCGTCATAAAACTTGCTTCCTACGTTGCTCTGCTCTCCGGGGTGGTCTTGGTCGTTGCGATGAGGTTCCAGAAAGGTGATCAATATCGGCCTGCTCCCAAAATCCGTTGAAACAGCACAGAGGAACCAACTTTCTACCGTACCGATGATATGCTGACTATGGCGATATTCGGGATTGCGAGAGTCGAATAGAGACGCAGGAATTGCCCAAATGGTCTCTAACCGGACCTTCGCTGCGGTCGTCACGAATGGCGGCAATGGGCCGTTTCTACCAGTTGGGCTTATCCGAATGAGGGCCTGCAGAGTCCGTGACTCTGGCCGCGCTCCGCACCACCCTGGATCTGATTGAGGACGCTTGGTACGAGAGTGGCTATGCCGTGCCGGATGAGTTTAGGACCGTGGAGATGAGAGTTCAGTTGCGCGAGATCACCCCGCAGGCAACCCGACTGCCCGCTCCGGCGCTTTCGCCGTAGGTGTCCGGCTTGTCGTGAATGATGATCGACGAACCGTCCGCGTCGAACAAGGTATTTGCCGCCCCATCTTCAAAGGTGACTTCGGTAGCGAAATACTCGGCCCGCGCCGCGCCGCCTGAACCTGCATGGATGTTGGGCAGATCGCCCGCGTGGTGCCCGCCTGAATGCAGCAGTCCATGGCCGCTTCCCACCGGGTTGTAATGACCGCCCGCGGCTTTGAAATCCGGGTCGCAACTGCCGATGGCGTGGATGTGGAAACCGTGCGCGCCCGCAGTGAGCCCAGTGACATCAGCCGACACCAGCACACCGCCCGAGCCCTGGGACAGCGTGACGGTCCCCATCGCCGCGCCATCCGGCCCGGCCAACGTTGCGGTCGCGCTGTCACCTGCCAGAACAGTGGCGGGAAGCGTGGCAGAAACTAAGAGCGTAGTGAGACTGGCTAAAAAATGCATGGGTGGTTCTCCTATCCAACATTCCCCAAGTGGAATGCTACTCATCGAAATTTGCACAGAGAATGCTGTCCCGACATTCTCCAAGTAGATCGCCAGAAGGCCAAGTCATGCATCGGGCGAGTTTTCATCAGCCGGAGTATGCATCTGTTGACGGCAAGTGGGGGCGCCAGACAGGCAGCGCAAGGCCCTGTCAGCCGCTCTGCGTACTACGTTGGACATCATCGCAGATGCTTGGGCTGAGAACGGGTACGGTGTGCCATACGAGTTCGGGGCTGTGGAGGTGAAGTTGGGAGCGGATGGGCTACCAGCTGACCGAATACGTCGGATGGCCGCGAAGAACCCTCAGGGACCGATGCTGCACCCTGCACATTTCGGCACTAAGGGCGGCTTCCGGACTTTCAATGCGGTCAGCTCCAACGGCAGAAATGCGCGGCGGTTTCAACGGGTCGACGCAACACATGCATTGAAACGCTCGGCTGGTGTCTCATATCCTAGCGTTTTTCGAGGTCGTTCATTGAGCTGTCTTGCGACGGCACTCAGCTTTGCTTGACTATGTATCGACAAATCTGT
>JABSSD010000205.1 GCA_013214575.1 Paracoccaceae bacterium | reverse complement strand
CTGTGTCGTATCTTCACGTTGGCGCAGCCTGCGCAATTGTCTGGAAAAACGTAGACATATTTGGCGGACAGTTAGTTCTGGGCATTCCCTTTCAAAAGTTTATTGAGACTAAACGGCAGTCCAAAAGAAGCCGGGTACTGCAATGTCAGTTATGGGGTATTCACCAAACTTTGAAAAATGCGGTTTCCACGCATAACCGACCTTGGTGCCAAGTAAGTCTAACGACCGTTCCCAGCCCTAAGCGGACCCGGCACCAAAACCTATCGCCTCAAGAGCGAACTTCAAGACGATGTGCAGCTCTGGCCAGGCTGTGGCCAGATCCGCCACTCGTGCATCTGCGAAAACCCGCAATTAGGAGAGTTTACCGGCGTCACGAAGTGCGCAATGGAGCCGTTCGCTGCGTCGAACACTAACGACCGCTGTGCGGACCAAGCTGCTTTTTTCTTTACGGCTCAAATTACAAATATACGGCTGAACCATCAGATCAATTTGATCCAACTGCATTCCCTCCGATCATTCGTTCGTGCTCAAATATTGCATCGACTAGAAAACGTACGCAAACACGTACCCGTTCAGTCGCAATCACATCGGGATGGGTCACCGCCCAAGTGGTGATAGCTCTGTTTGTCGTTGCTTCTGGAAGGCGCACAAGTGCAGGCTCTGTGTCTGCCAAAAAGCAAAAGAGGTGGGCAAATCCCATTCCCGCCTTCACGGCATTCAGGTGGGCCAGCATGTCCGAAACCACGTGGTGCACTTTGCAGTCGGAATACGGCGTGTCATGGCGCCAATGTGCCAAGACCTCTTTGCCTCCCATCGCAATCCACTGCGCTGTCGGATTTGCACCGGTGAAACTGTGGGTCTTAGCGTATTCACGGGTTGCATAGATTGAATTGGCAAAGGAGGGCAGCTTGTAGGCAACAAGATTTTCGTCAGGCTGAACCTGAAACCGGATGGCTATATCCGCATTTCGCCGCCGCAGATCAGCGACGTCAAAAGTGGCGTCCATTTCGATTTCAATTTGCGGGTAGAGCCGAGCAAAATCGGCCAAAATTGGCATCAGTAAATGTTGCGCGAGCAACGGTGGTGCGGAGATGCGTACTGGCCCCGCCAATAGCGCGTCGCGACCAAAAACTTCTCGCTCCATGCTTAGAATTTCACTTTCGACCCGCTCAGCGCGCACAACTATTGCCTCGCCTGTCTCAGTGAGGACAAACCCGTCAGGTTGGCGAATGAATAGCTTGATGCCCAGCTGCTCCTCCATGGCCTGTAAGCGACGCGACACCGTGGAATGGCTTACATTCAACAATTTAGAGGCTGATCGGACCGACCGACCCCGTAAAACAGCCAGAAAGATGCGCAAGTCATCCCACTCGAAAACCTTCATATTACCCTCCTTGGCGTCGCTCATGTCCGCATTTTCCGGGTGGTGCAAAAGTGGAACAAGAGATTTTGATTATAGCCAGTTCTCCATCAATAATGAATGTCATATCTCGCTCTCAATGGAAACGGCAACCCGTTCGACACAAATATGCGGAGACTGAAGATGGAAAATGAAATTCTTGTTATTGGCGGCACCGGCAACACCGGAGCTCCACTTGTCGATTTGTTGAAAGACAGTGATCAAAGCTATCGCGTTATGGTGCGTAGCGACGAAAGCGAAGCTAAAATGGCGTCAAAAGATGTGCCGACTGTCCGTGCGGAATTGGGGGACTGGCCAAGTGTTGCGGCTGCACTGGAAAACATTGATACGGTTTTTCTTGTGAGCAGCCCTTCCCCCGATATGTCGGTTCTGCACAAGGGGCTGATTGATTGCGCCCTATCTGCGAATGTGCGCAAAGTTGTGCGCATTTCGGCCGAACCTGCTCGGTACAGCAAGGGTCTTCCCATGTATGAACAACATACCGAAGTCGACAATTACTTAATGGCTGCAGGATTGGACTATGTCATTCTGAGGCCACATTACTTCATGCAGAACATCCCTCAAATGCACGCCAGTTTCATCAAAGAAAAGCAGATGTTTGCGCAATATCTGGGCGATACCCGCATTCCCATGGTCGACACGCGGGACATCGCAAAGGCTGCGTTCATTGGCCTGACATCGGATGAGTTCAACCGCCAAATTCAGTATATCACTGGCCCCCAGGCGATCAGTTTTTCCGACGTCGCCAAGGCGTTTTCAAAATCACTGGGTAAGGACGTTCAGTATGTGAACCTGCCATACGAGGATCAAAAGGCCGGTCTTGAAGCGTTTGGAACACCAGACATGATCGTCGAGACGGTCATGAAATTATTCAAGCTTTGGGCCGAGGGCGAAGATCAGCCCGCAAGCACTGATTTTGAGAAAATGACAGGGTCAACAGCAACAGACATCGACGCGTTTGCCCAAGAATTTGCACTGGCGCTGTAAGCAGTCGGGAATGAACCCCCAAAGTCCCGCGCCATGACAGATCGTGTGGCGCGGTGTATTGACATAGTGGACAAAAATAATGCCCCAATTTCCTCCCCAGCTACCCCATGGCGAATTTCAAGAGATCTTTCCCGACATCTTTTTTCTAACCGGACAGATCAAAGTAGAGTCCGATCCGATTTCAGAGTTCAGCCGTAATATGGTTGTCATTCGGGACGGGATGGACCTCACGCTGGTCAACAGCATCCGCCTGAATTCAGCCGGTCTTGCAGCGTTGGATCACCTTGGCACGGTGAAAGCCATTGTTAGGCTCGGAGGGTTTCATGGACGCGACGATGCGTTCTACCTGAACCGCAACCAGGCTGATCTATGGACCCCTGAGGGTATGACATTTACTCGCGGAGAGAAAACCGACCAGTTTTTGGTGGACGGTCGAGACGGTCCAATCCCAGGCTCCTCTGCCTTTGTTTTTGATACGCCTGAACTACCCGTGAAGTTCGTCCCGGATCCCGGACATTTTCGTTATTGACCCTATGCGGCCATTTTCCAAGCCATATCTTCAAAGGCTTGTAGCGGTGTTTTATATTGGATACCGGAGTGGCGGCGCTGGCGGTTGTAGAAGACCTCAATGT
>JABSSD010000204.1 GCA_013214575.1 Paracoccaceae bacterium | reverse complement strand
GCAGGTTGCGGAGATCCAAATTCGCGCCGCAATTCTCAACGAATTCACAGCTCTTGGCATACCTGAAACTGTTACCGTAGGATAAGTCCGTCAGGGGTAAGGGGGAGCCCGACCTCAGGCCGATTTGTGCAACAAAGCCAGGTGGTGTGATTGCGCGTGAGGCGCAAACCGGCCGCTTTGTTTCAGTGAAAACGCCAAAAGGAACCAATAGGGCCAGTGCGGCGACCGAAGTTGTCGTGCGGGGGGCTTCATCTAAACGCAAAGATGCTTTGAAGCGTTTGGTCAATAGGTAAGCGTCACTACAAGGTAACGCTGGCAGATGCGATTGCGGCGCATGATGAGGCGCTAACATATGGCGGACGACCGGGAATCAGTAGTCTTGATCTTATTGTGTCCGCGCTTGGGCGCCCGTAATCTGGCTATCACCGACCAATGGATCGGAAAGCGGTAGCCCTTCTTGAGAGCATGGTCGGTAATCATGGATTTATCGACGGCAATAAGCGGACCGCGTGGCTTGTGGTGGAAATCTTGATTGAGCGTAGTGGCTACTTTCCAAATATCCCTGATGACGAGCCAATTGACGACATTGTGGTTGGTGTTGCTGATGGGTCCATCTCGTTTGAGGACTTGTCGGTTTGGTTCAAAGAACGCGTGAAAACTGTGGAGTAGTAACTTTCAAAGGCAGTTCCAACCTTCCCCTTGCCCCCACACCCGCAGTCCCCTATAGGAACCCATCGCTAACCCCTATTTCGCAAGGAATCGGGCCAAGTGATTCTAATTGCCGCGCAGCCGCGCGGTTGAAAATAACCCACCAGATGCAAGGTTACCCGCTAGGGGCCTTCTGGTGCATTGGAAAGGACTTAGGCTATGAATGCCAAGGATCTTCGCGAAAAATCCGCGGATGAACTCCGCGATGAACTCGCAAACCTGAAGAAAGAAAGCTTTAACCTGCGCTTTCAACAGGCCACCGGTCAGCTGGAAAACACATCAGGCATCAAAGCGGCTCGCCGCGGCGCTGCCCGTGTAAAGACCATTCTGAACCAAAAAGCTGCAGCTGCAGCTGAATAAGGAGCGACACGATGCCCAAACGTATTTTGACTGGCGTTGTGACCAGCGACGCCAATGCCCAGACCATAACAGTCTCGGTTGAACGCCGCTTTACGCACCCTGTTCTGAAGAAGACCATCCGTAAGTCCAAGAAATATCGGGCCCACGATGAGAAGAACGTTTTCAAAGTTGGCGATTCCGTACGCATCATCGAATGCGCGCCAAAGTCGAAGACGAAACGCTGGGAAGTTCTGGGAGCTTAAGAGCCTCAAGAACCCTTAACCGACAGACATCCCAGTTTGTCGAAACCCTGGAAGCATCATGGCACGCATCGCCAGTTTCCATAGGTCGGGAGAAACCAAATGATCCAGATGCAAACTAACCTGGATGTTGCTGATAACTCAGGCGCTCGCCGAGTACAGTGCATCAAGGTTCTGGGTGGCTCTAAGCGTAGATACGCATCCGTAGGCGACATCATTGTCGTCTCGGTTAAAGAAGCCATCCCACGTGGTCGCGTTAAGAAAGGTGATGTCCGCAAGGCCGTTGTCGTTCGCACCGCCAAAGAAGTTCGCCGCGCAGACGGTACTGCTATCCGCTTTGATAGCAACGCTGCTGTGATCCTGAACAATGCTAATGAACCGGTCGGTACACGTATCTTCGGTCCAGTTGTTCGTGAGCTGCGGGCCAAGAACTTCATGAAAATCATCTCGCTTGCTCCGGAGGTGCTGTAACAATGGCTGCTAAACTCCGCAAAGGCGACAAGATTGTCGTGTTGGCTGGCAAGGATAAGGGCAAAGAGGGCGTTATCGCTTCTGTGAACCCCCAGGCTGGCAAGGCTATCGTTGACGGCGTCAATGTTGCCATCCGCGCCACCCGTCAGACCCAGACCGAGCAGGGTGGGCGTCTGCCCAAAGCCCTGCCGATCCAGCTGTCGAACTTGGCACTGCTGGACGCAAACGGCAAAGCAACTCGCGTTGGCTTCCGCATGGAAGGCGACAAGAAAGTCCGCTTTGCCAAAACGACAGGGGACGTGATCGATGCTTGATACTGCTGCTTACACCCCGCGCCTGAAGACCTTTTACAAAGAGACCGTTCGCGGTGTTCTGAAAGAGGAATTCGGTTTCAAGAACGACATGATGATCCCCAAGCTGGATAAGATCGTTCTGAACATTGGCTGCGGTCGTGCCGCTGTCCGTGACAGCAAGAAGGCAAAATCGGCTCAGGCTGATCTGTCGCTGATTGCTGGCCAGAAAGCTCTGACCACCATCGCCAAGGTTTCTATTGCTGGCTTCCGCGTTCGCGAAGGCATGCCAATGGGCGCCAAAGTGACCCTGCGCGGCGACCGGATGTATGAATTCCTGGACCGTCTGATCACCATCGCAATGCCTCGTATCCGTGACTTTCGCGGCGTCCCGGGCAAATCTTTTGACGGTCGTGGCAACTACGCCATGGGCCTGAAAGAGCACCTCGTGTTCCCAGAAATCGATTTTGATAAAATCGACGAAAACTGGGGCATGGATATTGTGATCGCTACGACCGCGGATAACGACGCGGAAGCCAAGGCGCTGTTGAAAGCTCTCAACATGCCCTTCAATTCGTAAGCGCGGGAAGGAATAGACATGGCTAAGAAAAGCATGATCGAACGCGAGAAAAAGCGGGAGCGTCTGGTGGCTAAATTTGCCACAAAACGCGCTGCGCTGAAAGAGATCGCGAGTGACCAAACCCGTCCAATGGAAGAGCGCTTTGCTGCGGTTCTGAAATTGGCGAAACTGCCGCGCAATAGCTCGGCTACACGTTTGCACAACCGTTGCCAGCTGACCGGCCGTCCGCACGCTTACTATCGTAAGTTCAAGATTAGTCGGATCGCGCTGCGGGACCTTGGCTCAGCTGGCCAGATCCCCGGCATGGTGAAATCGAGCTGGTAAGGGAGAGACAGATATGAACGATCCTATCGCAGATATGCTCACCCGGATCCGTAACTCCTCGTTGCGCGGCAAATCCACAGTCTCAACTCCAGCGTCTAAGCTGCGGGTTCGGGTTCTGGAAGTGCTGGAAGACGAAGGTTACATCCGTGGATATGAGCCAACCACTGGTACCGATGGCCACCCGGCTATCGAAATCAGCCTGAAGTATTACGATGGCGAACCTGTCATTCGCGAGCTGAAGCGGGTCTCTAAGCCCGGTCGTCGCGTTTACATGGGCGTTAATGACATCCCGTCGGTCCGTCAGGGCCTGGGTGTGTCGATTGTCTCCACCCCACAGGGTGTGATGTCGGACGCAAAAGCACGGGCAGCCAATGTTGGCGGCGAAGTGCTCTGCACCGTCTTCTAAGGAGGTCAATCGATGTCTCGTATTGGTAAAAAACCGGTTACATTGCCTGCAGGTGTTACTGCAACGGTGTCCGGCCAGACCATCGAAGTTAAGGGCCCCAAAGGGACCCGTAGCTTCTCCGCCACTGACGACGTGACCCTGGTGGTCGAAGATAACGTTGTTTCCATCACACCACGCGGCATGTCCAAACGGGCACGTCAGCAGTGGGGCATGTCCCGCACCATGATTGCCAACTTGGTAATCGGGGTCACCACCGGCTTTAAGAAAGAGCTGGAGATCCGCGGTGTGGGTTACCGGGCACAGATGCAGGGCAACGTCCTGAAGCTGAACCTGGGCCTGTCGCACGACGTGACATACGAAGCGCCCGAGGGTGTGACTGTTACCTCCCCTAAGCCGACCATCATCTTTGTCGAAGGCATTGATGATCAGGCTGTGGGTCAGGTTGCGGCCAACATTCGCGCATGGCGTAAGCCCGAGCCCTACAAGGGCAAGGGCATTCGTTACAAAGGTGAATTTGTCTTCCGCAAAGAAGGCAAGAAGAAGTAAGGACCTGCATCATGGCAAACAGCAAAAGAACCCTGTTTCTGAAGCGCCGCTTGCGCGTCCGGAACAAACTTCGCCGCGTGAACTCCGGACGGCTTCGTCTGTCGGTTCACCGTTCGAACAAGAACATCAGCGCTCAGCTGATCGACGACGTTCGTGGCGTTACACTGGCTTCTGCCTCGACCCTGGAAAAAGATCTGGGTTTCGTTGGCAAGAACAACATCGAAGCGGCAATCAAAGTGGGCGCGGTTATTGCCGAGCGTGCTAAGAAAGCCGGTGTTGAAGAAGCTTATTTTGATCGCGGTGGCTTCCTGTTCCACGGTAAAGTGAAGGCCTTGGCCGACGCGGCCCGTGAAGGTGGCCTGAAGATCTAAAACTGTGGGCGGCGCCTTTAGCGCCGCCCCGATAATCCGGGGGCGCCCCATGCTAGGGGTGCTCACCAGGATTGGATATTAGGCGCGTCAGCGCCGGATGAAAGGAATGCCTCATGGCAAGAGAAGACAACCGCCGCGGCGGCCGTCGTGATCGCGACGAAACTCCGGAATTCGCAGATCGCTTGGTTGCGATCAACCGCGTGTCCAAAACCGTAAAAGGCGGTAAGCGCTTTGGTTTTGCAGCACTTGTTGTTGTTGGCGATCAGAAAGGCCGCGTTGGCTTTGGAAAAGGTAAAGCGAAAGAGGTCCCCGAGGCCATTCGTAAAGCCACCGAGCAGGCCAAGCGTCAGATGATCCGCGTTCAACTGCGTGAAGGTCGTACTCTGCATCACGACATCGAGGGCCGTCATGGCGCTGGTAAAGTGATCATGCGGACGGCACCTGAAGGTACTGGTATCATCGCCGGTGGCCCAATGCGTGCGGTTTTCGAAATGCTCGGCATCAAGGACGTCGTGTCCAAGTCGCTGGGATCGCAGAACCCTTACAACATGATCCGCGCAACCATGGACGGTCTCCGCAAAGAGTCCAGCCCTCGTTCGGTTGCACAGCGTCGTGGTAAGAAAGTTGCCGACATCCTGCCCAAGCGGGACGAAGCACCAGCAGCGGCTGCGGCCGAAGCTGAAGCTTAAGGAGACCGGAAGATGGCTAAAACTATCGTCGTAAAGCAGATCGGTTCGCCGATCCGCCGCCCCGCCAAACAGCGTGCTACGCTGGTCGGTCTGGGTCTGAACAAGATGCACAAGACACGCGAACTGGAAGACACTCCTTCCATCCGCGGCATGGTGAACAAGATTTCACACATGGTCGTGATCATCGAAGAAAAAGGCTAAGCCCTTTCTTCTGATAACGTTAGAACGCCTCCGGTGCCGCCGGGGGCGTTTTCTGTATCGAGGGCCCCGAAATGTCTCAGCATTTCTCGCTACTGATGCTGCGCAATATTTGACGACCGAGACTTTCCGCATATTTGATTAACTCATTACCTATTCATTTTTGGGGGAAATCACATGCCAGAACTCGTTGCAGACTATTCTGTCGCCATCATTTCACTGCTGGTCTTTGTACTGACCGTGCTGTTGCAGTCGGCGATGGTTGGTGCAGCCAAGGCCAAGGCCGGAGCGGCCCCGGGCAGCACCCCGAAGGCAGACTATGACAACAAACTGTACCGGCTCAACAGGTCGCATCAAAACGGCATCGAAATCATGCCGGCCGCAGCGATCGCCCTGTTTGCCTGTATCCTTGCCGGGGTGTCGGCGACCTGGGTCAATCTGCTGATGGCTGTCTTTCTGGCCACCCGTTTGGCCTATGTCCTTGTCTATGCCCGAAACCTGGGTCAGGCCTCTCAGGGTTTGCGGACCTTTACCTACGTGGCTGGCTGGGCGATGCTGATGATACTCTGCGTACTGGCGATCTGGGCTCTGCTGTAGCCTGTTCCAGCCTGTTCCAGCCTGTGCGCCTGCACTGGCTAACTGGCAGGCTTGGACGCACGAGGGGGCCTGCCCATGTGGCGCGCCTTGGTTGCCCCACGCAATTAACAACGAATTATGACATTCCCCATGCGGCCAGCGCATAGCGGATTGACCGAACTGTCCGTTGTTAGCGCGATCAAATCCTATATCTAGACCTCACCAAACAAGAACAAAACAAAGAGCTGGGGAATGGGTCTCAGCTGGAAAAAACATAGGATTTTATCATGGCACATGTCATCACCACAGCCTCCACCGGTTTCAACCTGTTCGCCCGCCTGTCCGGTTTCTTTGAAGACAGCAAA
Organism: Paracoccaceae bacterium; assembly: GCA_013214575.1. Lineage (GTDB taxonomy): Bacteria > Pseudomonadota > Alphaproteobacteria > Rhodobacterales > Rhodobacteraceae > Parasedimentitalea. The sequence continues at coordinate 36,372 of JABSSD010000204.1, read as the reverse complement.
CAGGCCTGGGCGCTGAACGCCGAATACAAGCGCACATTTGCCGAGCTGGACCGGCTGGAGAATCGCGAGTTGGCCGACATCGGTGTGCGCCGCTGCGACATCGCCGATATTGCCCGTATCCACGTATACGGCCGCTAAAGCGTTTCCAGCTTTTGCTGGGCTGGATCATTGGTGTTCGCGTTCGAGCCGAAGGCGAGAGGCCGTGAAACCCGATCCAATGTGAACTGGTAAACGCTCAGGAATTCATTCATCCCCTTCCTCCTCCCTGGGGTTTGAATGATCGCCAACGCCTCCGCATTGCGGGGGCGTTTTGCGTTGCAGAGGCGGCGTGCGCCCTCCCCAAGGTCAGGCGCTGAAACGAATCCCGAGGTTGAGAGTCGGCGCCAACGGGCAGTTGCTGCCCATAGCCATCCAAGTAAGCTAAGGTGATTTGGATGCAGGCAAGGGAAGAGTTGCCCAGCCCTTTCTTTCTTTGCCTTGATCCCCCACCCCAACAGGTCTATAGGCAGCCAATGGCCATCCGGGTCATCGAATCAAAAGCAATATTTGCCGTGGTTGGCCCGAATACGCTTCGTGGGTCACATCCGGCTAAGGAGAAGCGATATGAAACTTCATGAACTGAGCGACAATCCTGGCGCTACCAAAAAACGCAAGCGCATTGGCCGTGGTCCGGGTTCCGGCACCGGTAAAATGGGTGGCCGTGGTATCAAAGGTCAAAAAGCCCGTTCGGGTGTTGCCATCAAAGGTTTCGAAGGCGGTCAGATGCCTTTGTACCAACGTCTGCCAAAGCGTGGCTTTAACAAGCCGAACCGCAAGGCATTTGCTGTCATCAACCTGGGCCTGATCCAGAAATTCATCGACCTTGGCAAACTCGACGCTGCGTCGATCACCGAAGCCAGCCTGGTCGAATCGGGTGTTGTGCGTCGCAAGCTGGACGGTATCCGCGTTCTGGCCAAAGGCGAAATCACTGGCAAAGTCACAATCTCTGTTACCGGCGCCTCAAAAGCAGCCGTTGAAGCAGTAGAAAAAGCTGGCGGCGCTCTGACCTTGGTCGCAAAAACAGCTGCAGCTGAGTAAGCGCTTGTGAGCGGCAACAATGCCGCTTACATAGTCTTCAGTTTTCCAATTAACGCCGCCCAAGCCGGAAAATGGCTTTGGGCGGCGTTTTCGCAACAAAGAGACCTTTTTCATGGTATCAGCAGCAGAACAAATGGCGGCGAACACGAGCTGGTCCGCGCTTGGCAAAGCGACAGACCTGCGTAATCGCATCCTGTTCACCCTGGGCCTTTTGATTGTCTACCGTTTGGGTACATTCATTCCGGTTCCAGGCATCGACACAATCGCCCTACGTGAATTCATGACACAGGCCGGCCAAGGTATTGGCGGCATGGTGTCGATGTTCACCGGTGGCGCACTTGGCCGAATGGGCATCTTTGCCCTCGGCATCATGCCCTATATCTCCGCTTCGATCATTATCCAGCTGCTGACCTCGATGGTTCCGTCGCTGGAGCAGTTGAAGAAAGAAGGCGAGCAGGGCCGCAAGAAGATCAACCAATACACCCGCTTTGGCACCGTGGCTCTGGCCACCGCCCAGTCTTATGGGCTGGCAGTGTCGCTTGAGGCAGGCGAGCTGGCCACCGAACCCGGCATGTATTTCCGCCTGGCCTGTATGATTACACTGGTTGGCGGCACCATGTTCCTGATGTGGCTGGGCGAGCAGATCACCCAGCGCGGTCTGGGCAACGGCATCTCGCTGATCATCTTCGTCGGCATCATCGCCGAGGTTCCCGCCGCCCTGGCGCAGTTCTTTGCCTCGGGTCGCTCGGGGGCCATCAGCCCTGCGGTTATCGTGATGGTGCTGGTGATGGTGATCGCAATCATCATGTTTGTGGTGTTTATGGAGCGGGCCCTGCGCAAGATCCATATTCAGTACCCGCGCCGTCAGGTGGGCATGAAGGTCTATGACGGTGGCTCGTCGCATCTGCCGGTCAAAGTGAACCCTGCAGGCGTGATCCCGGCGATCTTTGCCAGCTCGCTTTTGCTGCTGCCGACCACCATCTCGACCTTCTCGTCGGGGGCAACCAATGGTCCGGTGATGTCCTGGCTGCTGGCCAACTTTGGCCCCGGTCAGCCGCTGTACCTGCTGTTCTTTGTGACGATGATCGTGTTCTTCGCTTATTTCTACACCTTCAACGTGTCGTTCAAGCCGGATGAGGTCGCCGAAAACCTGAAGAATCAGAACGGTTTTGTTCCGGGCATCCGTCCGGGCAAGAAGACCGCCGAATATCTTGAGTATGTGGTCAACCGCGTGTTAGTGCTGGGCTCGGGTTATCTGGTGCTGGTGATGCTGCTGCCGGAAATTCTGCGCGGTCAGTTTGCCATCCCGTTCTACTTTGGCGGCACCTCGGTTCTGATTGTTGTCTCGGTGACTATGGACACCATTCAGCAGGCGCAGAGCCATCTGCTGGCGCATCAGTACGAAGGTCTGATCGAGAAAAGCCAGCTGCGTGGCAAGAACAAGAAGCGCAACCGGCGGGGGCCATCGCGCAAATGAATATCATACTGCTAGGCCCCCCTGGTGCAGGTAAAGGCACCCAGGCCCGCCATCTGGTTGAAACCCGTGGCATGGTGCAGCTGAGCACCGGCGATATGCTGCGCGAAGCCAAGTCCAGCGGTACCAAGTTGGGGCAGAAGGTTGCCGCCATCATGGATACTGGCAAGCTGGTGACAGACGAGATCGTCATTGGCCTGATCGAAGAGAAGCTGACATCCGAATCGGGTGCTGGTTTCATCTTTGATGGCTTTCCTCGCACCTTGGCGCAGGCCGATGCGCTGGCGGCTCTGCTCGCCAAGCTCGGCCAGTCGCTGCACACCGTGGTCGAGATGCGGGTAGACGACGATGCGCTGGTCAAGCGAATCACCGGTCGTTTCACCTGTGGTGATTGTGGTGAAGTGTACCATGATGACATCAACCCCACCGCCAAGGCGGGCATCTGTGACAAATGCGGCGGCACCGAAATGACGCGGCGCGGCGATGACAACGAAGTCAGCCTGCGCACTCGGCTGATGGAATACTACAAAAAGACCTCGCCGCTGATTGGCTATTACTATGCCAAGGGCGACCTGCGTCCGGTCAACGGTCTGGCCGACATCACCGAAGTGCAGAAATCGATCGAGGCTATTCTCGGCTGAAGGCGGCCTCGGATCTGAAGTTATTTAAGGGCAGGTTTTCCTGCCCTTTTTCATGTCAACTGCCCGCTGGGGCAGCCGGCTATGTCCAGAAAACCGGGGCCAGCCAAAAGGTGGGTTGACGATCCGTAAAATACCTCATACCCAGTCCCATCCCTACGGGGAATCAATTCCTGTGGATGGGTCTGACCCATCTGCAAGGCTACCTCGAAAATACTGGGCCCAACGGCGTTACTGTCAGGGTCTGGTGTTGTGAAAAAAGGTTCCGGAGCTACGGAATCGCAACAAAAGGAACGTATAACGTGGCACGTATTGCCGGCGTAAACATCCCGACTGCAAAGCGGGTTCCAATCGCCCTCACCTATATCACCGGAATCGGTACAACCACAGCCAAGTCTATTTGCGAAGCTGTGGGCATTGACGAAACTCGTCGTGTGAACCAATTGACCGACTCCGAAGTTCTGCGCATCCGCGAGCACATCGACGCCAACGTCGACGTCGAAGGCGACCTGCGTCGCGAAACACAGATGAACATCAAACGTTTGATGGATCTGGGTTGCTATCGTGGCCTGCGTCACCGTCGTAACTTGCCTGTTCGTGGTCAGCGGACCCACACCAACGCTCGTACTCGCAAAGGTCCTGCCCGGGCTATTGCTGGTAAGAAGAAGTAAGGGAGGGTTTTATCAATGGCACGCGAAAAGACTCGTACGAAGAAAAAAGAGCGCAAGAACATCGCCTCCGGCGTTGCTCACGTTAACAGCTCGTTCAACAACACCAAGATTCTCATCTCGGATGTTCAGGGCAATGCAATTGCATGGTCCTCGGCTGGAACCATGGGCTTTAAGGGCTCGCGGAAATCCACGCCGTATGCTGCTCAGCTGGCTGCAGAAGATGCAGGCAAAAAAGCACAGGAACATGGTGTTAAAACTCTGGAAGTCGAAGTTCAGGGCCCCGGTGGCGGTCGTGAATCCGCACTGCGCGCTCTGGCCGCGGTTGGCTTCAACATCACCTCAATCCGTGATGTGACACCGATGGCACACAATGGCTGCCGTCCGCCTAAACGCCGCCGCGTCTAAGCGACACTTAGTTATCGCTGGGGTCCTGTGTTTTTCATGGGCCCCAGCTTGTCATTTGAAACCTCGGGCGCCTGAACCTATCGGACATGGGGTACAGGCAGGAATGGAGGGAACGCATGATCCATAAGAATTGGGCTGAACTGATCAAGCCGACGCAGCTTGAAGTTAAGCCGGGCAACGACCCCGCACGCCAGGCCACTGTTGTGGCTGAGCCGCTGGAACGTGGCTTTGGCCTGACCTTGGGCAACGCCCTACGTCGTATTTTGATGAGCTCGCTGCAAGGCGCTGCCATCACATCCGTTCAGGTCGACAACGTTCTGCACGAGTTTTCCAGTGTTGCCGGGGTGCGTGAAGACGTCACCGACATCATCCTGAACCTCAAAGGCGTCTGCCTGCGGATGGAAGTCGAAGGCCCCAAGCGGCTGTCGATCAATGCCAAGGGCCCAGCCATTGTCACCGCCGGTGACATCTCTGAGTCGGCAGGCATCGAGATCCTCAACCGCGACCACGTGATCTGTCACCTGGACGACGGCGCCGATCTGTTCATGGAACTGACCGTGAACACCGGCAATGGCTATGTTTCGGCTGAAAAGAACAAGCCGGAAGATGCGCCCATTGGGCTGATCCCGATCGACGCGATCTACTCGCCGGTCAAAAAGGTCTCCTATGATGTGCAGCCGACCCGCGAAGGTCAGGTGCTGGACTATGACAAGCTGACCATGAAGATTGACACCGATGGCTCGATCACGCCGGAAGACGCGGTGGCTTTTGCCGCCCGTATCCTGCAGGATCAACTGTCGATCTTCGTCAACTTCGACGAGCCTGAATCCGCCTCCCGCGCGGACGAGGACGACGGTCTCGAGTTCAACCCGCTGCTGCTCAAGAAAGTGGACGAGTTGGAACTGTCGGTGCGTTCGGCAAACTGCCTCAAGAACGACAACATCGTCTACATCGGCGATCTGATCCAGAAAACCGAAGCCGAAATGCTGCGCACGCCGAACTTCGGCCGCAAGTCGCTGAACGAGATCAAAGAAGTGCTTTCGGGCATGGGTCTGCATCTCGGCATGGACGTCGAGGACTGGCCACCGGACAATATCGAAGATCTGGCGAAAAAGTTCGAAGACAGTTTTTAAGTGTCTTTTGGGAGCGGGCCGAATTGGCCCGCTCCTTTTTATTTCAAACAACCCGTTTGGAGGCGCCCGTGTTGCGGCTGCAAGGCAAGGCGCAAGCTGACCCGCGAAAGGCTGACCCGCAAAAGGCTGGGCCGCATCAGGTCTGGCTGCATATCGGCCATGGCAAGACCGGCACAACCGCGCTGCAGACCTATTTTGTGCATCGCACCAGCTGTGACCCGCGGTTCCATTTTCCGGTGACTGGGCGACGCTCATCCGGGGCTCATCACGACGTTTTTCCACTGGAGCATCAAGCGGGCCTGCTGAAATCGGCAGCCAGCCTCCTGGCCGAGCTGCGGGCGGAAATCAAATCCCGCCCCCCCGAACACCTGACAGTGCTGTCGTCCGAGCACCTGTGCTATTTCCGTCCCTGGCAGGCTGCCCAGGTCATCAAGGCTCTGAAAGGCTTTGACGTACGGCTTCTCTATTACGTGCGCCGCCAGGACGAACTGATGGAAAGCGCGTATAAATGGAGACTTGCTGATGGGCCGGACAGCTATAATGGCATCACCGATTTTGTCCGCCACCAGGTGCGAGGGTTTGATTTCCTGCAGCGCATTGCGCCCTGGACAGCCCATGTCAGTGACGACCGCTTCCGGGCGCGCCTGTATCATCGCGAGACCTGTGCGAAGGATATCGTTTCTGATGTCGAACAGGTGTTGGGGCTTGATCCGCTGGACCGTTCCGGCGGCGCGCGGGTACACCGCGAATCGCTGAATATTGTGATGATCGAAATCCTGCGCGCTTTTGACCGGGCGCATCCGCAGTCCAAGCAACGGCAAGGTTTTTTGTCGGACCTGCGCGAGGTTCAGACCCGGCTTGAGGTCAAATCTGATAGGGGGTTGATGCCGCAGGCGCTGAAGTGTGAAATTATGGCGCGTTACCAGCTGTCGAACTCCGAGTTTTCCGACCGCTTCATGAGTGAAGCGGATCGTCAGATCCTGTTGCAGCGGATCTCTCCATAGCAGACTTTACAAGGGGGGTGTGATCGTGTACGCGAACTGGGTTCGAGCGCACTTGCCGCTCCAAGGGTGTGGCCCACGAGGGCTGCCAGACAAAGTATAAATAAGATTGGATATCAACAATGCGCCATAAACGTGGTTACCGCCGCCTGAACCGTACTCATGAGCACCGTAAAGCTCTGTTTTGCAACATGGCCGGCTCGCTGATCGAGCACGAGCAGATCAAGACAACCCTGCCCAAAGCAAAAGAATTACAGCCGATCATCGAGAAGATGATCACATTGGCAAAACGCGGCGATCTGCACGCCCGTCGCCAAGCTGCGTCCAAGCTGAAGCAAGACCAATATGTCACCAAATTGTTCGACATCCTGGGCCCCCGCTACAAAGACCGCTCCGGTGGCTATGTGCGCGTCCTGAAGGCTGGCTTCCGCTATGGTGACATGGCTCCGATGGCGATCATCGAATTTGTTGACCGTGACCGCGATGCCAAAGGCGCTGGCGACAAAGCCCGCGTTGCAGCAGCAGACGTTGCCGCCGACGAATAATATTTTCGGACCTAGCGTTCAAATACTGATAGCCCCCGTTCCTCAGGATCGGGGGTTTTTTTGTTGTCAGCTTTGCAAATGCGCCTGTTGGGCGCTGCCTCCGGCGGGGGTATTTAGGGCCAGATGAAGATCCGGGCGAGATCAGCCGCTGCCGGTTTCTTTTTGCCAACAGTACTCCGGGGTGAATTGGCCTTTGGCCAAGAGGGGCAGCGCCCCTGACTGTCCTATTGACCCGGGCTGAGCTTGCAATTGGCCAGTGTCCCCCGCATATCCTAAGGAGAGTTTATGTTGGAGCCAAAATGATCCGCGCAGCCCTTATTGCCCTTGTTTTTGCCGCCCCGCTGGCCGCTCAGACCCAAGTGCCGTCCTCGCAGGCTGAAATCAGCCTTGGCTTTGCGCCACTGGTCAAACAGGCCGCGCCGGCAGTGGTGAATATCTATGCCAGGATCGTCACCCAGGAACGCCAGCGGACGCCGTTTTCAAACGATCCCTTCTTTGATGATTTCTTTCGCGGCTTCACCAAGCCGCAATCACGGGTGCAGAACTCGCTGGGGTCGGGGGTGATCCTCTCGGCTGACGGTATTGTTGTGTCGAACTACCACGTGGTTGGCATGGCCACCGAAATCCGGGTGGTGACCACGGATCGGCGTGAATACAATGCCCGTGTGGTGCTGGCGGATAAGGCCAGCGATCTGGCGATTCTGCAGCTGGAGGGCGCTGCCGATCTGCCATTTCTGGATCTGCGCAACAGCGATCAGGTTGAGGTCGGCGAGCTGGCACTGGCCATTGGCAACCCATTTGGAGTCGGCCAAACCGTGAGCAGCGGCATCATTTCCGGGCTGGCCCGGACCGGCACCGCAACGGGCGAGGGATTTGGTTATTACCTGCAGACCGACGCGGCGATCAATCCCGGCAACTCGGGCGGGGCGCTGATCGACGTCAATGGCGATCTGATCGGCATCAATACCCGTATTATCAGCCGCTCTGGTGGCTCAAACGGTATTGGCTTCTCGATCCCGGCCAATCTGGTGCGCGAATTTGTCAATCAGGCGCGGCAGGGCGCCGAGGAATTCCAGCGGCCCTGGGCCGGCATGTCCGGGCAGCCGGTTGATGCCGATATGGCGGCCTCGCTGGGGATGGAGCTGCCGGTGGGCATGGTGATCTCGGACCTGCACCCAGCCAGCCCTTTTGCCGAGCAGGGGTTCAAGGTGGGGGATGTAATCACCGCTGTTGAGGGGCAGGTGGTCAATTCCCCCTCGGAGATGGTGTTTCGCATGTCGGTTGTCGGCATGGGTGGGCGGGCGCAAATTACCGGGTTGCGTGGGGTCGAAGCGGTTGATTTACATGTGAAAATGATGGCGGCCCCCAATATTCCATCGGCCGACCTGCTGCAGATGAATGAGGCCTCAATGTTGCCGGGCCTGATTGTCGCCCGGATCAATCCGGCGGTGATCCTGCGTCTGGGGCTGCCGCTCAGCGCCGAGGGGGTGGTGATTACCAATCCCGGCCGCAGCGGCGTCCGCGCCGGGTTGCGACCGGGGGATGTGCTGCAGGAGATTAACGGAAATCCGGTCACCAACACCATCGATGTGCCCACATTGTTGGCGGAGTCGGGGCGCAGGGTGAAGATGGTCTTGCTGCGCGGCGGCCAGAGGCTGACGCTTCAGTTCTGGTTATAATCATGGCGGATCTTTTCGACTCCACTGGCGCGCAGGCGGATCAGCCCCAACCTAATCACCTCCAGCCCAATCGTCCTCTGGCCGACCGGCTGCGGCCGCGAGTGCTGGCGCAGGTTATCGGTCAGGCGCAGGTTCTCGGCCCCGAGGCGCCTTTGGGGGTGATGTTGGCGTCGGGCTCGCTGTCGTCGTTGATCTTCTGGGGCCCGCCGGGGGTGGGAAAGACCACCATCGCCCGTCTTCTGGCGGCGGAAAGCGATCTGCATTTTGTGCAGATCAGTGCGATTTTCTCGGGTGTGGCCGAACTGAAAAAACTGTTCGAGGCCGCCAAGATCCGCCGTCAGAATGGCCGCGGTACCCTGCTGTTTGTCGACGAGGTGCACCGCTTCAACAAAGCGCAGCAGGACGGGTTTCTGCCGCATATGGAGGACGGCACCATTCTGCTGGTTGGCGCCACCACCGAGAATCCCAGTTTTGAGCTGAACGCCGCCTTGCTCAGCCGGTCGCAGGTGCTGGTGCTGGAGCGCCTGTCGCTGGTGGATCTGGAACTGCTGACCCAGCGGGCTGAGAAGGAGCTGGAGCGGGCGCTGCCGCTGGATGCCGATGCCCGCGATGCGCTGCATGAAATGGCCGATGGCGATGGCCGCGCCCTGCTGAACCTGATCGAACAGGTCTCGGCCTGGAAAGTGCCGACGCCGCTGAACCGGGACAGGCTGGCGACCCGGCTGATGCGGCGGGCGGCAAAATTCGACAAATCGGGGGATGAGCATTACAATCTGATCTCGGCTCTGCATAAATCCATTCGCGGATCAGACCCGGACGCCGCGCTGTACTGGTTGGGGCGGATGTTGGAGGGCGGTGAAGACCCGCGGTTCCTTGCGCGTCGGCTAACCATGATGGCGACCGAGGATATTGGCCTGGCCGATCCGCAGGCCAATACTGTCTGTCTGAACGCCTGGCAAACCTACGAGCGGTTGGGCAGCCCGGAGGGCGAACTGGCGCTGGCCAATGCGGCGGTCTATCTGGCATTGGCGCCAAAATCGAACGCGGTCTATGTCGGCATCAAGGCGGCGCGCAGGCTGGCCAAACAGACCGGCAGCGCTCCGCCGCCCAAACACATCCTGAATGCCCCGACCAAATTGATGGCCGAGCAGGGCTACGGGGATGGCTATGCTTATGATCATGACTCCGAGGATGGGTTTTCGGGGCAGAATTATTTCCCGGATGGGGTGAAGCACCCGGTGCTGTATCAGCCGGTGGAACGCGGATTCGAGCGCGAGTTAAAGCGGCGGGTGGATTATTTTGCCAAATTGCGGGCGCAGCGCAACCGTTAGGCTTGTTTCCCCCTGCTGACGGGGCTGACGGTGCGTGCAAGCACGCACCCTACGGCGATTGCCAGCGGGGTGCGCCGAGCCTTGCGTGTGGCGCATTGCTGGGAAAACTTGACATCCGGGGCGGCACACGCGAGAGACCGCCAATGTTTTATACCGTCTTATATGTCGCCTGCGGTGGCGCAATCGGTGCGGCGTGCCGATACCTGACAGGTCTTGGTGTGATTCGTCTGCTGGGGCATCATCCGTTTCCGGTTGCTGTGGTGCTGGTGAATGTCATCGGCTCGATCCTGATGGGGGCCTTTGTGGGGGCTGCTGCCTATCGCGGTTTGACCCATATGAGCCCCTTTGTGATGACCGGGCTGTTGGGAGGCTTCACCACCTTCTCGGCGTTTTCGCTGGAGGTGGTGAACCTGATCCAGCGCGGAACATTGGGACAGGCGGCGCTCTATGTGGGTCTGTCCGTGGTGCTGTCGGTGGGCGGTTTGTTTATTGGCCTGATGGCCGCGAGAGGAGTGCTGTCATGAGCGGCGTACAGAAAATCATTGTTGCAGACGACGACACCGACCAGCGGCTGGACCGCTGGTTGCGGCGGTTGTTCCCGCATATCAGTCAGGGTCGCATCGAAAAGATGTGCCGCAAGGGCGATCTGCGGGTCGACGGCGGCCGGGTTAAATCCTCGTCCCGGGTTATGGCCGGCCAAACCGTGCGGGTGCCGCCGCTGCCGGACAGCGATCTGCGGCCCAGTGACATGCTGCGCCGGATCTCGGATGCGGATATCAAGATGATCCAGTCCTGCGTGATCTACCGCGACGATCACGTGATCGCGCTGAACAAGCCACATGGGCTGGCGGTGCAGGGTGGTAGCGGTCAAAGCCGCCATGTGGACGGGTTGGCCGAAGCGCTGAAATTTGGCTATGAAGACAAACCGCGGTTGGTGCACCGGCTGGACAAGGATACCTCTGGGGTCTTGCTGCTGGCGCGTGACCGGCTGTCGGCCAAGGCGCTGACCGCTTCGTTTCGTCACCGAGAGACCCGCAAGGTGTATTGGTCGGTGGTGGCCGGGGTGCCACATCCCAAGCTTGGCATGATCAAAACCGGGCTGGTCAAGGCGCAGGGGCATGGGCCGGGCGGCGAGGGCGAGAAGATGTATAACATCCACCCGCGTGATATCGACAGCACCCCGGGCGCCAAAAAGGCGATCACCGATTATGTTGTGCTGGAGGCGGCGGGCCAACGTGCGGCCTGGATGGCGCTGAGCCCGGTCACCGGGCGCACCCACCAGCTGCGGGCCCATATGGGCGAGTTGGGTCACCCGATTATCGGCGACGGCAAATATGGTGGCTCAGGTCAGGAAAACCTCGGCGATGGCTGGGGCTCGCAACTGGGCGACGAGATCTCGAAAAAGCTGCATCTGCATGCCCGCAGCATCAAGATTGAACACCCGATGAACAGATCGGTGCTGCATGTCACCGCGCCGCTGCCACAGCACATGCAGGACACCTGGGACTATTTCCAGTGGGATCCAAGGGATGTGCCCGAGGATCCGTTTGAGGAGCTGGTATGAGCGCAGACCTGCGACTGGTTCTGTTTGATATGGATGGCACCCTGGTGGACAGCCAGGGCGCCATCACCGGCGCCATGGGTGAGGCCTTTGCCGCGGTTGGCCATGTTGCCCCCTCGCGCCAGGCGATCCTGTCGATTGTCGGCCTGTCGCTGGATCTGGCCATCGAGAAGCTGACACCGGATATGGATGCCGCCACCCGGGTGGCTCTGGTCGAGGGCTATAAGTCCTCTTATACGGTGTCGCGTCAGGCCGCAGGCAAGGCGCATTCGCCATTGTATCCCGGCACCGCCGATATGCTGGCGACGCTGAATGCGGTGCCGGAGTATCTGTTGGGCATCGCCACCGGCAAATCGCAGCGCGGGCTGGATGCGGTGGTTGCGGCGCATGGGCTGAGCTGTTTTGTGACCAAGCAATCGGCGGATCACCACCCATCAAAGCCGCATCCTTCGATGATCCATACGGCGATGTCCGAAACCGGCGTTGCACCTGAACATACGGTGATGATCGGCGACACCAGCTATGACATCGACATGGGCCGGGCAGCCGGAGTGACAACGATCGCGGTGGCTTGGGGCTATCATCCGGTGGATCAGCTGAAGGCGGATCACAGCCTCGAAAACTTTGCCCAATTGGCCCCCCTGTTACAGCGAATTTGGAAGACCTGACTCATGACCACATGGAAGCAAAAGCGATTCTGGACAGAGGTCTCAGTGACCGAATCAGCGGGCCGATTCGCGGTTGAACTGGACGGTCGCTCGGTCAAAACACCTGCGAAGGCGAGTCTGATCCTGCCCACACGCGCTATGGCCGAGGCAATTGCCGCAGAATGGCAGGCGCAGGAGGGCGCGGTGAACCCCCATACCATGCCCTGTACCCGCTCGGCCAATGCGGCGTTGGATAAGGTCCAGGTGCAGCACAGTGAAGTCGCTGACATGTTAGCCGAATATGGCGATGCAGATTTATTGTGTTACCGCGCCGATAGCCCGGTTGAACTGGTTCAGCGGCAAAATGAACACTGGGGTCCGGCGCTGGACTGGGCCGCGTCAGACCTGAAGGTCAGGCTGCAAACCCGTTGCGGCATCAAGCATCAACCTCAGGATGCAAAGGCACTGAAGAGCCTACGGACTAGGGTTCAGGCGCTGTCCGCCTTCCAGCTGGCGGCCTTTCATGATTTGGTCAGCATGTCGGGATCTTTGGTTCTGGGCTTTGCCGCGGCGGCTGGCTGGCGCAGTGCTGGTGAGATCTGGTCGCTGTCGCGATTGGATGAAAAATGGCAGGAAGAGCAATGGGGGCCGGACGAAGAGGCCCAGGCTGAGGCCGAAATCAAGCGGCAGGCCTTTCTGCATGCCAAGCGATTTTACGATTTATCTTGACGGTGTCGTTGACGGCCAGACCGTTGATTTACAGCCCTTGATATTGGGAAAATTCCAGAAAGTTCACTATTCGACCATCGATTTTCGTGATCCAACACTTGACGACTGTTGATGAATTAGCCCAAACTTAGCAACGAATTGGAAAGATATCCTAATTCGTTGCAAGTTCCGGCATTGCTGGTGTCGGGAAAAAACCGTCCATAAGGGCGGAAATATCAGGAAGAGGTAAAAATGAAAAAAACCGTTCTTTTGGGTGCGCTCACTGTCGCTGGCCTGGCTGCTGGTGCAGCTGCTGCTGGTACACTTGATGATGTCAAAGCTCGTGGCACACTGAACTGTGGCGTCACCACCGGTCTGGTTGGTTTTGCTGCTCCAGACGCAGATGGCGTATGGGGCGGCTTTGACGTCTCCATCTGTCGTGCCGTTGCGGCTGCTGTTCTGGGTGATTCCACCGCTGTTGAATTTGTTCCGACCACCGGTAAGACACGCTTCACCGCGCTGGCATCCGGCGAGATCGACATGCTGGCCCGCAATACCACCTGGACCTTCTCACGCGATGTTGACCTGAAGTTCACCTTCGTTGGCATCAACTACTATGATGGCCAGGGCTTCATGGTTCCCAAGGATCTGGGCGTTTCCTCGGCCACTGAACTGGACGGTGCAACCGTTTGTATCCAGACCGGCACCACCACCGAGCTGAACCTGGCGGACTTCTTCCGCTCCAACAACATCAGCTACGAGCCGGTTCCAATTGAAACCAACGCCGAAGGTCAGCAGCAGTATCTGGCTGGTGCCTGTGACGTCTACACCACAGACGCCTCCGGTCTGGCCGCAACGCGCGCCACCTTCGAAGCCCCTGGCGACCACGTTCTGCTGCCAGAAATCATCTCGAAAGAGCCTCTCGGCCCGCTGGTCCGCCACGGCGACAACGAGTGGGGCGATGTTGTTCGCTGGACTCTGAACGCACTGGTTACAGCGGAAGAGCTGGGTGTCACCTCGGCCAATATCGGCGAAATGTCTGCGGGCACCAACAACCCGGAGATCAACCGTCTGCTGGGGACCGAAGGTACCCTGGGCGCGATGCTGGGTCTGGACGCTGAATGGGCCAAGAACGCCATCATGTCCGGTGGTAACTACGGTGAGATCTTTGCCAAGAACATCGGTGAAGAAACTCCGATCGGTCTGGCCCGTGGGCTGAACGCTCAGTGGACCAATGGCGGCCTGATCTACTCGCCTCCGTTCCGCTAAACACTTAGTGGGAAAGGGCGCAGGTAACCCCTGCGCCCTTTTCATATCTATTGAATGTTTCGGATTGTCGCCGAGTGAGGAATAAACCTTGCCGAAAGAAATCAATCCGAGAGCCATGGGGATTTCTAGGTCATGACACTACTCACTGACCCACCAAAGGAGTCGTTTCGACTATCGATGCTCCTTTACGATACACGGTATCGGTCAGCCACAATCCAAGCCATCGCAATGATTGCGTTTATGCTTCTCGCAGCGTGGCTTATTAACAATGCAATCACCAATCTGAACAACCTGGGCAAGCCGATGTCGTTTGGCTTCCTGACGGACACGGCAGGGTATGATATCAATCAGCGGCTGCTCGACTATGACAGCCAGGACAGCCATCTCCGCGCTGCGCTGATCGGGTTGCTCAACACTCTGGTTGTTGCGGTGCTGGGCTGCATTACCGCCACTATCATCGGCGTGTTTGTCGGCGTTATGCGACTGTCCAATAACTGGCTGATCGCGCGGATCATGACCGTCTATGTGGAAACCTTCCGCAATGTACCGGTGCTGCTGTGGATCATTCTGGCGATGGCCATCCTGATCGAAACCCTGCCCATGCCACGGGCGTTCAAGGGCGACACCCCCACCGCGACGATGGATCTGTTCAACACTGTCGCCGTCACCAATCGGGGGGTCTATATTCCCGAGCCGCTGTTCTCACGCAGCCTGGGCGATATCCACTTCCTGGGTGACATGGCGCTGCGGTTTGACGTCTCGATGGATCTGATTGCCTTCCTGATCGTGTTGGGACTGAGCATCTTTGGCATGCGCAAGGTTACCGCACGGGCCAATGTCATTCAGGAAGAAACCGGGGATCGTCCAAAAACATGGCATGTGCTGCTGGGCCTGCTGTTTGGACCCTCCATTGTTCTGATGATCGCTTTGGGGTTCCACCTGGGCTATCCCGAACTGAAGGGCTTTAACTTCCGCGGCGGCATTCATATGCGGAACTCGCTGATTGCCCTGTGGCTGGCGCTGTCGCTCTATACGGCGGCCTTCATCGCCGAGATCGTGCGCGCCGGTATTCTGGCGATTTCAGCCGGTCAGTCCGAGGCAGCTTCGGCGCTGGGATTGCGGCCGAACCGGACCATGCGTCTGGTGATCCTGCCGCAGGCACTGCGTGTTATCATCCCGCCGATGATCTCCAACTATCTGAACCTGACCAAGAACTCGTCGCTGGCGATTGCGGTTGGTTACATGGATATCACCGGCACTTTGGGCGGTATCACCATGAACCAGACCGGTCGTGAGCTGGAAGGTGTAATGCTGCTGATGGTTGTCTATCTGGCCATCTCGCTGAGCATTTCCGGGGTAATGAACTGGTACAACAATAGCGTCAAACTGGTGGAGCGGTAATATGAGTGATGTTTCTTTTGTCCGCACAGACATGCTACCAGAGCAAGACCCACCTGGGTCTGAGGTTGGTGCTATTGGCTGGTTGCGGCATAATCTGTTCTCGAGCTGGATCAATGGCATTGTCACCCTGCTGTCGATCTATGCGATCTATTTTGTGCTGGCTGGTATTCTGCCTTGGGTGTTCCAATCCGTGTGGAACAGCGGTTCCCTGACCGAATGCCGCGAGATCATGACAGCGACCTGGGGGCAAACCCATGGTCATGCCTGCTGGGGGGTCATCAATGAGCGTTGGCTGCAGTTGTTGTTTGGCTTCTATCCAAAGGAGCTGTACGGGCGCCCCATCCTGTCTCTGGTCTTGTTGCTGGTGGCGATAACGCCAATTCTGTTCAACATGATCTCCCGTAGGATGAACTGGTTCCTGCTGGTGCTGGCCTTCTTTGTCACTGCGGTGTTGATGGATGCGTCGGTCTTTGTCTGGATCCTGCGTGCGGGCTTTGCTGGTGCCACTCTGGTTATTGGTTATCAACTGGTGACGCTTTCGGGCGCGGATCGGGCTGAGCAGATTGCTCAGGGCGCAAAACGCCTGCCCAATCCTCTGATGTTCACTGCCATCTATCCCTTCCTGATGCCCTGGCTGATGTGGGGCGGAACCATTTGGCCGGCAATCTGTACGGCGTTTGGTTTTGTGATCGGTTATTTGGTGCTTCGCTTCGGCAAGGCCTATATGAGCGAACTTTTGACGATGATTGTTGCCGTTGCGGCTGCGGTTATCTGGTGGCTGGTACTGTCTGGTTATGTGTCTTCTGGCCTGTCTTCGGTGCTTCCTATTGGTATCGAAGCGGTGCAATCGAGGCAGTTTGGTGGCTTCATGCTGGCGATCCTGCTGGGCGTTGTGGCGATTGGCTGTTCGCTGCCGATCGGTGTGGTGCTGGCCTTGGGGCGTCAGTCTGATCTGGTGGTCGTCAAGTTCCTCTGTGTTGGTTTCATCGAGTTCATTCGCGGTGTGCCGCTGATTACGCTGCTGTTTGTGGCCTCGCTGCTGCTGAACATCTTCCTGCCTCCCGGCACCAACTTTGACATCATCCTGCGCGTTATGATCATGATGACCTTTTTCTCGGCTGCCTATATGGCCGAAGTGATCCGGGGTGGTCTGGCGGCTTTGCCACGCGGACAATATGAGGGCGCCGACAGTCTGGGTCTGGACTACTGGCAAGCACAGCGGCTGATCATCATGCCGCAAGCGCTGAAGGTTTCCATTCCGGGCATCGTAAGCACATTCATCGGGATCTTTAAGGATACCACACTGGTGTCCATCATCGGGCTGTTTGACGTGATCGGGCTGACACAGGCCATCCGCGCCGATACCTCCTGGAACGGCATCTATTGGGAACTGTTCGCGTTCATCGCATTCCTGTTCTTCATCGTCTGTTTCTCCATGTCCCGTTATTCCATGTATCTGGAGCGCAAGCTTCAGACTGGCCACAGTTAAGGAGTTCAACAGATGTCTGAACTGGCTACCGCACGCACAATCGATCGCTCCAAGATGCAAGTCTCGGAAGAGGTTGCGATTGAAATTTCAAACATGAACAAATGGTTCGGGTCGTTTCACGTGTTGCGTGACATCAACCTGACCGTCAACCAAGGCGAGAGGATCGTGATCGCCGGGCCTTCGGGCTCGGGGAAATCAACTCTGATCCGCTGCCTGAACGCGCTGGAAGAGCACCAGCAGGGCAAGATCACCGTTGATGGCACCGTTCTGTCGAACGATCTGAAAAACATCGACAAGATCCGTCGCGAAGTGGGGATGGTGTTCCAGCACTTCAATCTGTTCCCGCATCTGACGATCCTGGAGAACCTGACTCTGGCGCCGATCTGGGTGCGTAAAACACCCAAGAAAGAAGCCGAAGAAACGGCGATGCACTTCCTGGAAAAGGTCAAGATCCCGGAACAGGCGCTGAAATACCCCGGACAGCTCTCCGGTGGTCAGCAGCAACGGGTGGCGATTGCCCGCTCTCTGTGCATGAAACCGCGCATCATGCTGTTCGATGAACCCACTTCGGCGTTGGATCCAGAGATGATCAAAGAGGTGCTCGACACCATGATCGAACTGGCCGAGGAGGGCATGACCATGCTGGTGGTGACCCATGAGATGGGCTTTGCCCGTCAGGTGGCGAACCGGGTTATCTTTATGGATGCCGGCCAGATCGTCGAGCAGAACGAACCGGAAGAGTTCTTTAACAATCCAAAGAGCGAACGCACCAAACTGTTCCTGAGCCAGATCCTCGGTCACTGATCCTGGTCGGCTCACGCGACAATGAGAAAGGCCGGGCACAATGCCCGGCCTTTCTTGTTTCCGGCGCTTTTTGTCGGCGGTGATGGCGGGGCTGGCCACTGGTTCCTGTGCCAGCCGTGGTGCGTGCAAGCACCAAGCACGCACCCTACAGCCGCAGCAAACGGATGCGTCCTGTGCAGTGTAGGGTGCGTGCTTGCACGCACCACGGGACATTGTCCATCGGGGTTTAGATCACCAAAAGATCGCGCGGGATTGCAAAATCCACCAGTTTGCCGCTGCCCCACTGCAAATCTCCCCAGCGGGCAATGTCGAACTCCAGAACCAGGGTCGCCCCGGTTGGGTAGTTGAAAAACCGTGGGTGCTCGGGCACCTCATGGGCGATGGCGCGGGCAAACGAGCCGATGCCGGGGTTATGACCCAAGATCATGGTGCAGGGGCGTTCAGCCTCGCTGAGAACCTGAAAGATGATCTCGGCACTGGCGTGGTACAGCCGCTCCACAAACACCGCCGGGGTTTGCAATTGCAGCCGTTCAAAGGTCTCGCGGGTGCGTTGCGAGGGCGAGGAGATCACCTGATCTGGCAGGTGGCCCATTTCGCGCAACCATTGACCCAGTGCCGTGGCAGAGTGACGGCCCCGGTTGTTCAGAGGGCGCGCGTGATCGCTGGGCGCAGTGCTGTCCCAGGCGGATTTGGCATGGCGAGTCAGAATCAATGTACAGGTCATATGCTATGAAAATAGCGCATATGATGCGAGGATTGCAAAAAATCTCGATTTGCGCCCAAACTGAGCGGACAAGCGCGCCTTGCCAGGCAGCCTTGCGTCCTGCAGGTTGCGCCCTCGGCGCGGTCCAGATGCTGGTGGCAGGCCTGTAATTGATAGGGCTCTCCATCGACAAAAGCGCTGACAGGGCACGCGGTTAGACAAGGTTTGTAGGCGCAGGTATCGCAGGGTGACGGGCCACGCAGAGGTGGCGGAATGTCGATTTCCTCGGCAAAGTGCAGCGCCCCCCGAAAAGAGATCATCAGCCCCACCTGATCCTGCACCATCATCTGCGAGGGCGAGGTAAAGGCCTGGCCAGAGGCCAGGGCCCAATTGACAAAGGGGGTGTAGGGCGGTCCGCCAAAGGGAAAATGGGCGCTGGCAACGAATCGCTGCGCCAGGCGGCCGATCACCCGCAGCGACCAGCGATCCACCGGATCGGGGTTGCCATCGAGATGCTCGGGTGAGGCCGTGAAGGCGGGCCAGAAGGCACCGGCGGTGCCCAGCAGGATCAAGCTGCCGCCCACCAGCTCGGCGACCGGGGAGTGGCGCGGGTGCAGGCTGCCCTGGATCTCCAGCCCCTGTGCCTGAACCTCGGTGGCCAGCTGGTCATAGGTCATTTGCGTTTGAACGGCAGCAGCAGGCTCCAGCCCAGCTGGGCCGGGCGGTCGTCCTGCCATTGCAGGCCAACAGTCATCTGGATATGGCCCTTGGCGGGCTGGGCGATATAGGTGCCGAACAGGCGATCCCAGATCGACAGCGCAAAGCCATAATTGCTGTCGTGCTCGGCGCGCAGAGTCGAGTGGTGCACCCGGTGCATGTCCGGGGTGACCAGAAACCGCCGTACTATTCGATCAAGCGGCAGCGGCAGGCGGAGGTTGGAGTGGTTGAACATCGCGGTTCCGTTCAGCATGATCTCAAACAGCACCACCGCAACGGCCGAGGGTCCCAGCCCGTAGATAAGCCCGATCTTCAGCAGCATGGACAGGGCTATTTCCACCGGGTGAAAGCGCAGGGCGGTGGTCACGTCCATATCCCGGTCCGCGTGATGCACCCGGTGCAGCCGCCACAGCAGCGGAATTTTGTGGGTGATCAGATGCTGCAGCCAGATCGCCAGGTCCAGGATGAGGATCGCCAGAGCCACCTCAAGCGCCTGTGGCAGCGCCACCATGTTGAACAGGCCCCATCCCTGGCTCTGGGCGGACATCGCGGCGCCGACCGCCAGCAAGGGCAATCCGATAGCCAGCGCCCGCAGGGTCAAAGTGTTGACGACAGTGATCATCAGATTGGTCAGCCAGCGCCCCTGGCGCGGCAACTGGCGTGGCCTGCGGGGGGCCAGCTGCTCAGCCACGGCAAACAGGGCAAACAGCCCCAGAAAAACGGTAAGGCGGAGGGTGGTTTCATGTTCCATGTATTCAGAAATGCGCATGTAAAAGTAAAACGCAAGCCCGCTGCAGACACGTTGTTGTCAAAAGGCGGCAGATGGCGGGCTTTTGACCCGCCAAAGCAATTTAGTCGGGGCGGATCAGCGACCCGGCACCGTGTTCGGTGAACAGTTCCAGCAGCACCGCATTGGGCGCCCGCCCGTCCAGAATGACCACCGCCCGCACGCCGCCGTCGATGGCCTCCAGTGCGGTTTCGGTTTTGGGAATCATGCCGCCGGCAATCACCCCGTCCCGGGTCATCTGACGAATTTGTCCGGCCTTCAGCTCGGTCACCACTTCGCCGCTGTCATCCTTGACGCCGGAGACATCGGTCAGCAGCAGCAACCGGTCGGCCTTGAGCGCGGCAGCAATGGCGCCGGCGGCAGTGTCGCCATTGATGTTAAAGGTCTCGCCGTTGCGGCCGACGCCCAAAGGAGCAATCACCGGGATCATGTCATTGGCAAAGAGATTGTGCAGCAGGGTCGGGTCGATCTCGGCAGGGGTGCCAACAAAGCCAAGATCCGGGTTGGTTTGGTCACAGGTGATCAGGTTGGCGTCTTTGCCGGACAGGCCCACCGCATTGCCGCCCTGGGCGTTGATGGCCTGAACGATGCGCTTGTTGACCAGACCGGAGAGCACCATCTCGACCACCTCGACGGTGGCCTGATCGGTGACCCGTTTGCCGTCAACGAATTCGGATTGAATATTCAGCCGTTTCAGCATCGCATTGATCATCGGGCCACCGCCATGGACGATCACCGGGTTCACACCGACCTGCTGCATCAGCACGATATCGCGGGCAAAGATCTCCATCGCCTCGTCGCTGCCCATGGCGTGGCCGCCCAGCTTGATCACCACAATGGCGCCATCATAGCGCTGCAGATACGGCAGCGCGCTGGACAGGGTGGCGGCAGTGGCAATCCAATCGCGGTTCATTTTCTGTTTCTTCATCGCTGGGGTCCCTTTGACCGCATCTGTTACGCGGTTCTGGCTGCAGTGCCAAGTGTTGCGTTGCAGCTGGGGGCTGTGGTGGTAGGGTCGCCAGCACGATCAAAGGTGAGGACCGGAAAATGCGCCAGAAGACAATGCTGCTGACAGGGGCCAGCCGTGGCATCGGTCATGCCACCGTGCGTCGATTTAACAGCGAAGGCTGGCGGGTGATTACCTGCTCACGCCATCCGTTTCCCAAAGAATGCCCCTGGGGCGGTGGCCAGGAAAATCACGTGCAGGTCGATCTGGGCGATCCGGCAGGCACCATCAATGCCGTGGGAGTGATTCAGGAGCTGTTGGACGGGAAGCTGGATGCATTGGTGAACAACGCCGGGATTTCCCCCAAGGGCCCAAATGGCGAGCGGTTGAGCACCCTGGACACCGATCTGATGGACTGGGGGAAGGTGTTCCACGTCAATTTCTTTGCTCCGGTGGTGCTGGCGCGTGGGTTGAAGGACGAGCTGGCGGCCGCCAAGGGCTCAGTCGTCAATGTAACGTCAATTGCGGGCAGCCGGGTGCATCCCTTTGCGGGCGCCGCTTATGCCACCTCCAAGGCCGCCCTGGCGGCGCTGACGCGGGAAATGGCGCATGACTTTGGCCCATTGGGGGTGCGGGTCAACGCCATTGCGCCGGGAGAGGTGGAAACGGCGATTCTGTCGCCCGGTACGGATAAGATCGTTGCCAAGCTGCCGATGCAGCGTTTGGGGCAGCCCGAAGAAGTGGCCGCCGCGATCTTCTTCCTGTGTTCGCAGGACAGCTCCTATATCTCGGGGGCCGAGATTGAGGTCAACGGCGCCCAGCACGTCTGACGCTGTTCAGCTGTGATGACGATGCAAAAGGGGCCCCACCTTGGTTCAGGTGGGGCCCCTTTTGCTTGGCTGGTTTCACGGCCAACGGCGTGACCAGTTACCGATATGATGGCCAGAGTGTCTCTGCTTAGACCAATCCCACGATGATCGAGCGCAGGGTGGCAATGCCATCGCCTTTTTCGGAGGAGGTCAGCACCATTTCAGGATAGGCCGCCGGGTGGGTCGCCAGTTTGCTGCGCACCTGATCCAGCATCGCATCGAGATCCTTGTCCTTGACCTTGTCGACCTTGGTCAGCACGCACTGAAACGTCACCGCGGAACTGTCGAGCAGCGACATGATTTCCTCGTCCACCGGTTTCATCCCGTGGCGCGCATCAATCAGCACAAAGGCCCGGCGCAGGGTCTGGCGGCCGGACAGATACTGTTTCAGCAGGCGCTGCCATTTTTCCACCACCGGCAGCGGCGCGTTGGCATAGCCATAGCCGGGAAGGTCGACCAGATAGTGATCGGGGCCTTGGGTGAAATAGTTGATCTCCTGGGTGCGGCCCGGGGTGTTCGATGCCCGTGCCAGACCTTTGGTGCCAGTCAGCGCGTTGATCAGGCTGGACTTGCCCACATTGGAGCGGCCGGCAAAGCAGACCTCCATACGGTCGGCAGGCGGCAGGCCGGACATCGCCACCACACCTTTGACAAACTCGGACTCGCCGGCAAACAGCTTGCGGCCCTTTTCAGTTGTGATGTCGTCTGGCGTTTCGGCCAGGGTAAATTGAATTTGCATCAGAGCACCTTTACTGCGTCGCCGGTTTTGATTGCACCGCCCCGGATCACTTCGGCATAGACCGAGAAATCCTGATGGCCCCAGGTGTCTTTCAGAACCTTAAGTGTATCGGCGTCACGTACGCCGGTTTTGGGATTGGCGGTCGTCGCCAGACAGCGCACGACTCGCTCACGAATCTTGAACACCGCTTCGCCGATTTGCACCCTGCGGTCAATCCAATCATGTTCCGCCCAGGCGGTGCCCAGGTCAAACCAGATATTGCCGCGCCAGCGCAGCGGCGACAAATCATGGCCCATCGCGGTTTCCACGGCCCGGTGAGACGCCCAGTTGCACAGGGTCACCGAGGGGTAGTCGGTATCGGTCATGCCACGGTCGGGCACCCGAATGATCCGGGCTGATGCGGCGCGGTTGGTGGGCATCAGAGGTTTCACCCAGTCCAGAAACCCGGGCAGATCCTCTGCCGACCCGGGCGAGAACGTCAGATCCGGGCGGCTGGGGTGGCGCAGGGTGACGCTGCCAGTGGCCTCGTCCAACTGGGCGTTGATCGCCATCAGCTCTGGCGCCTTGGAGCCACGGCTGAAATTGGCGCAGGGCACCCATTTGGTGGTGTCCGCCTTGGAGGCCTCATGCGCCACCGCCCAAACACGATCGCCGGGCATGGTGTGCCCGGCGATCAAGGTAACGCTGTCCAGCGGCTCCCGACCATGTGATTTGATCGGGTGCCGCCAGATGTCAGTCACTTGGTTTGTCATTTTTTATCCGTCTTTGGCGTTTTCTTGAAGCCGGATTTGATATTGCCGAATATGTCAGGCGTGTAGCCCTGACTGCGCATGATCAGATACTGCTGGGTAAAGGTGATCGTGTTGTTGGCAATCCAGTAGACCACCAGCCCCGAGGCAAAGCCGCCCAGCATGAACATGAACACCCAGGGCATCCAGGCAAAGATCATCTGCTGTGTCGGATCGGTCGGTGCCGGGTTCAGCTTTTGTTGCAGGAACATCGAAACACCCAGCAACAGCGGCAGAATACCGATCAGCACGGTGGCCATCAGAGTTCCGGGATCCGGCGCCCCCCATGGAAGCAGACCATAGAAGTTCATGATCGAGGTCGGGTCCGGCATGCTGAGATCCTGGAACGGACCAAAGAACGGCGCCTGACGCAGCTCAAACGTTACAAAGATCACCTTGTACAGCGAGAAGAAGATCGGGATCTGCATCACGATCGGCAAACAACCCGCGGCGGGGTTCACCTTTTCCTTCTTGTACAGCTCCATCATGCCCTTCTGGACTGCTTGACGGTCGTCGCCGGCCTTTTTCTTCAGCTCTTCCATCTGTGGTTGCAATTCCTTCATCTTGGCCATCGAGACGTAGGATTTGTAGGCCAGAGGGAACAGCATTGCCTTGATGATCAGGGTCAGGACGATGATCGAGACGCCCATGTTGCCAATGATCTGGTTGAGATTGTGCAGCAGCCAGAAGATCGGCTTGGTCAGGAAGAAGAACCAGCCCCAGTCGATACTGTTGATGTAGCCAGCCACACCGTCTGCCTCATAGGCGCGGATGGTGGCCCATTCCTTGGCCCCGGCAAACAGCTGGCTGGTGACTTCGGAGGTCTGGCCAGCGGCAACGGTCATCGTCGGCAGCACAATGTCGGTTTGGTAGATATCGCGACGCTCGTCGTATTTGGCGATCGAGCGGAAAGCCTGGCCGCTGGCCGGGATCAGCGTCGACATCCAATAGTGATCGGTGAAGCCGACCCAGCCATTGGCCTCGACCTGGAACACCTCGGCCGGTACGCCCTCGCGCGGGTTGACGTCAAGGTCGGGCATGTTGCTGTATTTGGTTTCGCTCAGGGTGCCATCGGTCATGCTGATGGCGCCTTCGTGCAGGATGAAGAAGTTCTTCAGATCCGCAGGCTCGCCATGTCGGGCCAGGGTGCCGTAGGGGGCCAGAGCCACCGGGGCGCTGCTGTTGTTGGTCACCGACTGGGTGACGCTGAACATATAGTCTTCGTCAATGGCAATGCTGCGCGAGAAGGTCAGACCGCTGCCATTGTCCCAGGTCATGGTGACCGGCGAGTCAGGGGCCAGCACGGGGTCGCCCTGGGCCTGCCAGATGGTGTTGGCACCGGGAACGTCATCGGCGGCCAGACCGGAGCCCGGAGCCCAGCCATAGAGCGCGTAATAGGCGCCGGCTTCGCCCACTGGCGACAGCATCTTGACGATCGCGGCATCGTCTTCGATCGAGACGTGGTAATCTTTCAGCGACAGATCGTCGATCCGGCCCCCCTGCAGCGAGATGCTGCCGGACAGGCGTGGGGTGTCGATGATGATACGCGGTGCGCTGGGGGCTTCGGCCTCGGCGGCCTGGGCGGTCGCGGTGGCATCGGCCGTTGCGGTGCCACCAACCGCCGGGGCGCCGGCAAAGCTGCCCTCGGCCTGGGATTCGGTGGCCACGGGATCAATGGCAGGAACCGGCTCTGGCGGTGGAAAAAAGAAATACCAACCGAGGATCACCAGGAAGCTGAGCACAGTTGCGAGTATTAGATTCTTGTTCTGATCGTCCATTTGGGACTGCAACCTTGTACATGGAATTACAGGGTGTGGTTCAACAGAGATGCACCCCAAAGGTCAAGCAGATTCGGGGGTATCGGGGCGTCATTGTGCCCCAATGGGGAGATTCAAACGCGATTAGCTACGCAGTTTGCCGATCACCGGGGCATCCTGCAGCTTTGCCTGGTGCGCGGTGATCCAGTCCAGGGTCTGGTCAAACGGCATCGGGCGGCCAATGCCAAAGCCCTGAACATGGTCGCAACCCAGCTGCGCCAGCAAGGCGTGCTCGCCTACGGTTTCCACCCCTTCGGCCAGGGTTTCCAGCTCCAGCCGTTCGGCCATGGTCAGGATCGCGCCGATCAGTTTTTGCTGTTCGGGATCGCGATCGGCCTTCATCACAAAGGAGCGGTCGATCTTGATGCGGGAGATATTGAAGCGGCGCACCGAGGCAATGGAGGCATGGCCGGTGCCAAAGTCATCCAGATCAATCTGGCAGCCAAGCGCGCCGAGACCAATTATATTGCGGGTGATGATGTCATCGGGGGAATCGCTGACCACGGTTTCAAGGATTTCAACCGCCAGCCGGTCAGGGGCCAGTTCGAACCGTTCCATTTCCCATTTGACACGGTCCACCAGACCGGGGTTTTTCAGCTCGGCCATCGCAAAATTCACTCCAACTGTCGGCACTTGGATGCCGGCAGCATCCCAGGCCTTGAGCGCGGTCAGGGCGTGATACAGCATCACCTGGCTGAGTTGCTCCATCAGCCCGGCCTCTTCCAGTGCGGGCAGGAAGGTTGCGGGCGGAATCATGCCATGCACCGGGTGCGACCAGCGCGCCAGCGCCTCAAAGCCGCTGACCTTGCCGGTGTCCGTCGAGATCTGAGGCTGAAACCAGGGCTGGATCTGGCCGCCTTCCAAAGCGGCGGCCGCATCTTCGCGCAGATCACTGCGGGCTTTGGTGCGGCGGTGAATATCAGCCGAATAGGCGCGGATGCCTGAGGGGCCATTATGCTGAGCCTCACCCAGTGCGGTGGTTGCGGCGGTGAACCACTCTGCCGGACTATGCCCCGGCGCCCGGCTGCGCATGCAAAAGCCAATGGAACAGGAGAGGTAAATCGACGCCCCGTCCAGTGGGATTGGGTCCTCCAGTGCCGTCTGCAACCGTCCGGCCAATTGAACGGTGAGCTCAAGGTCGAGCTGTTGTACCGGGGTCAGGCAAATCGCGAATTTACTGTCCCCAATGCGGGCGACGGTATCTTTGTCCCGCAGGGTCTCGATGATCCTTTCGCCGCAGCGTTGCACCACGGAATCGCTGGCCGCCTGGCCGTGCCGGGAAACAAGGTCTTTGTAATCGTCGATTTCCAGCACCATCACTGCCGATCTCAGGTTGGTGTCGTCGGTCTCAACATGGACCTGTTCCAGCACAAATTCGAACCCTTCACGCAACAGCATGCCGGTGACGCTGTCGCGTGGGACATAGGATATTTTGGCGCCGCCAAAGACGCCAAGGGCGGCAAACAGCAAGGGCAGCCCCAGGGCAACGGTCAGTAAGGCAACTTCGCCACCCAACCAGAATGTGGCGAGGGTGACTGCAGGCAGAAAGGCAAGCATTGGCGGGCCAAGCAAAACCGGGACGATTTTGCGTCGAATTCGCATCAACTGACCTGAATTCGGATGGAGCATGAAATGACCTTTCGCCTAAACGCAAACGACGCGTTGTTTTGACAATAGGCCTATGGGTCTGACTCGTCGGTTAACGCAGCTCGGGAATTTCGTCTGATTTTGTGTCAGGCGTGGTGTTTTTCAGCTCCAGCCCCGGGAAATCGAACAAATTGGGGTCCAGCAGATGTGACGGACGGGCATTCATCAGCGCCCGGAACATCACCTGACGGCGTCCGGGGTTGTTTGATTCCCAGCCGTCGAGAATCTGTTTCACCTGCTGGCGCTGCAATCCGTCCTGACTGCCACAGAGATCACAGGGGATGATTGGATAGTTCATGGCGCGGGCGAACTTGTCGCAATCCGCCTCGGCCACATGGGCCAAGGGTCGGTAAACAAACAGATCGCCCTCTTCATTGACCAGCTTTGGCGGCATGGTGGCCAGGCGGCCGCCGTGGAACAGGTTCATGAAGAAGGTTTCAAGGATGTCATCGCGGTGGTGGCCCAGGACCACGGCAGAGCAGCCCTCTTCGCGGGCAACACGGTACAGGTTGCCACGTCGCAGGCGCGAGCAGAGCGAACAAAACGTGCGTCCGGCGGGGATCTTATCCATCACCACACTGTAGGTGTCGCGATATTCGATCCGGTGCGGCACGCCCATCCTGGCCAGAAATTCGGGCAGCACGGTGGCCGGAAACCCCGGTTGCCCCTGATCCAGATTGCAGGCCAGCAGATCGACCGGCAGCAATCCACGCCACTTGAGCTCATGAAGAACCGCCAGCAGGGTATAGCTGTCCTTGCCGCCCGACAGGCAGACCAGCCATTTCTGCGGCTTGGCACCGGGGTCGCGGGCGCCCTGTTCGATCATGCCATATTGCTCAATCGCTTCGCGGGTGTGCCGCACGATGCGCTTGCGCAGCTTATTAAAGCCGGTGGTTGAGGGTGCCCCGGCAAACAGCGGGTGGATGGCATTGGAATCTGTATCAAACATGTCGCGCCCCTAGCGGTTGGGGGGTAATTTGCCAAGGAAAAACCCGATTGGCCAGAGCTGCTTTTACCTGACCCGAGGCCGGGTGTCAGATGCGGAGTTGCGCCATCTCAACGTCGGTGCGGCTCTGGCTGTGTTAGCCTGGGGGCAACTGCAACCTATTGTGGCGGCGTTGCTGCCGCACAGGTGACCATTATGAAAACCATACTCCCCTGGCTTGTGGGCGCTGCCCTGCTGGGGACTCCGGCGCTGTCGGAAGATGTTGTTGTTGATATGTCGCAGGGCATGTCACATGAGGTGAAACAGCTGACCGATCCGATGGCGACGGCGGCCACCGGCATGTTCCGCTTTGACCCGCCGCTGGTCCGTCTTGAGCCCGGTGATGCTGTGGTCTTTCTGAACAGCCGGGGGCAGCATACCGTCCATTCGGTGCCGCAGCTCTGGAGCGCCGCGATGGCGCCGGTTTCGATCTCGAACAAACCCCGTGTCGAGATGCGGTTTGAGGAACCGGGGGTCTACGGGATGCGCTGCAATCGGCACGGCATGTACGGCATGGCCATGCTGGTGGTTGTTGGCGGTGGCGGTGGCGTCACCAGTATCGAAGACAGCATCAGCGCCATGAAGGCCGGGGATCGCGAAAAGCAGGCGTTTCGCGATCTGTTCGCGCTGTCTTTGGCGCAGAACTGAGGTCACAGGCCGGCTCTGGAGAGTTGCGACCTCAGGGCTTGTCGTCAGGCTTGTCGGGCACCGGGTCATAGCCATCGCTGCCAAAGGGGTGGCAGCGGCCAATGCGTTTGGCGGCCAGCCAGCTGCCTTTCAACGCCCCGTGTTTCTCAAGCGATTCGAGCGCGTAGGCGGAGCAGGTCGGCTGATAGCGACAGTTAAAGCCAACCCAGGGGCTGAAGATCAGCCGGTAGGCGCGCACTGGCAGGGCGATGATATGGGACAGCAGGTTCATAAGCGTTAGATAGGGGCGATTATCGGTCTGGAAAAGGTGGCGCGCACGCTGCCAGAGGAATTATTTCCCATGGATTTTTTTCAGCGCCTGGATCAGGTCGCCCTGTAGTTGGTCAAAGGGGCGCGCGGCGGTTTCCGTGGCGCGGCCGATCAGCACATAATCCCAGCCAGGTTGCCCGTGAGAGGACAGAACGATCCGCGCCACTTCGCGCAACCGGCGTTTGGCCCGGTTGCGGGCGACGGCATTGCCGACCTTCTTGGAACAGGTGAAGCCAACCCGGATGCCGTCCTCGTCGCGACGATTGCGGCCCTGCACCATCATGCCCTTTGAACCCTGCCTGCGGGCGCGGGCAGCGGCGAGGAATTCACTGCGTTTAGAGAGGACTTGCATATTGACCTATGGAAACTGAGAGACACGGTGGGCAAACGGAAGCCGCCGGAGGTGTTTCCCTAAGATTGGCAATGCCAACCCAAGGGGGCCTCCGGCGGTTTAAAATCCGTCAGAAAACTGGGTGCGCGTTTATGCGCTCAGTTCTTTGCGGCCGTGTGCACGACGTGCATTCAGGATCTTGCGGCCTGCCTTAGTGGCCATGCGCGCACGAAAACCGTGGCGACGTTTACGAACCAGGTTCGAAGGCTGAAAGGTGCGTTTCATCGCTCCGGTCTCCATTTAATTGTGTCGAGAGCAAAGCGAAGCCCTCGAAGTGTCTATCTCGAAGCCCGGTCATTAGAAGGGATTGGTCGGCGAGTCAAACCCTGTGGTGTGGGTTTTCGGTCTGAATGCAATATTTTTGGCCGAAAACCTGAGGGGAGGAGGCTGAAGGCGCCTTTCAGTGCCGATGCTCAACAGTATGGACTGGCCCGGCTGAAACCTTTCTCACAAATCGAGGGCCACAGGTCACTGCAGCGTGATTGACATGCAGCGTCACTCGCCTCGACCCTATTTTATGCGTAGCAAAGGACTGAACTGGAGACCAAATAGCGATGACACAGACAAGCGATGACCCAAAACGCCCGATTATCCGGCACCTGCCGTTGCTGATCGTCCTCAGCGTGGCGGTGATTGGGGCCTTTACCCTGCGCGATTACCTGAGCTTTGAGACGCTGCGCGACAATCGCGAATCGCTGCTGGCCTACCGGGATCAGAATTTCTGGGGATTGGCGGCGCTGTTCATCGGGACCTATATCCTCATCGTGGCCTTCTCACTGCCCGGTGCTGCAGTGGCCTCGGTCACTGGCGGCTTCCTGTTTGGCATTGTTGCGGGCACTCTGTTTAACATCACCGCAGCGACCATCGGCGCGGCGGCGATATTTCTGGCGGCGCGCTGGGGGCTGGGTGAGATGCTGACCGCTAAGCTGGAGGCGTCAGAGGGACGGTTGCAGGCGTTCAAGACCGGTTTGCGTGACAACGAGGTCTCGGTGCTGTTGCTGATTCGGCTGGTGCCTGCGGTGCCGTTTTTTGTCGCCAACCTGTTGCCGGCGCTGGTGGGGGTGCGGTTTCGGACCTTCCTGTGGACCACGGCGCTGGGCATTATTCCCGGTGGTATTGTCTTTACCTGGATTGGCGTCGGGCTGGGCGAGGTGTTTGACCGGGGCGACGATCCGGATTTGAGCCTGCTTTGGGAGCCGCATATCATCGGCCCCATATTGGCGCTGAGTGCGCTGGCGGCGCTGCCCATCGTGATCAACAGCCTGCGCGGCAAGAAAGAGAGTGGATCATGAAACAGCTGAAATGTGATTTGCTGGTCATTGGGGCCGGCTCGGGCGGTTTGTCGGTTGCGGCCGGGGCCAGCCAGATGGGCGCTGACGTGGTGCTGCTGGAAGGCCACAAGATGGGCGGGGATTGCCTGAACTACGGCTGTGTGCCCTCCAAGGCGCTGATCGCCAGCGCCAAGGCGGCTTATGGGCAAGCCCACACCGCTGGTTTTGGCGTCGCGGATCAGGTGCCGAAAATTGACTATGCGGCTGCAATGGAACACGTGCGCGACGTCATCGCCAGCATTGAACCGATGGACAGCCAGGAGCGATTCGAGGGCTTTGGAGCGCGGGTTATCCGCGAGTTTGGCCATTTTATCTCACCCACGCAGGTCCAGGCCGGAGATCATATCATCACCGCGCGTCGGGTGGTGATTGCCACCGGATCGTCGCCGCTGGTGCCGCCGATACCGGGATTGAACGGGGTGCCCTATGTCACCAATGAAACCCTGTTTGATCTGCGCGAGCGGCCAGAGCACCTGCTGATCATCGGCGGTGGCCCGGTTGGCATGGAAATAGCGCAGGCGCATGTGCGGCTGGGCTGCAGGGTGACGGTGATCGAGGGTCAGCGCGCGCTGGGCAAGGAGGACCCGGAACTGGCGCAGGTGGTGCTGGACGGCCTGCGCGATGAGGGTGTCGATATCGCTGGAGGGGCGATGGTGAGCAAGATCCGTGGCTCGGCCGGGGCAATTGAGGTTGAAGTCAAGACGGGCAGCACCTTTAAGGGCTCGCATCTGCTGATGGCGGTGGGGCGCCGGGCCAATACAGAGCGGCTGAACCTAGCGGCGGCTGGCGTTGAGACCAGCCGCAGCGGCATTCAGGTCGACGACCAACTGCGCAGCAGCAACAAGAAAATATATGCCATTGGCGATGTGGCTGGTGGTATGCAGTTCACCCATGTGGCCGGCTATCAGGCCGGGGTGATCCTCCGGTCTGCCTTGTTTGGCCTGGCCTCCAGGGCCAGGACCAACCACATCCCCTGGGTCACCTACACCGACCCGGAACTGGCGCAGGTGGGACTGACCGAGGCACAGGCTCGCGATGTTTACGGCGTCAAGCTGGAGGTGGTGCGGTTTGATTATCATCACAATGACCGCGCCCTGGCCGAGCGCAAAACCCGTGGGTTCATCAAGGTGATGGTGGTCAAGGGGCGCCCGGTGGGGGCCTCGATTGTCGGGCATCAGGCGGGCGAGCTGATCGGCACATGGTCGCTGGCGCTGGCCAATGGCTTGAAAATGAGCCAGATTGCGGCGATGGTGTCGCCCTATCCAACATTTGGCGAGATCAATAAACGTGTCGCTGGGGCCTATTTCTCGCCTCGGCTTTTTGATAATCAGTTCGTTAAACGCGCGGTCCGGTTTGTGCAGCGCTGGATTCTCTGAGCCGGAAAGGGCGAAATGTTAAACTCGCTTTCAGGCCGATTTCTGATCCTAACCACGGTGTTCGTGATGCTGGCCGAAGTTCTGATCTTTGTGCCCTCGGTTGCGCGGTTCCGCGAGGATTACCTGCTGACGCGGCTGGAGCGGGCGCAGATTGCCTCGCTGGTGCTGCTGGCGGATGACATGCTGGAGACCGAGCTGGAGGCCGAACTGTTGGCCAATGCAGGGGTGTTCAACGTGGTGTTGCGCCGCGACGCGATGCGCCAGTTGATGCTGTCGTCGCCGATCCCTCAGCCCATCGAAGCCACCTATGATCTGCGTATGGCCGGTCCCCTTGTGCTGATCGGCGATGCCATGCGGCGGCTGGTGACACCGGGCAATCAGATCATCCGGGTGATCGGCGCCCCAGTGCGTGAGGCTGGTCTTCTGATCGAAATCACTATGGAAACCGCGCCACTGCGGGCGGCGATGATCGACTACGGGGTGCGCATTTTGCTGCTCTCGGCGGTGATCTCGATCTTTACCGCGGTTTTGCTGTTCGTCGCGGTGCGCGCCTTTCTGGTCAAGCCGATCAAGGTGGTGGTGGGCTATATGCAGCGCTATGCCGCCGCCCCCGAGGATGCCCGCGGCATCATTCAGCCCTCGGCCGGGGTGACCGAGCTGCGCGAGGCCGAAGAGGCGCTGTTGCAGTTGCAGACCGAGCTGACACAGGCGCTGAAGCAAAAACAGCGGCTGGCCCAGCTGGGCGAGGCGGTGGCTAAGATCAGCCATGATCTGCGCAATATTCTGACCTCGGCACAGCTGTTCACCGACCGGATTGAAATGAGCGAAGACCCTCTGGTGCGGCGTCTGGCACCGAAGCTGGTAAACTCGATGACCCGCGCGGTGTCGCTGTGCGAAAGCACATTGGCGTTTGGCCGCGCCGAAGAACCTGCGCCGACGCTGACCATGATCAAGCTGAGCGAGGTGATCGGGGATCTGATCGAGGCCGAGCGCATCGTGTCTGCGGATGGCCGGATCGAAATTGTCAGCGCGGTGCCTGCCGAGCTGGAGCTGCGCGCCGACCCCGAGCAGCTCTATCGCATTGTGATGAACCTGGTGCGCAACGCCGGCCAGGCGATTGCCGCGACCGGCGAGGCAGGCACCGTGACGATCGCGGCGTTTGAGGATGCCGAGGCCTGGTGGATCTCGGTCAGCGATACCGGACCGGGATTGCCCAAGCGGGCCCAGGAGAATCTGTTCACGCCGTTTCACGGCGGTGCCCGCAAGGGTGGGTCAGGGCTGGGGCTGGCGATTGCCGCCGAACTGGCGCGCGGCCACGGTGGCTCGGTCAGCCTGCGTCAGACCGGAGCCGAGGGCACGATTTTCGACGTCTGCCTGCCGAAAGGCGATGGCACCATTTAAATTCGTTTTTGGGGTTGCTCATCTGCGCTGGTCAGACTAAATCCCGGCCATAGTGCACCCGTAGCTCAGCTGGATAGAGTACCTGACTACGAATCAGGGGGTCAGAGGTTCGAATCCTCTCGGGTGCACCATGTATCTCCAACCTGACTTTGGCCTTGGACGCGGTGTGATTTATCACCCCTGCTGAGCCGCCCGCAGGTCATGTCATCTGCAAGATTTTTGAGCTTGATCCCTTGATGTCATAAATGATTTTCCCCTTGTGATCATCCGGCCCCAGACCATCGACTGAATACTCGACCGTGGCTTTGCCGGTGGGGTCTGTTCCCGCTCCCAGCGTCACCTCGATTTTCACCGATGCGCTTGCTGCGGCGGCGCGACTCAATAACCCTTTCATCGACAGGATGCTGTCCACGCGGACTTCCTTCACAAAAACCTGCTCAAGGTTTTGATACTTTATCAGCGCCAGGCTGAGAGAGGTGGCGAGGAAGACATCTGTAAAGGTGCCTTTTTTGGGGGTGGCGATCAGCACCAGTGGGATGTGGCTGATTTTGCCTGCCTCGGCCTGGATCTCCTTAGGGGGCATGATCGACCCGCTTGTCTTCACCGAGGATTTGGTGGTTTTGGTGGCGTTTGAAAACAGCTTTCCGGAGGCGCTGAGCTTGCCTTTGAAGCGCATTTTCTTGAGCTCCTCAAGGCGCCTGGCTTTGTCTGCAGTCTCCTTTTCCTTGCGGTATTTTGCCATTGGAACCTTGACTGAACCCGCCCAGCTCTTCTCAAATTTTGTGTTGTTCTTGTAGCCCTCCAACACCACCAGCCGGCAGTATTCATCGACGCAGGTCACACATTCGGCGTCGGTTCTGGGGATCCGAGGCGCTGGCAATTCGAGGTGATAATCATCTCCGTCGCCATAGCCTGTCCCGGTTCGAAAATTGCGCAGATCTTGCTTTTTCATCTCCGCGACCCATTCGGATTTGAACTTGGCGAGATTGCAGATGTGTTCCTCTTTGCCGCCAAACGCCTTTTTGGGGTCGATCATATATTTTCTGCCCGATTTGCCCGGACCGTGGGTGTACATGTTGATGTGTCGGGCGCTGTCGTTCATGTGGCTGCCGGAACAGGTCCAGCTGTCGCCTTCGGCCACCTCGATTGCCTGTTGCTTGCCGGTGCGCCCCTTGGTGGACGGCCCCTTGGACATGATGAAGGTGAGTTTCATCACCCTGTCTTCGCCTGTGGGGGCGGCAGTTGCTGCACCGGTTTTTTTAGCCTCGGCTTCGAGACGTTTGTCGGTCTCTTTGACCTTGGCGGTGCGCAATACCGTCATCCGGGTTTCCATGCCGCTGGCAAAGGCCTTTACCTTTTTCTCAATCAATGTCCCTGATTTGCTCATGATAAAATCCCATTGGAGCGTCAAAGGTAAATATGTGTCAACGCGCCCGGTTAAGTTGAAATGATCTAAGTAAATGTCTTTTGAATGTGGTGATGATTCTAGGCCCAGATCAAACTCATGTAAAGGTTGACTGGAACGCGGGTGGCGCAGCTTAAGCGGGGTCGCGCTGTTTTTGGCCTTTGCGCCGGGCGCTGGGCCGGATGCCTGCATTTTTGGCCGGGTGACGGACCGGCGATCAGGTCAGATCAGCCCTGGGACTTGCACGGTTTTGCTAGCGGGGCTTGAACAGGTCGGGCCGCTCCGCTTCGAGCGGCTCGATATATTTGACCAGCAGCCGCACGTGGTTGCGGGTTGCCAGCTTGGCGGCCTCGGGGTCGCGGGCGATAATTGCGGCAACAATGGCGGTGTGTTCTTTGATTGCGGATTGCATGCGGCCCGGGGTCGGCATGTGCAGATGTCTGGCCCGCAGCACCTGTGTCCAGGCGGTCTCCGCCAATAGGGCCAATCGTTTGAAGCCGGTAAACGACATGATCAGATTGTGCATGTCCGAGTCGACCTGCAGAAAGCCCTCGATATCGCCATCGTCCGCCAGCGCCTGCTGCAGCCGCAGGTTGCGCCGCAGCAGCACCGCCTGCGGCTCGGTTATGGTCTGGGCTACATGCTCTACCGCTGCCATTTCCAGTGCCTCACGCAGGAATGCGCCTTCGCGGATGTCGTCCATTGAAAACCGCGACACAAAGGTGCCGGCCTGGGGCACGATATCGACCAGCCCTTCGGCGGCGAGCTTGGTGACTGCTTCGGAGACCGGTGAGCGGGAGACGCCAAGAGTGTCGCAGATTGTCGTCTTGCGCAGAATCTCGCCGGGCCGGTAGACCAGCGACAGAATGGCGTCCTTTAGAACAAGATGCACCCGTGTCGACAGGGAGCCGCTAAACCTGTCCAGCGGCAGCAATTGGGGCATGGTGTCCTTGTCCTGTTGCATCACGTCGTCTTCACTCTCTACAGTCTAATATGTTCGTCGCAGTGCTTGTCGCGTCACGGGCAGGAGCCCGTAACGCATTGATTTAACGCCTTGCAACCGGTGCTAATGGTTGTCGCGTGGCATGGTGCCGTGGGCGATGTCCTGGAATTCATCCGCCCCGTCCAAGATCATGCCTTCTGAGAACGGCCGGACCTTTTCGCGGAACAGCTCTTGCCAGGGGGTCTGGCTTGGCGGTGTATAGGCATCGGCCGGCAGCGCCGCGCGGCGCCTTTCAATCTCACCCTCGTCGACCAGCATATTGGCGGTGCAGGCGTTCAGATCGATGCGAATGCGATCGCCGTTTTGCACCAGACCCAAGCCACCGCCATCGGCCGCCTCGGGCGAGGCGTTGAGGATCGAGGGCGACCCGGAGGTGCCGGACTGGCGGCCATCGCCAAGGCAGGGCAGCGCGTGGATGCCTTTCTTGAGCAGATAGGCGGGTGGCCGCATGTTCACCACTTCGGCGCCACCGGGATAGCCGATGGGACCGGCGCCGCGCATGATCAACACGCAGTGTTCGTCGATGTTCAGCGCTGCGTCGTCGATGGTGGCGTGGAATTGCTCTGGCCCGTCAAACACCACGGCGCGGCCCTCAAAGGCGTTAAGATCGCCGGGGGTGGACAGGTAGCGGTCGCGGAACTCGGTCGAGATGACGCTGGTTTTCATGATGGCGCTGT
>JABSSD010000203.1 GCA_013214575.1 Paracoccaceae bacterium | reverse complement strand
GGACGAGGTTCGTGGAAGAAGCCGAAAATGGCTACTGCGCCACTTGAAGCGCGTCTCTGAGCAAGGCTCTCCACTTCCGATCCGACATATGCTTGCGGCGGTGCCATCATGGCATCAACCAGACTGCGAAGAGAAGCGTGACCCGGATGAGTGACCATGACCCCAAAAAAAACAAGGAAAACGAGCTTGACCCAAACACCCAATTAGAGAAGCTGCCGTTCATGACCACTTCGGTGAAAGGCCGGTTCGTGTCCATAGAACCATTTTCGAGGCGCGGCGAACGGCTCAAATTGAGAACCCACCCGGTGGATAGGAAATGCCCAAAATTACGAAGTAGAGTCTTTGTCGAGTGTAATTGGGTATATCTTGCAAAGCACATAGTGGACTGGGCAAAAACCGGTAAAGGCACTACTGAACATGACGGCTGCGGTTAATCCCGCCAACCAGAACCAGATGGGGTTGACCATCATGCCGAGAACGACGCTAAGCAATATGATGGCACCTACAATCCCGTCGTGGATCCTGATTTCGATATCGGTGCCTGGGCGAAATGATTTGGTGTTCATAATATTTCTCCTTGATTGCACAATTCAAATAGTCTTCGTCGCCAGTAGACAAGACTAGCTGTGCCGAAATCAAGCTTTTGATCCCCAGAGAGGCGGCCAGAGCGGCCTTGGGTTCATGCACGCCACTTGTAGGGGTGTTCTCAAGGACCATCTCAGCGCCCTTATGTAGGTCAATATATCAGTTGAGAGCCTTGCAAACTGGCAGGCAATTAGTATCTCTGCGCACCCTACCGGCTGTGAAACCGCGCCGCACTGCAGACATTGACGCGAAACGCAGCGAACGGCAGTTCTCGGCCCTTCGTGTCCCTGTGTGTGCAGCGCAGCATAGGTCGAGCGGTTTCACAGCCAACAATAGAACTCTCCGCAACAATGCTCACCCCGAAACATTTCAAATTCGCGGCCATTCCGAAACGTAACGACTAGAGGTTGATCACCATTACACGCGACTCAAAATTCAGCTAGCGTCTACCGTGATCAAGGCTAGTCTGCCCGTACAGCCCAGTAACGATTTGTGCTAGGTTTGCCGCAACCAAAAGAACAGGGATACAAATGGCTGAATCTGACGAAGAAAAAATAGCCGGGCGCCTTCACGGCGAGCAGATCGAACCCGAGAACGAGGAAAATATACTGGTCCGGCTGGTCTACATGTTGCTGATCGCGGTCATGATATCTCTCGCCCAAACAATTCTGGGCGCGGTAACCGTGTTGCAGTTTGTTGTCATGTTGATCAACAACAAACAGCCGAATGAACGGCTTGCCGATTTTGGCACCGATCTGGGTATATGGATGGCAAAAGCGGCGCGTTTCCAAACAGCTGCGAGCAACGTCAAGCCCTGGCCCTGGACGGAACTGGACTGAATTTGGGATCCCAGAGCTATTTGCTTTGTACCTGCCAGAAAACAATGGGCAGAATTGAAGGGTAAAGAGAGTGAAAATTTTCATAAGCGCCGATATTGAAGGCACCGCGGGAATAGCCAGCTGGGACGAGGCGCGTAAAAGCGGGCCAGACTATGGTGAGTTTCGCGAGTATATGAGCGCCGAAGTTGTTGCTGCTTGCGAAGGCGCTTATGCAGCGGGTGCCCGTGAAGTAGTGGTGAAAGATGGCCATGAAACCGCGCGCAACATCATTTCAGCACGACTACCTGATTATGTTACGATTATCCATGGTTGGCCTGGAAACCCACATTCAATGATGTGCGGTCTTGACGAAAGTTTTGACGCAGCACTTTTCACTGGCTACCACGCCAAAGCCGGCAGTTCAGCCAACCCTCTCGCACACAGTTTCAACGGTCGGATCTCTCGGTTTTACTTCAATGGAGAGTTGTCCTCTGAATTCACACATAACGCCCACATTGCGGCATATCACCAAGTGCCATCAGTCTTCATATCTGGAGATCATGGCATTTGCGGTGACGCTGCTGCATTGGTCCCAAAAATCCGAACTGTACCTGTCTCCACAGGTATTGGCCCTGCCTCTGCCTCGATGACACCGCGGCGAGCCTGCACAGAAATTCGCGCTGGTGTTGAAGCAGCGTTGAAAGGCGATCTCTCGGCCTGCATGTTGACCATGCCGGATGAGGTGGACATGCAGATCGAATATTCAAACCCAACTGAGGCCTACCGCTGCAGTTGGTATCCAGGGGCCGAGCTATTGTCTGACTGCCGACTGCGTTTCCGTCACAAAGATTTTTTTGAAGTTATGCGAGCATTTCGGTTTATCGGATAGACATAGGCAATACTAATTCTCCACCTTTTAACTTGGGATCTACAACGCCGGGACTGGGATTGAACGAAGGAAAACGGACCATCTCTACGATGAGTGTCATTTGCCTATTCGCAGACTCTGGTGGCCTTCACTCCAGTCTGTACAACTGGTGCTTTCGGCCCTTTTCGGCCATTCGTGACTACTGCGGCGAAGGGCCGGTTCGAGCCCAAACCTACAAACTATCTTACTGTCAGTTTCCGAGTTTCTCGTGGAAAAAGTCAGTCAGCGCATTCCATGACCGGCGGGTTGCGCGTTGACTATATGCCATACCCTCGTCGGGCTCTTGAGCATTTGGATTGGTAAACGCATGGCCTGTATGTCCGAAAGATAGCATCTGCCAATCTTGGCACTTCGATGTAAGTTCTGAAGCGAGCGATACGAAGTTATCCGGAGTTGCAAGTGGGTCCTCCCAGCCGTGGAGGATAAGTAAGGACGGAACGATAGATGATACAGAGTTGGGCGGAGCGTCATAGACCCCATGTAAAGACACGCAAGCCTCAAATTTCTCGCCAGTCCTGGCGAGATCAAGAACGGCTTTGCCACCAAGGCAATAGCCCATCGCGCCAATGCGTTCGGAATCAACGGATTTTTGGCGCTTGAGTTCATTAAGAGCTGCGATCATGCGTCGAGCCAGAAGACTCCGATCAGAATTCAACTCCCCCATCATGGCAAATGCGTCCTCCTTACTGGTTGCTCGTTTGCCATCGCCGTAATAATCGACCGCAAGCACAACATAGCCAGCCTCGGCCAGCTCCTGCGCACGCTCTTCTTCAAACGGGCCCAGCCCCCCAAAAGCCGGAGCCACTAATATCCCCGGCCCGGGTATCGCTCGTGTGTCGTTCCATACGAGCCGCCCGATGAACGTGTCGTGTCCGTCGGTGTAGCTATGAGCTAGTGACTTGATCATATAGCAAATTCCAGGAAGTTGTTCCGCTGCTGGCTACCCACGCTTCGAAGTAATGTCGAGGGCGGCGTTGTCCGCACAGCAGGCATTGGTGCGACGCGCAGCGAATGGCGGTTTTCCACCCTTAGTGATGAAATGTGCAGGGAGCAGCAATCAGGCCACTTCCCCCTCCCCTCACGGTCACTAACGGCCCATTGCTGTCGTTCGTCTTCACATGTGATGTTGCGATGCGGCACTACAAAGCGGTCATTGTGATATAGTGGAGAAAGTTCGATTTCCAACGTTTTTGGCGCAAAAAATGACAGCTCATTTGGCTGTTTGGAATGCAGTTGATCCTGATGTGGACTTGTTAGTCACCGGTGAAATGGGAATTGGGAATACAACCTCTGCAGCAGTGATCGCCAGAGCGTTTAGTGGTGGCTCCGGTCAATACTGGGTTGGGCACGGCACAGGTATTGGCGACGAAGGTTTGCGCCGCAAAGCAGCGGTGGTGGATCAAGGTGTGGCGCTTCATGCCAATGCTTGGGCGCCAGAAAGCTGCGCTGCCTTGGTGGGCGCACGCTGAACGCATTCCAGTGATACTCAATGGATTCCTATGCGCAGCGGCCGCATCGGCGTTGGAGAAAACTGCAGAGAGTGCGCTAGATTATTGTGTCGCCGGACATGTCTCATCCGAGCAAGCCCACAAACAGTTACTTGATCATTTTAACGAAGATCCGCTGTTGGCACTGGGCTTGCAACTGGGCGAAGGCACTGGCGGGGCGCTTGCTATTAGTGTCCTAAAAGGGGCATTCGCCTGTCATTCTGGTGTGCCAACATTTGCGGAGGCTAGTGTGAGCGGCAGGTGAATCTCACCATATTCAGTAGTGTGGCCCGCCCATATTTTCTTGGAATAATCGGCGGGGCGCCTCTATTTGTTGCGGATTTCTAAGCGGATTTGGGCCGCAATAACGGCACAAACATTGGAACGGTTTTCGCGTATTCTTCGTATTCTGGGAATGCACTGCGCAAAATGCGTTCTTCGTTTTGCATACGGCGAAACTGGAACGCAAATTGGATTATACCAACTACGACAGCTGCAAACGACCAGTTGGCAATGGCTTTGTTGCACAAATCGGCCTGAGGTCGGGCTCCCCCTTACCCCTGACGGACTTATCCTACGGTAACAGTTTCAGGTATGCCAAGAGCTGTGAATTCGTTGAGAATTGCGGCGCGAATTTGGATCTCCGCAACCTG
>JABSSD010000202.1 GCA_013214575.1 Paracoccaceae bacterium | reverse complement strand
GCAGGTTGCGGGGATCCAAATTCGCGCCGCAATTCTCAACGAATTCACAGCTCTTGGCATACCTGAAACTGTTACCGTAGGATAAGTCCGTCAGGGGTAAGGGGGAGCCCGACCTCAGGCCGATTTGTGCAACAAAGCCCATCGAAGATACCTTTGGGGCCTAGCTGAAAGACCCAGACGGCGTCTGCAAAACTCCAATAGCTCCAGCACCAGATAAACCAAATGGCACCAACGTTTGCGACGCCACCAAGGGCAGCCGAGATGTATGTTGACCAACCTCGCGTTCGAATTGCGCGGTAAAGGCACCACATGAGACTGAGACTAAACAGACCGGGTAAAACGTCGCCCAAAAAAAGAATTGGGATGTGGACAACCGCTACAGAAAACAAGCCACTGAGTGCCGCGCCACCTAAAATGGCCAAGACGACAAAACAGAAAGATGCATGGTTGGTACTTGTTCTCCGCGATCGCCCTCGTGGAGCATTGTT
Organism: Paracoccaceae bacterium; assembly: GCA_013214575.1. Taxonomy (GTDB): domain Bacteria; phylum Pseudomonadota; class Alphaproteobacteria; order Rhodobacterales; family Rhodobacteraceae; genus Parasedimentitalea. The sequence goes on along the minus strand of JABSSD010000202.1, from coordinate 5,683 downwards.
TCGAGAATGCACGGAGGCTGACTTTTCTGAAAGACGTCGCAATGACGATGTGGGTTGCTTAGCAACCTCATTTGGGAAAAGAGGTGCTTTGCATTTCCCACATTTAGCAAGACTACGGTCTGATGCTTCGGGAACCCTGTTCTTTTTACCGCATTCCCCACAAAGGTTAACGTTATTTTTCATTCGGAGGGCAATAGCAGCTAAGATACATGGAGAGTCGCAAGGAAATTGACATTTTGAAATTCTTGCATCGATAGCGCACGCCGGTTCGGCGAGAAGGGCCACGGATCGCGAACAATGACTGCAGTCGTTTGGGTGCCATTTGGGGTATGGATATATTCCAACGCTGTTATCAAAACTGCATGGCCAAGAGTTCCTGTTATCAAAGCTCGGCCAGCGTTCAGCTCCTGCCAGACCACCGAGAGAGGGTTTGGAGTTCCGATACCAAATTGCGTGTCCATCACAATCCCGGCACTTGCCCAAAAGGAATTGCCGCGCTCATCAGTCCAGAAACCATCGATAGCATTTTTGATCATCGGGCCGGTCGCTGCTCTACAGTCTAGCCCACCGCCAAAGAGTTTTTCAACGAACCGTAACTGGTCAACGCGGAAGTCTGCTAGGCCAAATATTGCTTCACAGCAGGCTGCCCAACACCACTGTTGACACTCTTGTTCCGGGGTTGAGTAGATGGGGATGCCCACTGAACATTTCGTCACTTGACCGAAACTTGGATCAAAGACGGTTCCGCACCGCTCGGTTTGTGCCGAAACCGCCCTAGGCAGTACCATCATAGAGGACGCCCCAGCGGTGAAAGACAAGAATTCTCTTCTATCCATTTCAAAGTAACTTCCGTTTTTTTAGACCCAATTTCTTAGTTGCAAAATCATATGAGTAATTTTAGCCACCACTTTAGCAGTAGAGCAACACATTTTCCAAAAAGGAGGTAAAACAATGTTTCTGCGCAAAAAATAGAATTGTTTTCCCAATGCACCAATGTAGTCCAAAGACCGACATTGATACAATTGCAGTGAAGGGCAACTTAGTCCGCACACCAGACCACCAGCCAGAAAGAATGCTGTGCGGCGCATGAATGACTGCAATGCGAAGGCTGCTCCCCAGCATCAGGGTCGTGATTGGACGGCGGCTCAGGGCCGTTCGCTACAATTGGGCCAACTGAGAACGCCAGTGGAATACTGCACCACGCGAGCGGCAAGATTGTCTTGCTGCAGATGGGCTGATTAGCCTGTCCTGTTAGGCTCTTCGTTTTTACGGAGGGCGGGATTGAAGCACGTGGAATTGTATGGACGCGTACGTCACGCTGTTCTTTTTGGTGGCATGAGCCGTCGGGAAGCGGCTCGTGTTTTTGGGATCAACCGTCGCACTGTCGAGAAGATGCTAAGGTTCTCGATCCCCCCTGGATATCGGCGCGACAAAGAGATCAAGCGTCCGAAGCTTGATGGTTTTACCGGGATTATCGACCAAATCCTTGAGACGGACAAACTGGTTCCAAAGAAGCAGCGGCACACGTCAAAGCGGATATTTGAACGTCTGCGTGATGAGCATAGCTTTGAAGGCGGCATCACGATTGTAAAGGGCTACATCTTCGCGGCCAGGCAGCGTCAGCGAGAGGTTTTTGTACCGCTGGTGCACCCGCCGGGGCATGCTCAGGCTGACTTTGGTGAAGCGCTTGCCGTCATTGGTGGCCAGGAACGCAAGATCCATTTTCTGGTGATGGACCTGCCACATTCGGATGCGTGTTTTGTGAAGGCTTATCCGGCTGAGACGACGGAAGCGTTTTGTGACGCGCATGTCGCGGCGTTCGCGTTCTTCGGCGGTGTGCCTGTGTCGATCCTCTATGACAATACGCGGATCGCCCTCTCGGGCATGCGCGCATGCCCTGTCGGCAAAGGTTGCCCGCATTCTGGGGGATGGAACGCGCAAACGAACCCGTGTGTTCTCTGAATTGGTATCTCATTATCTGTTTGAAGATCGCTTTGGCCGCCCGGGAAAAGGGAACGATAAAGGCAAAGTCGAAGGGATGGTGGGGTACACCCGCCGGAACTTCATGGTTCCAAAACCCCAGTTTGCCAGCTTTGATGATCTCAATGCGCATCTGGCGGCACAATGCTGCAAGCGCATGGGCGACAAGCTGCGTGGTCACAAAGGCACAATTGGCGAACGGTTTGAGGCTGATGCGGAACGGCTCCAGCCTTTGCCAGTTGTTCCCTATGACGCCTGCGACAAGCAATCAGTTCGGGTCAGCTCACTGTCCCTCGTGCGGTATCGCGGCAACGATTATTCTGTTCCAACTGCCTTCGGTCACCAAGAAGTTCTGGTGCGGGGCTATGTGCATGAGGTGGTGATTGCCTGCGGGGCAGAAGTCATCGCCCGTCACCCTCGCTCTTGGGAGAAGGAGGATTACATCTATGATCCGCTTCATTATCTGGCGCTGATCGAACAGAAGACCAATGCGTTGGATCAGGCCGCCCCACTGGCCGATTGGGAACTGCCAGAAGCCTTCGCCACACTGCGCCGCCTTATGGAAGCCAGCATGGGCAAAAAGGGCAAACGTGAGTTCGTTCAGGTTCTGCGGCTGCTGGAGGCATTCCAGATTGCGGACGTGGAAGCCGGAATACAAAGTGCCCTTGAACGAGGCACCATTGGCTTTGATGCGGTGAAGCACCTGGTTTTGTGCAGGATTGAACGCCGCCCTCCACGGTTGGATATGACGGTTTATCCATACCTTCCAAAAGCCCATGTCGCTGTCACATCCCCTGGCGATTACATGGCTCTTCTTTCTGGAGGCCGGTCATGACCGACACGCCCCAGCTATTGTTAGCTCATCACCTAAAGGTCCTGCGTCTGCCGACAATCCTGCGTGAGTATGACAAAGTCGCCAAACAATGCGCGGCAGAAGGGATTGATCATTCCCGGTATCTTCTGCGCCTCGCCGAATTGGAACTCATCGACCGGGAACGCCGCATGGTGGAACGGCGGATCAAGGCTGCAAAGTTTCCGGCGGTCAAAAGTCTCGACAGCTTCGACTTCAAGGCCATGCCCTCGCTGAACAAGATGCTGGTGCTGGAGTTGGCCCGCTGTGATTACATCTCCCGCAACGAGAATGTCATCGCAGTGGGAAACAGCGGCACCGGCAAGACGCATATTGGTCTCGGCCTTGGGCTGGCAGCCTGTCAGAAGGGCCTGGCAGTCGGCTTCATCACCGCATCCGCTCTTGTGCATGAACTCCTCGAAGCCCGGGATGAGAAGCGCCTGCTACGGTTGCAGAAACAGTTGTCCAAATACCGGCTGCTGATCATTGACGAGCTGGGATATGTGCCGCTGTCACCAACCGGCGCAGAACTTCTGTTTGAGGTCTTCTCACAGCGCTACGAGCGCGGATCAACCATCGTGACGTCCAACCTGCCGTTCGACGAATGGACCAATACCTTCGGCTCCGAACGCCTCACAGGCGCGCTTCTCGACCGACTGACCCACCATGTCCACATTCTGGAGATGAACGGCGAGAGTTACCGCCTCAAACACAGTCGTCGAGCCATCAAAGCCTGAAGAGCAAACGCCACCACCCGGTTTGACCACAGCCCCGCACAGCTTCGTCGCTATTTGGGGCGCTCCGCAATGCGGATCTGTGGCCAAACCTACATCCAACAAAGTGGTGCACTTTTGATCCGGCCAAAATTAGTCAGGTGGCGCGCTATTGCTCCGGCGCTTGGTGCAATTTCGGTCCGGCGTTGACAGCTTAAGTTGCGTAAAATCAAAGATGCAATTCCGATCAGTGAGCGCCCACCTGAGGTCGAGGATCGAGCCATTCCAGGCCATTGGGAGGGCGACTTGATCGTGGGGTCGAACAACAGCTATATCGCCACGCTGGTCGAGCGTCATTCCCGCTTTGTGATGTTGGCGAAAGTAGAGAACAAGGACTCCCAGAGTGTTATCACAGCCCTCATCAAGCAAGCGCGAAAGCTTCCTAAGGAGCTCTACAAATCTCTGACTTGGGATCGCGGATCAGAGATGGCAGGGCATCGAAAGTTCACCATAGCCACAAAGATCGACGTCTATTTTTGTGATCCTCAGTCTCCGTGGCAGCGCGGCAGTAACGAAAATACCAACCGCCTTCTCAGACAATACTTCGCCAAGGGCATTGATATATCGGGCTTTAGCCAAGCCAAACTCAGCGCTGTCGCACGACAGCTCAACGAACGGCCTAGAAAGACCTTGCAATATCGGACACCAGCGGAGAAATTTGAGGTCTGTGTTGCAGCGACCCGTTGAAATCGCAGCCCAGAGCGGACGTGTATTGACACTAGTCAGTTTTTGACTTCGAGGTCGAGTACAAGGACTCCGTCAATCCCGCCAGCGGCATTCTCGACAATCTGAGAACCGAGAGCCCTATGCTCCGGGTGTTCCGCGTAGACTTTCAAGTCAGCCCAACTGTCGAAATCTATGACGAAGGCATGCATGTATCCGCGTTCGATCTGTTCAGGACTATCCGAGCGCCCTCCGATAAAGTTGTGCGCGCCGGAGATTTTTTCGGTCAGCTCTGAAAGCCCTGCATAGATTCCAGAAATCTTGTCTTCTTCCGTTTCCGGCTTGAATTTGGTGAGGACGATGTGGCGGATCAATTCTGTTTTCCTTTAAACTCCGGACAAGCTGAAGACTATCATTGTTTTGCCGCGGCAAAAGTCTGCTTTATCCCGCATAGTCGCCGTTGCGTGGCCTCCTTTTCTGGATCTGCGACTAAGGCATTTCGCCTTTCCACTTGGCGATCATGTCATCCCCAAAAAAATTCAACAAAATCGAACCCGAACAAATCGCGACTAAGCATGTGCACCGCTACAGCCCACCCCGGCACAATACCGAGAAGCCCAGCGAAAAGATCAGTTAGGATTGAACCGATCATCTCTATGGGAGACCAATCAGGGAGATTACCCATAATCCCTTCGTACAAATTTGCAAAATGCTCCCATAGTCCCACTCCTTTGAAGCGAGCGTTGAATAGAAGGTGGTATATCGCCGGGATACCTAACCAAACCAGCCAAAAGAACTTCAAAAGAAGCGCAGCCCCTTTTCTTTCGGCGTATTTGCCTTTTTCCAAATGCATCGCACCCAAAGCGACCATAACGCCCAAATATCCGCCCAAGAATGCTGCAATAGCTGGGGACACTGCTTTTCTCCTTATCTGGACCGATATCGCTTTCGTACTACTCTACATGAAATCCGCCACTAGGTGGGTGGAAGAGCGACCCGTGTCCAAAACCGTACCTAACTGCGCACGCGGGTCGCTCCGTTTCTGGACCGTTATCAATTTCGCACTAGATATTTTTCAATCCGCCTATGACGTGGGAGGGGAGAGCGGCCCGCACCCAAACAACCCTTGTTTGCAACCGCGGGCCGCTCGCCGATAGGCTCCTTTAATGGACTTGAGGCGCCGCCTCGATATGAGGCGCGCCCTGGATCTCGGCATGCAAAACCATATCTAGGAAATCGCGCAAGCCACCCTCTGGAACGAACTCACCCAGACCGGTGCGAACATCATTCAAGCTTTTGATGTAGTCAGCTCGATCGGCCTCGGTAAACTGGTCACCATCCCACGCCGCCATGCCGCGATCGGCAGCGGCCAGGACATCACACATGTTGCATTCATCGGCCATAGTCGCCGTCTCCT